>NZ_LR134439.1:0-600000 GCF_900637845.1 Erysipelothrix rhusiopathiae
ACCTTCCGGTAGGGATACCTTGTTACGACTTAACCCCAATCATCGATCCTACCTTCGACGGTCCCTCCTAGTAAACTAGGTTAGGCCACCGGCTTCGGTATTACCAACTCTCATGGTTTGACGGGCGGTGTGTACAAGGCCCGAAACGTATTCACCGCGGCATTCTGATCCGCGATTACTAGCGATTCCGACTTCATGGAGTCGAGTTGCAGACTCCAATCCGAACTGAGACGTACTTTCTGAGATTCGCTCCGCATCGCTGCTTCGCTGCCCTCTGTATACGCCATTGTAGTACGTGTGTAGCCAGATCATAAGGGGCATGATGATTTGACGTCATCCCCACCTTCCTCCGGTTTATCACCGGCAGTCCTTTAGAGTCCCCAACTTAATGCTGGTAACTAAAGACAAGGGTTGCGCTCGTTGCGGACTTAACCCAACATCTCACGACACGAGCTGACGACAACCATGCACCACCTGTATCCGCCATAACTATTACACATCTCTGTGCTTTGCGCGGTATGTCAAGACCTGGTAAGGTTCTTCGCGTTGCTTCGAATTAAACCACATACTCCACCGCTTGTGCGGGCCCCCGTCAATTCCTTTGAGTTTTACGCTTGCGCGCATACTCCCCAGGCGGGATACTTATTGCGTTAACTACAGCACTGAATTTCTCCAACACTTAGTATCCATCGTTTACGGCGTGGACTACTAGGGTATCTAATCCTATTTGCTCCCCACGCTTTCGAGCCTCAGCGTCAGTTACAGGCCAGTTAGCCGCCTTCGCCACTGGTGTTCCTCCATATATCTACGCATTTTACCGCTACACATGGAATTCCACTAACCTCTCCTGCACTCTAGTCTACCAGTTTCTATGGCATCACGGGGTTAAGCCCCGAACTTTAACCATAAACTTGATAAACCGCCTGCGCTCCCTTACGCCCAATAATTCCGGATAACGCTTGCCACCTACGTATTACCGCGGCTGCTGGCACGTAGTTAGCCGTGGCTTTCTGGTAAGGTACCGTCATATAAGAAGCATTCCCTCTTCCTATCGTTCTTCCCTTACAACAGAGCTTTACAACCGAAGGCCGTCTTCACTCACGCGGCGTTGCTCGGTCAGGGTTTCCCCATTGCCGAAAATTCCCTACTGCTGCCTCCCGTAGGAGTCTGGGCCGTGTCTCAGTCCCAGTGTGGCCGGTCACCCTCTCAGGTCGGCTACGCATCATCGTCTTGGTAAGCCGTTACCTTACCAACTAACTAATGCGCCATAAGCCATCTCGTGTGATGTATCCATCTTTAATTAATCTAAGATGTTTAGATTAACGTATCCGGTATTAGCAGAAGTTTCCCTCTGTTATCCCAGGCATCGAGGCAGGTTGCTTATGTATTACTCACCCGTTCGCCACTAAGTTCCAAGGAGCAAGCTCCTCTTCACTTCGTTCGACTTGCATGTATTAGGCACGCCGCCAGCGTTCATCCTGAGCCAGGATCAAACTCTCCATTTGATTCTTTCTCTTTTTAACTCTGACGAGTTTTGTTTATTAATTTATCCGTATTTCTTTTGAAATTGACGTTTCCTGTTTAGTTTTCAAAGACCATTTTCTGCACTCGGTTTCCCTTAGCGCTTGTATATAATACCACCCTCTTTAGCCACCGTCAACACTATTTTCACTTTATTTTGACATTTCTTCTTTTTTTAGGTCTTTTCAGTTCATTCGTGATTTTCATGGTTCATATATGCCTGTTTTACCTGTTTTTTTGTCTTTTTTATAGGCGGTTTTTGGATAGTTTTTTGTTTCTTTTTCCCTTTTCGCTCACAAAAGTTGGCGTTTTATAAGCTTGATACCGATCCAGCTCACAATGCAGCACCTATTTAGACTTACCACTTTATTCTATGATTTTTTAGATCGACATCGTGTTTCATCATTTTATACCGTGATGGTCAGTATAAGCGCTTCTTTGAAAACATAAAAAAAGACACTCTAAATAGAGTGTCAAATTACCTGGCGATGAACTATCTTCACTAGCGCGTGGCTAGATATTGTCGCCGCTAAAGTGCTTAACTTCTGTGTTCGAGATGGAACAGGTGTGACCACTTCGCTAAAATCACCAGATCGTAGTGCATTAGAGAGATGAACTCTCAAAACTGAATAACAGAATTTGATCTTTTTCGAATCGTTGTATCTTTTGTGATTAAAACCTCGACCTATTAGTATCAGTCAGCTCCACATATCACTATGCTTCCACCTCTGACCTATCAACTGATCGTCTCTCAGGGTCTTACTACTTACGTATGGGAAATCTCATCTTGGAGTTGGCTTCGTGCTTAGATGCTTTCAGCGCTTATCCAGTCCATACTTAGCTACCCAGCGATGCCCTTGGCAGAACAACTGGTACACCAGCGGTATGTCCATCCCGGTCCTCTCGTACTAGGGACAGCGCTCCTCAAATTTCCTACGCCCACAACAGATAGGGACCGAACTGTCTCACGACGTTCTGAACCCAGCTCGCGTACCGCTTTAATGGGCGGACAGCCCAACCCTTGGAACCTAATTCAGCTCCAGGATGCGATGAGCCGACATCGAGGTGCCAAACCTCGCCGTCGATGTGAACTCTTGGGCGAGATTAGCCTGTTATCCCCAGGGTAGCTTTTATCCGTTAAGCGACGGCCCTTCCACTCGGAACCGCCGGATCACTAAGCCCGACTTTCGTCCCTGCTCGACTTGTAGTCTCGCAGTCAAGCACCCTTCTGCCTTTACGCTCGTCGATTGATTTCCAACCAATCTGAGGGTACCTTTGGGCGCCTCCGTTACTCTTTAGGAGGCGACCGCCCCAGTCAAACTGCCCACCTGACACTCTCCCGGTACCGGATCACGGTACGCGGTTAGAACTTCAAACATACAAGAGTGGTATCCCAATGGCGACTCCACATATACTAGCGTACATGCTTCATAGTCTCCCACCTATCCTGTACATGTAGGCTCAAAGTTCAATATCAAGCTACAGTAAAGCTCCATGGGGTCTTTCCGTCTAGTTGCGGGTAACCGGCATCTTTACCGGTACTAAGATTTCACCGAGTCTGCTGCCGAGACAGCGCCCCAAATCGTTACACCTTTCGTGCGGGTCGAACTTACCCGACAAGGAATTTCGCTACCTTAGGACCGTTATAGTTACGGCCGCCGTTCACTGGGGCTTCAGTTCAATGCTTCGAACGAATTCTAACATATTCCCTTAACCTTCCAGCACCGGGCAGGTGTCACCCCCTATACTTCGTCTTGCGACTTTGCAGAGAGCTGTGTTTTAGTTAAACAGTCGCTTGGGCCTCTTCACTGCGGCTCTTACGAGCACCCCTTCTCCCGAAGTTACGGGGTCATTTTGCCGAGTTCCTTGGCAACAGTTCTCTCGCTCACCTTAGGATTCTCTCCTTGCCTACCTGTGTCGGTTTTGGTACGGGCCAATACATAATTAACGCTAGAAACTTTTCTTGAGAGCTGGCATCAGTTACTTCGCTACTTCCTCACGGGTTCACTCCTCGTAACGCCTTTGCTTTGCATGGCGGATTTGCCTACCATACAGCTCCTTCGCTTAAACCAGCACTTCCAGTCGCTGGCATAACCTAGCCTTCTCTGTCATTCCTTCACTTATGTATCGGGTACAGGAATATCAACCTGTTGTCCATCGACTACGCTTTTCAGCCTCATCTTAGGTCCCGACTTACCCAGGGAGGACGAGCCTTCCCCTGGAAACCTTAGGCAATCGGTGTGTCAGATTCTCACTGACATCTCGCTACTCACACCGGCATTCTCACTTCTATACACTCCACTGCTCCTTACGGTACAGCTTCAACGCAGTATAGAACGCTCCCCTACCATTTATTGAAACAATAAATCCATAGTTTCGGTATCATACTTAGCCCCGGTACATTTTCGGCGCAGGGTCACTCGACTAGTGAGCTGTTACGCACTCTTTAAAGGATGGCTGCTTCTGAGCCAACCTCCTAGTTGTCTGTGCATCCCCACATCCTTTTCCACTTAGCATGAATTTTGGGACCTTAACTGATGGTCTGGGCTGTTTCCCTTTCGACTACGGACCTTATCACCCATAGTCTGACTGCCAACTACTATCCACTGGCATTCGGAGTTTGATTATATTCAGTACCCCGAGATGGGGCCATCATACATTCAGTGCTCTACCTCCAGTGGCCTTACATTGACGCTAGCCCTAAAGCTATTTCGGGGAGAACCAGCTATATCTGAGTTCGATTGGAATTTCTCCGCTAGCCACAACTCATCCGCCAGCTTTTCAACGATGGTCGGTTCGGTCCTCCATTTGGTTTCACCCAAACTTCAACCTGGTCATGGCTAGATCACTCAGTTTCGGGTCTACCACAATGTACTATATCGCCCTATTAAGACTCGCTTTCGCTTCGGCTCCGTCTCTTCAACTTAACCTCGCACATTATGAGTAACTCGCCGGTTCATTCTACAAAAGGCACGCCATCACCCATTAACGGGCTCTGACTTCTTGTAAGCATACGGTTTCAGGATCTATTTCACTCCGCTTCCGCGGTTCTTTTCACCTTTCCCTCACGGTACTGGTTCACTATCGGTCACTAAGGAGTATTTAGCCTTACCGGGTGGTCCCGGTTGATTCCGACAAGGTTTCTCGTGCCTCGCCGTACTCAGGATACCACTAGAGTATCTTACGCTTTCGTCTACAGGGTTTGCACCTTCTTTGACTGGCCTTTCAATGCCATTCGACTAGCTTCGATATCCCACGTTGTGGTCCTACTACCCCATCACGAAGATGGTTTGGGCTTTTCCCGTTTCGCTCGCCACTACTCAGGGAATCACTTTTGTTTTCTTTTCCTCTTGCTACTAAGATGTTTCAGTTCGCAAGGTTGCCTCATCATAAACTATGTATTCATTTATGTGTAATACTGCATAACCAGTATTGGGTTTCCCCATTCGGATACCCCCGGATCGTTGTGTACGTACCACTCCCCGAGGCATTTCGCTGTTAGTCGCGTCCTTCATCAGCTCTTAGTGCCTAGGCATCCACCGTACGCCCTTACATATTTAATCACATGTAATTTCGCGCCCTAATTCTTAAAATCAGGTTTTTTTTAACGCTTATCGCTTGATAAGCTGTGTGTTTGCTTTGATTGCTTACTTAATTGCTTAAGTTACTGTTTTTGTTTAACTTGATGTAAATCTAGTTTTATACAACTATTCGAAAAGATCATGTTGATAACATTTATTTCTTTGTCTATCTCTTTTTCTTTTCTGTTATTCAGTTTTCAAAGATCATTTTTCTTGAGATTCCAACGGACTCTCAAAACTAAACAGGAAACTTTAGGTGTCAACTTCACGTCTTTCTAATTACTCCTTAGAAAGGAGGTGATCCATCCCCACCTTCCGGTAGGGATACCTTGTTACGACTTAACCCCAATCATCGATCCTACCTTCGACGGCTCCCTCCTAGTAAACTAGGTTAGGCCACCGGCTTCGGGTATTACCAACTCTCATGGTTTGACGGGCGGTGTGTACAAGGCCCGAGAACGTATTCACCGCGGCATTCTGATCCGCGATTACTAGCGATTCCGACTTCATGGAGTCGAGTTGCAGACTCCAATCCGAACTGAGACGTACTTTCTGAGATTCGCTCCGCATCGCTGCTTCGCTGCCCTCTGTATACGCCATTGTAGTACGTGTGTAGCCCAGATCATAAGGGGCATGATGATTTGACGTCATCCCCACCTTCCTCCGGTTTATCACCGGCAGTCTCTTTAGAGTCCCCAACTTAATGCTGGTAACTAAAGACAAGGGTTGCGCTCGTTGCGGGACTTAACCCAACATCTCACGACACGAGCTGACGACAACCATGCACCACCTGTATCCGCCATAACTATTACACATCTCTGTGCTTTTGCGCGGTATGTCAAGACCTGGTAAGGTTCTTCGCGTTGCTTCGAATTAAACCACATACTCCACCGCTTGTGCGGGCCCCCGTCAATTCCTTTGAGTTTTACGCTTGCGCGCATACTCCCCAGGCGGGATACTTATTGCGTTAACTACAGCACTGAATTTCTCCAACACTTAGTATCCATCGTTTACGGCGTGGACTACTAGGGTATCTAATCCTATTTGCTCCCCACGCTTTCGAGCCTCAGCGTCAGTTACAGGCCAGTTAGCCGCCTTCGCCACTGGTGTTCCTCCATATATCTACGCATTTTACCGCTACACATGGAATTCCACTAACCTCTCCTGCACTCTAGTCTACCAGTTTCTATGGCATCACGGGGTTAAGCCCCGAACTTTAACCATAAACTTGATAAACCGCCTGCGCTCCCTTTACGCCCAATAATTCCGGATAACGCTTGCCACCTACGTATTACCGCGGCTGCTGGCACGTAGTTAGCCGTGGCTTTCTGGTAAGGTACCGTCATATAAGAAGCATTCCCTCTTCCTATCGTTCTTCCCTTACAACAGAGCTTTACAACCCGAAGGCCGTCTTCACTCACGCGGCGTTGCTCGGTCAGGGTTTCCCCCATTGCCGAAAATTCCCTACTGCTGCCTCCCGTAGGAGTCTGGGCCGTGTCTCAGTCCCAGTGTGGCCGGTCACCCTCTCAGGTCGGCTACGCATCATCGTCTTGGTAAGCCGTTACCTTACCAACTAACTAATGCGCCATAAGCCCATCTCGTTGTGATGTATCCCATCTTTAATTAATCTAAGATGTCTTAGATTAACGTATCCGGTATTAGCAGAAGTTTCCCTCTGTTATCCCAGGCATCGAGGCAGGTTGCTTATGTATTACTCACCCGTTCGCCACTAAGTTCCAAGGAGCAAGCTCCTCTTCACTTCGTTCGACTTGCATGTATTAGGCACGCCGCCAGCGTTCATCCTGAGCCAGGATCAAACTCTCCATTTGATTCTTTCTCTTTTTAACTCTGACGAGTTTTGTTTATTAATTTATCCGTATTTCTTTTTGAAATTGACGTTTCCTGTTTAGTTTTCAAAGACCATTTTCTGCACTCGGTTTCCCTTAGCGCTTGTATATAATACCACCCTCTTTAGCCACCGTCAACACTATTTTCACTTTATTTTGACATTTCTTCTTTTTTTAGGTCTTTTCAGTTCATTCGTGATTTTCATGGTTCATATATGCCTGTTTTACCTGTTTTTTTGTCTTTTTTATAGGCGGTTTTTGGATAGTTTTTTGTTTCTTTTTCCCTTTTCGCTCACAAAAGTTGGCGTTTTATAAGCTTGATACCGATCCAGCTCACAATGCAGCACCTATTTAGACTTACCACTTTATTCTATGATTTTTTAGATCGACATCGTGTTTCATCATTTTATACCGTGATGGTCAGTATAAGCGCTTCTTTGAAAACATAAAAAAAGACACTCTAAATAGAGTGTCAAATTACCTGGCGATGAACTATCTTCACTAGCGCGTGGCTAGATATTGTCGCCGCTAAAGTGCTTAACTTCTGTGTTCGAGATGGGAACAGGTGTGACCACTTCGCTAAAATCACCAGATCGTAGTGCATTAGAGAGATGAACTCTCAAAACTGAATAACAGAAATTTGATCTTTTTCGAATCGTTGTATCTTTTGTGATTAAAACCTCGACCTATTAGTATCAGTCAGCTCCACATATCACTATGCTTCCACCTCTGACCTATCAACCTGATCGTCTCTCAGGGGTCTTACTACTTACGTATGGGAAATCTCATCTTGGAGTTGGCTTCGTGCTTAGATGCTTTCAGCGCTTATCCAGTCCATACTTAGCTACCCAGCGATGCCCTTGGCAGAACAACTGGTACACCAGCGGTATGTCCATCCCGGTCCTCTCGTACTAGGGACAGCGCTCCTCAAATTTCCTACGCCCACAACAGATAGGGACCGAACTGTCTCACGACGTTCTGAACCCAGCTCGCGTACCGCTTTAATGGGCGGACAGCCCAACCCTTGGAACCTAATTCAGCTCCAGGATGCGATGAGCCGACATCGAGGTGCCAAACCTCGCCGTCGATGTGAACTCTTGGGCGAGATTAGCCTGTTATCCCCAGGGTAGCTTTTATCCGTTAAGCGACGGCCCTTCCACTCGGAACCGCCGGATCACTAAGCCCGACTTTCGTCCCTGCTCGACTTGTAGGTCTCGCAGTCAAGCACCCTTCTGCCTTTACGCTCGTCGATTGATTTCCAACCAATCTGAGGGTACCTTTGGGCGCCTCCGTTACTCTTTAGGAGGCGACCGCCCCAGTCAAACTGCCCACCTGACACTCTCCCGGTACCGGATCACGGTACGCGGTTAGAACTTCAAACATACAAGAGTGGTATCCCAATGGCGACTCCACATATACTAGCGTACATGCTTCATAGTCTCCCACCTATCCTGTACATGTAGGCTCAAAGTTCAATATCAAGCTACAGTAAAGCTCCATGGGGTCTTTCCGTCTAGTTGCGGGTAACCGGCATCTTTACCGGTACTAAGATTTCACCGAGTCTGCTGCCGAGACAGCGCCCAAATCGTTACACCTTTCGTGCGGGTCGGAACTTACCCGACAAGGAATTTCGCTACCTTAGGACCGTTATAGTTACGGCCGCCGTTCACTGGGGCTTCAGTTCAATGCTTCGAACGAATTCTAACATATTCCCTTAACCTTCCAGCACCGGGCAGGTGTCACCCCCTATACTTCGTCTTGCGACTTTGCAGAGAGCTGTGTTTTAGTTAAACAGTCGCTTGGGCCTCTTCACTGCGGCTCTTACGAGCACCCCTTCTCCCGAAGTTACGGGGTCATTTTGCCGAGTTCCTTGGCAACAGTTCTCTCGCTCACCTTAGGATTCTCTCCTTGCCTACCTGTGTCGGTTTTGGTACGGGCCAATACATAATTAACGCTAGAAACTTTTCTTGAGAGCTGGCATCAGTTACTTCGCTACTTCCTCACGGGTTCACTCCTCGTAACGCCTTTGCTTTGCATGGCGGATTTGCCTACCATACAGCTCCTTCGCTTAAACCAGCACTTCCAGTCGCTGGCATAACCTAGCCTTCTCTGTCATTCCTTCACTTATGTATCGGGTACAGGAATATCAACCTGTTGTCCATCGACTACGCTTTTCAGCCTCATCTTAGGTCCCGACTTACCCAGGGAGGACGAGCCTTCCCCTGGAAACCTTAGGCAATCGGTGTGTCAGATTCTCACTGACATCTCGCTACTCACACCGGCATTCTCACTTCTATACACTCCACTGCTCCTTACGGTACAGCTTCAACGCAGTATAGAACGCTCCCCTACCATTTATTGAAACAATAAATCCATAGTTTCGGTATCATACTTAGCCCCGGTACATTTTCGGCGCAGGGTCACTCGACTAGTGAGCTGTTACGCACTCTTTAAAGGATGGCTGCTTCTGAGCCAACCTCCTAGTTGTCTGTGCATCCCCACATCCTTTTCCACTTAGCATGAATTTTGGGACCTTAACTGATGGTCTGGGCTGTTTCCCTTTCGACTACGGACCTTATCACCCATAGTCTGACTGCCAACTACTATCCACTGGCATTCGGAGTTTGATTATATTCAGTACCCCGAGATGGGGCCATCATACATTCAGTGCTCTACCTCCAGTGGCCTTACATTGACGCTAGCCCTAAAGCTATTTCGGGGAGAACCAGCTATATCTGAGTTCGATTGGAATTTCTCCGCTAGCCACAACTCATCCGCCAGCTTTTCAACGATGGTCGGTTCGGTCCTCCATTTGGTTTCACCCAAACTTCAACCTGGTCATGGCTAGATCACTCAGTTTCGGGTCTACCACAATTTACTATATCGCCCTATTAAGACTCGCTTTCGCTTCGGCTCCGTCTCTTCAACTTAACCTCGCACATTATGAGTAACTCGCCGGTTCATTCTACAAAAGGCACGCCATCACCCATTAACGGGCTCTGACTTCTTGTAAGCATACGGTTTCAGGATCTATTTCACTCCGCTTCCGCGGTTCTTTTCACCTTTCCCTCACGGTACTGGTTCACTATCGGTCACTAAGGAGTATTTAGCCTTACCGGGTGGTCCCGGTTGATTCCGACAAGGTTTCTCGTGCCTCGCCGTACTCAGGATACCACTAGAGTATCTTACGCTTTCGTCTACAGGGTTTGCACCTTCTTTGACTGGCCTTTCAATGCCATTCGACTAGCTTCGATATCCCACGTTGTGGTCCTACTACCCCATCACGAAGATGGTTTGGGCTTTTCCCGTTTCGCTCGCCACTACTCAGGGAATCACTTTTGTTTTCTTTTCCTCTTGCTACTAAGATGTTTCAGTTCGCAAGGTTGCCTCATCATAAACTATGTATTCATTTATGTGTAATACTGCATAACCAGTATTGGGTTTCCCCATTCGGATACCCCCGGATCGTTGTGTACGTACCACTCCCCGAGGCATTTCGCTGTTAGTCGCGTCCTTCATCAGCTCTTAGTGCCTAGGCATCCACCGTACGCCCTTACATATTTAATCACATGTAATTTCGCGCCCTAATTCTTAAAATCAGGTTTTTTTTAACGCTTATCGCTTGATAAGCTGTGTGTTTGCTTTGATTGCTTACTTAATTGCTTAAGTTACTGTTTTTGTTTAACTTGATGTAAATCTAGTTTTATACAACTATTCGAAAAGATCATGTTGATAACATTTATTTCTTTGTCTATCTCTTTTTCTTTTCTGTTATTCAGTTTTCAAAGATCATTTTTCTTGAGATTCCAACGGACTCTCAAAACTAAACAGGAAACTTTAGGTGTCAACTTCACGTCTTTCTAATTACTCCTTAGAAAGGAGGTGATCCATCCCCACCTTCCGGTAGGGATACCTTGTTACGACTTAACCCCAATCATCGATCCTACCTTCGACGGCTCCCTCCTAGTAAACTAGGTTAGGCCACCGGCTTCGGGTATTACCAACTCTCATGGTTTGACGGGCGGTGTGTACAAGGCCCGAGAACGTATTCACCGCGGCATTCTGATCCGCGATTACTAGCGATTCCGACTTCATGGAGTCGAGTTGCAGACTCCAATCCGAACTGAGACGTACTTTCTGAGATTCGCTCCGCATCGCTGCTTCGCTGCCCTCTGTATACGCCATTGTAGTACGTGTGTAGCCCAGATCATAAGGGGCATGATGATTTGACGTCATCCCCACCTTCCTCCGGTTTATCACCGGCAGTCTCTTTAGAGTCCCCAACTTAATGCTGGTAACTAAAGACAAGGGTTGCGCTCGTTGCGGGACTTAACCCAACATCTCACGACACGAGCTGACGACAACCATGCACCACCTGTATCCGCCATAACTATTACACATCTCTGTGCTTTTGCGCGGTATGTCAAGACCTGGTAAGGTTCTTCGCGTTGCTTCGAATTAAACCACATACTCCACCGCTTGTGCGGGCCCCCGTCAATTCCTTTGAGTTTTACGCTTGCGCGCATACTCCCCAGGCGGGATACTTATTGCGTTAACTACAGCACTGAATTTCTCCAACACTTAGTATCCATCGTTTACGGCGTGGACTACTAGGGTATCTAATCCTATTTGCTCCCCACGCTTTCGAGCCTCAGCGTCAGTTACAGGCCAGTTAGCTGCCTTCGCCACTGGTGTTCCTCCATATATCTACGCATTTTACCGCTACACATGGAATTCCACTAACCTCTCCTGCACTCTAGTCTACCAGTTTCTATGGCATCACGGGGTTAAGCCCCGAACTTTAACCATAAACTTGATAAACCGCCTGCGCTCCCTTTACGCCCAATAATTCCGGATAACGCTTGCCACCTACGTATTACCGCGGCTGCTGGCACGTAGTTAGCCGTGGCTTTCTGGTAAGGTACCGTCATATAAGAAGCATTCCCTCTTCCTATCGTTCTTCCCTTACAACAGAGCTTTACAACCCGAAGGCCGTCTTCACTCACGCGGCGTTGCTCGGTCAGGGTTTCCCCCATTGCCGAAAATTCCCTACTGCTGCCTCCCGTAGGAGTCTGGGCCGTGTCTCAGTCCCAGTGTGGCCGGTCACCCTCTCAGGTCGGCTACGCATCATCGTCTTGGTAAGCCGTTACCTTACCAACTAACTAATGCGCCATAAGCCCATCTCGTTGTGATGTATCCCATCTTTAATTAATCTAAGATGTCTTAGATTAACGTATCCGGTATTAGCAGAAGTTTCCCTCTGTTATCCCAGGCATCGAGGCAGGTTGCTTATGTATTACTCACCCGTTCGCCACTAAGTTCCAAGGAGCAAGCTCCTCTTCACTTCGTTCGACTTGCATGTATTAGGCACGCCGCCAGCGTTCATCCTGAGCCAGGATCAAACTCTCCATTTGATTCTTTCTCTTTTTAACTCTGACGAGTTTTGTTTATTAATTTATCCGTATTTCTTTTTGAAATTGACGTTTCCTGTTTAGTTTTCAAAGACCATTTTCTGCACTCGGTTTCCCTTAGCGCTTGTATATAATACCACCCTCTTTAGCCACCGTCAACACTATTTTCACTTTATTTTGATAATGTTGTTGAATTCTAAATATGTGTGATTTTAAAGGCTTGATTTGGTGGTTTAAGGCAATAAAAAAAGGGAATTATCCCTTTAAAATCACTTATCGTTCTATTTTTATTTCTTTCAAGAGTCTTAAACTGTTTAGAATTACTAGAATTGTACTTCCTTCATGACCAACAACACCTAAAGGCAGTGATATTCGATCAAAGAAGTTTGAAATCACCAACAGAAGTATAACCCCAATTGAAAAGCTCACATTTTGTATAACTATCTTACGGAGTTTGAGCGATAGTTCGATTGCATATTGAATTCCATGGATATCATCTTTAACCAATATAATGTCGGCTGCTTCCATAGCAATGTCTGTACCGCTTCCCATTGCAATCCCGATTGTAGCATTCGCTAGAGCGGGTGCATCATTAATTCCGTCTCCAATCATTACTACTGTTCCGTATTCTCGTTCCAAGTCTCTTATAATCGTTGCTTTTTCATCAGGTAGACATTCAGCAACAATCTTGGATACACCAATCTGCGATCCGATATGTTCTGCTGTTTTTTTATTATCACCTGTAATCATTACTGTCTTAATATTGTTTTTGTTCAGCCAGTGTACTAAAGATAATGCTTCCGGACGAATAACATCTGTAAGTCCAAGAACACCAATAACATCATCATCCTGTTGGATATAAACAAGACTGTTTCCACTTTCGGCAAATTCAAGGCCCTTGTCTGTAACGATTTGATCTTCTGATATCATGTGCTCAAATTTACCGATACGATATTCTTTTCCCGCGTAGACACCTTTAATACCAAAACCGGCAATTTCCTCAACGTTGTTTGCAGATGGATAGTCTTCGATATTCAAATTCTTATAAAGTCCAGAAACTACTGCGCTGGCAAGTGGATGTGTCGAATATTGTTCAATTGCGATGACCGCTTCGCCCACCTCACGTGCATCAACATCATCAATATAGAACATATTCGTTAAGGATGGCACCCCTTGCGTTAAAGTTCCAGTTTTATCAAAAGCAACTGCTTTAGCATCCATCATGTTCTCAAAGTGAATTCCACCTTTTACTAATATTCCGCGTTTTGCTCCGTTTGAGATTGCAGAAAGTGTTGCTGGCGTAACCGATGCAATGAGCGCACATGGTGATGCTACAACAAGCAAAATCATTCCGCGATAAAATGCAGTTTCAAAGGATTGACCCATGGTAATTATAGGGATAAGAACCACCAATAAAACAACAACCAGTACTACGCGCGCATAGTAATCTTCGATGCGCTCAATAAATCGTGCTGTTTTTGATGGGTATTGCTGCGCTTCTTCCACCATCTTAACAATTTTCTGAATGAGTGTATCGTTTACCAAAGTATTAACTTCGATTGTAATTGGATGCGAAATATTCATTGTTCCGCCAAATACGGAATCACCCACACCTTTTTCTTTAGGCATCGATTCCCCTGTGATTGCAGCTTCTTCAATACTGCTTTGACCCTTATAGATCATTGCATCAATTGGAACAGTCTCACCAACAGCCACAATCACTTTATCTCCAATTTGTAATGACTCAACGGACACAACTTCTGTACTTCCATTTTTATTAAGACGTGTAGCCTCTGTCGGTTGCAGTTCCATTAAAGAACGAATTTCTCGCTGGCTGCGATCAAGCGTTAGTTCCTCAAGTGCTCCAGATAAAGAAAAAATAAATATTAATACTGCGCCTTCCATATAATAACCGATCAAACATGCGCCAATCGCCGACAAAATCATAAGGAGTTCAACGTTCAAATGTTTATTTTGAATTGTATCTGTAATTCCCTCTTTAGTTTGATTATATCCACCAATTGCAATTGCTAAAATTAATAGTACATTGTTATTAAGTATTGCACCGAGCAATAACAGAATCCCACACAGTATGGTTTCTTTTAAACTTAATAGTGTATCTTTCCACATAACAAACCCTCCAATAATAATGATAATGATTATCAATATATGTATATTATACCATTTTGAATTGATAAATCTACAACTCTCGATTAACATTATTCATTCTTTAAATAAAAAGATTCACAAGGTTGAATAAAAAAAGAGCGTAGACGCTCTATTTAAAATTATATTTATTTGGATTCGTACCTAAGCGTAAGTTTTCATTAAGCTTATTCACAATTTCAACTTCTTCATTTGTTAGTGCGAAATCAAATATATCAAAGTTTTCTTCCAAACGGCTCATCGATTGTGTTTTTGGGAAAACTGTCCAGTCCGTTTGTATTTGCCACCTTAATGTAATTTGAGCAGCAGTTTTGTGATACTTATCCGCTAACGCCAACACAGCATTACTGTCCGCTACTTTGTTACGAGCTATCGGCATCCACCCTTCGCATGCAATTCCATAACGATCACACATCGATTTCAATTCTGATTGTACTAGAAATGGATGTCGTTCAACTTGGTTGACCATCGGAACAATCTTCGCTTCTTCCAACAACGCTTCCAATTGTTGCGTATTGAAGTTTGAGATACCAATTGCTTTCGCTTTCTTATTTCGATAAATTTCCTCAAAAGCGCGCCAAGTCTCATGTGAGCTTGGTTGTGGCCAATGAATCAGATATAAATCAATATAATCTAAGCCAAGTTTTTCAAGCGATAATTCGAATGCTTTAAGTGTCGTCTCATACCCTTGGTCTTCATTCCAACATTTCGTTGTTATAAAGAGTTCTTCCCGAGAAACGCCAGAATCCTTAATTGCACGGCCAACGACCTCTTCATTTTCGTATATCATCGCAGTATCAATATGACGATATCCAAGTTCAAGAGCTTTCAAAACAATTTCATATGCATCTTCTTCAAGTAAACGATAGGTTCCCAAACCAAGCATCGGCATCGATGTTCCATTACTCAATGTTTTGTAAATCATTATACCCCTCCTAATTCTTCTTTTATACGTTCCCAAAGTGTTTTCTTCTTCACGAGGGCTTTTATATCATCCTTATGTTTTTCTATAACCAAATCTGCACGATCCATTGTAAAGCGACCCTTACCGAGTTCAAAAACCCAAACATCGTCTAGTGGTACATTAATATGGATATCCGCATTTTTAATAATATGATAGTCTTCTTCAATACGCATAAGATCCATACAACGCGTCGCAATAGCCATCAGCGAATTATACTCATGGAAATTTTCGTTGGAATGCATCGTCACAGCAATTGTTTTATCGGACCCGTATGCCTCGACTAATTCAAGCGGAAGATTCATTCTCACACCACCATCCACAAGCATGTACCCATGGTATTCCATAGCTGCAATCACAAATGGAAAGGAACAGGAAGCACGAACCGCTTTTGCTAACGGAATATCCGTCACAATATCCCACATCGGATCTAACACTTTAAAATCCTGTGGATGTGAAACAAAGCAAACTATTTTCCCTGTAGTTAAATCAACTGCCGGAATTGCAAGCGGAATTTTCACTTCCGAAATATTATTGACACCAATTTCGTCCAAAACCTTTTGAAGCTCATCTTCCAACTCTTGTCCATCTACATAACCCGCCGTAAGTTTTTCTTTTGAAAAAGGAAGAAGCTTAAGACTTGGTTTTGAAAATATATGTTTCTCTTTAATATTTCGCTCTAACTTCAAAACAATCTCTGTTAATTCATCAGAACTTAATCCGCAAGCCACAAGTGCCGCAATCACAGAACCCATTGAGGTTCCAGATACCATATCAATTTTAATACCTTCTTCACTTAATGCTCGAATAACAGGAAGTTGGGAAATTGATTTCACACCACCGCCTGATAACGCTAATCCAATTTTATTCATACTGACACCTCTATCCTTATTATACTATAAAATGTCATTTCTACTCGATAAACACATGAAATTGACATGGTGATGCAGAAGTGTCGTATAATAGTTTTAGTCAAAGGAGTCTATATGATACAAATTCTATTATTCATTATAATTGCACTATTACTTATCCTTATATATATGCAATTAAAAACACAACGAAATAGCGTCGAAAACGAAACGCTCCAAAATCAGTTTGCACAACTTAAAGATTTAATGATGAGTCAAGCAAACAATACAATAAATCAAATGGTCGCATTCGATTTCGAAAGTCGTGAGAAGACATCCGATAAATTCAATCAATTTACCGACCGAATGGATCTTCGGTTTAATGACTTAACACAACGTAACATCGTTTTTGAAAAAGAAGTAAATCGCGCCTTGATTCTTTTTCACGATAAAATGAATCTTCAATTGGATCAACAGTTTACAAAACTTACCGAAAGCGTCGAAAAACGACTTCTGCTTATGGATGAAAAAGTTAATCAATCTCTAGATCAAGGATTCAAGAAGACAAATGATACCTTCACAAACATCGTTGAACGATTAAGTAAAATCGACGAAGCTCAAAAGAAAATTGATGCACTTTCCGTTGAAATTGTCTCTTTGCAAGATGTTTTAACCGATAAGAAAACGCGTGGAACCTTTGGTGAAGTACAACTCCATCAGATTTTAGCTTCAATATTCGGGGATAAAAATGATCGCATCTACCAAATGCAGTATAATCTATCCCCCGGTGTTCGACCTGATGCAGTGCTTTTTGCGCCAGAACCACTCGGAACTCTTGTAATTGATTCTAAGTTTCCCCTCGAAAACTATCGTCGCATGATTGATAAGTCCCTTGAAACCAGCCAACGCCAAAACGCTGAACGACAATTTGTGCTGGATTGTAAAAAACACATTGATGCAATCGCTGATAAGTATATTATTCCCGGCACAACTTCTGATCAAGCTTTGATGTTTGTCCCAGCTGAAGCAGTGTTTGCGACCATTAATGCCTATCACTCTGATATTTTAGACTATGCTCAACGAAAACGTGTCTGGCTTGTTTCTCCGACAACACTAATGAGCACACTTACCACAATTCAAACAATTCTCGTGAATTTAGAACGTGAAAAGTATGCAAGTGTTATTCATGACGAACTGAAGCGTTTAAATGTTGAGTTTGATCGCTATCGATTACGTTGGGATAATTTAAGTAAGCATATCGAAAATGTAAATCAAGATGTTAAAGATTTACACATCACCTCTCGAAAGATTTCAAGTCGCTTTGAATCCATTTCGGAAGTTGACCGCGATGCTCTGTCTCAAAAGGATATTGAAAATCAATAAAGAATTTTTTATGGGCTTATTACGCCCTTTCTATCGTGATCTATTGTAGGATACACTTAATAGATGTCTAGGTTTTATATTTTAAAAGAATACATCTTAATCATATAAAGGAGAATGTTTAATATGAAATTAGTAGCTTATGCTGTACGTCCTGATGAAAAGGAAGCTTTTGAACGCTTTACAAAGGAAATGAATATCGACTTAAAAGTTGTGAATGCACAAATGAGTATTGACAACGTTAATGAAGCAAACGGATATGAAGCTGTTGCCTTTCTAGGTAATTGTGATGCGAGCAGAGAAGTTCTTGAACTTCTTGCGCAAGGTGGCACAAAATATATCGCATCCCGCTCTGCCGGATTTAATAATGTGGATATGGATGCCGTACGTGATCTAGGTCTTAAGTTCTCAAACGCAACCTATTCACCAAATTGTGTTGCAGACTTTGCGGTGATGTTAGTTCTTATGTCGCTTCGTAACATGAAAGCAATTATGAAACGAGCAGAAGTTAAAGATTACTCACTGCCAGGAATTCAGGGTAAAGAAATGCATAATATGACATTTGGCGTCATTGGTACAGGTCGTATTGGCTGTATAACCGCCCGCAATCTTTCTGGTTTTGGTGGTCGCATTATTGGTTATGACCTCTATGAAAATGATTCTATCAAAGATGTACTTACTTATGTCGATCTCGAAACACTTTTAAAAGAAGCCGATGTTATTACTTTACATGCTCCACTTATCGAGTCAACACATCACATTATTAACGCGGAAAGCCTCGCCCTAACAAAACCCGGAGTTATAATTGTAAACTGTGCTCGTGGTGAATTAATTGATACCGATGCTTTGATTAAATACGTGGAAAATGGACATATTGGTGCTGTTGGACTGGATGTTCTTGAAGGAGAACTTGGAATTTTCCATAAGGACCACCGACTTTCAACACTTTCAAATCATCAACTTGCTCTACTTGAAAGCCATAAAAATGTTATCATTACACCCCATTGTGCCTTTTACACAGATCAAGCTGTTTCAGACATGGTAGAAGTTGCCTTACGTTCTTTAAATTCTTTTATGATGTCTAACAAGAGTCAGTGGGAAATTAAATAAATTTAGAGAAAAAGGATTAATTCAAATTAATCCTTTTTTATAACTACTATCTTTATACATTCCACCTTATAATCAATGTGATGAGGAGATTTTATGACAACATTTATTTTTGATATGGATGATACAATTTATGACCAAATCATCCCTTTTACTAAAGCACTCGAAGACTCAGGACTCATAAACATAGAAGACGTTCAATCTTTATACATAAAAAGTCGTAGCTATAGTGACGCTGTATTTGATGCAACTCAAAACGGTACCATGACCAATCTTGATATGAGACGATTTAGAATTCAAAAACCCTTAGAAGATCTTGGAATTATAATAGGCAATGAGCAAGCGGATTTTTTTCAAGAACGCTATGCCTATTATTTGGATCGCTTAGAACTTCATCCCTCAATCCATGATTTGTTTACAATTCTTGCGAAACGAGATATTCCATTTTACATTTTAACCAATGGACCTTCCGAACACCAATGGAAGAAAATCAAAGCACTGCGTCTTGAAAAATACTTACCTACCCATCGAATTATTGTATCTGGAGATATCGGACATTATAAACCGTCCCGGGAAATATTTCGTGCTATTGAAGCACAACAAGAAGGCCCACTCACAATGATTGGCGACTCACTTCCTAATGATGTGATTGGTGCTAAAAACGCGGGGTGGGAAGCGGTCTGGTTTAATCATAGAAGGCGTGAAGGTACTTATGAGGGATTAACGTTATTTTCATTTAGCCAAATCAAAGCCTATGTTTTAAATTCCATATAAAAAGAGGATTCTAGAATCCTCTTTTTTACTTTCTTTTTTCAATATAGACAACTTGACCTTTTCGGGTATAGTGTCGCGTAATGCGTTCGCTTAATGTTGAGAGTTGAATATATTTAGAAATTCCTGTAATTGATTCAATTTCTACACAGGTTCGATGAGGTCCAATAAGTTCAACCTCGTCACCAAGGTAAACACTTTCATCAATTCGAATCATTGTCTGATCCATACATATCTTCCCGACGATTGAATAGGGTTTTCCCTTAATGTAGACTGGAACTAAATTATTTCTAACATCGAAACAATCAGCATATCCAATTGGCATCGTTCCAAAATATTCCTTCTTCTCTACCAGGTAAGTATAATCATAACCAATCGATTCTCCTGGGTTTACTCTATCAATATGGCAGATTTTCGAATGAAGTGATAAAACCGGTTTAAGAGACGGAATATCTACGCGATATCCATATACTGCCAAACCCATACGGAATCCATTGATTAAAGTATTGTCTTTAATTAGAGATACCGGCGCATTTCCTACGTGAATCCATTTAAAATTGCGTTCTGATGCATTAATTATATTCTCAAATCGTGTGAGTTGTTCCTTACCTTTTTCAAGATTTTCAGGACTAGGTAAATGAGTGTAAATCCCTTCAAGTGGAACATCACTCGATAGAATTTCTTCAATTTCTTTGTCATTTTTAATTCCAATACGATTCATCCCTACATTAATTTCAAGATGCATGCGAAGATTAAGGTTTAGGGCTGTAACTTCGCGAAACCACTGGATTGATGGGATGGTATAAATAAAATGTTCTTTCCCTTGTTCCGCAATAATCTTTGGATCAACATAACTGAAAATCAGAATATCGTAGTTGATTCCTTTATGAACTAATCGTTGTGCCTCATCAATCGATGATACACAAATAAATGGGAGATTTTCCTCTATCATGATGCGACTGCATTCAACATCACCATGACCATATGCATTTGCCTTTACAACGCCAAAAAGCGACTTCCCAGTCACTTCTTGTATTTTATTGATATTGTACGAAAGATTGTCGAGATTTATCGTTGCAATCGTCTCTCTACCATCCATTAAATAATCCTCGAATAGTTATAGCTAATATAAATCGCAAGCAATCTATAGGCAATCCATAAAACTGAATGAATTTCATTTTGCGCCGCATACTTGAAAATAATTTGGTAACTGCTCAAGTCAAAGAGTCCCGCAATCCCCATTACCGTAACAACATCACTCATGACAATCGCAAGGAATGTGAATAAGGCAGCTGCAATTGAAAATTTTATTTGAACACCGCGTCCAAATTTTTGAATTGCAAGTGCGATTAGATAGCCGACCCCCACAATTACGAGTGAAAAGTTGGCTACTTTATTTCTAAAAATTCCAGATACAATTCCTAAGACTACAGCGGATACAAGTCCTACAAGCAGTGCTACATTAAATCTTTGTTTCTGTGTTAATGATCGAGTGTTAAAGATTTCCATTTAGTTTTAGTTCTCCTTTATATCATTTTATGATTAACATAATTAATAAAGTTATCATAAGCGATTCCATTTGTAAATCTCTCACCAAATTCCATTTCAATTTCTTTAAGTAGATTCTGGGTTTTTGAAGCATCTTCTAAATTTTTGATTTTAGTTGCAATCCCATCAAAATCGGACCCGAGTCCAATTTGATTTGTACAGTCCATTTTTCTTAAATATTCAATATGACGTACCAAGTCTGAAATTTGTGTTTCTTTTTCTTCATCGGTTACAAAAGCATCATAATAAACAACATGAATCGGAAAACCATGCTCTACCATTCGGCGAATCTGATTGTCATCTAAATTGCGTCGATGACTCGCGATAGCCTTGACATTAGAATGACTAGCGATTACATGCTTCGCATTATTTAATACATCATCAAATCCCTTCAAGCTAATATGTGATACATCCACAAATAAGTTACGAGCATTTAGTTCTTCAACTACATTAAACCCAAAAGCGGTTAATCCAGCGCCTCTTGGTTCACCAATACCATCACATGCAAGATTCGCATCATTCCATGTCATACCGATTGAAAGAACGCCTTCATCTAAAAGATGTTTCACTTTATTCATATCACTGCCAACACAATCGAGTCCTTCTAAAGTTAGAAACGTTCCGATTTCATCCTCGCCCAAGTTCTCGATATCTTGAAAAGATTTTAACTGAACGACACCTGGAGTTGTAAGTACACGATGCTTATAAGCTTCGATTTGTTCTAAAGCAATTTGATATTTATCATCAAAGTTCAAATCGGGATCAATAAAAATCGCCATAGCTTGAACTTTAGTATTACTGGCTTTTAATTTTTCATAGTTTACATCCAAATCTTCCGAATCTTTAAATTGAAGCGTTTGATCTTGTTGGAGTTTTAAAAGCACATCACAGTGCCAATCAATAATTTTATATTTTTTTGTCATACGCGAGTCGTTCTCCCCCATCTTTTAAAGTTATTTTACCACAAAGTTGGTATCCTGTTTTCACTAACAGTGCATTCATAGCAAGATTGTTTTTGTGGGTATCAATTCTAAGTACTGAATAACCTGCTTTTCCACAAGTACTTTCTATTTCAAGAAATGCCTGTGTCGCTATTTTTTGACCATAGTATGTGGGATCTACCGCAATTCGATGCACTACAGCATATGGACCCTCTTGATGCCACTTTCCTTCTTCAATCGTATCATAATTTTCATCATCACCAAATTGAAGCATAAACGTTCCCACAATATCATGTTCTTTTAAAATAACATAACTGCACGTATCACGTATATCTTTTAAAATTGTATCTACGTTAGGATAACCATTTTGCCATTGATCAATGCCTTTTTCTCGAAAAACGTTCTTCGCTTGTTCGATAATGTTCATGATTTTGGTTAAATCATCCCTGTTTGCTTTTCGAATTCGTAGTGTCATCATTAATCCCTCTTATCTTATTAATTTATAGGTTCAAATTCTTTCATAAAGAAACAATACTCTTAACACCGAGATTTTGTTATAATTGTAGTATGAAAAAAACAAAAAATTATTTACTCTGTATTACTGGTGCAATTATGTTTGCACTCTCTGTTAATCTATTTATTATTCCTGCACAGATTTACAATGGCGGTATGGTGGGGATAGCCCAGTTACTGCGCGATGCCATCCAATATGTCTTTAAATTTGAATTTGGTTTTGATATCGCCGGGATTGTTAATTTATTTTTAAACATTCCATTGCTCGTCTTTGCTTGGTTCAAGTTTTCGCATTCTTTTGTGCGTTATACACTTGTAACTATTGTAACACAAGCAATCTGTTTTACATTAATTCCTGTCCTAAATCAGCCAATTGTAGATGATGTTTTTATTTCAATAATCATTGCGGCTGTTCTTGGTGCTTTTGGTGCCTCATTATCATATCGTGCCAAAGGTTCTTCAGGTGGATTGGATGTTATTGGGTTTTATTTATCTCAAAAAAAGAAAGGAAGTTTGGGTTCATTATATTTAATGGTGAACTGTTCAATTTATCTTGTGTGTTTAATTGTTTATAATGCACAAACTGCACTTTACTCGCTCGTGTACTCCTTTATCTTTTCTTTCTGTCTTGATAAGTTCCATGAACATAATATTGAGGTAAGTGTTATGGTTTACACGAAAAACAAAGATATCAAACGAGAAATTATTGAAGTTATTCACCGTGGCGTAACGTATTGGGATGGCTATGGTGCATATACAGGTAGTCAAATGGATGTATTTGTAACCATTGTTGCGCAAAGTGAAGTTGTTGAATTAAAACAACTTATTCGAAAACATGATCCCAATGCATTTATCATTGTTACAAAAAATTTAAAAGTAGACGGAGGATTTGAAAAACGTCTCATCTAGGAGGTAATTATGTTTGTTCCAGAATATAATGGCAACTTAAGATCACACATTATTCGTGTGCCTGAATCGATTCAGGAAGCAAGTGGAATTAAATTATTTGGTCGTACGATTAAATCATTTTTATTCACGACTGATGTCGCAATTATTCGTAATTGTAATGCCGATGCGGTCATCGCAATTTATCCTTTTACACCCCAACCAATTATTACACACGCAATTAAGAATGTTGCGGATGTTCCAGTCTTTTCTGGAATTGGTGGTGGCACTACCCGTGGACTTCGCGTTGTAGGTCTTGCAGTTGATGCTGAACAACAAGGTGCAACAGGTGTTGTCCTAAATGCTCCAACTACAAATAAATTAATACGTCTTGTGAAACAAGCGATTGAGATTCCGATTATTATCACCGTTCTAAACGAAAATGAAGATATTCAGGCACGTCTTGATGCCGGTGCAACGATACTCAATGTATCCGCGGCAGCGCGTACACCTGAAGTTGTTGCAGCAATTCGAAAGAATCATCCGCAAGTACCAATTATCGCGACTGGTGGCCCTACGGAAGAATCATGTCGGAAAACCATCCAAGCTGGCGCAAACGCTGTATCCTTTACACCCCCAAGCACAGCCGATATGTTTAAAGACTTGATGGCTACCTATCGAGAGTAAGCATATTACATAATAATTCAACCAGAGTGTGATAACATAACTTAAAAGAGGTGACACAATGAAATTAGAAGTATCAAAAGAAGCAGCAGAGTGGTATATTCGCGAACTGAATCTTAATGCAAACGACAGCGTTAAATTTTTTGGTAAGGTTTATGGTCCTCACGGTGGTTTCTCATTTGCGTTGGCAATTATGGAACCAAGTAGACCACTGGAAATGATCAAAGTAGAAGGCATCAACTTTTATGTTGAAAAATCAGATGACTGGTTTTTTGCCGATAAAGACCTCAGCATTACGTTTGATAAAGAACGTGATGAACCAAAATACGACGTAACAATAATAGAGGGGTAACCCTCTTTTTTTTACTTTCTTCTAGATATCATAGACTTTTAATATTTTATGATAAAATAATATTAGAGGTGAGTTTATGTCACGAAATGAAGTTATTATTAATAATCAAAAATTTAAAGTGCCCACAGATTTTGTAAATCAAACCAAAAATTTCATTGCTTTAATGCTTTTATATGATTGCGCAGTACGCGAAATCACCACCAAACTTGAAATTTTGGATAGAGAACTTGGAACACTTACGACCCGAAATCCAATTACAACCATAAAATCACGCGTTAAAAAACCACAAAGTATTGTGGAAAAGCTGCTCAGACTTGAAGTCCCTTTAAATGTGGATTCAATCCCTCAGCACTTAAATGATGTTGCAGGCGTTCGGGTAATCTGTTCATACATCGATGATATCTATATTGTCGCAGATATGATTTCAAATCAAGATGATATCCAAGTCCTTGAAATTAAAGATTATATTCAATTTCCTAAAGAGAACGGTTACCGCAGCCTTCATCTAATTGTGGAGGTTCCCGTCTTTCTTTCAGATGGAAAACATTACGCTAAAGTAGAAATTCAGATTCGTACAATTGCCATGGATTTTTGGGCTTCGTTGGAACATGAAATCCGTTATAAAAAAGATCATCGTCATATTGAGTTAGTATCAGAAGAACTTTTTGACTGTGCAGAGACGATTGCGAAAACTGATCAAAAAATGCTTGATATCCGAAATTTAATCGACGACGAAAACTCAAAGAACAATTTTTAGAACGCTTATGCGTTCTTTTTATTGTTTTCTGGGTGTTCTTTTATTCATATAATGCTTTTTATTTAAGAAAAATTAAGTTATATTTATGAAAAAGGAAGTGATTTATGCGTAATCAAACAAACCGGCTTTTCTTATATTTAAGTGTTTTACTTATTGGCTCTGCTTTTGTTCTTGATTCACTTGAAGCTATTTTTTCTGGAATGATTCAGATCATTGTTCAGTCAGATATTTTGATTACCGATTATTTCGCAATCGGCGGCGTTGGCGCAGCACTCTTTAATGCTGGTCTGATCACGCTTGTTTCCGTTTTAATCATTATGTATTCTGAGACCGAATTTTCAGGTTCGGTCATTGCCTCAATTATGCTTATGTTAAGTTTCGGATTGTTTGGTAAAAACATTGTCAATATTATTCCGATTCTCATTGGTACATATCTTTATGCACTCGTTACCAAAGAGCCCTATAAAGATATCGTACATATATCGTTGCTTGCTACAAGTTTTTCCCCAATTGTAAGTGAGTTAATGTTTGTCGTGAACCTACCTCTCTACTTACGATTACTTTTGAGTATTACGGTAGGTCTCTCGATTGGATTTACGATTAAACCCGTCGCACGTTCTTTATATAAAGTTCATGACGGTTATAGCCTCGCGAATATTGGTTTCGCGATTGGTATTATGAGTACGCTCTATGTATCCGTCATGAAATCATACGGTTATGTACCCTATAAACGCATGATCGTAACGACTCAATATACGGTTCCCTCCGCAATTGTCTTATCAATTCTATTTCTGTTGCTGTTTTATATCGGTTGGCTCAGTGATCATGATGCTTTTAAAAAATATCGCCAATTGCTTCATGAAACAGGACATGGTGATAACGATTTTTATAAAAAATACGGTCTTGGCGCTGTCTTAATTAATATGTCCGTGAACGGGTTTTTAGCGTTATTCTTTGTGCTTGTGGTTGCGAAAGGTGCACTTAATGGACCCAATATTGGCGGTATTCTCACAATAATTGGTTTCTCAGGAGCTGGGAAACATTGGAAAAATATTACGCCTATTTTTATCGGTATCTATCTCGGTGGACTTACCAAGAGTTGGTCTTTAGATCAGCCTGCAGTACTGCTTGGTGCTCTTTTTAGTACCGCCCTAGCACCGATTGCAGGAGACTTTGGATTTATTTGGGGTGTTGTTGCTGGATTTATAAACTCTTCTGTTGTTCTTAATTCGGGTTCCTTGCATGCAGGGATGAACCTTTATAACACCGGGTTTGCGGTCGGTATTGTCGCAGCTGTGATGGTTCCGGTCCTTCGACTATTTATTCCTTTAAAGGAACAACGATCTAAGTAATCCCTGCTCAATTTTGAATGTCTAAGGAGTTGGTAACACCAACTCTTTTTTTTATGCTTAAACGGTTCTGTTTGGCGTGATTGTGATATAATTCTAAAAAGGAGTGACACATATGAAACAATTAGAATTAAAAGATTTTCTGAATTATACTTATTTGGCTTCACTTACGACAAGTCCTGCTAAGAAACACATGGCATTTATTAAATCAAATGCCCGTTATGATGAAAATGATTATGTTCATGATTTATATTTAACGGATGGATCAACGCATAAACGTATTTTTGATTTAGGAAATGATTCGCGTTATTTTTGGGAGACTGATGATACGCTGCTAATCCCTACTTCACGTATCGAATCCGAAAAGAATGCTCTCAAAGCGAAGCATTCAGTATTTTACCGTTATGACATTCATTCTGGCGAATTAAATCACGCATATACTTTCAAGTTTCCAGTAGGATTTTTAAAAGTTATTGATGATAATCATTTATTACTTTCAGGTAGTTTAAGTGTCACAGATCACGTTTTCCTTGAAGGTGATGATGAAGCACGCTCGAAATATAACGCGGAAACGGAAGCTAACACATACTATGAAGTGTTTGAAGAAATTCCGTTCTACTCAAATGGCGGCGGTTTTAATCAAGCGAAACGCAGTCAATTGTTTATCTATACGATTGATGAAGATCGTTACACCGCACTCTCAGATAAAAATGAAGACATTTCGCTTTATCATTTTGATAAAGAAAAACAGTGCATGATTTATGCACGTGAAGTTGCAATGGGTAAACCTGATTTCTTCCAAGATATTTATTTGTATGATTTTAAGAAAAACGAAGAAACAGCTCTCTACACAAAACATGATTTTTCTTTTAGTTCTGTATTCATCATTAACGATACCGTTTACGCATTGGGAAGTAACCTCCAAAAACACGGTATTAATCAAAACAGTGATTTATATCAAATCACTCACAATGCCCTCATTAAGATCCAAGATTTTGGATTAAGTGCTTGGGGTTCAATTGGTAGTGATGTTCGTTTTGCTGGATCAGTAACCAACCGTGTCGTCGATGATATCTATTATTTTGTAGGAACATACCGTGATCGAACTGTACTCTATAGTTTTGATGGTACATCAATCAAACGTGCATTTAATGCATTAGGAAGTCTTGATGCGTGGGTCAAATTTAACGATGATTTTTACGGTATTGGACTCTATAACAATAACCTCCAAGAATTCTATCGTCTTGACTTAGCAAATAACACAGTCTCAAGGGTTTCTGAATTTAATCAATCAATTCTTAAAGATACATACATCGCAAAACCTGAACACTTTGAATATACCAATGACGGTCAATTGCTTGATGGTTGGGTTCTTTTACCGCAAGATTATGACCCTAGTCAATCTTATCCTGCTATCTTAGATATTCATGGGGGACCAAAAACAATCTATTCCGATGTTTTCTATCATGAAATGCAAGTATGGGCAAACAAAGGCTATATTGTCTTCTTTACTAACCCTCGTGGTGGAGATGTTTATGGAAATGAGTTTATGGATATCTTTGGTCGTTATGGCGATGTAGATTATGATGACCTCATGAAGTTTACCGATATTGTCTTAGATCGCTATGCAATTGATCCTAAGCGTGTTGGTGTAACGGGTGGATCGTATGGTGGATTTATGACTAACTGGATTGTTGGTCACACAGATCGCTTTAAATGTGCTGCGACCCAACGTTCAATTTCAAACTGGATTTCGTTCTATGGTACATCGGACATTGGCTTTTACTTTGCGGACGATCAAACGGCTGCAGATCCAATTGAAGACACTGAAAAAATGTGGCACCAATCGCCACTTAAATATGCTCGCAACGTGAAAACACCGTTACTCTTTATTCATTCGGATGAAGATTATCGTTGTCCGATTGAACAAGGTATGCAATTCTTCACATATATCAAAGAAAACGGCGTTGATACACGTTTTGTTTGGTTACGTGGAGAAAACCATGATCTTTCACGTACTGGTAAACCTAAAGCTCGTGTTAAACGACTTGAAGAGATTACCAACTGGATGGATAAATACTTAAAATAGTGAGGTCTTTTAATGTTTGGTAGTCTAACACTAAAGAATTTTAGATGTTATAGAGATTTAAGAGTTGAGTTTAAAAATAAGCGTGGAACTGTAAAACCACGCGTCTACATTTATGGTGATAATGCCTCTGGTAAGTCATCACTCTTGTTATCCTTTGCGTTTTTGAGAAAGATGAATGACGGTCTTTACCTTAATTATTTACTCGAAACACGTGATAATCCAAAATATGATCATCCTACTATAGCGTTCTTCAATCTTAAAGAGGAAGCAAAACGTCATTATCGTATTTTTGCACAAGAAAATATGGTTTTAGCGTATGAGATGATTCTTGAAGGACAAGTATTTGTTTATGAAATCGTATTTAATCAGTATCAAGAAATTGTAAGTGAGAGTCTCTTTAAACGAATCAATAACCGAGCCATTATTATTTTTACTGCATCTCCAACCGACTTTTCATTCGGAAGAGGGATGATTCTTACCAAAGATATGCCTGTGATTCAAAATTTATATGACATGTATTATGGTAAACACACGATGTTGTCAATTCTTAACTTTATCATCGAACGACAATCATTCTATAAAATTTCGATTAAATATACGCTCTTAGATGTTTGTATGTTTATCCGTCGCATGCACATTGGTGTTGAACCTTATTTCGATCATCAAGCCTATTTTAATTTCTTTACCGATAACAATATCACTCCTTTCTCTGGAACTTATGATTCATTTGGGAAGTTAGCGTTTGAAAAGGCTCAACCCTTATTAAGTAACATGTTGGTAACGCTCTTTTCCAATGTCATTGAAGCGTATTATGCCTTTACGCATAAGGGAAAGGACTTGTGGGATTATGAATTAAAAGTCGTTAAAAAGGGAATTGAAGGCAATTACACCATTCCATTTGGGGAATTCCCTTCAGGAACCTATGATTTTGTGAATAAAATATTTGCACTGTTTGATGCATTAATGGGCAGTACTTTGATTGGTGATGATTTTGATTTATCACTTCATACCTTCCTTGTACAACATATTATTGAGTATTATATGCCTCAAATTGAAGGTCAAACATTTTTGACGATGGATAAGCTTTCAACCATGAATATCGTTGATCCTGCAAGTATTTATATTTGTAGTGCAAATACAGATTTAAGTTATACCGTAAATTGTATTGAAGATATTGCACCCACTCAAGCGAATCACAACGTACGAAATCGATATGAACAAGGTGTTTATGGTGAACTGCACCGACCTCAGTTTGTAAAGGATGATGCGTATTTTGTGGAATTTAAGAAATGGGTACAACAGGTACATCGCGTAATGTATAAAGAAGACTTGTTTTAGTCTCTATGAGGTGAATTATGAAAATTGGATTTATCGGCGTTGGTAATATGGCTAACGCGATCATAAACGGTATTGAGAATAAAGATTCAATCTATATTAGTGGAAGAATCTATGAGTCTACTTGTGATAAAGCATCTGCACTTGGCGTCCATGCATGTAAATCAAACCGTGACTGTGCGCAAAGTGTCGATTTATTATTTCTATCCGTTAAACCGGAAATGTTTGAAACAGTACTCAATGAAATTAAGCCCGTTTTAAATCATCAAACCTTAGTTTCTATTGCGGCTAAAAAGACCCTTGAGGATATTGAATCCCTATCTGGTCCCATGCCAATCATCCGAGTTATGCCTAACTTGAATGTTGCAATTCAACGAGGTATTTCCGCAATTTGTCACAACGATCGCATCGATACCAAAGCGCTCGAAGAAGTACAAAGAATTTTTGATGCACTTGGTGGGTTTGTATCCATCCCTGAATCACAGTTTAGTGGTTTTATTGGAATAGCTGGGAGCTCTCCTGCATTTGTATTTAAGTTTATTGATGAACTTGCGAAGTCAGTACTTGATGAAGGATTTGATTATGAGACCGCCCTTAGAATTACCTGTGCTGCAGTTTCAGGAAGTGCAGATTATTTAAGTCAAAGTGGAGAACCGGCAGATGTACTTGTCGATCGTGTTTGTTCCCCTGGTGGAACAACAATCGAGGGTGTTCGTTCACTTGATGCTAGTGGTTTTGCGGAAGCGATTCACGCCGCTTCGCACGCTACAATTCTTAAAGATAAACAAGGATAAAAGAGCCAAATGGCTCTTTTTCTCTTTTCTAACCATTTTCATCTTGTATGCTTTGGATTCATATTGTATCCTTTGTTTATATAGATTCGAGGTATTACTATGATTATACAAATAATGACATATAGTTTTATTGCATTTTTTTTTGGTTTTTTAAGTACACACTTAATGAACCAAGAACATCACAAGCAATCACTTTGGTTTAATCTTTTAGGTTATGGCATTCTTGTTAATGCGGTAACGGTATTATTCATCCGTTTTGGTTTGGAGAAACCTCAAGTTTTAATGAGCAGCGCTTATACTTTAAGCTTTGCACTTAAGTTTGTGCTTGTTTCAATTCCAGTAGGATTACTCTTCATGTTTCTTCAGGCGATTATCAATAATACGATTATTTTTATTCCTGGAGATTATGTTCGTACACGTGGTCATCGTATCGTAAATAGTATTCTTGTCATACTTATTGTGATCGGCGCTGCATTTTTCTTCTTCTCACGTTGGTTTACAGCTTTCTTTGGTGCACTAACACCAGAGCAGTTTATCTTTAACCTGATTTCCCCAGTCAAAGGAACTGGAGACAGTGTTATGACTGAATTATTAAAACCAATCGTAAAGACAGCTCTTGTTGGTATTGTATTTGCTCTTATCCTCTTAAACAAAAAGGACTTACATATTTTTAGAAAACACCGTCGCGAAGTAATTACTGCTAAGCAATTGCGTACATCAACCTTAATCATTGGAATTGTTCTTGCTTTAGTGGGTACAGTGTATGGCGTGAAACGCTTACGCTTAGATGAAGTCGCAACTTCTGTCGCAAGCAAATCTCCCTATATTGAGTCTAATTACGTTAAACCGAGCGATGATTTACTTCGTTTTCCAGAAAAAAAACGTAATCTAATTCATATTTATGTCGAATCTGTGGAGAACTCTTACCTACCTAAAGAATTAGGTGGTCACATGGATGTGAATTTAATGCCCGAGATGACTGAGCTTGCGAAAGAAGGGATTAGTTTTTCTCATAATGACACATTTGGAGGACCTTACCAAACCTATGGTTCCGGATGGTCTGTGGCAGCTATGGTTAATATGGGAATGGGAATTCCTTTAAAAGTTCCCGCAGAAGGTCAGGATTACGGTAAGTCTGGATATTTCTTACCGGGTGCTCGCGGTATTGGAGACATTCTTCATGACCGAGGATATGAACAAACAATTATGTTTGGGGCTGATGCTGATTTCGGTGGACTTACAACCTACTTCACCTCGCACGGTGAATTCAATATATTCGATTTAAATCATGCCCGTAATGAAGGCCTCATTCCTCAAGATTATCAAGTTTGGTGGGGTTATGAAGACGATAAACTGTATCGCTTTGCGAAAGATGAAATCACACGTCTTTCCACTACTGGTAAACCTTTTAATTTTACGATGGAAACTGCCGATACACATTTCCCCGACGGTTACTTACAAGAAGGTGCGCCAACACCATACGATTCTCAATATGCTAACGTAATTCAATTTTCACAGGCTGAGACGGTTAAATTTGTTCGTTGGATTCAAGCACAGCCTTTTTATAAGGACACTACCGTTCTAATTACTGGTGATCACTTAAGCATGGATAAAAAATTCTTCGAAAATTTTGATCCAAGTTATCAACGCACTGTCTTTAACTTAATTCTAAATGCTCCCCAAAAATCAGCAGAAACTCATAACCGTGCCTTTTCTCCTGTTGATTTCTTCCCGACAACGCTTTCCGCAATGGGTGTCGAGATTGAAGGCCATCGCCTTGGTTTGGGTACTGATTTATTCTCAAAAGAACCAACATTGGTCGAGCGTGATGGGCTTGAGACCTTTAATGAAGAGCTATCTCGTAGAAGTACTTTCTATGATCGTTCTTTAATGACAACACTCGATAAATAATTAAAAGGGTCAGACACGTGTCTGACCCTTTCCTTTTACGATATATTTATACGATGTAAGCTGTTTTAAGCCCATAGGACCACGCGCATGCAACTTTTGAGTACTAATACCTATCTCAGCCCCAAAACCAAACTGTGAGCCGTCTGTAAAGCGTGTTGATGCATTCACATACACCGTCGAAGCATCAACCTCTTGCGTAAAGCGTTGAGCCGTTTTCTCATTATTTGTAATGATTGCTTCGGAATGCTTAGTATTATAGAAATTAATATGCGCAATCGCTTCTTCTAAAGAATCCACAACCTTAACCGACATTTCTAAATCCAAATACTCTTTCCTAAAATCAACGTCATTTGCAAGTACCATTGTATCCACTATTTCACACGCAACCAAATCCCCATGATAAACAACATGAGGAAGCTTATTCACTAATAACGGTAAAAATGTAGGTGCAATATCTTTATGAACAACTAAAGACTCCATCGTATTGCACACACCCAATCTTTGGCATTTCGCGTTTTCAATAATATCTAAAGCCATCGATATATCCGCATCATAGTCCACATAAATATGACAATTCCCTGCCCCCGTCTCAATAACGGGTATGGTACTGTTTTCCACAACGGCACGAATCAAGCTCGCACTCCCTCGTGGAATCAATACATCGATATATTCATTAAGTTTCATAAGTTGGGTCGTTACTTCACGTCGTGTATCTTTAATAACTTGGACACAGTTGGGATTTATATTTAAATCCGTCAAGCTGTTACGAACAATTCGTTCAAGTTCTATATTGGTATGTATCGCTTCTTTTCCACCTTTTAATACAACCGCATTGCCACTTTTAAAACATAAACCAAAAGCATCGACCGTTACATTGGGTCTTGATTCATAAATAATCCCAATAACACCCAGTGGTACGGATACTTTTTCAATGTACAATCCATTTTCAGGTTCTAAAACCTCTAAAACTTCACCAACTGGATCCTTTAACAACGTAAGTTCATTTAGACCTTGTACCATTGCTTCTATGCGTGCTTGATTTAAAATTAAGCGATCACGCAATGCACCCGTAATTCCATTTTGATCTGCCGCTTCCAAATCCAATTGATTCGCTTCGATAATTTCATTAGCTTGTTCTAATAAATCGTCACCAATACGTTTAAGGGCTTGATTTTTCTGTTCTTGTGTCAAAAGTGCAAGCGAGCGTGAAGCTTCTTTTGCCTTTATTCCAATGTCTTTCATCGTTCCTCCTATAAATAAGCTTCTAAATCAAACGATTCTGATTTATTTGCTTTAAAATAAGTTCCAACTACTTCCCCATCAAGAATTTGATGAAGAATATTCACGTCTTTCCCGTTCGCCAAAACCATATCTGCTCCCGAACTGGTTACAATGCGACCTGCATCAATCTTGGCACTCATACCACCCGTACCAACTGCAGACGAACTTGTTTCTTTTCCCATCTTTAGATGACGCTCATCAATTTTCTCCACATATTCGATGAGTCGTGCATCTTCATTTTGTGATGGATCATCCGTGTAAAACCCATCAATATCCGAAAGAATAATGAGTAAATCCGCATCAATCATCGCAAGTACAAACGCACTGAGATGGTCATTATCCCCAAACTCAATCTCATGCGTCGCAACGGTATCATTTTCATTCACAATCGGAATAACACCCATTTCTAACAGTTCATGGAAAGTATTCTTCGCGTTATTACGACTTTCTTCTTTAAACATTGTATGCTTTGTAAGCAATACTTGCGCAACAATTTGATTATACTCCGCAAATAACCGTTGGTACGTCATCATTAATTTAGCTTGACCAATCGCCGCTAATGCCTGCTTTTTAGCCATTTTATCGGGGATTTGAGATAGATTTAAAGCCTTTCGACCAACAGCTTGTGCTCCAGAAGACACAAGCACAACTTCTTTACCTTGGCTTTTTAAATCAGCCAAAACGCGGACGAGTTGCTCGAGTTTACGAAAATTTAAATCTCCTGATTCTTTATGCGTAAGGGATGATGACCCTACTTTCACAACAATACGTTTTTTATCTCTCAAAACTTCTCTATTCATGATTTCTGTCCCTCTATTTCTCCATCTATAATACACCATCTGATATTTTTTAAAAAGAGCTTCGATAACGTCTAATTATTGTAGTTTTGCGGAAATATTGTTATAATGGTGGTCCTGGGGATGTCATGGTTTCGACAGGATTTCGTTTGATTCGAATTGCAGTGGAGTTGCTACCTAATAGCTAAAAAAAATTAACTGGAAACAACAGTTTACAATTCGCTGCTTAATTAGCGTTTAACGCTGCAGCCTGATATCGGGCGTTTGGTCTTTGGGCAATCGATATCAACTCACTCACAAAGAATAAGGGCCAGCACTGCTCGGTGTATGCCACGAAAATTTTAGAGCACATCAAAGGAAGGTTTGTCTGGAGCTTGAACTTTGATTATTTAGAAACAGACTAAACTGTAGACATTCGAATGTGGAACACTTCTTGGACGCGAGTTCGACTCTCGCCATCTCCACCATATTAAATTTCAAACCACCCATTAGTGGTTTTTTATTTTACCTCCACATATCCCAATGTTCAAAATATGATACCGCAACATTTTACTATTAAAATCCGTTATAATTGAGATAAAGGGGGAAACATGAAAAAAAACTCAAGAATCATTGTTTTTATTGTTTGTATCGGTGTTTTAGTCCTGATGGGTCTTCCCAATTACTTATCCAAAGGAAAACTCCAATCTATTGATCCAACACAGATTGATTCAATATTATACAACTACAAAGAAATTGAAATCACGACTCAAGATACAAATCGTATTCTCGATAGTATCACACTCTTAAAATCGATTGAACTAAAAGGTACAACACGTCAGCTATCACAACCTGCCGTAACCTATAATATGGAACTCACATTTAAGGACGAGAAACACATGAAACTCTCAGTCTTTGAAGATAAGCTTGTGGTTGATCGAAAAGTTTATCGTATCGATCAAAACGACGCTACGATACTTATGAACCATATTGAAACACAAAAATAAAGGAGAACTTATGACAAAGAAAAGTCTACTTCATAATTATTTACAAATCATTATCCTATCAATTGTCGTCCTCTTAATTCCATTTGCACTTGGATTCCTCGATTTTGGAGTTGATCCATTAATCTCAGCAATTCTCATGATTATTATTGGGATTGTATCGATGTTACTGCAAGGTCTTGTCGAGATGGTTGTTTTCTTCAGTCGTCTTGAAGATGCGGAACTGAATTGGGACCTCGTAAAACAAGTCGCTTCCTATGTTGACTGGGGACGCGCTCTAAAGTTTTACCTACTTTCTGGGCTTGCAATTACACTTGGACTTATATTATTAGTTGTTCCAGGTATTTTGATTGCTCTTGCCTTCTCAATTTTAAGCTTTGTGATTGTGGATTTCCCAGAAGATAATAATCTTTTCGAGAAATGCTTTGAGATAAGCAAAGGTTACCGTTTACGCATTTTTGGTTTTTCTCTTGCCATTGTCTCTGTTCAATTTATATTAAGAACACTCTTGGATTCGATGTTTGGTCCTGGAACAGCTCAAGGAAACATCCTAGAATATGCTTTCAGTATTCTAATATCGCCTATTTCCGTAAACTACTTTACAAACATTTATCTTGAAGCAACAGGCCGTTTAGCTTAAATCAAAAATAAAAGCGTATTTCTCAAATTGAGAAGTACGCTTTTTTACTAATATCCAAATAATTGTACTGCGTATGCATAACCGTCTTCAATATAAACTGCTGTCGCAGTATATTTAAAGTCATTCATGATATTACCATAATGTCCTGGAGAATTCATCCATAGGTTAACTAAGAAATCCATGTCAATGCGACCATATACAATATTCTCACCGTTGATATCATTAGCCATCGCGAGGACTGATTGCCCATTAGGACGGGTGTGTTCAAATAGAACTGAAATCTCTTTAGCTCTTATTTGTGCTGAATTATAAAGACTGTTTGACCATGTTAGATTACTTAATCCTTTAGCACGACGGTTCGCGTTAATAAGGTTATAAACCTCTGTCGCATAACCATCACTGATTGATCCTCTCGCTTCATAAGTTCCATTCACAATAATCTTATTAACTGGGTTTTTGATAACTGAAGAACTTTTCACGGTCCACTCCGTATCAACACCATCCACAACTTTTACGCTATAGACGATTTCTTTCTTACCGTTTTCTCCATCACGTTGAACATAACTTTCGCCTTTATTCATCGATGCATCCTCGCGGTATTCTTCTGAAAATGCGATGGACTCATAGTCTTTCGCTTCACGATAAGTCACCGTTGGTTCTTTCTTCTCAGAAGCTTTATCTTGTTTCTTCTCAACTTCTTTTTTCTCTTCTTTTTTAGTTTCTTTAGAAGCCTCTGTTTTTGATTCTTTTTTCGAATCCTTTTTGGTGTCTTTTTTTGAATTTTTTTTCGGATCAGTATCTTTTTTAGATACCTCTTTCTGTTCCTTCAATGTTTCAGTTAATTTTTTATCTGCTTCTTTATCATCGAGTAAAGTAAATGGAACTTTAACTTCCTTTTCATCAACAGTAAAGATCATATTACCATCTTTATCAACCTTAACTTCATTACTCTCAGTAACATCCAAGCCATGTTTTTTTAGAAGTTCCACATCTTTTGTTGTAAGTGTTTTAGACTCAAGCACTTCTTCGGGTTCTGTCTTTGCGCCACAACCTGTTAACAATACAATACATAATAATAAGGTAATTCGTTTTTTCATAAGTATCGTCTCCATTCCTAGTTTATTATACGTTACAAATAATGGGAATTCATCCCACTCCTTTCTCTAATTTTTCATATTGTTTCGCTTTTGATGAACAAAAATCACGTTTCCGATACATTTTCTTACTTTTTGATTTCAAATCGTTCATTATTTGTCCAAGAACCCGTATCCTAAATCATGTATAATAGAATTAAAAGTGAGGAAACGTATGAACTATGATGCAGTTATCTACGATCTTGATGGGACGGTCGTAAACACATTTGATATGAACCTTTACCCATTAATGAAAATTGTTGAAGAGGAACTTGGAATAGAGATGACATATGATGAGCTGATGCACTTAACGTGTTATGACGGACACGGTGTTTTAAATGCATTAGGAATCTCTACGGATGTTTATCCCCGATGGGTTCAATATGTCAATGAATACCCCCATCCCGCAACGTTATTTGAAGGAATTGAATCTGTAATTCGAGAACTTGATGACAAAGTAAAACAAGGTGTCGCTTCATCAAAACGACGCTTGCAATATGACATTGATGTTGTAGAAAATGGAATGGATGAGTATTTTAAGGCTGTTGTGTTATCTGGAGACACTAAGCATCATAAACCACATCCTGAGCCGCTGCTTGTATGTGCAGAAATGCTTGATATCGATCCAAAACGTGCTTTATATATTGGAGACAGTATCTTTGACTACCAAGCAGCTAAAGCCGCTGGAATGGCTTTTGGGCTTGCAAGTTGGGGAAATATTTCAATGGAAGGAATGGATGATATTGACTGGATACTAAAAACACCGTCCGACATCCTAAAAGCGGTATTGTAATGAATTCAATTATAGAGCAAGCACACAAGATGGTTGATGCTGGACACGTAAGTGGCCTTGCTCTTGCCATCTATGAAAATGGAACATGGACTGAGACAATTTATGGGCACACAACATTTGGAGGACCAACACTTGAAGCAACACATCAATTCGATATTGCTTCAATCACCAAATTATTCACAACAACACGAATCCTCCAGCTTTGTGATCAAGGTGTACTTTCTTTAGATGCACCCATTCAAAAATATATCAAAGCCTTTAAACAACCCAATATCACAATCGCACAATGTCTGCTTCATCGATCTGGTATGGCACCAAGTGTTACTGGACGCGCAGAAATGGATCGCCAACAAATCTATAATAGTGTCATGAATTGTGTCGATTTTATAAATACACCAAATCAAATAATGGTCTACTCATGTATTAATTATTTAATCCTGGGATACCTTATCGAGGCTGTCGACACCAATTTAGAACAAAGCCTCCATAATTCGATTTTTAAACCCTTAAACATGACGAATTCGATGTTTAATCCTAAAAATATGCTCTTGTGTGTTCCTACAGAAAAAACAAAGAAATACGGCTTAATCCAAGGTATTGTCCACGATGAGACTGCGCGAAACTGTGGTGGTATTGCTGGTAATGCCGGTATCTTTTCCACTTTGCACGATTTGAAACGGTTTATGGAAGCAATGCTTACTTCAGATTCTCGACTTTTAACATCAGAGTACCATCAACTAATACGAGAAACTGATATTGAATTACGTTCGTATGGATGGAACCGTTATGTTCATCATGACATGAATGCGTGTTATCATACGGGTTTTACCGGTCCTATGGTTATATTTCATAACGATCGCGCAATGATTTTGCTTGCGCATCGCGTTCATCCAAGTCGTGAAGATCACGGCTATCTCAAACAGCGTGAAGCTCTGATTCAATCGTTTCTTCATAAAAAAAAGAAATAGCCTTAAGGTGCTATTTCTTTTTTTATACCAATTCTTACAAGGATTGAATTCATAATTATAAAAAGAACATCCTGATATTTTGTAACTTCATATGCGATAAAAATTCCCAACAGTGTCCCAACCAAGACATCGGATGGGTAATGAACGTATGCATAGAGTCTCGAGAATGCCATTAATATCGCTAATGATATATAAATTGGTTTGTACTTAATATTATTGAAATACAAAATCATCGCGACTGCGAAAGAGCTGGCTGCATGTCCTGAAGGAAAAGAAGATCCCCTTGGGACCGAGATGATTAAGTCCACAGGATTTGCGTAGAATGGTCGTGGTCGCATGACAATTGGTTTAATAATGCCACTAATTAATACAACCTCTACCGAAATCGCAATGAGCCCTAGTATTGCGACCTTGCGTGTTTTTTTCATTACAAATAGAATTAATAGAATTATAAACCAAATCTCTCCATGATCTCCAAGTGATGTAAAGAGCGCGAAAAAGCGATCTAACATCGGTGTTCTCAAAGTCTGTATCCAATTTAAAATTGATAGTTCCATATTTATCACCCTATTCATCATAACAAATACTTCCCACGAATTGGGGATTCTGATATAAAAAAACCGCTATTGCTAGCGGTCAAAGATTGTTTCAGCATGATTGATACTTACTTCACGGCCTAAATTCGTTAGTTTAATTATATCTCGATCAATTGTGACATACTTTTTCATTTCTAAACTTTCAATAATTTTTTGTATCTTTGTTTGAGACCAGTTGAGGTGTTCGTAAATACTCCATACGCCTGCTTCTTCTGCTTCAACATCACTTTCTTCGTGATTAAACAGATGGAATAAGACTGTAAGTTCAGCAAACTCGCTTTTTTGTTGGTGACGGCGAATTTTATTTGAAATTAAACCCTCTCGTGGTGAGAAGAGAAATACGATACCAAATGATATTCCTGTCATCAGTGCCATACTTCCTGCGATAGAAACATCAAAGTAACTCGCAAATTGATATCCAGAAATTGCATTGAAAACTGCAAATCCGGAACTGATTAGAATTAATTTAACTAAGTCATGTGTCAATAAGAATGCTGTGATTGGTGGCCCAATCATAAATGCGATTACAAGAACAGATCCAACCGCATTAAATGCACCGACAGCCGTTACAGAAATTAACGTCATTAATGCATAATGCAAGAACACTGGCGCAAAACCAAGTGTCGCTGCGAGAAGTGGATCAAAACTTGTAAGTTTAAGTTCTTTAAAGAAAATTACTACAAAGATTAAGTCGATAACCAAAATAACAGACATGGTTACTAAGCTCTTTGGTAATTCCATACCTAACACAAGCATCGTATCAAATGGCGCAAATGCGATTTCACCCAAGAGTACGGCATCCGTATCTAAATGAACCGAACCCGCATAACGGGTAATTAAGATAATCGCGATACTAAAGAGCAAAGGGAATACGACACCAATAGATGACTCTTCCGAAAGAAGCCGTGTACCCTGTAACATCTCAATTAAGTAAACCGTTAGAACTCCCGTAATGGAAGCACCTAAGATTAGTAAAGGTGAATTGAAATCATGTGTGATAAAGAATCCAATTACAATCCCTAACAGAATTGTATGCGTAATTGCATCACTCATCATCGCCATTTTTTTAAGTACTAAGAATACTCCAAGTAATGAACAAGATAATGCTACGACAACCGCAATCATCATAATTTGTACTGGAATTGATATTGTCATAACTGATCACCTCGATTTTGTTCGTATTCTAATTTCGCAACACGTGTTAGTTTGAAGTACATTGAGTCATCCACACGTTCAACCATATGACGTTTCTTGAGGTTATTGAAGAGACGATCAAATGATTTTCCTTCGCGATGATGATCAATGATACATGCTTCTTGTAGTTGCTCTTTTGTAAAATGTGCATCAATATCTAACAACTGATGTGTCAATAAGTTAATAATCGCCATATCAGCTTCAAATGCTTGTTTTGCATCATGTTGTCGCATCCCTTTGTTGATAATTCCGCGTCCAGGAGCAAAAAGAAGACTGATAATAACAATACTGCTTGCGATTACGACAATTGCAGGTCCTGTAGGAAATTTATTTATGAGAGAACTTACGATTGTTCCACCAAGACCTGAAATTGCACCAAATACTGCAGCAAGAATTGTCATTCCCGTCAAAGAGTGTGTCCATTGACGCGCAGCAACAGCAGGAGCAATGATAAGTGCAGACATGAGGACTACACCCACCATTTGAATTCCCATAATAATCGCTGCAACAATAAATCCTGATAATACAATATTGAGAAATTGTGTTGATAACCCAATTGAGTGTGCATAAATAGGATCAAATGAGAATACTTTAATTTCTTTCCACAACAGAATCATGAGCACAACTACGACAAGTGTTACACCAATTACAAAGTAAACATCTCTTTGTAAGATCGTGGCTGCTTGACCAAATAGAAAGCGTTCCAACCCTGCTTGTTGTGAATCAGGCATTTTTTGAATGTGAGTAAGAAGAATAAATCCTACTCCAAAGAATACCGACATAACAAGTGCCATTGCACTCTCGAAGTTGATTCGAGTGTTATTTGAGATTGAGTTAATAATAAACGTTGCAAGAAGACCTGCAATAAGTGCACCTAGAAGCAGTATTTCTGTGTTTTTAGTACCGGTCATAATAAATGCCACCGTAATCCCCGCTAATGCAGAGTGAGCGATACTGTCTCCAAGTAAACTTTGTTTTCGAAGTACTGCAAATGTTCCAGTAACTCCAGTAAGAATTCCTAACGCAATCGATCCAAGTGCAACGATTTGAAATGTATAATTACTAAACAAATCTATAATTGCATTTATCATGATTTTACAATACCTCCTACATCTGTATGGTAGGTAAGTTTTAGGTTTTCTTGTGTGAAGGTATTTTGAACTGGACCCCACGCAACAAGTTTTACGTTAACTAGCGCAATGTTATCAAAATATCCTTCAATACTTGTAAGGTCGTGATGCACAACAATAACTGTTTTACCTGATGCAGCAAGTTCTTTAAGAAGTGTCATTAAGATTTCTTCTGTCTTAACATCGACTCCTTTTAGAGGTTCATCTAAAATATAAATTTCAGCTTGTTGTGTTAATGCACGAGCAAGGAAAACACGTTGTTGTTGACCACCAGAGAGTTGACTGATTTGTCGATCTCGATATGCACTCATCCCAACACGTTCGAGCATCTCATTAGCAATCTCACGGTCTTCTTTACGTGGACGTTTAATCCAACCAATGTGGCCATAACGCCCCATCAAAACGATGTCTTCCACGGTTGCTGGAAAATCCCAGTCAACACTTCCGCTTTGAGGTACATAAGCGATATTCTTATACTCATCTTTTTGATGCTGTCCGTTAATGGTTATTTTCCCTGAAATAGGTTTTAAAAGACCCATAATCGCCTTAATCATGGTCGATTTACCGGCACCATTTGGCCCAACAATTGCGGTCAATTTACCTTTTTCAAATTTCACGTCACAATCCCACAAAACAGGTTTAACGTCATAAGTAACCGTCAAATCTTCTACTTCGATTGCATATTCCTTCTCTGCCATATTCACACTCCCTTTTCTTTTATTTTAAGTTGTCTACAATTGTATCAACGTTAATTTTATACGTTTCGATATAGCTCGCATCTTCTTTTAAGGAGTCCGAATAGATTTCTCCACCAATTGAAACATCAAAGCCACGATCTTTTACTGCTGCTTGTAAGGATTCAATTGTTTTCTTAGGTACGCTTGATTCTGTATAAATTGCTTTAATTTTTCGATCAACAATCAAGTCTGAAACTTTATTAATGTCTGCAATACCAGCTTCAGATTGTGTTGAAATTCCTTGAATTGCTTCCACATGAACGCCAAAGTAACGACCGAAGTATGCGAATGCATCATGAGCTGTTACTAACACACGTTGCTGTTCAGGAATCTCAGCGATGCGGTTTTTAATATATGTATCCATATCTACTAACTCTGATACATATTGTGCTGCATTTTGTTGATAATAGTCTTTATTTTCTGCGTCAAATTCTGATAATTTATCTGCTACATGTTGTGCACTTTTTTTCCATAGATTTACATCAAACCAGATATGTGGATCATGCCCACCTTGCTCATCATCATTGATGATATCACTTGGTTCCAGTGCATCTTCTAATTTGATAATGTTTTTTCCTGAACCTTCAAGACCTGAGAGTACATCATCCAATTTGGCTTCAAGATGAACTCCGTTAAATGCGACGACGTCTGCTTCTTGAATTGCTTTCACATCACTTGGTTTGGCTTTATACAAGTGAGGGTCAACCCCTGCTACCATCATTCCATTTACAGATACTTTATCGCCACCAATAATTTCCACAAGATCTTTGATCATTGTAGTTGTCGCAACAACATTTATTTTCCCATCATTTTCCGTTGATGGATTGTTCGGTGCTGATTTACACCCTGTTAATACCAAGAGTGAAACAAGTAAAACTGCTAATATTTTTTTCATACTATTCCTCGCTATCTAATATTACGTAGATTTCTTGTGATGCTTTATGACTAACCGGAACATGTCGATTGTCGATCAAGATATGGTGGGGTCCCTCATATGGATCAACTTCCACAACTTCAAACGTTGCACCTAAATTCAATTTCACATGTTCTAAATAATTTAAGAGCTCTTCATGATCCCTAACTTTTGATAACACACCACGTTGGCCTTTTTTAAGTGAACTCAATGGCACAGACTGATTAATATCTGCAGTCGTATTACCATAAATACGACTTCCGTGAGGACAGTGTTCTGGAAATCCTAAGAATTCATTCAATCGATTTGCAAGGAGTTCTGAAGTACCATGTTCAAGAACTTCCGCATCTTCATGAACCTCAGTCCAGGAATAACCAAGATGCTCTACTAGAAATACTTCCCAAAGGCGGTGCTTACGAACTAAGGTTTTCGCTTCCAACGTCCCTTTTTCAGTTAAAGATAATCCCAATTCTTTATCTTTAACTACATGATCTGATTCAATGAGTTTACGAACCATCTCACTTGTTGAAGCAGGAGAAACGCCTAATCGTTCAGCAAGTTCCTTATTGGTTAGCTTTTCATTTTTTTCATTACATGAGTAAATTGTTTTTATATAATCTTCACGATTCGGTGTCATTGCATACCTCTTTCTAATAATTAGGCTAACCTAATTCATTAGTAGTATACACCTAATACCATTGTTGTGCAAGCCTTTATTCACTCCTTTTCTTTCACATCGCTTACACGCAATCCCGTGTTACACTAAAGTAAAGGAGGTTTTCTTATGAAATTTATTTGGCACGGTCACTCGTGTTTTGAAATTATTTGTAGCGAGAACAAGCGCTTAATTATTGATCCCTTTATTACAGAAAATTCATTAAGCTCCACCGAAATTTCAAAAATATCCGTCGATGCTATCCTTATAACTCACGCACATGAAGATCATGTTGGCGATGCAGCATTAATCGCTAAACAAAACAATGCACCGATAATTTGTATTGTAGAACTTGCAAACTATTTAGAGAAAGAAGGTCTCTCAACCATTGGTATGAATCTTGGCGGTACGTACCACCTTCCCTTTGCATCCATAAAAATGACACCTGCTCTCCATTCTTCTTCGTATAAAGGAAAGGAAATGGGTGTTGCAGCTGGATTTGTAATCGATGATCGTCATACACGTTTCTATCATGCCGGAGATACTGCACTTTTTAGTGATATGGAACTTATCGGCCCAGTTGATGTCGCGTGTTTACCCATCGGTGATCACTTTACAATGGGTATTGATGATGCAGCACATGCTACTCACTTTATATCTTCCCGCTACTATATACCTATGCACTATAATACATTTCCCCTTATCGAAGCCGATCCCGAATTATTTAAAGAAAAATGTTTACCCAAAAAAGTTATCATTCCTAAAATAGGCGAACTTTACCATGTAAACTGACATCTAAGCATTGATTTCTTGTATATAGAATGTTTTCGTCCATTCAGTATTGTTTAGTAAACAGAGTGGAGTATAATTAAATTAAAGGAGTGATAATTATGTTACAGGAAAGAATTAATCGTGTTATTAATAATCATCAAATGAGTTGCGAGCACCGCAGTCATTACCTCTATATTCTAAAAGGATTTAATGTCGTTCTTGATCGCTTTACGGTTCCCGTTGATAATTTAGACGTTAATCGTATTGAAGAGCAAAAAAACTTTTATATCAAATACGAAGAAGCGATGACATTAGGGGATGGCATCATTGAGCGACTTAAAGATAATAAGTATGATATGTGGGTTGTTGAGTTTAATCTATTTGAGGGAGGCTATCTCGCCAAACGGGTCCTCACAGATTATTTAGACTCAACACCGCTCGATGATCTCTTTTTGGTTACATATCCAGAACTTACTTGGGTAGAATCTCATAAGTCGATCGCAATCTTTAATACTGATAATCCTCTAAAAGGGATTGCTGATGATTCATTGGATAACAGAGCTCGACTTGAATTGTTTAAAAATATGAAATAAAAAAACTTAGTATAGAGAATATACTAAGTTTTTTTTATTTAAATGATGATGGATCTATTGCCCAAGATTGTAATAACTCAAGGTTATCATCCGTTATCGCTTCCATTTCCCGTGCAACCTGAATCAAAGTTGAGTAATTCGATAAGGTATGGAGTGTAATATTTGCTTCATTGAAAGCCACAAGAGCTTTTTTAAGCTCATAAGTAAAGACTGCATAAACACAAAGAACTTCGATGCCTTCGGCTTCAAGTGCATCACAAACTTTAATACAACTTCCCCCAGTTGAAATCAAGTCTTCAATAACAATCACTTTAGATCCCCGTGGAATCATGCCTTCAATCTGTTTTCCTTTACCATGATCTTTAGGTTTAGGTCGAACATAAGCCATGGGCTTATCCAGTAAATCCGAAACCCAACATGCTTGTGGTATTCCTGCAGTTGCTGTTCCAACAATATAGTCAACTTCTGGATATAATGTTTTAATTTCATTCGCAAAAGACTCTGCGATAAATTTTCGAACCTGTGGATAACTCATCGTAATCCGATTATCACAATAGATTGGGCTTTTAATCCCACTTGCCCATGTAAAGAGATGATCGGGACTTAATGTTACTGCCTCTACCTCGAGTAAGTATTGCGCAATTTGTTTAGATGTATTCATGATGCCACCTTCCATTCAGATACTATTTGTTCATAAGCTAAAACAGGATCTTCAGCTTGAGTAATCGGTCTTCCTACAACAATATAACTTGAACCATTTGCTTTAGCTTGTGCAGGTGTTGTAACGCGCTTTTGATCACCTTTTTCTGAAGCATTCGGTCTTATTCCTGGTGTAACCGTTAGAAAATTACTTCCAAGTGTGTCTTGGATGCATTTTGATTCTAAAGGAGAGCATACAACCCCATCAAGTCCTGCATTACGTGTTAATTCTGCGTAATGTAATACAGAATCATTTAATGAGGCGTGTACTAACTGTTCTTGTTGCATCTGAAATTCAGATGTAGAGGTTAATTGTGTAACTGCAATAAGTATTCCAGATTCACCAAAACCATTTCGAGCCGCTTCCATCATTTCAAGTCCCCCAGCTGCATGAACATTTGTCATATCAACACCCATTGTTTTTAAACGACGCATCGTACGCTCAACAGTATTTGGAATATCATGAAGTTTAAGATCAAGGAAGATTTTATGTCCTCTCTTTTTGATTTCATGAATAATTGAGGGTCCACTTTGATAATATAGCTCCATTCCTACTTTCACAAAAAGTTGTTGTCCTTCGAATAAGTCTAAGAAAGACAACGCTTCTTCCGTTCCTTCAAAATCTAGTGCAATAATAACATTTTCCATTCCGTTCTCCTTTTACGTAGTTTCAAGCACAACTTTATCAATACCATCCGTCTCAATCGTCTGAACGTAAATTCGTTCCTTCTGAGAGCTTGGAATGTTTTTACCAATAAAGTCTGCACTAATAGGTAACTCGCGATGGCCTCGATCTATAAGTACAGCGAGGGAAATTGAAGAAGGACGACCTAAATCAATAATAGCATCCATCGATGATCGAACACTTCTTCCTGTAAATAAAACATCGTCCACAATAACCACGTGTTTTTGTGCTAAAACATCAGATCGTTCAAAGATTTGTTTTGAGCGTACATCATCACGATAATCATGAATATTTAAACTCAGACATGCAACGGGTCCTTCAATGCTTTCAAGTTTTTTCTGTATTCGAGATGCGATATCGATACCTCGTGTTTCAATTCCCACAAGTACGATATTTTCAATGCCTTGATAATGTTCTATAATTTCAAATGCAATACGGTTAATTGCACGTTGGATTTCCTCTTGATTCATAATCATTTTTGTCATAATTTCCCTCCAATCATAGAAAAGAGCCCCTTCTCGCGCACGAAAAGAGGCTCATCATTTGATGAAGTGGTTGTTTCTCTTTCCTTGCTTGCCTCTCTGGACAATTTTAAAGGTTCCTATTTCTTACTAATCATATGCGTTTATGTCATAACTGTCAACTCTTTAACATAATAACCGTGTCAGTCAATAGTTTGTGATAGAATGAATTTAAAGGGGGTAATACGATGCTTGGAACACTATTAAGAAATGAACGACTTAAGCAAAACATGAGTCAACAAGCCCTTTGCGAAGGAATCTGTTCGGTGTCTTATCTATCTAAAATCGAATCAAACACCGTTACACCGAGTGATGAAATATTTGATTTACTGTTTGATTGTTTAGGAATTAATCTAGTACGAGATCAATCAAAAATTGGACTGTTTTTGTCCGGTTTTAATTCTTTTTGGAATGATTATCTGGCATATACGACTCCAACAGTCCCTAAAGAATTAGAAACCCTTGCAACAGAGTGCTTATACTCTCATCAAACAATTAATGCACATATTCTGCTTTATTATTCCACAAACGACGCTCAATACCTTAATCGTCTCAAAGATTTTGAAGCGCTGTTTTCTGTTGATCAACGCCTTGCTTACACCCTTGCTTATTCCCAAACATTGAATTCAGAAGATCAAATACAGTATTTACTTCATGCAACGGGAATTGATCACTACGGTATTATTCACCAAGAACTCGGCGTTGCTTACTATATTACAGGACTTTATTACAGCGCGATTGAAACACTTAGTCAAGCATACGAACGATTTTCAAAACAAGGTAACGTTAAAGGAATGTATTTGAGCTCGTTTACGATGGGTTCATCCTATGCGAATTTAACTTATACAAGTCCTGATCAGTTAGAAATGATGGAATTTTATTATAATCGCGGATTAAAGCTCAATCGTTATCTCAAAGATTCTAACGCTCCAAGTTCAATAAACTACAACCTCGGCGCGACGTATTTATTGATTGGGGATTACACAAAAGCTCAACTACATCTCACCCGTGCGTATGAACACACCCAAAGCGAAACATTACAACATATTGAACTAAACACATTAATTCTCCAAAAGTCGTGTCTTCTAAACATTTTCCAAAACAAACGAGATCTAGCTCAAAACCATTTCGATCAACTGGAAAAGCCAACAGATCGACTCTCTAAAACTGTCTACGCCTTACTCGATTTTATGTTAGAAAATCCAGACTATATTCATCAGAAAGAATATGAATCGATTTTAATAATGTGTAAAGATACCGCAAATCTTCAAGCTCATCACGGCTATGTCCTTATGTATGTGAAGTTTCTCATTCAGTACTACAAAGCCAATCGTCTCTATAAAAAAGCACTCGCACTTACAAGTGAGTTCAATATTTCTTAATTTCCCTTCATTATTGTCTAAAATCAGTTGAAATCACATCATAATTTCTCAATATCAACCTCTTACATCTTTTAAACAAAACGTGTTTAATTAAAGTAGGAGGTTTTTCTATGCATAAACCATTATGGAATCAAAACTTTATTCGCGTATTTTTAGGTACTATTTTCTCAGAAATGGGTGGCATCGGACTTAACCTTGCCCTCAGCTTAGTAATCTTTGACCAAACACAATCGACTTTACTTTCAGGAATCTTTGCAGCACTCTCTATGATCCCTAATTTAATACTTCCACTTGTAATTGGACCCCTTATTGACCGTAAGAACCCACTCAAAGTTCTCATAACAAACGAATCGATCTTACTTATAGTCTTTATTTTTGCTGGACTGTACGTCCATTTCTTTTCGTTTAATTACTACTCGTATTTATTTATAATCCTTGCGATTAGCTCGCTTGGAAACATTTCCGCAATTGCATCACAATCCATCATTCCTCAAATCATTCACCCGGAAGATTTTTCTAGAGGTAATGCGATTCTTAATACAATTCATCCTTTATGCAGTGTAATCGTTACACCCATCGCTATGATCTTGTACCGCTATTTTGGTCTGGATTTTATATTCTTCGCATATGCCCTTCTAACGATGATTGATGTACTTATTGAGTATCAGATAAATGCGAAATTTGACTATATTCATTCTGACCAAACGAACTTAAACGATTTATTTAATGATCTGAATGAAGGTCTACACTATCTCAAATCAGATCGCGCACTTCGTTCAGTATTCATGTTCTTTGCACTTGTTATTTTCTCAAGTTCTTCATCAACTTTAATGTATCCTTTCTTCATGTCGAGTCCTTCCTTAAACGAAAATCACTTCGCCACACTGCAATCCCTCGCAAGTCTTGGTTACCTAATTGGTGGATTGATCCACAGTATTGTTATTTTTAAAGATAACCATCGTTATACAATCGCAGTTTCTGTCTACGTTCTTTTTATCGTACTTGAGAGTATTTTCTATTTTGTCTCTTTTCCATTTATGGTGCTGATTCGCATGACACTTGGCGTATTGGGTATGAACAGTGCAAACATTCGAATAAGTTCCGTCCAAAAGCATGTCCCTGCACAATATCGCGCTAAAGTTAATTCCTTTTTCATCATTCTTATTTCAGGATCTGGCATGTTTGGTCAAGTCGTGTTTGGTGCTCTTGCGGAATCCTTTCCGATTCCTCAAGTTCACCTTTTTGCACAGCTATTCTACCTACTTGCATTGTTTATCTTTATACTTCCTCAAAAAAATAAGGTTAAACATTTCTATAATTATAGTACGAACTAACTTACAACAATGTAAGGTCGATGTAAGTAAATTCAATGGCGAAAATTTCAATATTTTTCTATGATATTTATAGAAGGAGTTGATACTTTGAATACTTTACTTAGCTCGATAAGTTATTTTAAAGATTTATTACCACTCATCAATCCGCTCATTGCTTTACTCGGATTTCATTGTTTTCTTGCCTCAAAAAATAGACGGATTATGCTTTACAAACTCTTTATTGGTAGTACTCTTGTGTTTATACTTAATGCATTATTCAATGCTTTCGTCGTAGCACCGCAATATCAAGTTCATACAAACCTATGCATTACACTTTTCTTAATTTTTATACTTTTATATCTGTATGAATATTTTATTACTGAAAAATATCCAACATTTCAATTAATTGGTTGGTTCCTGTTACCATGCGTTCTCTTTCTGATTTTTAAGTTTATTGAAGACGCTGGTATCATTCTCGCATTTTTAAGTATTCTCTATATTTTTAGAGACTCTTCTTATAATCAGTTATTTGGGTGGTTCATACTCTCTTTGATACTATCAATCTTAATGAATCCTTTTTATTCTTTAAGCATCTTATTCTTTCCATTCTCTCAAATTAGAAAGTACGACTCACTTCGAACACTAATTTCTTCACTCTTTCTTGTTTATCCACTCACACTTTGGTCAATTAGCATCTTCGCTACATTTTTCTAAAAAAAACGTCCGGGTTATGTAACCAAGACGTTTTTTAAATTAATTGATCTGTATCCATCGTAATTTCTAATTCGTATTGAATTCCTTCACTCCGTAAATACGCCGTAATTTCTTGTTTGATGCGATCAGGTTCATGTTTTAATCCATCACACAGAACAATTTCAAATCTTAGTACATGATTAATTATACGTAAATCATGAAACTTACATCCCTCGCAGGATTCCTTCAAGTAAGTTTTTATCACACGTTGTATGTTTAAAATCTCTGGGCTATCCATATCCAAAGGATCGAGATGTATTACTAAGTCTATATTTGTTTCCTTCTTTATTTCGCGCTCAATCGCATCAATGATATTATGAGCTTCAATTAATGATAACTTAGCATCGACTTCCACATGCACAACACCATAAACATGAAATGTACCATAGTTATAAATCATCACATCGTGATATCCTTCAATCTGCGGGTTGTCACATAAAATTTGTTTAACCTTTAATAATGTATCCGTATCCGGTCTACTACCCAGAAGCTCATTCATAAACTCTCGAAGCATTGTGATTGATGAATAGATTATAAATAATGCAATGATAATCGCAAGATACGTATCGATCCTCAGATTAAAATAATATTGAATGAAAAGAGCAAATAAAATAGAGCTGGTTATAAATACATCATTACGACTATCTTTTGCATTCGCAACCAACACCTCAGAATCAGCTTCTTTAGCTTTCTTTGAATAATATAAAGACATTCCTAACTTCACAATAATAGATATTACTAATACAACCACCATAGCCTTACTCATTTGCATAGGCATCGGATTTAAAATATCCTTTACGGATGATTTAATGATATCTACACCTAAGTAGAGCATGATGATGGATATTACAAAGCCACTAATGTATTCAAAACGTTCATGCCCATAGGGATGCTCCTTATCTGCAGGCTTCGCGGCAATTTTAAATCCAACAATCGTGATGATTGACGACAAACTGTCTGATAAATTATTGATTGCATCCGCAAGAATCGCAAAACTATGCGATAAAGTACCAACGATTAATTTTAAAGTAAAAAGAATCAAGTTACAGATTATTCCCACAATACCTGCCTTGATTCCAATCACATTTCTGTTTTCTAAGTTTTTCATATGCCTATTATATCATATTAAATTTTCTCAAAGATAATGTTTATGTGAAATGGGTCGATGATTTCAAAATGATTCGCATCTAAGTCCACAATCTTCTCACCCGCTTGAATAAGTTCTTCCCTATAGGTCACAAAGGAAGGTGTCGAAATCGTAAAGGATTCCATACCACTTGTGTTTTCAGGTAAATCCGCAATATTGGGTCCTGCCCATTCATTAATCCCAATGTGATGATGATATCCATCACGTGAGACAAAAAGTGCTTTCTGCATTTCCGTTTTAAGTTCAAAACCTAATCGATTCAAGTAAAAACTACGAGCACTCTCGATGTCTGATACTTGGAGATGAACATGTCCTAATATAGTATGCTCAGGCATTCCACTCCATGCTTGAGGATGAGCGATACGCATGAGCCCCTCAACATCCACAGCCCTTGTTCCCCCAATAATCGTTCCATCATTATTGATGATCCATGATGATCGCGGACGATCCGCATAAACTTCAATCCCGTTTCCTTCGGGATCATTGAGATAGATAGCCTGAGAATAAATATGATCCCCAAGTCCTGTAATTGGTTGTTTTAAAGCAACCAGGTGTTTAATGAATTGCCCAAGATACGCTTCCTCTGGCAATAAAAATGCCATATGATAAAGACCACTGTAATTTTGATTGGGTTTTTCATAACGATTGGAAGTCTTTAATGTGAGTAACGGAATGTGATCAATTCCTAAAACAACGCTCTTTTCATGTTGATTTAGAACTGTAAGCCCTAATGTTTTTTCGTAGAAAGATTGCATCGATTCAATGTCTAAAACTTTAAGTACGACGTTTTTGATTGATATATTGTTTAATGTTTTCATAGTTTCACCTCTATTAACATATTACTACACTATGTTATAAAAGAAAGGATTATGCATAAAAAAGTGCTAAGCACTTTTTTGACACTCTGGACATAACCCGTAGAGTTCTAATTGATGTCGATCGATAATATACCCACTATCACGCGCAACTTTACCTTCATAATCTCCAAGTGGACATCCCTCAATAATTGTGATGGTTCCACATTGGGTACAAATAAGGTGATGTTTATGAATATGTCGTTTATAGTCATATACACTTTGCGATGGCTCAAGTGGCACTGTCTTGGTTATAATATTTTTTTGTTCAAAGACATCCAAAACACGATAAATCGTGGATAAGTCCATGTATTCTCCAACCGCATCCAATGATTCGCGAATTTGATTGATTGTGATAGGTGTATCACTATCTTTTAAAATCGTTAAAATCGCTTCACGTTGACGTGTTGATTTTATGCCATGATGATTTAATTCTGTTTTGATATCCATAATCAAGACCTCCTAAATAAACTCAATTGACTCTTTAATAATACTCTTACTTATAGTTCCACGTGTTAAATCATCTAACGGTTCCAATAACATTGGATCGGTAACACATATCTGATAGCGTGCTAAGGAATCATAGTTACGATCCAAAACAGTTCCCACACTTGTAATGTGCAATTCCACCTCGTTAATAAACTCGTAGGGAAATGAGAGTTCCATCGTATATACCTTTTGAGGTGCAAGCAATTTCGCATCTTCAAGAGTAAGAGAGACCGTTGAACCGTAAGCTCTAATCAAACCGCCTACACCAAGTAAAACCCCGCCATAATAACGCACCACAACCGCAATTACCCCTTCAAGTTTATGACCGCGAAGGACTTGAAGCATGGGTAAGCCTGCTGACGATGCGGGTTCGCCATCATCATTCGATCGTTCAATCTCACCCGTTCGATAAGCACTACAATGATGCGTTGCTTTAGGATGCATTTTTTTGATTGATTTTAAATATGCCTTCGCTTCTTCTTCAGAATTAATTGGCGCTAAAAATCCAATAAATTTAGATTTATTGATCTCTTGTTCCGCAATTACTTCCGATTGAATTGTTTTATAGTCTAATTGTTCCATGTATGTATTATAAATCATTTTGGTTCTTTCATAAAGGAATATAATAGTTTGACTTTCAAAGTATTATATTCTATAATGCTTTCATCGGAGGATATGTATGAAAAAATTAGCGATTGTATGTGATTCATCAGTATGTTTCACACCAGAAGAAATTAAAAAGTATAACGTTTTTATTGCACCATTAACTTTAATCCACAACAACACTGAGTACTTAGACCAAGAAACCATCTCAAAAGAAGAGGTACATGAATTACTCTCAAAGAAAGAAAAGATTATGACTTCTCAGCCTAATCTTGGTTCATTAATCAATCTTTTTGAAGCAATATGTGATGAAGGTTACGAGCAAATTCTTGCGGTAACACTCTCTTCAAATCTATCAGGGACTTACAGTGCCTTTAATCAAGCTGCATCACATGTAGAAGGATGCGAAATTCATGTTGTCGACTCATTTACCTTAGGGGGTCCGGTCCAACAAACCGTAAAACTTATAAGAGCCATGGAACTTAACGGCGTATCAATCGATGAGATGATAACACGAATCAATACATTTTTATTACGCACCGAGTCATTTGTATATCCACAAAACTTAGATCAATTACGTGTTAGTGGACGAATTTCAAAACATGCTGCGACTCTTGCATCACTTTTAAAAGTTAAACCCCTTCTATATCTTGAAAACCATGGTTTAACCATCGAAAAATTTGGAACTGCGCGTACAGAAACTAAGATTTTCGAACTGTTGATTAAACATATGAAGGAACAAGGCGTTACACCTGAGTCGTATGATTTTTATTACTTACACAGCGATGCGAAAGAAATAACAACACGCCTTCGTGATGCAATTTCTGAATCCTTTGGTACTCATGATGCGTATATTATGGACTTACCGGCTGCTGTCGCAACGCACGCGGGTCTTGGAACTGTCGCAATTCAATGGATTCCGAAAACCGATAAATATATCAAGTGAGGTCGTATGCCTTTCATTATTAGTGTATAATGATAGTACTTGGAGGTTGTATTATGAAAACTGCGGTTATTGTCGATAGTAGTAGTAATTATTATAATGAAAATATCGAAATGGATGGTCTTTTCGCGATACCCTTACAGATCATCAATGAGGACGATGCTTCACTTGAAAGTGTTGAGATTTCAATTGATCAGGTTAATGCCCTCATGAGGGAAAACATCATGCTTCAAACATCACTGCCAGCTCTTGGCATGATTGAAGACTTATTTAGAGAAATTAAGGCTAAAGGATACGAGCGAATTCTTGCGATACCTATTACCACTGGAATCTCTGGTACTATTGGCGCAATGAATACAGCTGCCCAATTTGTCGATATAGAATTTGTTTTCATTGATTGTTTTACAGCTGCATCAATTGAACTTGATTGTGCACTCGCTGCTCGAAAACTTCTTGATCAAGGATATGATATTCCTGAAATCAAAGAACGTATTGATGTGGCACTCAATAATGGTAACACGTTTATTATTCCTGATGATTTGGCGCATCTATCACGAGGTGGAAGACTTTCCCCTCTTGCCGCAAAACTTGGTGGTTTTCTAAAAATTAAACCAATACTTCATCTCAATAAAGACACTAAAGGAATTATTGAACCTTTTGATAAAGTTCGAACGATGTCCAAAGCAATTGATCGTGTAATTGAAGCGATGCAAGAAGCTGGTGTTGATGAAACTTATAAAATTACGATTGTGGATGTGGATGCAAAGGATGAGCTTAATAAAACTGTTAAGAAATTTGAAGAAGCATTCCCAAACACAGAAATCTATGTAACTGAGTTAATTTCAACAGTAAGTGTTCATGTTGGAATTGGATCTCTTGCATTTCAATATATGAAAAAAATCGAAGTCTAGAAGACTTCTTTTTTTTAGATTTTGTGCTCTAAATGCAAAAAAGGACATCCATTTGAGGATGTCCATTTATTATTCGCTTCTTAAAGCAATAACTGGATCTTTCTTAGCAGCCATTCTTGAAGGGATTACGCCCGAAATGGATGTAAGGATAATACTAATAATGATTAAAATCACAGCGTGTAAAGGATTAACTACAGCAATATTCTCTGTTTTCGTTAAGTTATAAATAATCGCATTAATTGGGAAGGTTAATAGGTAAGTTACCACAATACCCAATGTACCTGATACAAATCCAATCAAGAACGTTTCAGCATTAAACACACGTGAAATATCTTTTTTACGAGCTCCTAAACTACGAAGCACACCAATTTCTTTTGTTCGTTCAATTACGGATACATAGGTAATGATTCCAATCATCAATGATGAAACCACTAGCGAAATTGATGAGAAACCAATTAATACATATGAAATCGTATTAACAACTGTTTCCATAACACCAGTAATCATCTCTGACATATCGCTATATGTAATTTTATCAGCATCTTTTTTATCTGTATTATAGGCATCAAGATGTGATCGAATCTCCTTTTTAGCTTCAAAGTCTGCAGGAATGATTGAAATGTTTCGTGGTAATGAAGAGGATCCGAGTTCCTCAAGTTGATCTTGATAAAGTGCATCGGCTTCTTTAAATGGATGACCTTCAAATCCCATTCCAGAAACAACGCTGTATTCTTTACCTACTTCTTTTTGTGCTTTAACTACTTCTGAATCTGTAGAATCTTTAATGAATGATTTTACTAAATCAGAACGGTAATATAAACCTGGTTGATACATTTGGAACGATGAATCTTCTTTTTGTCTCATAACACCAACAATGGATAATGTCTTCGCTTTATCACTTCCGTAGATTGTTTCGTAATTTTGTTGGCTAGCTTCTCGGTATAGTCCAAATTCATCTTTAACAAAATAATCATTATTTTGAATTAACTTAAACTCTTGACCTACTAAGGACTTTAGATCGACTTTATCCCCTAAATCACCCAGTCCAAGTTCTTTAACCGTTTCTTTTGCAATTCGGTTATAGTTATCAACAACTAAAATCATTTCGTTATCACCTTTAGGCATACGACCTTCAAGAATATCATATTGATTGTTATTGAAGTCCTCATTATCAAGTAACTCTCCCATGTGGGATGAACTTGATTGAACATGTACATATTTATCACCTGATTTACGGATCATATTCATATTCGCTTTATGAATATATTGTATCGAAATATATTTATCGGAATCGAGTTTATTAACATGGTCAATATATTCTTGGGTAATATTGTTTGTAATGACATTTGTTTGAACTTTAGGTTCATATATTTGAAGTTTAGAATCTGTAGGGAATTCGTTCATGTCAGTAGTATCTTCTGTAACTACAGGACCTGAGAAATCAAAATCAGATGATCCGATTGTAATTGGTGATGTAGCTAATGTATCGGACTGCATTTTATTAATTGAATTTGATAACCCTGAAGAGAGTGCAAGAATTAATGCAATACCAATGATTCCAATACTTCCCGCAAAACTTGTAAGAACAGTTCTCCCCTTTTTGGCCCACAAGTTTTTTCCACTTAGACCCAATGCTGTCATATAAGGCATTTTCGTACGTTTACGCTTCGCAAGTTTTTCACTATTTATATCTGCATCAAAAGGATTGCTGTCACTTATAATTTGACCATCTAACAATTCCACGATGCGATTGCTGTATTCATGTGCAAGCTCTGCATTGTGAGTAACCATGATTACAAGACGATCTTGTGCAATTTCTTTAAGTAAGTCCATGATAATAACACTTGTTTTACTATCGAGAGCACCTGTCGGTTCATCCGCAAGGATAATCTCAGGGTCATTTACAATAGCACGAGCAATCGCAACACGTTGCATTTGTCCACCGGATAACTGGTTCGGTTTTTTGTTTAAATGATCTACTAAACCAACTTTTTCTAGAGCCGTACGTGCGCGTGCTTCTCCTTCTTTCTTCGAAATCCCAGATAATTTCAAAGATAATTCAACGTTTTGAAGAACGGTAAGATGAGGTATTAAATTATAAGATTGAAATACAAATCCTACTGAACTGTTACGATAAGAATCCCAGTCACGATCTTTATAGTTCTTCGTTGATATTCCAGAAATATTGAGATCGCCACTTGTATATCGGTCAAGTCCGCCAATAATATTCAACATCGTTGTCTTCCCACATCCTGAAGGACCGAGAATTGAAACGAATTCATTTTTTCTAAATGTTAAAGAAACACCTTTAAGCGCTTCAACATCGCCATATTTTTTTGTTATTTTATCTAATTTTAACATCGTCTGTTCACCTCTAATGTATTAACACAGTAATACATTAGAGGATTTTAGTCAATCTTTTTCGTATCATTATCAAAAATAAACATCTCGCTGTAGTACTTCGAAAACTCAAATACGAGCATAAAAAATCCAATCGCTGTCGCAAATGAAAAAACAATCTCATAGAGACTTACATCATATACAAGAACACGAAGTGGGAGAAATAACATACTAAATAAAGGTGTTAATGATAAATAAACACCCCAACCTTCCGTCATTTGATAACGGGTGTTGAGAAAAATAGACAAATAATAGATACACAGCATTAAGAAATAAAGCGGTCCATGAACACTTCCGGCTTCCTCAATTGATCGAATACGAACGGCGAGTACAAGTAGAATAATTTGTATTGTTGCAATTCCGACCATGAGTATTAAAAGTGCACACCCGATATTTAAATAATCTGTTTGCGATAAGTTTAAATTTTTCATTATGTCGAAAAATGTTCTTCCTTCAAAATCAAGAATACCAAGAGTTTGTAATAACTCAACCAATCCTTCACCTTGATCATAGAACTGCCGGATACAAATCCAAAAACCAAAAATCATTCCGAGACTTGATAGCTGAATCAACATCATTATTAAACCTAAGACTACCTTCGTAACAAAATAAGTTTTAACTTGAACTACAGAGCATACCATTTCTAAAACATTTGATGTTTTTTCCATTATTACTTCGCTCATCGCGGATGAGCTTAGTGATGTAATAAGGAAATATAATGTTGTGAGTATGGAGAAAACAATTTCTAGATTTAAATTATTTTTTGATGTCGTCTTATAAATGACAACGGGTTTTTCATGGCTTCCGTTCTCATAACTATCAATAATCAGTCCTAGTGTGCTTTTTTCTGTTGGACTAAGCGGTGTTTCTGTTTGAATGGTATAGCTCCCGTCATTTTTGGTAATAACAATCGAAGCTTCGTCGTCATATTTAATGATTTTCTCAAATCCATCTGAAAATCGATGCCAATCAATATCTACTGTTTTTATTGGACTGGGCTCCGAAACACTCGGTAACAAGAGTGATAAAACCTTATCTCCAAACAAAAGACATCCCATCACAGTAAAGACTATCATATAGAATAGAAGTGTTGTTCGATTCATCATGCGGCGCTTAATCGAAAACTTAATTAGCGTCTTCATAAGTCATTTCCACCATTTCTTTTAAAGACACAGAATCAATTACAATCTTTTCAACACATCGGGTTTCAATTAAAGTAGGCATAACATTTTTGAGTGTGTTCTTGTCATGAATCACGACATAGACCTTATCCTCCACTACTTTATAATCCAGTCCAAGATGCTTAATGTCATAATACTGGTCTTTTTCCAATATTAAATAAGTTATTAACGCTTGAATCTTGAGATCTTTAAGTGATCCATACTTTTTCATAACACCATCTTTCAAGATTAGAATATAATCTGAGACCTCTTCGACTTCTTCATATTGATGACTTGATATTAAGATCGACTTCCCTCTTCTCGCAAGCTTACGTAACAACCCTTTTATGAGTCTCATGTTATGAATATCTAAACCACTCAGTGGTTCATCCATGATTATTGTCTGTGGATCATGGATAAGTCCACATAAAATTTGAACTTTTTGTTGGTTTCCTTTCGAGAGTGTCATAATTTTTGAATTTAAATACATTTCTATTTCCAAATATCGCATCCAATATTCAATGTTTGATTGAATGTCATCAAACTCCATACCATGAAGTCTTGCGTAAAGTTCAAGATGCTCCTTAACGGTGATATCCTTGTATAAAGAACGATTTTCAGGTATATATCCAATATCATTTACACTAATCACTCCTGAATCATGGCGAATTAAACCTGTTATTGTTTTAAACAATGTCGATTTACCACTTCCATTGACACCTAATACCGCAAGGATTTCTCCCTCACCAATTTCAAACGAAATATCCTTAATCCCACGATTGTTTTTATAAAGTTTTGTTAGTTGTTCAACTTTCATATTACACCCCTATAATAGATGTGCTTTTTTAAAATTTTTTCCTAAAAAAAAGTGGATTTACCACTTTTCGATATTATTTAATACAAATTCGAGAGGATCTTCGTTAAATACATCAATCCAAATACTTTCAGTTTGATGTTTAAACCATGTGATTTGTCGTTTCGCAAGTCTTCTCGTATTCGTTTTTATCAGTTCTTGAACTTCATCAATTGAGCTATTCCCCTGGAAATAATCATTAAACTCACGATAGCCGATTGATTGCATGCTTTGAAATGAGAACAAATCCGGATATTCTGTTTTGAGTTCACTCACTTCATCCAGAAGTCCCTGACTCATCATTATATCTACACGTTTATTAATACGTTCATAGAGTTTCGTTCGATCACCTTGTAGAAAATATACATGTGCATCGTAAAGACGATTTTTCCCTTTATTTTCATTTACATCTGACTTAGGTAATTTCATCCCTTTTACCATTTGTAATGATCGAATGAGACGCTTTCGATTGTTTATATGTATATTTTCAGCTGTAACTGGATCAAGCTCTATAAGTTCTTGCATTAAAGCTTCATTAGTTAAGCTCTCATCAATTTCAGGTAACTCAAGTTCTTCATTAAATCTGTAGTCATTGAGCAATGCATTAATATAGAGCCCTGTTCCGCCAACTATAATCGGAGTTTTACCTTTGCTTAGGATTAAATCAATGGCATCTCGTGCTTCTTTTTGAAATCGCGCAACATGATATGATTCCGTAATGGATACGATATCAATTAGATGGTGAATAATACCATCCTGCTCTTCAACTGTTGGTTTAGCACTACCAATATTCAATTCTTTATAAACGGCTACCGAGTCGGCACTTATAATTTCTCCATTAATTTTTTTGGCTAATGAAACTGCCAGGCTCGATTTGCCTGAAGCCGTAACACCTGCAATGACAATTACTTTTTTCATCGTTTGAACTCCTTGATGAGTTGTTTATGCTCTACTGTAATAAATGTTGGTCTCCCATGTGGACAATTAAAAGGTTGTTCACACGCTCTAAGTTGTCGAACCAACTCAGTCATTTCATCCATTGACATATACTCATTGAATCGTACTGAAGAATGACATGCTAAGGTCGCAAGTACATTTCGACGTAAATCTTCTTCACGAATTGTTCGTTCATCTTCAAACATATCTAAAACTTCATGAATAAATTCTGAGACCACTTTTTCTTCAATCCATAAAGGGGTACTTCTTAATACAAACGCATCTTCCCCAAAAACTTCTAACTCAAGTTGAAATTCTTTGAGTATTTGGTTAATTTCATGAACTCGACCGATTATTGGTTTTCGTCCTTCAATAATTAATGGAATTAAAAAATCTTGCGTAGGATTGTTTTGATTAAGCATTTTGTTTTGGTAATACTCATAACGGACACGCTCCATCGCTGCATGCTGATCAATAATATAGAGACCATTTTCCCCTTGAGCGAGAATATAACATCCGCTCATTTGTGATAATACAGTAAGAGGTTCTATTTTTCCCGATTCTATTTGAGGTTCTACTTCGCGTGGTTTAAAATCTGATATTGGTAAAGAATCCGGTATATAATCGGGTACATATATTTTCTTTGGTTCCTCAATGAGTGGTTCAAACCGTGGTATTGGTTCACCGAGCAACGCTTCTTTGATATCCGTTTGCACGGCAACGGGACTTGGAAAGGTAACTCGTTGTGGACGCATGTTTTTGTCTAAAATTGAGGAAAAGCAATCCTGAATAAGTTCCACTAGAACATTATCTTTAGATAAACGAATCTCCCATTTACTAGGATGTACGTTCACATCTACTAACTGAGGATCAACATGGATGTTCATCACGACAATTGGATAGCGATCAGTAGGCATATGACGTCGATAGCCATCTACAATTGCTTTCTGTATCTTAGGAAAACGAATCATACGATTATTAATATATAGCCAAATTGAATATCGATTCGCTCGGTTGTGTTGTGGAAGCGCCATAATACCATCAATTTTAAAATCGTAATTTTCTGCACTAAACAACTGTGTATCTTGTGTTACTTGCGCACCGTAAACACGATGAAAAACATCCGCAATATCATTTCTTCCATAACTTCTAAAACTTACTTTGCTTTCGTTATAAAGAGTGAACGCTATTTTAGGATTACCCATTGCAAACTTTTGAATTGTATCGAGTACAATCGATGTTTCATAATGAACATTTTTAATATGTTTTAGCCGTGCCGGTGTTTTAAGAAAGAGACTCGAAACCGAGATTGTTGTCCCTTGATTACGAGCTGCTCTCTCTTTCACCTTTTTGACTCCATTATCAATGATTATTCGATGGCCTTCAACACCATCGCTTGAAATTGCCTCAACATGGCTTACAGATGCAATCGACGGTAAAGCTTCACCTCGAAATCCAAATGATGAAATCGCATTAAGGTCTAAAACGCTCTTTATTTTAGAGGTTGAATGGCGTTCAAATGCTTGAGATAAATCCTCACCACTCATGCCATCACCATTATCACTCACTTCGATTAATCCCATACCACCTTCAATAATACGCACTTCAATACTTGTAGCATTCGCATCAATAGAATTTTCTACAAGTTCCTTTATAATTCCAGCAGGTCGTTCTACAACTTCACCCGCAGCAATCATATTTGTTAGATGTGTATCCAGTACTTTAATTTTATTCATTGCCTTTGTCCTCAATGATTGATTTTAATTCAGAAAGAACCATGAGTGCTTCAATTGGTGTTAATTGATTAACATCCAGGCTCTGCAATTTATTTTTAACTATATTATAACCCTGTGGTTCAATTTCTACGGTTACCACTTTTGTGTCTATATCTAAACGATTTTTTGATAATTCAAGAACCTCTAGATTATGTTTGGCACGTTCAATAATACTTTGTGGTAGATGAGCCAATCGGGCTACATTTATCCCATAGGATTTATCTGCACGTCCATCAATTACTTTGTATAAGAATGTGACATCATCATTTTCTTCGTGAACTTCCACATGAATGTTCTTGATGCCGTCATACATTGATTCTAAAGTAACCAATTCATGATAATGTGTGGAAAAGATTGTACGACTTTGGATTGAATTGTTAATGTATTCGATAATTGCTTGCGCGAGCGCCATACCATCGTACGTCGAAGTACCACGTCCAATTTCATCAAAAAGAACTAAGGAATGCTTCGTAGCGCGAGATAAAGCAGCTTGAGCCTCCATCATTTCAACCATAAAGGTCGATTGGCCCATGAGAATGTCATCACTTGCACCCATTCGTGTAAAGATTTGATCAACAAGACTTAGTGTCATTGTTTCACACGGAACATAACATCCAATCTGTGCCAAAATAACATTCAATGCAACCATTCTCATATAAGTACTTTTACCACCCATATTAGGTCCCGTTAAGATTAGAGTATTTCGACTTGTATCCATTAATACATCACTAGCGATATATTGATGATCTTTTAATGTAGACTCTAAAACAGGGTGCTTGCCATTTTTAATATCTAAGACATTTCCAGAAACAAACTGGGGTCTTTGATATCCTGGTAAAGCTGAAATTTCAGAAAGCGATAAGAGGGCATCCATGAGTGCGATGGCTGAACCAATTTTATGGATTTGAGAAGTATATTGGGAAATATAGCGAGAGACTTTATCAAAAAGTTCATGCTCAATTTCTAAAATACGTTCACTTGCTTGGCTTGTCTTAAGTTCATATTCTTGTAATGCTTCACTGATGTATCGCTCAGCATTCGTCAAGGTTTGCTTTCGAATATAACCAAAATCATCACGAACATTCTCAATTTGACCTTTAGTAATTTCAATATAATACCCAAACGCTCGAGTATAACCGACTTTTAAGTTTTTTATACCCGTTTTTTCGCGCTGTTCCGCCTCAAAATTAATCAACCATTTTCTTCCGTTTTTGGAAAGTTCTAATAATTCGTCCAATTCGGAATGAATCCCTTGTTTAAAAGTTCTACCTTCTTTAAGAGCAACTGGAGCATCATCTAATATATGAGTATCCAATAATTGATATACATCTAAAAGTGGATCGACAAGCATAAAACTAAAACAATCGATGCCATCAACCGTTTCTTGCATTTGTTTAAATGTACCTAATGTCTTCTTCAAACGAACAAGATCTTGTGCATTATGTTTAGCCGTTGATAAACGGGCAATAACACGATGAATATCGTAGGTTTCTTTTAAACTATGACTTAATGAATCTGCAAGTAGATAATCTTCAATTAGCGTCTCTATCTGGAGGTGACGCTTCTCAATTGACTCGACATTAACTAGAGGTTGCATCAACATTTCTTTAAGTGCTCGTGCACCCATGTTCGTTTTAGTATGATTAATAAAGTGAAATAAGGATAATTCTTTTCCTTTTTGATGATCAATGAGTTCTAAATTTGTCATCGTAGCATAATCCATACGTAAATATGCTTCGTCATTTAAAACAACAACCTCAGACAGATGATTCAGACTTCGTTTATGCGTATAAATGAGATATTGAATCAAACGTGCTTGTGTTTTACGAATTGTTGGATCTTGATGTTGAACTTCGTCCGCCAATTCTTCTTGATATGAGACGTATATCTCTGTTTTGTTTTTTATTTCATTGATAATTTTAGAATCAAAGTGTTCCGAGACGACAATTTCTTTAACTTGAAATTGTTGGAGAACCTTGATAATCTCCACAAAATCATTCATAACACGAATTGCACGTAAATTTCCCGAAACAATATCACAACTTACAATCGTTGCATAAACTAAATCAAGAGTAATTGAAGCTATTTCTCGTGTTTCATTATCGTCCATCTCAAAATAAGTACCTGGCGTGACAATCTCAACAACATCTCGTTTTACAATCCCCTTTGCTTCTTTAGGATCTTCAACTTGTTCAACTATCGCTACTTTATAACCTGCTGCGACTAATTTTTGAATATAACCTTGAGCTGCATGGTGCGGAACACCACACATAGGCGCTTTTTGATCTTTACCTGCTGATCGCGCTGTTAAAACGAGGTCCAAAACTTTAGATGCTGTAATTGCATCTTCAAAGAACAATTCATAGAAGTCTCCCAAGCGATAAAACACCAACGCATCATTGGTGTTTTTCTTTATGTCCATATATTGTTGTAGCATTGGTGTTAATGTTGCTTTAGTCATTCTTCAGTTTCCTCTTTAGGGAGTGCATCAAGATGACGGTTTACAGCACGTTGTAACATATAAGATGAAGATCCCACAGAAAGTGTAAATCCTTGTCGAGTTTCAACGATACGCGTAACACCTTGACGGTGTAATCCCGAAACATTTAATTCATCACGATCACGTAGCGCAACATGAATATGAGTTGGAGTACTTGATATTGCTTCGATATTCTCAAGCCCACCAAGTCGTTCAATGAAATCATTAACACGTTCTTTTTTACTTCCAATATTTAAGACATCAATTGCCATTCTACTGTAATAGAAACGAGTCATCGCAAAGTAAATAATAAATGTAATAATACCCACTAATAGAATAATCATAATTTTATTAAACATTACCGTATTTCTCATAAGTCCAATGAAGTCAATGAGGTTACCGGGTGTAGCACTTGTTAATGTTCCCAAATATGAGAACCCAACAGTTGCTCCAAAACCTACAAGAATCGCATAAATAAACGCGGTCATAAAGAGATGGAAGAAATACAGAATTGGACTTGTTAAGAGCATTAATAACTCAACCGGGAAAATAATCCCACCAAGCATTGATGTTAAGATAACAATAATAAAGAGTGAAATATTCTTCTTTAAAACTTTTTTATTTGAGATTGTTGAAATCACTGCAAGAAGATAACCTGGAATCGCAAATAAATTAAGTACATAGTATGCACTTGTATAGCGTCCAGCACCACTAATCATATTTAAACCCTCTTTAAGTTGAGCAGTCCATATATTAGCATCCCCTACAAAAGTTTCACCACCGATATTCATCCATGATCCACCCAGTGAACCCAACCAGATTTCCTGGTGCATCATTGTTTGAATATTACCAAGTGTTAAAAGACGTTCTAAGCCCCCATAGGCAAAGAGACTCATTGGATTATGTGAATCCGAAGAGATAAATTTCAATGCATTGTAAATTCCATCAACAAACATAGGCCATCCATATGCAAAAATCGCCCCTACGATTGCTGAACCAATAATCGAATTTACTAATTTAATTGTATCTCTGTCTAAGTAAGAAACTTGAGAAAATCCCGTTGTTTCTTTATGGCTACGATAACAATACCGAACCACTAATAATACGGCTAAGAAGCCAAAAATTCCTGTTTTAAACAAACCATATGATTCGTTTCCAATTGTAATGTTTAGAATGTCTGAATACGCAGCTTTAGGTGAAGTCGTTGGTGATAACAAAGTCATCACAACTAAAAATACTAAATATGAAATGAATCCTGTAACCACAACATTGGTTTCATCATTTCGATGCGTTAACAATTTAATAAAAACATACAGTGGAAAATATGATAAAATGATACCACCAGCATACAACAACAATTTCGATGCTGTAACAAATAGTGGACTGTTAAATTTAAATATCATGACGATATATGGGTTTGCTATAATAGAACCGATTGTAATCAAGAAACAACCCAAGAATAATGATTTCAATGGGAGTTGTAACTGTTCATAATATGTCTGAAGACGATTCATTTTGAGCACCTCTAACTTTTCCATTCTATTATACACTATTACATTCATTCGCAAAAGGAGGCACGATGAACAAATTTATAAATGAAAGCAAACGACACTTCACCCTTGATGTGACTTTAATTGTCTTGCTCTTTGCACTTTTTGGAATAAGCCTCGTTGCAATTCATCTTGCAGCACCACTTATGAACCAAGATGGCGGCGTTAATTTAGTCATTAAACAGATTAGTTGGATTGTCGTGGGTCTTGGAGTCGTTGCTTTTCTCCTCAAAATCGGTGTCGACCGTATCTTCACTGCAGTAGACATTGCATATTGGATTTTGATGGTATGCCTACTTGGTCTAGTCATAGCACGGGTACTCTCTTCACGCTTTGGGATTCATATTCCCTTTGCCGCTGAAATAAATGGTACACATGCTTGGTATTCTATTCCTGGTATTGGTTCCTTCCAACCGAGTGAATTTATGAAAATCGTACTCGTAATCAAAACAGCCAATACAATTCATGAACACAACACTTTAAAAACAGAATATTCATTCAAGAGTGATTTTGAATTAATCTTTAAAATGATTAAGTATGTTCTTCCGCCCTTTATTCTCATATTTCTACAACCCGATACAGGAGTTCCAATCGTTATTCTTGTCAGTCTTGCTACGATGTTCTTCTTATCTGGTGTTCGTAGAGAATGGTTTATTGTTATTGTAGGACTAGCTCTTGGACTTTTACTTGGTATCGTATGGCTTTACTATAATAATCAAGAATTGCTAAACACCATACTTGGTGGTGGTGCAACGCATTACCGTCTTACTCGCTTCTATGGTTGGTTGGACTATGAGAAATATCCACAAACTTATGGATATCAACTCTTCCAAGCACTGCTATCTCTTGGTACTGCAGGACTAACAGGACATCCTTTAGGTTCTGTGATTGCACAGTTTCCTGAACCTCAAACCGATTTTATTTTCGCAGTTATTTCGCAGAATTTCGGATTTCTAGGTGCCTCTTTGGTCGTTATTTTATCGTTTGCTTTTGATATTAAACTTGTAATCAATACATTAAGAAGCAACTTATCTAAAGAACGGTATATGATGATGGGAATCATTGGTATGATTGTATTCCAAGATTTACAGAATATCGGTATGATTCTTGGTATTCTTCCAATTACCGGAATTACACTCCCCTTTATATCTTATGGGGGATCATCCCTAGTATCTTATATGATACCAATTGCTGTTGCATTGCATATGTATAGTGAAACCGTAAATTTACATAAACATTAAAAAAGAAGGTATGACAATCTTGTCATACCTTCTTTTCTTTTTAAAATAAAGCATTTAACCGTTGAATATGCGGTATATCAATAAAACGAGCAAAACGCATTACTTTAGGATAACTCGATATTCTAATCTCATGTATGCCATCGAGATGTTTATGCAGATGGTCATAACACAACAAAGCATGATCGAACGAATCACTTTTTAAAATAATTTTGGAATCGGGATGCATAATTAAAGGAGAGTCCAAACTACGGGCATAGCGATGGTGAATTCCTGATATTTCGGTAAGCTGTAATAAATCCAATCCTGGAAAAATTACTGCACCACCAATCGAACGATTATAAGCTGTCGATCCATATTGACCCGAGATACAAACGCCATTACCTCTAAACGTTTCGAAATAGCAATCATCGATATAAATCTCTAATGCTTGTGTTTTAACGATATTCTCAACGCGTATTTCATTTAAAGCGCAGATATGAATTTCTCGGGTGTCATTAATACAGAGTGCTTCGAGAATTCGTTTTTCTTCAATAACAGGTTCATTATGAACAACATCTTTAATGAACTGATCAACACAATCTTTTGTATAATCTGTGGAAAAGCCAAGAGTTCCTGAATGGATTCCTACGAAAGCAACATCATCAATTATATGAATCCAATCATGAAACGCTTTTAAAAGTGTTCCATCGCCACCAACACATATTATGAGTTCTGGATTCTCAGCATCAAATATAAAATTATTTTCCACAAGTGCATCGCGAATCTTCATGCAAATACCTTGTGACGCAGTATCACCACGTTGAACAAGTGTGAAACGTTTCATAATCCACTTCCTTTTCCTTTAAACTTATTGTACCATAGATGTATGAAACAACATCTCGAAATTGAATATAAAACGCAACTTACACAGGAAGAATTTAATCATATTTTAAATTCATTTCCTTTTAATGATCCTAAGTATCAAGAAAATACCTATTATGATACGCCTGAAGGCTCATTATTCAAGCAACACTCCATGTGCCGTATTCGCACGATTGGAAGTACTTACGAATTCACATTAAAGGTTCCACAAGAAGAAGGTGTTTTGGAATACGAGGTTACCTTAAATGAAAAATCACTTATGGATGAACGAATCATTGATTTTTTGAATACGAAATCAATTGATGTTGATGCAATGGAAGTCATCGCATTCAGTAATACGGTGCGATATGAATATTCTGATATCTATGGCGTATGGTGTCTAGACTATACCCGTTTCTTAAATGGTTCTGATTTTGAACTGGAGTATGAACTCCATGAAGGTAATGAAAAAGCGTACCAACATTATCTTGATACGCTTAAATCCCTAGGAATTCAATTTAAAGCTTCCAAACCTAAATATCTACGAGCTCTAAATTCATCCGCTGAATAAGATCTTGGTAAGGTTGTGAAACACTTTGATTCTTAGTACATAAGGAAATCGAGAACTTGAAATCATCAAGTTCTTTTTTTATTACCCAGGAAATACCCAACAGTGGATAAATTTGGTTTTTAATTGAAGAACACGGCAATAAAACAGCGGCTTTTTTGTTACCCTTATATGTATACCCTATTGACCCAATTTTGTATATTTCTTCATTTGAAGGAATCATGGTCTCCTGTATTTGCGTCCATTCCGTGCGAATGCTTGCGATAACATCTCTTAACCGTTGGTGATCGATATCTTCTTTGATATCTTTTACACCTAGAGCATGTTTATGTACTTTGGTAAACCACTGATCAATTCCGATTTCCAGTCCCTTGTTTAGTAAATTCAATACAATACTGTTCTCCTCATCTTCAAGATACGTAAACGATTCGAGACGTTTAGTTAGCTTAAAGTCGACTTCATGTAAATAGATAGGAGCTGCGAAGAACTTAATATCTTCGAGTTCAATACTTTGAATTTGTTTCGGTAATTTATTATCTTTAGTTCGATTTAAAATCGCTTCTTCAAACATATCATAAGAGGTGTATCCGTTCATGGTTCCATATTGATCCCATGTTCGTCTAACGCTCATGGTACGGATTGTTCTTGCGCGTCCATAACCAATAATCCCTTTTTCTTTCGTTTGAGGATGTGTATATCGTTTGTCTAAGAAAAAAAGTAAGTCACCAACATCAAACCGCTCGAATCCTTTAAGACTTAGTCTCCAAAAATTCACAGTTTGATTTCCATTAGTTCGATGATATTCAACCATCTTTTCATCGGAAATATACGCTATTGAGCTCATATGGACCTCCTATTTGACTTTACTTCGACCCTCAAAAGCTTTCATTAGTGTCATATCGTCAGCATAATCTAAATGCCCACCTATTGGTAAACCAAATGCTAAACGTGAAACATCTGTCTTATCCTCTAGTTTTTTGGCAAGATAGAGGGATGTCATTTCGCCTTCAACTGTAGCATTAAGCGCCAAAATAACTTCAGTAACATTTTCATCGACACGATTAATGAGAGATAATATATTTAAATTCTCAGGAAGTATCCCTTTCTGAGTAGAGATTAATCCTCCTAATACATGATAGACACCATGGTATTCATTCATTTTTTCGATTGAGAATGCTTCTTTTGCAGTAGCAACCACACATATTATGGAACGATCACGTGTGTTATCTTTGCATATCTGACAAATTTCCTCGTCTGAGAGGTTGTGACATACCTTACATGATTGAATCTCATTCCGTGCGATGGTTAGATCTTGTGAAAATTTATCAACATCTTGTGTTTGTTGATCCAAGATACTTAATGCATAGCGCTCAGCCGTTTTTTGCCCAACTCCTGGAAGCATCATAAACGACTCAATTAATTGTTCAAGTTTTTTAGGATACATATATTCACACCTACGATTCTATTATTTCAACAATGCCTCCAAAAAGTTCTTTTACCTTTTCGAGACTTTCATCTTTTTGTTCACGCTCTTCTACTTGCGTTGTATCGTGAAACGTTTTTGGTTCCATTGGTTCCGGTAAGGCGTTTTCTTTTGAAAGTACTAAGAATTTAGAAACTGCTTCAGAATACATTTCTTGCGTAATGGCTAAAATTTGTTTTTCATCACCAAAGAGCACTTTAGAGAAGTTATATAACTCAATTTGATTTCTCTGTTCCGCAACTTCTCTTACTGCAGCTTCATTTATAAGGGCAATTACAGCGAAAAAATGACTACTTAATACCAATTTTCCTCCGCTTATCAAACGGCTAGCACGTGCCCACTTAAGATCGACCTTATAGCGATCGATTTCTTGATACGATGCATCATCTTGTATACGAATTGCTTTATCAGCTGTTACCATATATCGAACGACATCATCAACCGTTAAAAAAGATTCAGTTTGTTCGGTTGACACTTCACTCAATACTTGTGTTTCAATAACAATTTCTTCTTCTACAGAATCTATATCCTTATCTTCTTCGAATGGAACACTCTCTTCAACAGGTGCTGGCTTCTTAATTACTTCGATTTGAGTTGAAGTTTTTGGTTTTTGTGGCTTAATATTGTTTTCTGCTCTATAAATTTGTTCCGCTGTCATTGTTAGTTCAGTCTGTTGATTTAAATTCACATTTTTATTACTAAATGAATTAAAGACATCTACCATAGCGACTTCAAAATAAGTTGATTGATTCTGTGAGAATTTCATTTTGTCAGTATAACTTAATAATTTTTCGATAACTTTCAAGCGTTCATGAACTTGAAGTGTTTCTGCGAGATAATGAATAAACATTAGACTGTTCTCATTAACCAACGCATCAGACTTTGTATGTGAGTAGATAATTGAGTCTTTCAATCCACTGACTAAATCCATCATTAAACGATCGATATTAACACTTTTTTCATTCATCATTGCAATTTGATTAACAAGTGCTTCCATCTGTTGTTCACGAATGCTATCAAACAAGTTGATTTTATCTTGGTCTGTAATAATGCCATTGGTATCATAAATTTGATTTACTGTAATTTGATCATCTGCGAGTACAATCGCTTGTTCTAGGATTGTTAATGCATTTCTAAGCCCACCACCGGATAAGCTTGCGATCAGTTTTGATACGCCTTGTTCGGCCTCTACATTTTCATTATTAAGGACATAGTCCAGTCTTTTCGCGATATCTACTTCACCAATTCGATTAAAATCATAGCGTTGACAACGTGAAATTATAGTGGGTAATACTTTATGTATTTCTGTAGTAGCTAGGATAAATACCACGTGACTTGGTGGTTCTTCTAATGTTTTAAGAAGTGCATTGAAAGCCCCTTGTGAGAGCATATGAACCTCATCAATGATATAAACTTTATACTTTCCAAGTATCGGCGTATATTTCACTTTTTCGATTAGACCACGAATTTCATCTACACCATTGTTACTCGCTGCATCGATTTCGATGAGGTCTGGATGTGTACCATCAGCGACGGCTAAACAGTTATCACAGGTTCCACAGATTACTTGATCTGGGTTCTCGCAATTCACTGCACGTGCAAATAATTTCGCGATTGACGTTTTTCCGGTTCCACGTGGACCACAAAAAAGATATGCGTGTGATATCTTATTTTTAGTAATCGAATTTTTTAATACATTAACGACATGTTCTTGCCCCACAACTTCGTCAAGATGTGCAGGTCTATATTTACGATATAACGATTGATACGACATATTATCACCTTTATCTCATTATATCATGGAGGACCTTATATTGATATTCTGTTTTACAATCTATATAATGTAATTAAGGTGGATAACTATGGAAAACAATACTAAGAAAAAGAAAAAATTTAATTTATTTGGTTTTTTAGGAATTATGATGATCCTCGCAGGATTGGGAATAATCATTTATGATGTCGGTTCTTCTTATCTTGAACGTGAAGCGCTCAAACGAGAATTACAAGATTTCCTTAATGCTCCCCTACCTCAAGATGATTCTGATGGTCCTTCAAAACAAGAAACTGATAAATGGGGATCAATCGAGATTGAAAAGCTTGATATCAACCATTTAATTGTGAAATCTGACGACTGGGGTTATCTCAATCGTTATGTTGTAGCCTGGAATCGGTCAATAGACCCTCCTGGAGAAGGAAACTTCTCAATTGCTGGACATAATGGTCGTTGCGCAAGCTGTGTCTTCCGTGATTTTGAGAAGATTGAAAAAGGCGATACGATTAAATTACATCGTAAAGAAGATAACACTACTTATATATATAAGGTTTACGATAACTTTGAAGTTCCTTATACTGATACTTCTGTACTTAATGACGATGAATCTCGTGGAGCTACACTTACTCTTGTAACATGTACCGAAGCAAATGATTACAGCGTTAACCGTACAATCATTAAAGCAGAACTTGAAAGTTCTGAACCAACTCGTTAAGTAAAGAAACAAATAAAAACACCGGATCACGGAACTAGGTCAGTTCCCATATTTGATTCGGTGTTTTTATTTGTTTAGTCATTTTTATATGGGAAATACCAGCTTCTTCGAATATTTCCCCAGCTTCTTCGAATCCTTGCCGTTTATAAATGTTTATTGCACTTAATTGAGCATTAAGTTCGATTAAGTGAATTCCATTGTTCTCGGCTTGTATGATTGCGTAACGAACCAACTTGGAAGCAACTTTCTTATTCCTAAAAGGCTTTAGAACAGCAAGTCTTCCAACTTTCATGGTTCTATTAGCGGATATGAGCCTCATCGTCCCAATTACCTGTTCTTGTTTAATGGCAACAATATGCTCAACGCGGTTGTTTTCAAGTGTATCGAGCGCATCGTACTCCTCTTTTGGATCAATGTTCTGTTCATTAACGAATACTTCTTTACGAACTTTAAGATAACTTTCGAATGTATTTCTATCTGCTTTTTTGATTTTTATTTGTTTATTACGTTGTTGTTTGAAAAAGTCTTTCATTAACTGTTTTGCTTTTTCTTCTTCAACTCCTGCAATTACTGTAGGATAGTGGTTATACCCCTCTATTTGAGTAAAATCAATAACCGATCCTAAGCAACCACTTTTCGGCTCCTTTGAACCGTATACAACAGTACTCACTCTTGATTGCATAATCGCGCCGGTGCACATTGCACACGGTTCGAGTGTCACATATAAGGTACACCCTTCTAAGTTCCATGACCCAAGCGCTTTCCCTGCTTGATCCATTGCAATGATTTCCGCATGGCCTGAGGGTTGATGTTGTGTTTCTCGAACATTATGTCCTCGTCCTACGATTTGATTGTTATGAACAACGACAGCGCCTACCGGTACTTCTTCAAGATTATATGCAAGAAGTGCTTCTTGGTATGCCTCATCCATATATTTGTGATGTTCGATTGATAACGCCCCCTTATATACAAAAAGAGCCACAACACACATAAGAGCTAATGTAAGGCTGCTGCATTCCTGCCCTGACCTGGTTAACTAGATTATGTTGTTGTAGCATAGTTATTATATCAAAACTGTCCTAAAATGCAACCTCTTAAACGACTATTTTAAATGTTCCACGTGAAACATTATGGTATAATTTTGATGGAGGTTTCTTATGATTAAATTAATAGCTACTGATATGGATCACACGCTTTTAGACGATGATTCAAATCTACCCCGTAATTTTGAAGAAGTACTAAAGACGCTTAAAGATAATAACATCCATATGGTCTTGGCCAGTGGACGCACTCTATTTAGCATTAAGAAAAAAGCGGTTAATTTCATTGATGATCTATCGTTTGTTTCTGACAACGGCGCCATTGTAGAGCACAACGGCGAGATACTGTATAAATCAGTATTCTCTAAACTAGACGTAGAAACAGTAACAAAGGTTTTCCGTACATGTATCGAAACTTCGATTATTGCATCAGGTATTGATTGTGCCTATGTTGAACTCGGCGACCCAATACACGAACAATATCTCGAAGAGTATTATCCTGGGTTCGTTATTGTCGACGATCTCACAGCTGTAGATGTAGATTTTGTTAAGATAACTGCATGCAGTCTCAATCACACGGTTTCTAATTTTAATGAGATCGTTAAAGAATCTTTAGACGGGCACTTTAATGCTGTAACTGCGGGAGCGGTATGGATTGATGTAATGCATTCCAATGTTAATAAGGGATTTGGAATCAAGCACTTGCTAAACGCGCTTAATATCGACGCTGCGGACATTATTACGTTCGGTGACTATCACAACGATATCCAGATGTTAGAGCTGGCAGGAAGCTCTTATGCAGTCGCTAATGCACATGGGGATGTTAAAGGCGTTGTCACTGAAGTTATTGAATCGAATAATGAAAATGCTGTAATGAATCAAATTCAAAAATTAGTAAAAAAATAGAGCCTATTGATTAGGCTCTATTTTTTTCTTGAATCCCATGTAGGGTTGAAGTGCTTCAGGAATCAATACACTCCCATCTGCTTGAAGATTGTTCTCTAAAAATGCGATAAGCATTCTTGGTGGTGCTACAACTGTATTATTTAAAGTATGTGCATAAACACGGCCTTCTGGCGTATCAATACGTATTTTTAATCTACGTGCTTGAGCATCTGTTAAATTTGAACAGCTTCCGACTTCGAAATATTTCTTCTGTCTTGGGCTCCATGCCTCAACATCAACACTCTTATTCTTTAAATCCGCAAGATCTCCAGAGCAACATTCGAGAACACGAACAGGAATATCTAGGGTTCTAAAGAAATCTACTGAATTGTGGTAAAGTTCTTCGAATAGTGCCGCGCTGTCATCTGGGTGGCATACTACAACCATTTCTTGTTTCTCAAATTGATGGATACGGTATACCCCGCGTTCCTCAATTCCGTGAGCCCCTACTTCTTTACGGAAGCATGGTGAGTAACTTGTAAGTTTATGAGGTAGCGTTTCTCCGTCGATAATAGTATCAATGTATTTACCAATCATGGAGTGTTCACTTGTACCGATTAGATATAAGTCTTCTCCTTCGATTTTATACATCATGTTTTCCATCTCTTCAAAACTCATTACGCCACTTACTACATCACGATGAATCATAAATGGAGGGATAACATAGTCATAGCCACGATCAATCATAAAATCGCGTGCATATGAAGTAACTGCGGAATGCAATCGTGCGATATCCTTTTGAAGGTAATAGAATCCAGCTCCCGCAACTTTTCGTGCTGCATCAAGATCAATACCGCCAAACGACTCCATAATATCAGTGTGATAAGGAACGTCGAATCCTTTATCGACAATATCTCCCACTGTATAGCGTTCAACATTCTCACTGTCATCTTTACCAATAGGTACATCGTCCGCAATGATATTAGGGATCTCCATCATTAAAGCTTTTATTTTATCAAACAAAGGTTCTTCGCGTTCTTCGATATCTTTAAGTTCGAGAGCGAAAGCTTGAACTTGTTCCTTTACAGCATTTGCTTCATCAATCTTTTTCTGACCCATAAGCTGACCAATTTGTTTACTTAAAGCATTACGTTGCCCTCTTAGTTCATCGGCGCGAGTCTTAATTCCGCGATATTCAATATCTAGAGCAATGATTTCGTCTACCATATCCGCTTTATGTTCTTGGAACTTCTTCTTAAGGTTTTCCTTAATAAGCTCAGGATTGGTTCTAAATAGATTAATATCTAACATATTTTTCTCCTTTTGAAAATAAAAAAAACACCTCTTAAGGGACGTGTAAACGTGGTGCCACCCTTTTTCATATGTTCCACGTGGAACATACCTTTAACAGATAACGGTTGTCTTCCGAAATGAATCTCTCCAGGGTGGAACTATAAAGTTTTATAATGATTTTCACCAAGCATCATCTCTCTTAAATAAAACAGTTATATTAATCCCTCTCAACGAGTTAAGTAAATTATAGCGATTATCATATTTTAAGTCAAATAGAATCGAAAGAAAAAGCAAGGAGTTTCCTCCTTGCTTATGTTACTCTGCAATTTCTATTTCTTTTTCATTAACAGGTTCTACTTGATCTGTTGTTTGTTCTTCATCTGGTTCCTCAACTGTAGGTTGAAGAATCGCAACTTGCGACACAGAATCTGTTTCACCAACGTTAATCAAACGAACACCAATCGTTGATCGTCCATAAATTCCGATGTTACTGATTTCTGTACGAATAACAGTTCCTTCATTAGAGATGATTAATGCTTCCTCATCACCGTTAACTGCACGAAGTGAGACAAGGTTACCATTCTTCTCAGTAATGTTTACTGTTTTAACGCCCTTAGCCCCACGTTTGGTGCGTCGGTATTCCGCGATGTCAGTACGCTTACCGTAACCTTTTTCGGTTACAGCTAGGATATATTGACCTTCACGGTCAGTAGCAATTCCTACTACTTCACCTTCATCAACATTAAATCCAATAACACCTGATGCTGTACGTCCCATAGAACGGACTTCATTTTCATCGAATCGAACGGCCTTACCGTTGCTTCCTCCGATAATGATTTCATTATCTCCGTTTGTCATGCGAACACCTACGAGTTCGTCATCTTCACGAAGTGTAATCGCAATTTTACCGTTTTGGCGTATTGATTCAAACTCTTGAACTTCAACACGTTTCACAATACCTTGTTTTGTAACGAAGAATGCATATTTTGATTCGTCATCTTTCGCAACTTTAACGAGCGTTTTAACGGTTTCACCTTCTGTAAGGTTTAATAAGTTAACAACTGGTATTCCTTTTGATGTACGGCTTGATGACGGTACATTAAATCCGCGAATACGGTAAACTTTTCCGAGGTTTGTAAAGAGTAATAGATAATCATGTGTCGACATCGCTATAAATTGATCAACGGTGTCTTCATCGTATGTACTAATACCGCGTACACCTTTTCCACCGCGATTTTGTGTATTGAATGAATCAACTGTGGTACGTTTGATATATCCATTCATTGTCATCGTAACAACAATATCTTCAACTGGAATTAAGTCTTCATCTAACATATCAATATCAGCTTCTACAATTTCAGAACGACGATCATCACCAAATTTTGTTTTGATTTCGATTAATTCATCTTTAATGATTGTAAGCAATCGGTCGTGGTTCGCTAAAATATCTTTTAAATCAACAATTAGAATAGTTAATTCATTGAATTCATTCTCAACTTTATCACGTTGCAATCCGGTCAAACGACGCAATTGCATATCTAATACTGCTTTAGATTGAATTTCTGTTAAATCAAACGCTTCATTGAGTCGAGTAATCGCTTCTGGATCATCCTTGGATGAACGTATGATTGAAATAACTTCATCAATATGATCAAGTGCAATCATAAGTCCTTGTAGGATATGTGCGCGATCTTCTGCTTTTTTCAATTCAAATTGTGTTCTACGTGTAACAATTTCAATTTGATGATCACGATAGTGACTTAATACTTGTAATAGATTTAATAACTCAGGTCTTCCATTAACAAGTGCTAACATATTCACCCCAAACGATGATTGGAGTGCTGTAAGACGATAAAGTTGGTTTAATACAACTTCCGCTTGAACTTCTCTTCGTAGTTCTACTACAATACGAATTCCTTCACGGTTTGATTCATCTCTTAGGTCTGTGATTCCATCAATTTCTTTATCACGAACAAGTGTTGCGATTTTTTCTACTAAAGTAGCTTTATTAACTTGATATGGGATTTCGGAAATAATAATTCGTGGTTTACCATTCTTCATTTCTTCGATATCCACTTTTGCCCGCATAACTACAGAACCTCGTCCTGTTTCAAACGCTGACTTGATTCCACTACGTCCAAGTAAAAGTGCCCCTGTTGGAAAATCAGGACCAAAAATATAATCTTCCATTAGTTCTTTGATTGTTATATCTGGGTTATCGATTAATGCAATCGTTGCATCAATTACTTCTCCAAGATTATGAGGAGGAATATTTGTTGCCATACCAACCGCAATCCCAGTACCACCATTAACAAGAACATTAGGGAAACGCGATGGTAGTACAACGGGTTCACGCTCTTCACCATCATAGTTATCAATAAAATCTACAGTATTCTTATTGATATCACGAATTAATTCCATTGAGATTTTAGACATACGCGCTTCTGTATAACGCATCGCAGCCGCACCATCTCCATCGATTGATCCGAAGTTACCGTGACCATCAATCAACATATATCGATATGAAAATTCTTGTGCCATACGTACCATTGAATCATAAACAGCTGTATCACCATGAGGGTGATACTTACCAATTACTTCACCAACAATACGAGCAGATTTTTTATAAGGTTTATCACTTGTCATACCAAGATCATTCATCGCATATAAAATACGGCGGTGAACTGGTTTCAAACCATCACGCACATCTGGCAACGCACGTGAAACAATAACCGACATGGCATAGGAGACGAATGATTTTTTCATTTCTTCAGAAATATTACGTTGTTTTATTTTGTCATAACTCTGTGTATTATCTTCCATTATGTCCTCCTAAATATCCAAATCAGCATATTCAGCATTTGCCTGAATAAATTCACGACGTGGTGCTACTTCATCACCCATTAAGGTTTCAAAAATAACATCTGCTTCCATTGCATCATCAATTGTAACTTGTATTAATGTACGTGTTTCTGGATCCATAGTTGTATCCCATAACTGTTCAGGATTCATTTCCCCAAGACCTTTGTATCGTTGAACATTAAAACGGTCGCCAAATTCAACTTTCAATTCATCCAACTCTTCTTCCTCATAGGCATAAGCAATTTTGTTTCCCCGGGAAATTTTATAAAGTGGCGGTTGAGCGATATAGACGAATCCATTTTCGATGAGTGGTCTTAAGAATCGATAGAAGAATGTTAATAATAACGTTCTAATATGCGCACCATCGACATCGGCATCGGTCATAATAATAATTTTATGGTAACGTAACTTGTCGATATCCATTTCATCGGATACTCCTGTACCAAATGCAGTAATCATCATACGAATTTCATTGTTATCAAAAATTTTATGTAAACGTGCTTTTTCAACGTTAATAACTTTACCTCGAAGTGGTAAAATCGCTTGGAATTTGCTATCACGTCCCTGCTTAGCACTTCCACCAGCAGAGTCCCCCTCGACGATATAGATTTCGCATTCGGATGGGTTTCGATTCGAACAATCCGCAAGTTTTCCAGGTAAAGAAGAAACTTCAAGCGCCCCTTTACGACGTGTTAACTCACGTGCTTTTCGAGCGGCAACACGCGCTTTTGATGCGATTGCAGCCTTATCAACGATGATTTTAGCGTCATCTGGATGTTCCATCAAGAAACGTTCTAATTGTTCACCGAAGACACTGGAAACAATCTTACGAACTTCACTATTACCGAGTTTCGTTTTTGTTTGTCCCTCATATTGAGGATCTGGATGTTTTACAGAAATAATCGCGGTGAGTCCTTCACGTACATCATCCCCTAAAAATCCGTCATCATCTTTTTTAAGTAAATTGTGTTCTTTAGCGTAATTATTAATTACACGTGTTAACGCTAGTTTAAATCCATCTTCATGCGTTCCACCTTCGTGTGTATTAATATTATTACAGAATGAATAAATGTTTGGCGTAAAACCATCATTATATTGCATTGATACTTCAACAAGTATTCCTTCTTCTTCACCCTCACAATATACGATTTCTTCATGTATTGGAGATTTATTAGCATTCATATACTGAACATATTCACGAAGTCCATCTTCGTAGACAAATTCTAGATGTCTTGTCTCTTCAGGTTCGCGTTCGTCTTGGAAAACAAGTTTAATCCCCTTGTTTAAAAATGCAATCTGACGTAAACGATCTCGTAACACATCGTGTGAAAATTCTGTCGTTTCAGTAAAAATTGTAGGATCTGCTTTAAATCGAACAGTTGTCCCTTTTTTATCAGTTTTACCAACTTCTTTGAGTGGTACCGCTACTTTTCCACCCTCTTCAAAACGAAGGTAGTATTCAATACCATCCAAATAAATTTTGACTTCTAACCATTCGGACAACGCGTTAACAACAGAAGCCCCAACACCGTGAAGACCACCTGATACTTTATATGCTCCACCACCGAATTTCCCTCCGGCATGAAGTACAGTAAAGATCGTTTCAGCTGTTGAAACACCTGTCTTCGCATGAATTCCAACAGGAATCCCACGACCATTATCTGATACAGAAATAACATTGTCTTTATCCACATTCACAATAATTTCTGTTGCAAACCCAGCTAAAGCTTCATCAATACCATTATCTACAATTTCCCAAACTAAATGATGTAAACCACGAGATGCGGTAGTACCAATATACATCCCAGGTCGTTTACGTACCGCTTCCAATCCTTCAAGAACTTGAATATCGGAAGACGTATATGAATGATCTACTTTTGTATTCGACATTAAATAACCTCCTCTACATTACCACTGACAACTTTAAAGACTGATTTATCACGCTTCGATTTAACATAGTCTAAATCTGTAGTAGTAATAAAAACCTGCATTTCTTCGTGTAATACGTTTAAAACACGTTCACGTCTTACATTATCCAATTCAGAAAACAAATCATCTAAACACAAAATTGGATATGTTTTACGACTTTGAAAAATTAATTCCACAATCGCAAGTTTAAAAGCAATTATAAGCATTCGCTTTTGTCCCTGTGATGATACGTTCACAACAGGAATATCATTTATCATAAAAATAAAATCATCGCGGTGGATTCCATTTTGCGTGACCTTGAAATCACAATCACGTTGGAATGAATCCTGCATCTTCGACAATAATTGCTCCTTCAAATCTCCTTCAAGACTGATTGGTGCTTTATAATGTAAAACTATATGATCTTTGGAATCACTGAGAAGATGATAATAGTGATTAATGATTGGATTGAGTGCATGTACAAACTTAGCTCTCATTTCAATAATCAAAATAGACGCATCCACTAATTTTTCCGTTAAAATTTCCAGATAATCTTGATCTACATTTTTATTTTTCAAATACGCATTACGCTCTGATAGTAACTTATTCGACAAACTTAATTGATTGAGATAACGCTTTGACATTTTCCCCAATTCAAAGTCGATTTCTCTTCGTCTTTTTCTCGGACTGTTAGAATAGAAATTTATATCTTCCGGATTAAACAGCACAACATTACAACGACCGATAAACTCGGTCATTTTTTTTAATGGTTGTTGATTAACTTGAAGATACTTTCCAGCACTACTCAGTACTACTTTAAGATTTTGAGTATTATTCTGATCCTCAATATCGGCAATAACGCTTAAAAATTCATTACCGTATTGAATGAGATATTCATCCGAACTAACACGAAAGGATCGCCCTGAAGAAAGATAAACAAGCGACTCGATAATATTCGTCTTCCCTTGACCATTATCCCCTACAAAAACATTTATGTTTTTATTAAATGATAGATTGAGATTCGAGATATTTCGAAATTGCTTTAATTCAAGATTTTTAACCTTCATGTTCTGTTGTGATTTCGTGTTTATTACCGTTAATTACAACAACATCTCCAGGATACAACTTTCTACCGCGTCGGTTCTCTTCTTCTCCGTTTACTTGAATTGAAAACGAATGAATCAGGTGTTTCGCTTCACCACCCGAATTAACATAATCCGCCACTTTTAGAAATTGTCCTAAAGTGATATATTGAGTCTCTTTTTTCATAGCACCCATCCTTTTTATTACCTTATTATTATACTATAAAACCGAATTAAAATCATCTTTTTACGGCTCTTAAAACGCACAAAAAACCACATTCTTTAAACGAAATGTGGTTTCATGATAATTGTGTTAAAAAACAACTAAATACGCTTTAAAATACCCATTAAAAGCCCACTAACAACAGAACCAATAATGATAAACAAAATATACAAGAGTGGTTGACTCACAAGAAGAATAACAAAGAGTCCACCGTGTGGTGCATTAACCGTGATATTGAACGCTAAAGACAAAGCTCCAGTCAGTGCGGAACCAACAATAAAACTTGGTATAACACGAAGCGGATCACTTGATGCAAATGGAATTGCACCTTCAGTAATGAAAGAAGCTCCTAAAATCAAGTTTGTCATACCCGCCTGACGCTCTTCAGCTTTAAATTTATGTTTGAATAATAATGTAGCAACAAAGACAGCAAGCGGAGGAACCATTCCTGCAGCCATTACCGCTGCCATTACCGCACTCCCTTGCCCTGCTGCTGTAGCAGCTAAAGTACCTGTCCCAAAGACATAAGCAGCCTTATTAATTGGACCACCGAGGTCTACAGCCATCATACCGCCCAAAAGTGCTCCCAACAATACCGCATTTGTGCCTGACAAGCCGTTTAAGAAGCCATTCATTGCTTCATTAACAGATTTCATAGGTATATTTATTAAAACCATCAATAAACCTGTCACAAGCACCCCTAGTACCGGATACAAGAGGATCGTTTTGATACCGTCTAAGCTTTGTGGAAGATTCGTTAGAAGTTTCTTAATCATATTCATTGTATAACCTGCTAAGAAACCACCAATTAGAGCACCTAAGAACCCTGCACCTCCTGTCGATGCAATACCACCGGCAACAAAACCTACAACAAGACCTGGACGGTCTGCAATACTATAGGCAATATAACCTGCTAGAACGGGTAACATAAATCCGAATGCTTGGCCTCCAATATCCTTCAAGATAGCTGGAAATGCATTATAAGAACCCAGTTGACCTAACTCCGCTGTTGGCACACCAATGAGCTGGTCAAGCATAAATGCAATAGCAATCAGAATCCCACCACCAACAACAAATGGTAGCATATGTGACACACCATTTAAGAGATGCTTATAAAGATTACTTCCTTCAGACTCTTCATTTGAAGAATCGGTAGAAGATGCGGTATAAACGTCCGCTTCAGTTAATGCTTTGTCAATCAATGAATCAGGATGACTTATTGCAGAAGCAACCGGAACTTTAATTAATTTTTTTCCATTAAAACGATTCATCTCAACATTAATATCGGCAGCAACAATAACTGCATCCGCATTTTTAATATCGTCTTGTGTTAAACGATTTCCAACTCCAGATGATCCATTTGTTTCAACTTTAATCGCAATTCCTTTATTTTTAGCTGTTTCTTGTAGTTTTTCAGCTGCCATATATGTATGCGCAATACCTGTTGCACATGCAGTTACAGCAACTACAAATGATTCACTATCCACAACTTCCTGTTTTGGTTCATTATCGATATCAAATGCTTCAACCAATTCATCATAGGTTGAAGCAGTACGTATTGCTTCTTGAACTTCTGACTTCATCAATAGACCGGATAATGTGGATAAGATTGATAGATGATCATCGCCTGAATTTTCAGGTGTCGCAATCATAAAGAACAGATGCGCTGGTTTTCCATCCATAGAGGCAAAATCAATTCCAGTATCACTACGTCCAAAGACAACAACGGATTCAGATACGACAGAACTTCGACCATGAGGAATCGCAATTCCATCACCAACACCAGTCGTACTTATTGCCTCACGTTCTTTAAGTGTCTCAATAAAAGACATTTCATTCGCTACAATTCCCTCTTGGCTTAGCTTCTGGGCCATTTCAGTAAGAACTTCATCTTTAGATGATGCATTTAAATTAAAAATAACAAGATTCGGTTTTAAAACTTGAGTAATGTTTTTCATATTATAGATCGATCCTTTCGATAATTATTTTATCTTTTAGTTTTTCAATTGTTTCAAAAGACGCAAGATGATCAGAGAATGCTGTGGCACTTCCAGCAGCACAGGCCAATCGATACGCATCAACTAGCGAATAATCATTTACATAACCATATATAAATGCTGCAACCATCGAATCACCAGCACCTACAGAATCTATCAGAACCCCTTCAGGTGCATATGCGCGATAACAAGCTTCATCAGTAATTAACATAGATCCTTGTGATCCAAGTGAGACAATAATATTACGTGCCCCCCTTTCAATTAATTTTTTTGACTCACTTAATAATCGTTCAAAGGATAAATTCTCATTTTGTAAGCCGAGAATAGCACAAATTTCATCCTGATTTGGTTTTATTAAGATTGGATGATAAGAAATCATATCAATGAGTTTGTCTGAACTAACATCAACTGCAAAAGGGATATTTTGTTTATCTAGTGCCTCACAAACTGAGACATACCAGTCGTAAGACATTCCCGATGCAACACTACCAGTTAGAACAACAAAGTCCTCTGGCTTAAGTGTCGTTATAAATGTAGATAACGCTTCAATTAGAGAAGCATCGATAGGATGACCACTCCCATTAATTTCCGTCTCTCCCTTGTAATCAAGTTTAATATTGATGCGAGTTGGATGTTTAGAGTCTCTAAAACCATCAACAAGTAGAGGATATTTTTTTAATTCTTCACGAATGTGATTTCCTGTAAATCCGCCGAGAAATCCAACACATGTGGAAGATTGTCCAAGATTGTTGAGTACAACTCCGACATTAATACCTTTTCCACCAATACGTATCTGTTCTTCTTCAGAACGATTCGTTATCCCCAAGGATAATGTTTTTGGGGACATTAAGTAATCAATTGAAGGGTTAAGTGTAACGATATAAATCATAATTATTTCCTCCTAAAAATAGAATAACATATTATGTAAGTGGTTTCAAACATTATTTATCATAAAATATCATTTATATTCAATACATAGAAAAAGGTGAACTTATCGCTCACCTTGTATTTTAATATCATAGTTATTATATGCTTTTCCTGGATCTTGATCTGTAATAAGAACTCCATCATTAGATGATGCGAATCGCACACTTGATTTCTTATTAAACTTAGAACTATCTCCAATAAAATATACCTGTGATGATTGAGCAATAATTGTTGATTTCGTTACTGCTTCCATTTCATCCGGTGTGGAAAATCCAAAATCCACATCCAATGCATTAAATCCAATGAATGCTTGGTCAAAATTCATCTGCTTTAAATACTGTGTACTTAATCCACCTACTGCAGCACGCGTTGTAGGCTTCACAAAACCACCGATAACATAACACTCGATACCATACTGCACTAATGCTTCCACATGATGTAAACCGTGCGTATAGACCGTAACATGCTTATCTTTGAGATATGGAATCATCCGTGAAACAGATGTTCCAGCATCAAGATATACAACAGCATTCGTTTTAACCAATGATGCAGCTGATTTTGCTAATTGGTCTTTAATATCAGAATTAACGTCGTTTCGTGTATGTAATTCAATATCATTAGAGTAATCTCGTATTGTGATGGATGTAGCACCACCATGAACTTTATGAACTAACCCTTTTTCATCCAATTCATTGATATCTCGACGAACGGTTATTTCGGAAACATCCACAAGTTGTGCAAGCTCTTCAACTTTTGCAAATTGATGCAAATCAATATAGTGGATAAGTTGTAAATGTCTTTGATTCTTTAACATACTATTTAATCGAAGGTTCTTACAGGTAATACGAGTTGAACAATCGAATCATCTTCTGGGTTTTTAAGAATGAACGCTTGCATTTCTCCCACAAATAAAATCTTAACGGTATCTGTTTTAAATGATTTCAGTGCTTCAATCATATAACGACCACTAAAAGAAATTTTTAAATTACCACCAATGTAATCAATTGGTTTTAAGATTTCTTCAGAGCTACCGATTTCTTGAGATTTTGAACTTATCAACACACCTTCATTCGATGCTTCTAATTTTACAGTCCAATAACCGTCACTCTTTAGAAAGGATGAGCGGTCAATTGCACTAATCATATCGTGACTATTTACTGTTAATTCAAATCCATACTCTGCTGGAATTAATCGATTTACATCAGGGAATAATCCATCGATAAGACGTGATTGAATTAGAGTTGAATCCACATAGAATTGAACAAGTTTATCTGAAACTGCAATATGAACGTCTTTATTGTCACTGATTGTCTTCGAGACTTCATAAAGATTTACTGCAGGAATACAAATATTGAAATCCATAGGTGTTGGTAGATCAATTGATTTTTTAGCTAATCGATAGCTATCAGTCGCAACACAGTTCATGGTATTTCCATCTGCCTTAAAATTAACGCCTGTGAATATTGGACGATCTTCACTTGTAGAACAAACGAATGCTGTTTGTTGAATCACTTCGGAAAGTTTAAAACCAGGCATCTTAAATTCTTTAGTTGGTTTTGTAAAATCAATTGTTGGATAAAGTTCTGCTTTACTACCATTGATGTTATATTCGGCTTTATTTCCACTAATGCGTGTTAACGCACCATCAATAATTTCAAAATCAATAAAATCGCTATCAAGCTTACGAACTGCTTCTAGAATATAGCGTGACTCTAAAACTACTTCCCCTTCTTCATAAACGTTCAATTTATTTTCGTCATTCGCATAAAGAACTTCTTTAATGGAAATATTTGAATCACTTGCAATTAATGTTAAAGCATCGTCTCTTAACTCGAACTTAATTCCAGACAGAATTGGTAACGGTGAATGTGTAGATGCTGCACGTCCTACAGAGGACAATGCTTTATAAAATGATTGTTTCTTTATATTGAACTTCATATAACCCTCCAAATGATAAACACTATTGTCTTAATTATATCATATTATGAACTTTTTATTGTATTCTTTTTCGTAAAAATAAACCTATTTCCTAAAGAACTTTTAATTAAATTGTTCTACAAGGCGATAAGTTTATTAGTATTAAATAATTAATTAGTATTACTAGGGTCTGTGGATAAGTGTATAACTTGTATGAAACACTGTAAACAAGCAGTTATTTGATGATAAAAATCTGTTGCTAAAGTGTGGATAACTGTTGATAACTATTTAATTTTAGCTTCAAGTTCATAAACAGCACGTGCAAGCATTTGGTCTGTTTTAAGTTTCTTTTCTATCTTATCGCAAGCACTGATAATTGTAGAGTGATCACGCTTTCCAAAATCCTCACCAATTTTATTATAAGGCAAGTCAAGATGTTTACGGCATAAGTAGATTGCAATATGACGTGCATTCGCAATTGCTTTTGTACGCGCTTTGGACACAAGTTGTGCTTGGGTTAATCCATAGTAGTCCGCAACGATGCGTTTAATGGTCTTTGTATCGAGTTCATTAGTTTTAATGGGTTCCCCATTTGTTTTAAAGGCATTCATCGCGATGTTGATATCAATATGATCATTTTGCGAAAACTCAATTGAGAAGAAGAGCAATCTGTTTAGAGCACCCTCAAGCATACGCACATCTTTTGAGAAATTTGATGCGATATAGCTTAGTACATCTTCATCAAACAATCCTGGATCAACACTTTTGTGTTTAATTTTTAATTCAAGAATTGCAAGTGATGTTTCAAATTCTGGAGAATCAACACCGACAGATAGACCTGAGGAAAAACGGCTTATTAAGCGGTCTTCAAGACCTTTAATTTCTGTTGGTAGACGATCACTTGTAATGACAATTTGTTTTTTATTGTAAATAAGTTCATTAAAGATATGGAAGAATATCTCATGGGATTTTTCTTTACCCGCAAGAAATTGAATATCATCAATCAGGAGAACATCAAGGTTATACATTTGCTCTTTGAAATCTTCAATTGTTCGATTTTGTATTGAATTAGCGACTTGTCGGACAAAATCAGAGCTAGATGTATAGAGGACACGAGCATCCGGATTAAGTTTTTTGATATAATTACCAATCGCGTTTAAGAGATGAGTTTTCCCCAGTCCAGAATTACCGTATATAAAGAGTGGTGTGTAAAACTGTCCAGGACGATAAGCACATCCTAATGCTGCAGAATGACTTTCTTTGTTACTTGGACCAACAACAAAGTTATCAAATGTTTGATTCGGGGCAATTCCATCATTACGAATGACGACAGGAATTTGAGGTTGAACGGGAACTTGAACTGCAATATTTTTTTTAAATTCATTTTCGAGTAAAACCTCACAAGCCATTGAAGTTTTATCCAAAATTTGATTAATAACGTCGTTTAAAAAAGGAATCTCTTCCGAAAGAATAACTTTTTGGAGATAAGTTGGAACGACAATTACAGCCCTTGACTCATCTAATGCAGCAAGGTTAGTGTCTTCGATGTACGTATTATAGATTGGTTCATCGAAATGATTGCTTTCCTTGATCGCCAGTTTAACTTTCCCCCACACATCTTCTAAATAAAATTTCATAGTTGTCATATTCAAATACCCCTTTGCAAGTTCTATAATATCAAATTTAAAATACAATTCCATAGACAAAAAAACTCCCCACAAGTTATCCACACAAACTTTAGTGGAATATCGCTATTTTAATGCTTATATAGATAGTTATCCACAATTGTCCACAAAATTATAAATGTTTATAAAATGTGGAGTTCTTAAATAAGTTATCAACATAGCGTTGAAAGAATTCCTGATATGAATATTTTAAGAATTATACTCAAGCATATCAACACATAAATATACAGTATAGAAGCGGTATTATGTAGTTTCCCACATTATCCACAATCTGTTGATAAACAATGTTATAAACTAGTCTAAAATGGTGTTTATAGTTTTCTAGGTGTTTTTATGAGTTTAAATCCATCCACAGAATTTATCCCACAGATCTCCTAGGGTTACCAACATTTCATACAACAACCCTGAAAAAGTGGATAACTTTAGTAATTTTTAGTACATATCAACGAATATTGGTGAATAAAGCACAAGCATCGGAGAATTTTTGATGGTATGCTTACCGTTTTTTTGCTTATAAATTATATTATGGATGCTATAAACTAAAAAAAACGAAAAAAATATCGTGATTGAAAGATGAATGTGTTACAATAACGATGATAATTCTATAAAGTTAGAATGAAATAGTATCAATTAGATGGTGAATCAGATAATCAAAACGTTATTTAAGACACTTTATTGACATTGAAAAGTATTTCTTATATAATTTTAAAGCATTTGCTCTTCGTATATATAAAGAACTGGAGGTGGTTTTCATGAAGAGAACTTATCAACCGAGCAAACGGAAACACCAAAAGGTCCATGGTTTTAGAGCCCGTATGAAAACAGTAGGCGGTCGCCGCGTGCTTTCACGTCGTAGATCAAAAGGAAGAAAAGTGTTATCTGCATAACAGTCACCCTTATGGGTGACTTTTTTGTCATAGTGGAAGTGAAAAAAAATGAGAGAAGAATTTAGAGTAAAAAAAGCCGCGGAATTTCAAAAAATCATGGGGGCTCGTCGATTTAAAAATACTAAAGCTTTTACAGTATATATAGATAAGAGAACTAAAGATAACTCACGTTATGGAATTGCAGCACCAAAAAAATTGGGAAATGCAGTAGTGCGTAACAAAACAAAACGCCAAATAAGAAGCATGCTCCAAGATATCAACATGTTTGATACGCCTTACGATTACATAGTTCTAGTTCGAAAAAAATATTACGAACAGAGTTATGAGGAAAATCAAAAAGACTTGGAAAACCTAATAAAAACGGTTAAAATATAAAGTGAGTATTTTTAGATTAGGAGATAGGTATGAAAAAATATAAAAAACTGATTATTTTCAGTATTTTGCTACTAGCATTAACTGGATGTACTCAAGTTATTGATCCACAAACGAAACAAGTATATGCCGACAAGATCATTAGTTTAGGTGATTCATGGACATGGGGTAGTGACACATGGTTCGGAGCCCTATTTGTATGGCCAATTGCACAAGCATTAAACTTTTTCTCACAATACGTTGGAACAATCGGTTCTATTGTTGTTGTAACATTAATCATTAAAATTATTACAATTAAGGGTTCAATTAAAGCAACTGTTCAACAACAAAAAATGCAATTAATTGGTCCTGAACAAGCTCGTATTGAAGCGAAGTATCAAGGTCGTAATGATCAACAAGCAAAACTTCAAAAAGCTACAGAGATGCAAAAATTGTTTGAAAAACATGAAATTAATCCAATGGGTGCTTTAGGAGGAACATTCCTTCAATTGCCAATTATGATTGCAATGTATCAAGCAGTTATGCGTTCAGAAGCAATTATTAATGGTACTGTATTTGGACAAACTTTAGAATTAACACCTATGCAAGGATTTACACAAGGAAATATTATTATTATTGGAATTTTTATTCTAATGGCTTTATCACAATTCCTATCAATGTTCTTGCCACAATATCTCGCTAAACAAAAGATTCGCAAACGTTCATATGAAAAGCAACCCGCTAATCAAGCAAATATGATGATGTACTCATCATTAATCATGATTGTTGTTCTTGCTCTAAACTGGCAAGTAGGTATGAGTTTATACTGGATGGTTTCGGCTCTTGCACAATTAGTACAAACATTATTTATTAATCATAAATACGGCGCAAAATAATAAAAGGAGGAATACACGTGAAGCAATATACAGCTAGGTCTTTAGATGATGTTCTAAAAAATGTCGCTAAAGAAAAGAATGTTGAACAAAGTGATCTTATCTATTATGTCATTGAAGAAAAATCAGGTTTCTTAGGCATCGGGTCGAGTGTTACTGCTGAAGTGTTTGCCCTTGATGATGTCAAATTGTTTGTTGAAGAATATTTTGATAAATTCTTTACAGGTTTGGGATTAAAAGTTGAACAAGAAATTACTGTCAAAAATAATAACGTTAAAGTTTCATTAAATGCTGACAACAACGCAATCCTCATTGGTAAAAATGGGAAGTCATTGGAAGGTATGAATATGTTACTGAAACATGTAGTAAATTCAGAGTTTAAACGTCGTTTTTATGTCATGATTGATATAAATAACTATAAAACAGATCGTTATCAAAAACTTAAGGCTATGGCAAAACGGATTGCTAAAAATGTGAGTCGTTCAAAAATTGACGCATCTTTAGATCCTATGCCGAACGACGAACGTCGTGTGATTCATAAAGAATTGACCAATTTTCCAGGTATCCGCACACAGAGTGAAGGTTCCGGAAGAGACCGTCATCTTAAGATTGTATATGATCCAAACAAAGAGTAAGGGAAGTCCCTTATTCTTTTTTGCTTAATGGAGGAATGTATGAAAGTTATCGTAGGATTAGGAAATCCAGGAAAACAATATGAGAATACAAGACATAACGCAGGTTTTCTTGTGATTGATGAGGTTGCATCGAAATTAGGTGTCTCGATTTCAACCAATAAATTTAAAGCTCTCATTGCAGAGACATTTGTAGGAACAGAGAAGGTAGTTTTAGTTAAGCCACAAACCTTTATGAATCTCTCGGGTGAATCTGTAGGCGAGGTCATGCGTTATTATGATGTCGATTTAGAGGATCTACTGGTAATTAGTGATGATATGGATATAACTGTAGGATCACTTAGACTTAGAGAAAAAGGATCGTCAGGTGGACAAAAAGGTGTTAAGAGTATTATTGATCACTTAGGATCTAATGAATTCTTAAGACTTAAAGTTGGAATTGGTAAGAGCACCCAAATTAAAACCGTTGATTGGGTTCTCGGTAAAATTGATGAAGAGACAGCGATTTCTTTAGGTGCTCAATGTGTTAGTGATTTTATCAGTGGAAAACGCACCGATCAACTGATGAATGAATACAATATAAGAGTCTAGTGATGAATTGGTTATATAATTATTTAGAAAAACATGAACTTGTTAAAGAGTACACCCAGGGCAAAAGTGTTTTTGCCCATTTAAGCGTGGTTCAAGAAGCACTTTTAGTATTAGGTTCAAGTAAAATTAGTAAGAAACCATTATTTATAATTAAGGAAAACGAACAACAAGCATCGAATTTATATAATGAGATTAAACATCTTGATGAGAATGCAAATGTTGTTTATTACAATCATGAAGAATCGCTTCGCGTTGAGGCTATCGTTCAATCAGAAATAATGAAAGCTAACCGAATTGACGCATTATTTAAAATTATAAATGGTGATTTTGATATTTGTATTACTCATGCTATTGCTTCTGTAAGAAAGCTCTCACCTGCAGAAGTGCTTAAGGCATCAATCATAAATATTAAAACAGGTGATGAGTGGGAACCATTACAGCTTGCTCGAGAACTTGAGCGTCTAGGTTACACACGGGTTAAGTATGTTGAGAAACCATTTACGTATGCTATTCGTGGTGGGGTTTGTGATGTGTTCTCAATCCAAATGGAACAACCGCTGCGAATTGAGTTTTTTGACGTAGAGGTCGACAGTCTTCGATATTTCGATATTGAAAATCAGCGATCTTTATCAAGAGTTGAGGAAGCAACAATTGCGTTTGCGACCGATATCCTTCTTAAAGAAAATGATATACAAGAAATTAGTAATGCATTAACTTCCAAAATAGAGGGAATCGAAAATAACGATTTGATTCATGAAATGGAACAGAAGCGCGAGTTATTACAAATGAATCAATTTGATGTAACCTTGTATCCACTTCTTTCTTTTTGGTCAAACTATGCAACTATTTATGATTATCTTAAAGACGCAAACACATATATGAGTCCAATTGAGGCAATCGAAAGAACGCTCAAGCAAAATGCGTTAGATTCTCACACTTTTATTGAAGAGCAGTATGAGATGAATCAGATGATTTTTGTTTCAGATATTTTTGAGTCATTTGAACGTATCAAAGCGAAACATACGCATCGAGAAATTTTTGAATACCAGACTGAAGGCGAAGTCTTTATTCCCTGGCATTCAGCAAATATTGTATCGGAAAGTATTGAACAAACCATGAAGTGGCTTAAAAAAGAAGCCATTACTCAAAAAGTAATAATCACTTTAGATGAAGATACTATGGAAGATTTTATTAAGATCATGCTCCAACAAGGTGTTGAGTATCAAGTTTTAACGGATAAACCAACCTCAAATGGAATCTATATCGACTATGGTCATATAACTTCAGGCTTTATTCTTGAGGATTTAAATACAGTTGTTTATACCGCTAACGAATTGTATAAGTATAAGAAAAAAATGTTCCGATACGATAATAAATTCTTAAAAGCAGAATCTTTAAGTCAGCTTTCTGATCTCGATACATTAGATTATGTTGTCCACAGACAATATGGAATTGGAAAATATATGGGAATCACAACAAAAGAAATTGAAGGAATCCATAAAGATTTTATGAGGATTCTTTATCGTGATGGTGATGAGTTGTTTGTACCACTCGAACAGTTTAATCTTGTGAGAAAGTTTATGTCACGAGAGGCGGCATCTGTGCGCCTTAGCAAGCTTGGAACAAGCACATGGCAAAAAAATAAAGAACGTATTAAACAAGATGTTGCGGATGTTGCAGATAAACTTGTCACACTCTACTCTACAAGAATGGATGCAAGTGGATTTGCTTTCAGCCCAGATACAGAGTATCAAAAGCAATTTGAAGATGCATTTGAATATGAATTAACACAGGATCAGAAAACCGCAATTGATGAGATTAAGCGTGATATGGAACGCGATGTTCCGATGGACCGTTTGCTTTGTGGTGATGTTGGATTTGGGAAAACTGAAGTTGCCATTCGTGCTGCATTTAAAGCTTTTGTAGACCATAAGCAAGTCGTTTTCCTTTGTCCAACAACAATCCTTTCTCAACAACATGCTCGAACACTCAAAGAACGTCTTAGTGACTTTCCTGTAACGATTGAGGTTTTAAATCGATTTGTTTCTGATAAAGAAAAAAACGAAATAATTCAACGTGTTAAAGATGGAAAAGTTGATATTTTAGTTGGTACACACCGTGTTTTATCGCGTGATGTTAAGTTTAAAGATCTTGGACTTTTGATTATTGATGAAGAACAACGCTTCGGTGTTGAGCATAAAGAACGTATTAAGGAGTTTAAGGTGTCTGTGGATGTATTATCCCTCAGTGCGACTCCAATACCTCGAACACTCCAAATGTCTCTTATTGGGCTCCGCAGTCTATCACAGCTTAATATGCCACCTTCAAATCGTCTTCCAGTTATGACCTATATTATTGAGAAAAACCAGAAAACAATTAATGATATTATTTCTAAGGAACTAAATCGAGATGGACAAGTGTTCTACTTATTTAATAATGTAGAGCAAATATATTCTGTTGCATCAGTAATCGCTAATCATGTTGAAGCAGCGAACGTTGCAGTCGTACATGGACAAATGGAACGACATGAAATCGAAGATGTTATGATTCGATTTATTAGTAAAGAGATAAATGTATTGGTATGTACGACAATAATAGAAACAGGAATTGATATTCCAAATGCGAATACGATTATTGTTGATAATGCGCATCGTTTTGGTTTATCACAACTCTATCAAATCAAAGGTCGTGTAGGACGATCAGATCGTCTTGCCTATGCATACTTTGTCGTTCCCAATAAACGTGGACTAACAGAGCTCGCTCAGAAAAGACTTCAGGCCATCAAAGAATTTACTCAACTTGGTAGTGGATATAAAATCGCGATGCGCGATTTAACCATTCGTGGTGCTGGTGAGCTCTTAGGTGGAAATCAATCAGGCTTTATTGATACCGTCGGAATCGACTTATATGTACAACTTCTTAAAGAGGCTATTGCGAAACGACAGGGTAAAGAAGTAATTGATGTTGAAGAGCAAGAACGATTTAATCTTAAAGTGGATGGATATTTACCGGAAGACTTTACGAGTGATGATGGTGAAAAATTAGACCTATACCAACAAATTAATCAAATACAATCTATAGATGAGTTAAAACATTTTAATGAGATGATTGATGACCGCTATGGTAAATTACCGAACTCTGTTAAGATGTTATTAGAGAAAACACGTCTTGAATTGTTCTTAAACGATAAGCGTATTAAGTCTTTTAAAGAACGTGTCAATAAAGTAGAATTAGTCTTTACAGAGGAATATAGTAGCCAAGTAGATGGGGTACATTTATTCGAATTAATCTCTGAAAAGTCCAGTGAAATTAAGATAAAGTATCTAAATCAAACAATTATTATTACCATGCCAATGTATACAGAATGGGCAGAGGATTTAGTTTATATACTTGAAAATTTAAAGGAGCAACAAATATGAGACTTGATAAATATTTAAAAGTATCACGAATCATTAAACGCCGTACTGTAGCCAAAGAACTTGCAGATGATGATCGTGTCTTTATTAATGGAAAAAAAGCGAAACCCTCATCTGAGGTTTCGCTTGAAGATGAAATTGAAATTCGATTTGAACACCGTCATATAAAAATAGAAGTCACATTTTTAAGTGATAAAATATTGCGAAGCAATCCACCAATGTATGAACTTATTTCCGATCAACGCATCGATCGGAACGTTCTAGAAAACTGACAACTCTTGCATTTTTTGAGAATGTCAGTATAATGAGTATAGATAAATAAACTAACAAAAAAGAAAGAGGAGTGGAAAGATGGGACAAACAGTTACGAAAACGCGAATAGCTAAGAATCCAACAATTAAATTTGCATCAATCATTCTTGGTATTTTGATAGTATCCGTTTCATGCCTAATGTTATCTAAATCTGCAAAAGAATTAGTATCAACATTCCAATTGAATCAACAACTTAAAAGTGAACGCTCAAATTTAAAAGTACTTGAAACAAAACAAGGTGAACTTGCTCTTGAAAAAGCAAAACTTCAAGATCCTACTTATGTTCAAAACTATGCTCGAGGAAAACACCTCTTGTCAAAGTCAGAAGAACAAGTATTTATCTTACCTAAAACAGAATAATATGAAAAAGAGTAACAGAAATCGTTACTCTTTTTTTATGTCTAATTATAATTTATTCATGGTCTCTATCATTTGTTTACGTCTCACTTCATAACGAATAATTTCATGATTATTAACCAATTGAGGATCAAAATAAAATTGTTGGATTTGTCGATTCTCATAAGTTGAGATATTGATCGTTCTGTTTTCTAAATCATATGCCGATGTGTATTGTGTGTACTGTACTTGTTCCTTTTCGTCTACAATGAGACCATAAGGGATATCGACGGTATTTAGAATACGAAAAACTTTATCTAAAGCCTGATCGTCGTGAGGTTGTTCTGAGAGACTGTTAAATACGGTAGCTCGGACAAATCGTGATTGTGGTGTAAAATCACCAGGTAAACCAAATAAACCATTACCCATTCCAGAACTAAATGTTTCAAACTTTCCAAATTTTCGTGAAGGATAAATATGGTTATTCATTGATACATAATTTTGTAGGTTTTGAACATGCCATGGAAATTCGGGTTGATTGGTGAACGTTCCAATTTCATTAGGATATATATCAAAAGATCCAGCTGAGGAAGGCTCGAGTACGATACTAGCACCGGTACGGTCTACAAATACATAATGTTGTGGGATTACGTTTCCATGGATATTGGGTTCACTTGATATTGCGACTTCTTTAATGGCTTTACGATGTAAATCAATGATAGAATCACAGTTTAAAAGTGCCCAGGTAACAAATTCTTCTCCCCGTAACGCCTGCTTACCCATTAACTCGATTGCACTACTTGGAGCGTAATCAGCATAATCATTTCCAAAATAAAAGCTACCACCTGCGAGTCCATGTTCATTCATACCATCCATTAATAAAATATCTTGACTGGAATCGTTAAGACTGATTCCTGCTGCAGCGTTTTTCGCAACTATCGGAGAGAGCATCGTATTAATAGCTGTTCCACGAGGGACAATCACTCCACAAACGGGTAAAAATGTATCAAATTCTTGGGTTCTTCCCCAATAAGTATTATTTTGCTTTGATATTACTTGTATTCCTGTACACATATAAGTACCGCCTTTCTCGTCTCTAATATATTAACATTTTATGTGAGCAATTGGTGAATAAGCATCAAAAAAGGCTAACCAAATGAACGGTCTAGCTTTTTATTTTTGAGAGAGATAATAGTTTACTTTGTAAGCAAGGGAAATCGTCTTTGCATCTGTTATCTTATTTGACTCAATATCATTAATAATGTCCTGAATATCCCGCGTATAGACATTTAAGACTTCATTTTCATCAAGTTCTTGTCCAACGTAGTCTAAATCAGTTGCATAATAAAGATACAGGACTTCATCGAGATATGCAGGGGATGGGTGAATGTATCCAAGATGAATCAGTGTTTTTGCGACAAACCCAATTTCTTCACGTAATTCACGTAATGCGGCATCAAGTGGTTGTTCTTCTTTATCAATTTTTCCAGCAGGAAATTCTCGCATAATCTGTTCAACACCATATCGATATTGATCAACACAATAGAATGCTTTATCATCATGGGTTGCGGCGATACACACACCACCATCATGCTTTAAAATTTCAGCTTCAAACAATCCGGTCTGTGTTTCAAATTCAACGTCATATACATCTATAATCTTTCCTTGATACTTGAGTACTTCATTTAGTTTTAAGCCGTCTCTTACCATCTAATCTTCCTTCTTTATAATATGTTTAACCAGAACTCCAAAAGCAATACAAAACATCAATAATGTTAGTACCGTCAGAAACATAGTATTAAGAAAGTAGTTAATTACAATTAATAGTACTACGATTCCTAAAACAAGCATATATACATTGTCATTTGATGCTTTTTCAAATCCATTTTTAATTTGTTCAATCATAATTGTTTCCTCTGATAATTTCTTCATCCCTTACATAATAATCCAAATTGCTAAAACACACAACTTTTAGAATAGACCGTGCTATACCATGCTATAATATTCAAAGAAGAGGTGGCAACATGACATTATTTGTATCATTTGAAGGTCCAGATGGAAGCGGTAAAACGACAATTACCAAGATTGTTTCGGAGTATTTTGAGAAGAAGAATCAACCTGTTCTCTGTACTCGAGAACCGGGAGGAATTCGTATTTCTGAAAAGATTAGAGAGTTGATTCTCGATCCGGAACATGAAGAAATGGATGATCGCACAGAGGCATTACTTTATGCTGCAAGTCGCCGACAACATTTAATTGAGAAAATTAAACCTGCACTTGGTAGGGGAGAACTTGTAATTTGTGATCGATTTGTTGATAGTTCTCTCGCTTATCAAGGCTATGCCCGTGGAATTGGTATTGATGATGTTTGGGATATAAATATGTTTGCTATCGATGGGTTTTTACCTGACTTAACAATCTTTTTGGATTTGAAACCTGAAGAAGGCCTGAAGCGTATTGGTGTTCGTGGATATAAAGACCGATTGGAGCTTGAAGGGGACGTCTTTCATGAAAAGGTGTATCAAGGCTACCAAGAAGTGATTCGTCGTTTTCCAAATCGTATTAAGATTGTGGATGCAGCTCAGTCCATTGAAGATGTTGCTGCGGATGTGATTAAGATTATTGAGACGCAGTTGAGTTATGAATAACATTCAAAATCAAACTAAAGCCTTAAATCTATTTCATCGACAACAATCCAAAAATCGAGTTTCTCACGCATATTTGATTGTTGGGGATTATGGGACACTTGACTACGCTAAATATATGGCAATGAGTATGATGTGTGGTGAACAAGACATCGGTGCTTGTGGATCCTGTAGTACATGTCAGCGAATCGATTCTGAAAACCATGCGGATTTCAGAATATTAAGTGGAAAAGAACAAAGTATTAAAAAATCTGAGATTATCAGTCTGAAAGAGTATTTTAGTCAGTCATCCATTGAAACAGCGGGCCATCAAGTCTATATAATCGAAGATGTGGATAATGCGACTGTTGAGGCAATGAATAGTCTTCTAAAGTTTTTAGAAGAACCAGAGGGTGATATTGTCGCAATCTTAACAACACGCAATGAAAATCGTGTTCTTGAAACAATACGTTCGAGATGCTTAACGGTTCATCTTGAATCCATGAATCATCAAGTTTTATTTGATAAAGCACATGAACAAGGGATTGATGATGTTGATGCTTATTTATTATCGAGGATGAATCATAACTTTGAAGAACTCGAACTTCAAAGTAGTACTGAAGTGTATAAAGAAGCCAGTTCAATCTTTTTTGATGTTCTTGAATGTTTAAACCAACGTGACTACTTATCCGCAATCCTAACGTTGCAAGTAGAAGGCATTAAGAAAAAAAGATTGGATAGAGAACGCTTGTTATTGTTATTTGAACTACTGGAATTGTCCTTTTCATCACAAGGTCAGCAAGAACAAACGATACACCTTCGTACAAACGCAATAACAAATGTAGATCGTATTCATTTACTTCAAATAGTATTAAGCTTGAAAGATCGTATAAGACCTGGCGTTAATATTAATTTGGTTATTGATCAATTTGGATATGAATTAACGAAATACTACAAGAACCTTTAATTTCGATTAAAGGTTTATCTATTTTAGGAGAATCTAATGATAAAACAACAAAGCTTTAAAAATGAAAAACCAACACTTTTCCTAGTCGCAACTCCGATTGGGAATTTAAATGAAATGACACCGAGAGCGATTGAAACATTAAAAACTGTAGATATTATTGCTGCAGAGGATACGCGTAATGCCCGTAAACTTTGTTCACACTTTGAGATTAATACAAAGATGATAAGTCACCATATGCATAATGAACAAGAATCTACAAAAGGGATTATTGATTTGTTAGAGTCAGGTATGAATATCGGGTTGGTAAGTGATGCAGGGTATCCCCTTATTTCAGATCCAGGTCAAACCTTGGTTCGTGATGTGATTGCGGCAGGGTATAATGTTGTGCCAATTTCAGGGAGCAGTGCATTTCTTAATGCATTAGTCGCATCAGGGTTAATTGTTCAACCATTCGCGTTTATGGGCTTTATGGAACATAAAGAAGGGCAACTCAAAAAACAATTAATACAACACAAAGATTTACCCATGACAACAATCTATTATTTATCAGTTCATAAATTAGAAAAGACACTTGAAATCGTGTATGATGTGTTAGGTAATCGAAAGATTTGTCTTGTGCGTGAGATTACAAAAATGCACGAGGAGTTTATACGTGGTACGGTTACCGAGGTTATGGAGTCTGTTGAAACGATAAAAGGTGAGTTTGTAATTGTTATTGAAGCAAATACTGAAGTATCAGAAGTTAGTTTTGATGATTTAATCATTCGCATCAAGGAACAGATCAATGCAGGAAATTCTGTTTCGCGTTCAATTTCTTCTGTGGCCAAAGAGAATGGTGTTTCAAAAAATGAACTCTATTCTTACTATCACGAGAATAAATAGGAGGCCGTAATGAAAATATTTGATTACGAAGATATTCAATTAATTCCAAATAAATGTATTGTAAAAAGTCGCTCTGAATGTGATACAAGCGTTAAATTGGGAAATCGAACCTTTGAGATGCCTGTTGTTCCTGCAAACATGCAAACAATAATCGATGAACCACTCGCTATCTGGTTAGCAGAACATAATTATTTTTATGTTATGCATCGTTTTAACGAGGAACGTCGTTATGGCTTTATTCAAGATATGAATCAACGCGGTCTTTATGCATCAATTAGTGTTGGTGTAAAAGATGACGAGTATGATTTTGTACGTCGATTGGCAGAAGAAAATGTCATTCCTGACTATATCACAATCGATATTGCACACGGTCATTCAGAACAAGTTATCCGAATGATTAAGTATATTAAAGAATTCTTACCAAGCACATTTGTGATTGCAGGAAATGTTGGGACCCCTGAAGCGGTTCGTGAACTTGAAAATGCAGGTGCTGATGCCACAAAAGTTGGTATTGGACCGGGTAAGGTATGTATTACAAAATTAAAAACAGGGTTTGGAACTGGTGGATGGCAATTATCCGCATTATCATGGTGTGCTAAAGCAGCTCGAAAACCTTTAATTGCAGATGGTGGAATCCGAGACCATGGTGATATCGCGAAATCAATTCGATTTGGTGCTACGATGTGTATGGTTGGTTCACTCTTTGCAGGACATGAAGAGTCACCTGGAGAAACAATCGATATTGATGGTGTTGCATTCAAAGAATACTTTGGAAGTGCATCACAGTTTCAAAAAGGTGAACACAAAAACGTTGAAGGAAAGCGTATCTTAATCGAACATAAAGGTAAAATCGAAGATACTCTAAGAGAAATGCAACAAGATCTTCAATCATCAATTTCATATGCCGGAGGTCGTGATCTCGAAGCGATTCGTAAGGTTGATTACGTGATTGTTAAGAACAGCATTTTTAATGGAGATCGTTAGATTAAAGCAAATATTCTTGAAAAAGTATATTTTATGCTATAATTAAGATGGTGATGATAATGAGTATCAAACTTACTAAACAAAGACAAGAGATTTTAGATTTAATTCAAGCATCTGAAGGTCATATGACGGCAGATCAAATTCATACAAAACTTAAAGAAGGTGATGTATCAATTGGAATTGCGACGGTCTATCGAAATTTAAATGTACTCTATAATGAAAAATTAATAAACCGTGTTAGACATCCAGAACTTGGATTTATCTATGATAAAAATCTACACGATCATTATCATTTTAGATGCAGAGAATGCAATCGCATTGAAGATGTGGAATTAGATTACCGAAAAGAATTACATCAACTCGTCGAAGAAGAATTAGGATGTCTAGTGTTAGATCACGATATCACATTCGAGGGTATTTGTAAGGACTGTTTGGCGAAATCAAATCAAAAATAGTAGTAAGAAAAAAAGGAGCCTAAGCTCCTTTTTTTGTGTTGCCGTTCATCAAAAGGTGAACGTTTTTTTATTTGTAACCTTGCGCTACTTTACCTACTGCTTCATTTACTTTTTCATAACTATATAAATCTAATTGAGAAAAACATTCAACAAGTTGATCAACTGTAACAGATTGAAGATGTTCAACGATTGCTGTAGCGGTTAAAGCTTCAAGTTCTTCTTCTAAACCTAATAAGTACGTTGGAGTTGTTTCTAAAGCCTCGGCGATATCATAAATTTTTGACTGAGGAAGATCGATCACACCCGCTTCAATTTTAGCGATTGTAGAACGTGATGTATAACCCACAGCAACAGCAAGTTCCTGTTGAGAAATACGTAGTTCTTTACGACGAGCTTTCAGTCTTTGACCTAATATATTCGACATAATTACTCCTTCACCTCAATGAATATAGCATTTATATCTTTAATTTGCAATATCTATTCAGTGAGTGTGAAATTTCCATATAAAATTCGTCCCTTCTAGTATTAATATGGTGAATTACAAGCCCTTTTGTGTTAATTATCGATGCGATGGTAAAAAAAGTGGACATTTTATGACAAAAATAATTGACTAAATATGTGAAAACCAATAATATCACTTTGTGATTAAAAATCACTTTAAATGATACTTGTAAGGAGGAAAAAAATGAAAACGAGAATCATTAAAAGCGGATTAACAGTATTGTTAATCACAATGGTATTATTGTCTATAAATACATCATTTGTATCTGCAGAAGGAAATTCTTCTTCAAGTGAAAAAACAATTACAAATTCAATACAAATAGATAACATGAATGAAGGGGAGGTTCGAGTGTTTAAAACAGCGAAACCGATCCCAAACAGTATCAATCGTTGGGAAATATCGATTGATGTGTTCGGACGTTTAAAACGCGAACCGTCAGATATTGTTTTAGTACTCGACACATCAGGAAGTATGGATCCACAGAAAAACCCACAAGGAATTGACCGAATTTCTAAAGCGAAACGTGAGGCAATTCATTTTGTGAATGAAATTTTTGAAAGAGATGCCTCAGCACGTGTTGCACTGGTATCTTATGGAACCAAAGTATCCTCAAACTCTTTTCATACGAAACAAGAATCAAATTTATTAATCAATGAAATTAAGAGTCTTAAAGCAGAAGGGGGAACGTTTACTCAAGGGGCACTATATGAAGCGAAAATGCTATTAAATCAAAGTAGCGCACCCAATAAAACAATTGTATTATTATCTGATGGACAACCGACTTACCGATATCCACTCAAAGCGAAAGTAAATCAAGATTTGCTTCGTTACGATGGCAATGTTATCGTCCAAAAACGTTATAATGGACAACAACGTCCTTTTGATATTGGGATAACAAGTTCAAGTAATCAAGCCATTCCAGGGTATCGATTTAAGTCACGCCCGAATACGAATGTATTTGATTATAATGCGATGGTTTATGGAACGGGTAATGAATATTATTTGGATGAACTTGGGGAACTAAGATCCCAAGGGAATCAAAATTATTTCGTATATATGTCCTCGGCAGATGCAGCAATAATCGAATCCAATCAAATCCACCAGGAACAAATTCATTTATATGCAATAGGATTTGATACGGATGCTAGAGGAACAGATATCTTAAAACGTATTAGTAATAACAATTATTATGATGCTTCATCAAGTCGCGATAATTTGGACGACATATTTAAGAAAATTTCAAATAATATTTATTCTGCAGCGAAGGATATTCATATTGAAGACCCTATGTCTGATGCCTTCATCGTCGATGAATCAAGCTTAACAGAAGAACTTAAATCAATGTTTGATGTGACACATCAACGCTTCAACATTCGAAGTCAAGGTTTACTCGATGAGGATGGCGATATCCAGCATTTCGGTTATAAATATGAAGTGGCTACCAAAGCATCCTCTACCATCAGTGAAAATGATTTCTATGAACTTAATAAAACAACGATGATTACATATAGCGATGTTAAGAATCAAACCGTTAAGAAAACGATTAAGGTACCACAAGCTAAACCCACACCGGTACGACTTAAAACCGAAGTCTATAAGGCTGACAAATCTCGAGATTTAAATACAAAGTATCAAATTGATGTTCTATTTAAATCTAAAGATAAGGAACATAAACTTCGTAATGAAAGTGCATCGAATAAAGTCTCAACTTCTTGGTCTTTTACCGACCACGGAGCATATGATGTCATGATTGATTCATTAAACGTTGATTCATCAACGCATAATCTGGATGACTATGATGTTGTGTATGAATATTACGAGCATCAAAACGGTGTGCGTAAACCTGTCTCGGGTTTAAACATCCACGAACATCCTGAATCCTATGAAGTAGTTGTTAAGCTGTATCAAAAACCACTCGGTACCATCACAATTGATAAGACTGTAAAGCAAGGATCAAAGACAGTCTATCCGGAAGATACGTTTACTTTTGAAGTGTTTAATGACGACTACAAAATTGATGAGATTTTGTTAAAATCAGGAGAATCACGTACGCTTGATAACCTACCCATTGGTCAGTATCAAATCCGCGAGAAAGAACGAGCAGGCTATACATCGAGAAACCCTAACCAAAGCTTTGAAGTTACATATTCTAACCGTAATCATGAACTGCATTTTATCAATGACGTGGAGAATAGAACATCTTACTTTGTAGAAAAAGTTTGGGTAGGTGGAACGGTGCGTCATAGTGATGTCCGAATTGATCTAAAACAAAACGGAACCCCTCTTAATACCCCAAAAGTTCTTGAAAAAGGAAACAAGACACTTGAGTTTACCAACCTTCCTCGTTTTGATGAAGCAGGTAATGAATATGTCTATTCCCCTTATGAACTGGATAGTCCAGATCATTTTGAATCTTCTGTAGCAGGTAATAAGATTACAAATACATATGTTATTCCGCAAAGAAGCTACACAGTTACTAAAGTTTGGGATGGTGGACCGCTTATTAAACCAAACATAACAATCCAGCTATATCAAAACAATCAACCTTATAAACGCATTGAACTTGAGTCGGGTCAAACCTCATACACATGGGATGAACTCCCAGAGACGGACGATCAAGGAAATGCATTCAATTACCATGTCGAAGAAATGAACGTTCCCGAAAATTATGAAATGCACGTTGATGACGCAACAATCACCAATACCTATATCAGTCCGACTCGTGATATTTCTGTTATGAAAGAATGGATTGGTGGTCCTGTTACAAAACCAACGATTGAAATTGCATTGCTTGCTGATGGTTATGAGGTAGATCGTCAAGTGATGGAATCTGGAACGAACCAAATTACATTTAAAAATCAACCAGTTAATGATCGCAATGGTTTACCAATAAGCTACAAAGCAATTGAAACAAAAGGAGCACAAGATTATATCAACATCCCCTCCGACAATCCACTTGTTATTAAAAATGAATACCGACAACCCAAAATTACAGAGCCCATCATCGCAACAAAAATTTGGGAAGGCGGACCATCGGAAAAACCTGATGTGGAAATGGTTCTTTATCGCCAAAGCACATCCACGAAGGAACGTGTGGATTCAAAAGTATTAAGCAGTGGACAAACTAAAGTATTATTTACCGATTTAGAGAAAACAGATAAGGACGGAAATCTCTATACGTATTGGATTGAAGAAGGAAATCAAGAGCACTTGTTCAAGGAGCACCACTATACGGCAGAACGCAAGGATGCCTTCACAATCGTGAATCGCTATCAATCCCCTAAAACCACCTTTACGATGAATAAAGTTTGGGATGGTGGTCCTGAGATTAAACCAGATATTGAAGTGCAACTTTTAAAAAATGGTGAAAATGCAGGCGTTCCGGTAATCCTTCATCACGGAGAAACAAGCTATACATGGTCTGATCTCGATGAATATGATAACAACGGGAATAAAATTGATTATCGCGTCCGAGAGATTCATGAACCTAAAGGTTACGTACAAGAAATCGATCAATCAGGATCTACGATTACAAATCATTTCAATCCAGAGATGAGAACAATCAATGCTTATCTATATTGGGAAAATGGTCCAGATCAAAAGCCGACTGTAACATTTAATCTCTATCAAATCATCAATGGTATTGAAACACCAGTTGGAGATCCAAAAACCTTAGAAACAGGCGTATCAAGTGTATCGTGGGATGTACCCGCGCAGACACAAGAAGGCCAAAATATCGAGTATTTTGTGAAGCAAACAGATCTTACTGATGATTATACGATGCGCTATGGTTCAGACCGATTAATCGTAATCAACACCTACCACCCTCCTGTTCATGAAATAGTATTAGACAAACAATGGGTAGGTGGTGCTATGACTCAAGCAGAGGCGGAATTTACACTTTACCAAAACGGAAACATCTATGATGTTGTGAAGCTTGGATATAACGATTCAAGCTATACATGGCTTGTGAATTCAAAAGATTTGAAGGGGAATGAAATGAATTATAAACTTGAAGAAACTTCGGTACCTGATCATTTCGTTTCGGAAACAATTGATGCATGGACATTCCGAAATACTTATACATCCCCTAAAAAAGATGTAACTGTTACGAAACATTGGATTAATGCCCCTGATAATGTTCCGACGGTTCATCTCCAACTTTTAAGAAATAATGAACCGATAGGTAATCCAATCTCACTCGAGAACGGACAAACAACCTATACATGGAAAAATCTTGATGAAACAGATGAACATGGAAACGCCTATGAATACCGTGTTCATGAAATTGATCCACCCGAAGGTTATGTGGTTCAATACAGTGAAGATGGACTGGAAATATTCAACAAATATCAAGGAGATGTATCCAGTATTCAAAAAGATAAACCAAATCCTCAAACTCCACTTGAAAAAAATACAGAGCCAAAAGAAGAGAATAGTAATAAACCAATGAGCAATGGAGTACTCCCCCAAACAGGAGTTGGTAACCGTGTTTTAATTATTTCTGGAGGTTTCATGATAGGAATGGGTATTCTTATATTATTGAAAAAGAAAGATTAGTTTGATAAATAAAAACCTCGTACCGTTAAAAGTACGAGGTTTTGTCTTATTGTAGAGTGCCCCTAAATAGGCTATAATTAAGGAGAAATTCTGGCGGAGGAAATCAAATGAAAAACAATAAAAATTACTATATAACAACCGCTATTGCTTATACATCAGCAAAACCTCATATTGGAAACATTTATGAGATTGTGCTAGCAGATAGTATTGCGCGCTTTAAACGTGCTCAAGGTTATAATGTTCGTTTTCAAACAGGAACGGATGAACATGGTCAAAAAATAGAAGATAATGCGAAAGAACACAATATGTTACCGAAAGATTATGTTGATAATATTTCAGGTGTGATTCGTGGTCTATTTGATCTGATGAATGTTAAATACGATTATTTTATTCGTACAACGGATGATTACCATAAAGAGCAAGTTCAAAAGGTTTTCAAAAAACTCTTTGATCAAGGTGATTTATACAAAGGGAATTATGAAGGATGGTACTGTAAATCGTGTGAATCATTCTATTCTGACTCACAGGTAGAAGATGAAACCTGTCCCGAGTGTGGTGGGAAAGTTGTACGCCAACAAGAATCATGTTACTTCTTTAAAATGAGTAACTATCAAGAACGACTTGTACAATATATCAAGGATAATCCTTCATTTATTCAACCTGAATCACGTAAGAATGAGATGCTTCAAAACTTCCTTAAAGAAGATCTTTACGATCTTGCGGTTTCACGAACCAGTTTCAAGTGGGGAATTCCAGTAGACTTTGATCCAGAACATGTTGTATATGTTTGGATTGATGCACTGATTAACTACATAACTGGTTTAGGTTATGATGTTGACGGGAATAACGGACCACTCTTTGATGAGTTTTGGCCTGCAGATGTTCATTTAATTGGAAAAGATATTTTGCGTTTCCACACAATTTACTGGCCAATTTTATTAATGGCACTTGATATTGAGTTACCAAAACAAATCTTTGGACACCCATGGTTACTTACTGGCGACAGCAAGATGAGTAAATCCAAAGGGAATGCGGTATATGTTGATGATCTCACATCGGTACTAGGAGTTGATCCAGTTCGTTACATTATGCTTCATGAAATGCCTTTTGAACGTGATGGTCATCTCACCTATGAGTTAATGATTGAACGTATTAATACAGACCTTGCGAATATTATTGGAAACCTTGTTAATCGTACAATCTCCATGACAAATAAATACTTTGATGGTGTATTAACAGTTAATCATGTAGATGATGACATGGATGATGAGTTGATTGCCGCATGTAAAAATTTAATTCCTAATGTTGAAGCGAAGATGGATACACTTCATGTAGCGGATGCAATTTCTGAAATTGTTGCGCTCTTTAGAAAAGGGAATAAGTATATTGACGATACACAACCTTGGGTTCTTGCGAAAGATGAAACAAAACAAGAACGTCTTCAAACAGTACTCTATAATCTAACGGAATTGATTCGTATTGGTGGTATTGCACTGGAATCATTCATTCCCGAAACATCACAACGCATTCTAGCACAATTACAAACAGAACATACATCGTTTGAAAGTGCGAAGACGTTTGGTCTCTTTGAACTTAATAAACCTGTCGTTTCAAAAACAGACATCATTTTTAATCGTTTAGATGTGAAAGAAACACTTGAGTTATTAGAAAAGGAGGTAGAACCTGTGGTAGAAACAAGCGTTGTTGAAGAAGAAGAAGTAAAAGAAATTACGTTTGATCAATTCCAAGATGTTGAACTTCGTACGGGGACAATCGTTAAAGTCGATAAACACCCTAAAGCAGATAAGCTCTATGTATTACAAGTTGATTTAGGCAGCAAAGAAGTAACTGTAGTAAGCAGTCTTGTAGATTTCTTTACTGAAGAAGAACTCCTCAATCATAAAGTTGTTCTTGTTGCAAACCTCAAACCCGTTAAACTTCGCGGTGTTATGTCAAATGGTATGATTCTTACAGCTGAAGAAGGCGATAAAGTAAGACTTGTAACCGGCGGTGATGTAGCAAACGGAACGTTATTACGTTAAGATAGGTATTGTATAGAAAAGAGGGTGCTTTATGAAAATTGTATTAGTAAGACATGGTTATACGACTTCTAATGAAGAAGGAACGTATTCAGGTTGGTCTGATGTTCACTTGTCGAAACAAGGAATCGAAGACTTAAAACAATATAAATTGGAGTACGCATATCCAAAAACAGAGCGTTATTACACATCTGATTTAACACGTACCATTGATACGTTTGAAATTCTTTACGGAAAAGAAACACCAATTTATGAATCAAGTAAAGAATTACGAGAAATATACTTTGGTGATTATGAAGATGTACATGGGGATGATGTATCCGAAAACTATTTCGACGGATTCCTTATTAACAAACGCATTGCTCATGGAGAAACGTTGACGGAATTTAGCTATCGCATTATATCTAAGTTGGAATGCATTCTCAAAGATATGAAAGCAAACAATGTGGAATCTTCTACAATTGTTTGTCATTCGGGTGTTATTAAAACCCTGTTAATATTCTTAGAAAACAGACCTTTCTTAGACTTTAGAGAAATTCATGCACCTAATGGACTGGGATACATACTTGATGTTGATTTCGAGGATTCGTTAAATCGCATTATCTTAAAGAACGTAGAAGAATTACCTAAAAAATAGAAAGACACGTACGAATACGTGTCTTTTTTTATGTATTTTCTAGGCGTCTTTTCTTACCGAGAGGTAGTATTCAAAATAAATATTAAGATCTGAAACTTCAACATTTACCCGGTAGACATCATGAGGGTTATTTGAAATGACAAATGAAGAGACCTTGTCTTTGAGAGATTTCAATTCGCTTGAATTCACAAAATCCGAATCGTAATTACTTACTCGGTCACTGACATAGATCGATGAAGAAGCACTGATTCCTTTAGAGAATAAAGAATCTCCATTATCGTCGCGATAGATTACGGCTTCAGTATTGACGTCATCGATAGGTTTCAAGTTGTTTTTGATGTACTCTGTTGTTTTTGGATGGCGATTATCAATGTTTAAAAGGTAATCGTTCCCATAGTCACGATCTTTTACCTTATAAGCAAGGACAAAGTTTAATGTATCACCATTGGGTTGGAAATCAGTGTTTTGAAGGTCTTCTTTATATGTTTCGATGAGTTCACTTCGTGAACCTGTAAATCGATATCCTTCAGTTAAGGTATTATTGAAGATATAAATCTGATTGATTTGTTTTTCTTCATTAAAAAAGATGTTTGTATCTTTTAAAGTTGCAGGATTATTAACTGCAGGATAGAGTGGTTTTAGTAACTCATCCTTAACATTGAAACGACGTTTTATTTTACTTCCACTTTTGAGTTTGTACTCAATGTAGATGGGAGTATAATCCGAAGTTTGTTCAAGATTTGAACTTACTGAGGGTTCTTTTTCAATCAATTGATTAGTGATTGAATAATGGAATGTATTTGTAAGTTGAAGCAATTCTGGATGTTCACGGGTAATATGTAAGTCTTTTTGAAATAGATAGTTTCCTCCACTAGGAAGGAAGTCCTCATTTTCGTTTCCATAAATTTCGCCTTGAGACGTTATGGTGACAGACTCAATTTTATCAATCTTCGGAATGTAATATGTATATCCGAAACCATCTGTTGTATACAAAATTGTACAGAATATCATTAACACAACCGCAAAGATTGTATAGTTTTTAAGGATTACGGTCATATTTTTAAGTGAACGATTTTTGATAATGTTTAAAAGTGTAAAGAGCAGTAAAGCGATTAAAACAGGCATAACTACTGAACCTACAGTAAGCGTTCGATTTCCAATCGCAAAGATTGGAAGTAAGAATACTAAAACGATACCAGTAAATAAATAGATGATTAATGGGAAAAACCAATTATTAACAAATGGTGTCTCACTTTTCTCAGATTTACGGCCATCATGAATTACAAGTGATACTGACAAGAGTATGAGCCCAAGTATCAACCAATATGAAGCATAAAGACCCATATCATAGGGAGAATTCATCGATTTTAATCCGAATAATACGGAAGTAGGCGGTGATAAGAATGCTATAGAGTCCATTCTCATGGAGGTGTATCCAATTACAAATGTGGATGCAAAGAGTTCTAATGCGCCGAAAGCTAAAAATGGCGCTACAAAGATAATTACCGTGTAGATCAATGCATCTGAAAGTGTTCCTGTATTCATTAAGACGAACATAACAGGTGTTGTCGTTGCAAAGAAGATTGCGAGTAACTGGAAGTAAGTTTCAATGTGATACCACTTTAAGGATGCACTGTACAAAAGATTGTTGAGTGCATAGCCAGAGAAATAGGCGATGGTAAACGGAATGAAAATAATGAGTAGTGAAGCTACATAGTTCGTGAGAAACAAGTCACTACGCTTAATGGGTAATGAATGAAACACATCAACAGATTTCTTACTACTTAAATAGTTAAAGAGAATCATCGGTGTCACAATCGATAAGAATATTGTGATGATAATAGGCACATACACTGAACCGGTAGAATAATTTTCATAATGATAACGGTCTGGAGTTTGAATCCAACGGATTAAAGTTGGTATTGGAAACGAAGTCATAAGAAGAATTGTATAGAATAAGAGTAAACCTTTGTATTTCTTAAAGTTAAACTTTAAGTAATCAAAATTAATTCTTGAGTTAATCAATGTTTTCATTATTTTTGTTCTCCATTTCATAAATAAATATCTCTTCGAGCGTCACATCGTTATGTTCGATGAGTAACGGATTCATTGAATTGAGGTCCGCTTCAATTTTTTCACGATCGCCTTTGAGAATTATCGAAAAGATTCGTGCCGAACCCGTTACATTTAAAGGATTCATAAAATCAAAATCTGAAATCTTCGTTTCCACATCAAATGCAATTTGGTAACGGTGGTAAATTGAACCAAAGTCATTGGTTGATTGATTCATCATAATATTATTTTCATCAATAATCGCAACGGTATCGCAAATATCTTCAAGCTCTCTTAAATTATGAGATGAAATAATAACAGTTGAGTTATGATCAAGAATCATTTCTCCAAGCAATTGTTTAATTCGAAATCTCATAATCGGATCAAGCCCGTCAAATGCTTCATCGAGAAGTAAAATCTTTGGCTTTGATGCGAGCGCAAGTAAAAGTGATACTTGGCGTTTCATTCCTTTTGATAATGCGTTTATTTTACGATTTTCATCTAAACCAAACAAACTGAGCAGTTCACGGTAGTAATTATCATCAAAGGACTTATAGAATACTTTATAAAATTGTTGCATATCTTTAATCGTTGATTGACTAAAGAAGAAAGGATCATCCCCAACAAAGAACAAGTCCTTTTTAGTTTCGGGATTATCATAGACCAGTTGATCATTAATTAAAACGACACCAGCATCTGCATGCAGTACGCCACTGATAAGACGTAAAAGGGTTGATTTACCCGAGCCATTCTTACCAACAAGACCGATAATCGAACCATCTTCAAACGTAATGTTGATGTCCTCGAGTACTATTTTATTATCAAATTTTTTATTAACATTAGTGAATCGTATCATTATGTGACTCCTTCAATATATTAAGTATAGTTTCTTGTGTTTCTCCTAATTCAAGTAATTTATGATAGATTGCGGTGAGTTCTTGATAAGCATCGCTAACGAGGTTACTGACACCTTTCTCATGCTCGCTGACAAAAGATCCCTTTCCAGGGATTGAATAAATTAGCCCATTCATTTCACATTCGTGATAAGCCTTTGAGACTGTATTGGGATTAACACCAAGATCTTTGGCTAGAGAACGAACTGTTGGAAGTTGTTCATGTGGTTGAAGTATCCCCATAGCAATAAACTTTCCAACCTGTTGAATAATCTGTTCAAATATTGGTGTTGCAATCCGTGTATTAATTGTAAACATAGATACCTCCTATCTGTACCACTTACATTAATACAGTATTACATCATGACGAATGTGTCAAGTTTGAATAAATAAGTGAACTTAAATCATTATCAACTCGAATGTTGTATAATTGTGATAAAATACCAACGGAGGCTTTTATATGTATGATGTTATAGTAGTAGGAGGCGGTCATGCCGGTGTTGAAGCAGCTGTTGCTTCAGCCAGAATGGGGCAAAGAACTGCACTCTTTACGTTAAATGTAGATAAAATTGCATCAATGCCTTGTAATCCATCCATCGGTGGACCTGCAAAAGGCATTGTTGTTCGAGAAATAGAAGCGCTTGGCGGCGTTATGGGAAAGATTGCGGATAAGACTGCATTACAATTTCGAATCTTAAATTCAAGTAAGGGACCAGGTGTGCAGTGCTTACGTGTTCAGTCTGACAAATTAGCTTATTCGCGTGCGATGCGTGATGCTGTGCTTGCTGAACCTGGAATTGAAATTGTTCAGAAAATGGTAGAAGGTGTTGTAGCTGAAAATGGCGTTGTTACCGGTGTACGTTGTAAGGGTGATGAATTTGTAGCTGCTAAGACTGTTATTATTACCAGCGGAACTTACATGAGTTCTAAGATTTTACTTTCATCAACCGTTACAGTGAGCGGACCTGATGGGGATCCAACGACGAATAATCTTTCTGAATCTTTGCGCGCATTGGGCTTGAAGACATTCCGTCTTAAAACAGGAACCCCTGCACGTGTTTACACGGATAGTATTGATTTTAGTAAAACTACGATTCAACCCGGTGATGATGAACCGTATTACTTTTCTAACAGTACAAAAAAGGATGATGTAATTAAGGAACAATACCCTTGTTACTTAACATATACAAATCCTACAACACACGATCTAATTGAAGCAAACCTTGAAAAATCAAGTATGTATTCAGGTGTTGTTGAAGGGGTTGGTGCGCGTTATTGTCCATCAATTGAAGATAAAATTGTTCGCTTTTCAGACAAAAATCGTCATCAAATCTTTTTAGAACCCGAATCTGCAGAGTTGGATACAACGTATGTGCAGGGACTATCTTCATCCTTACCAGAAGATGTTCAAGATGCGATGATTCGTACCGTTCCCGGATTGGAAAACTGTCGTGTTCAACGTTATGGTTATGCTATTGAATATGATGCAATTGATCCTATTCAATTGAAGCCGTCACTTGAAATCATGACTGTGGAAAACTTATTTACAGCTGGTCAAATTAATGGTACTTCAGGTTATGAAGAAGCTGCCGGACAAGGACTGATGGCTGGAATTAATGCTGCACTTAAAAATCAAGGCAAAGAACCACTTATTCTGAAACGTGACGAAGCTTATATTGGTGTAATGCTTGATGACCTTGTTACTAAGGGGACTTTAGAGCCTTACCGTCTTTTAACTTCACGTGCAGAATATCGACTCTTGCTGCGTCATGACAATGCATATCGTCGTTTATCACACTTTGGTCACGAGATTGGATTGTTAAGTGATGAGGATTATGAGAAAATAGAATTAGATATTCAAATCATTGATGAATTTATTGAAGCAAGTAAGACAATCAAATTGCCACATAATCCGGAATTTGAAGCCTATTTCGCTGAAAAAGATTCACCATTCCAAGCACATGATCTAACAATTTACGACGCGGTAAAAAGACCGGGTATTGAGTTGTTAGAGGTATTAGAACTGATGGACATGGAAGTCCGTAAAGACTTAGCATTCCAAATCCAAGTAGAAATCAAGTATGAAGGTTATATTAAGAAAGCCATGAAAGAAGCAGAAAAACTTCGATCGATGGAAAATATTAAATTACCGGAAGATATTAACTATGATTCTATTGAAAACTTATCAATTGAGGGGCGTCAAAAACTGACTGCTGTCAGACCGATCACAATGGGTCAAGCATCGCGTATTTCAGGTGTTAATCCAGCAGATATTGCAATTCTTGCTATGGTACTCAAACACAAAGGATAGGGTGGAAATTATGAATATTGGAACAATTGGAACAGGGGTTATTGTTGAAGACTTTATCAAATCAACACAGGATTTATCGGGTGTGTCGTTTAAAGCTGTTTATTCACGAACACAAGGCAGAGCAGACGCTCTAGCAAAACGTTTTGGTATTGAGCAGACACATACTACTCTTGATGCTTTATTTTCAGATGCGTTGGTGGATACGATTTATATCGCTTCCCCAAACAGTCTTCACTATGAGCAAGCTTATGCTGCGCTTAAAGCCGGAAAGCATGTTATTGTAGAAAAACCTTTTGTTGAAACAGAGGAACGCGCACAACAATTAATTCGTTATGCACAAGACCATAATTTATTCCTCTTTGAGGCAATTTGCAATATTCATTTACCGCATTATCAATTTATTAAATCGAATTTAGAGGTTATTGGTAATATTAAACTCGTTCAGTGTAATTTTAGTCAATATTCAAGTCGCTACGACGCACTGTTAGCAGGTGAAACTCCAAATGTATTTAACCCTCATTTTTCAGGTGGTGCTTTAGCTGATATCAATATTTATAATATTCATTTTGTTGTTGGTATCTTTGGAATGCCTGATGAGGTTAAGTATTATGCAAACAAGCATTCAAATGGTATCGATACATCAGGAATTTTAATGATGAAGTATCCTTCGATGACGGTGGAGTGTGTTGGTGCTAAAGATAGTTTTTCTCAAAACTTTGGTCAAATTCAAGGCGATAAGGGTTATATTTATATCCCAGAAAGTGTCAGCAGTATTGAGTCGGTAAGTATTGTTACGAAAGATTCAAAAGAGTTGATCAACATTCAAGATTTACCAAGACTTGCATATCAAGTTGAAGTATTCGAGCGTGCAATTCGCACTCAAGACTTTGAAATTCGTGATCTGTACTTAGATCAAACATTAAGTGTCGTGAGAGTTGCGGAAAAAGCACGGAAAACTGCTAATAATTACTCAAAGCCAACCCAATAGGGTTGGCTTTTTTTGAGAAATCTCTAAAACCACTGTTTTCCAGATTATTGATACTTAAAGTCAAAGTTTTGCCACTGATAAAATATTTTTCATATTTGTGCACATCTACATAGGGGTCTATTTGTACATGTCGTAATCTTCTTAGTGATTTCCTTTCTATTCTCGATTCGTACTGATATAAAAAAATTCAACATCATTGGTAAGGTAGCACATACTGCTTTTTAATTATTAATTATGATATAATGTGCCAAAGCGAGGTTATAGCATGTCAACAAACGAACAAATTCTAGTCATGACACCTCCAATACCTATATTATCGAAGTAAATAGAGTGTATTGAAGGTATAAAACAGAACATAAAATATAGTTCTTTTAAGTGTACCTTCCTGTACTGAAATTAATAGATAAATAGGAAGCGAAAAAATAATAATGAAAAAAATAATAAATATTGCCATCATCGCTCATGTCGATGCTGGTAAGAGTACACTTGTTGATGGGATTTTATCCACGTCAGGTGCTTTTAAACTTGAGCAAAAGGCAGTCGATCGTGTGATGGATCGTAATGATCTCGAGAAAGAACGCGGGATTACGATCTACTCTAAAAACTGTTCGGTCTTCTATAAAGATACGAAAATTAATATTGTCGATACACCAGGTCATGCAGATTTTGCTGGAGAAGTAGAACGTATAATCAAAACAGTTGATACTGTAATTTTGTTAGTAGACTCTGTGGAAGGACCAATGCCTCAAACACGGTTCGTCCTTCGCAAAGCACTTGAACAGAATCTAAAGCCAATAGTCTTAATTAATAAAATGGATAAGTCTGAGCGTCGTCCTGATGAAGTTCTCGAAGAAATTTATGATTTATTCTTGGATCTTGATGCAGATGAATCACAACTGTTTTTTCCAATACTATATGGTGTAACACGGGATTTTAAGGTAAGTCGTCATCAAGATGTACGTGATGCGTCGATGGATGTGCTATTTGATACAATTCTCGAACATACGGATGTCTATGCAGACAAAGATACCCAGCCATTACAGATGCAAGTTTCAACACTTGATTACGACGCATATCTAGGACGTTTGGGAATTGGACGTATTCATCAAGGGGTATTAGAACAAGGACAGGGTATATTGGTTATTGATAACTCTGGGAAACATTCTCACTCACGAATTAAAAAGATGTTTGTTTACAATGGTGTAACACATAAAGAAGTTACGCGAGCTCATAGTGGAGATATCGTAGTAATATCAGGAATATCGAGTGTCACTGTAGGGGATACAATCTGTTCACTAGATGCTCCGATTCCTATGGAAGCGATTAGGGTAGAACAACCCACGTTGTCCATGAACTTTTATGTTAATTCCTCTCCATTTCAAGGAAAAGAAGGTAAGTATATTACTAGTCGAAATATTAAAGAGCGACTTGATCGAGAGTTGGAGGTTAATGTGGGTATGAAGGTCGAGCCCGGCCTATCATCTGATTACTTCACTGTATCAGGACGAGGCGAGTTGCATCTTTCTGTTTTGATTGAAACGATGCGACGCGAAGGTTACGAACTCTCAATTGGAAAACCGCACGTAATTCTTAAAGAACGCAACGGAATAATGTATGAACCAATCGATCGCGTAATTATCGAAACACCTGAAAAGTATAGCGGTAAGATTATTGAGCAGATGAGCCTTCGCCATGGAAATTTATATGATGTCGAACAAAGCAAGAATAATATTCGACAATATTGGTATATCCCAGCACGCCTCATATTAGGGTTTAGAACAGACCTCATTAATTTGACGCGCGGTAATGCGATTTTGATGCGTGAACATTATAAGTATGATGTTCAGCAAGGAATCTTGAATACGCCCAAACGTGGGTCACTCATATCCAACGCTTCGGGTAATTCAATGGCATTCCCTATGTTTCATATTCAAGATCGTGGCAGTTTTTTTATTGGTGCTCAAACGGAAGTCTATCCAGGAATGATAGTTGGGGTTACGAACAAAGAAAATGATATGTGGGTAAATGTAATTCGAAACAAACGATTAAATAGCTACCGAGGTAATGGACGAGGTGGTAAAGAAGATGCTTTAAAACTTGAGGATCCGATTACTCTCACCTTAGAGTATGCTCTTGACTATATCACTGAGGATGATCTTGTTGAGGTGACACCCTTGAATATTAGATTACGTAAGAAAAATTTACGACAATAAATGAAACAATAACGAAATAGATAATTAATCAATTGATTAGGGGGCTTCGGCTCCTTTTTTTGATAAATTAAAGAGCAAAAATTTCTTTGGGTCATTTTGTTGTGAGCCCATCTACCACATTTAGTTGTAAATTCTAAGACCTCTTTACAATTTAGGCTACTGTATGTAAAAATTTAACACGCTAATTAGTGTGGAGGGGATAAAATGATACGAAAAATCTGTATTTTTGTAATGTTTATTTTACTTTTCGGTGCTTATCAAATAGATAATGTTTCCGCAGATGTGAATTATGAATTCCAAGACTTGAATCGGGATGTTGGTGTAAGTATGCGCGGAATTTGTAATCGTAAGGAATCCTGTGTTAGCGGGTCTAAAACTTACACAATACAATGGCTCGGAATGGAGAGTGGTGATGAACCGGTATCCTTGGTCATGCAAGAGGAGTTTAAGAATAATTTTTCGATTGAAATTGGTAAAATATCAAATCTTACCAAGGACACAAAATCTATAACAATTGATAATTTAGCATTACAAGATTTTATGGGTTTTAATTTGGAAGACTCCAATGTTTATCACAAAGTGTATGGATTTAAAATTCATGGTGAAACACCGGACGCTTCGGAATATCGAGTAATCCAGCACCAGAATACAATTAATATTTATCGAATAAAAAATCAAACAATTAAATTTTCGGTAGTACGTGATGGTCCCATCAATGATGTAAAGTCGTTACAGTTTATCTTAACGAAAAATGGAGAGCGGTCAAAGAGTCTTCAAACAACACATCATTTACGTATCTCGAGACAGCATTATTCATTTATCACAACAAAGTATGACGATGACCATAAACCATTTACTTTTGATATCATTACGGATGGAGATGATCGAATTCAAATCGAAAAAAAAGTTATCAATGATTATGAGTTTGAATTCCGACTTCGTCAAAATATTACGAAAGAAATTCCATTAATCGGCTTAAGCTTGAAAAGTGTTACGGGCGAAATTGTCCTTATAAATGAAAAACAAAAAGAGCTTGTAGGTACTGTTAAGGATGAGAAGGTAATGTTTAAAAATGTTCATCACGATGATTTAGATACGTCATTTAAAATTAAACGCTATACACTGAGTGACCCAAGTGTTGAGTTAAACATTAATGAGGACAAGCTTAAGAATATATCTAAAATAAATGTAGAACGATTTATTAATAAAAAATATCAAATTGAATGGGGACCTAATATTCTCACTTATCCAAACGTTAAATCGACAGATACAATTGATATTCATCTTTTAGAAGATAATCAAGCAACACATATTAAAAAATCGGTAGCTTTTAATCAGTCGCACCTTTTATTCAAGTTAAATCTTTCTAAAAAGCCATCGTTTTCTGTTGGTGATGACTTTGTGATTGCAGCAAACGATTCGAAAATATATATTGATCGTGCAATTCAGCCATTACATATTGAAATTCAGAAGGCATATAAACCCAAAAAAGAAGAGGATATTGATATTTCATTAGAAATTTTGATTCCAAACATTAATGGTGGAAAGGTGGATCCAAATGAATTATTGAGTGTAGACGGGTTTGTAATTCAAGAAAATTCAAAACAAGAATTGAAGCCAAATCTTGAAGAAATACTCTCTGTTGAAGGATTTAGTGTAAATGAGACCATCGCTGAGGAACCAAAAAACGTACTGCTTCCAGATCCTATATTTCTAGAAGGATACAGTATTGATGAGATACCCAATCACGAGTTTTACCACGGTATGGAAGCAATTATGGAGAAAGAATTCATTAAGCAAAAAAACTTAGAACAGATTTTGGAACAAGATCGTAAAAACCGTATTGCATATGAATTGAGCATCAAAGAATATGAGGAGCAGTTAAAACCAATCAGTCTCGAAAATCATCTCGAAGGTGAGCAAATTGAATTGAACGAAAATCCAATCACCATTGAAAATATTAATCAATCAAGTCAAAAATTAGAAAAAAAGGGATTGTTTAATGATAATCAGCAGGTTTATTTCATGTTAGATGTGAACGGGCACGCAATACAGGATCATCCATCATTTGACACGATGCCTCTTTTAGTGGGTACAGAGATACCAGAAGAAATAATAGATTCAAGCAAAATGGACGAAGCATATAAAGTCTTAGATTTTATTGAGACTCAAAAGCGCATTAACTTAGAACGAATTTTACTACAAGACATTGAAAATCGAATCCATCATGAACAAGAATCTGAAAAGATAATGAATGATCTTTATAAAGAACGTTCAACCATTGAACACCAAATGGATGTTTATGAAATAGCAGCGTCCTACTTAATTGACGGAGTGGAGATGGAAAATAAGAATCATAATGACATAAGCAGTTTCAAAGAGACTGAAGAAAGAGATGCTATAACGGTTATGAGAACAACACCATCAGATACTAAATCACTTAAAAAAGACAGAATTCAAAAGCAAAAACAAAACCAAGTTGGAACGGATATACAAAACTTTGATGAAAAATTGATTACCCGGGGAATAGAGAATAACAAAGATAGCGTTCTTCCCAAAACAGGGAAACAAAAACACAGTAATATTTGGAGTAAATTCCTCATATTGACGGGTGTTTGTGTATTATTATCGAAAAGGTATAAAAATAGAATTGTTAAATAGCACATAAAAGACAGTATTGACTGTCTTTTATGCTTTTTTGCCCAAATATTTGTCTCTAGGTTTTGTTGTGGAAATCTGTGAAATACGCTATAATTACAACGTAGTTTCGATTCTAATCTTAAGAATCAAAGATGGTAAAAATGTGTTAATAAAAGATGCATTGCAATTGGAGGCTTCATGAATTTTTTAGAATTTATTAGTAAAATTGAAGCGTTGGGGATTGTTGTTTCAGAAGAAATGAAACAACAATTTTTAACGTACAAGAATCTTATTCAAGAAGTGAATAAAGTCTTAAATTTAACGGGAATCGATGATGATGAGGGGATATTTTTAAAGCATTTCTATGATTCATTGCTTATTTCGCCATTAATAAAAGAAAACAGTAGCATTGCAGACATTGGGAGTGGTGCTGGATTTCCAGGAATCGTCCTTGCAATTGCGCGTCCCGATGTCACAGTAACGTGTATCGAGCCAACAACTAAGCGAACAAACTTCTTAGAACGTGTTGTACAAGAGTGCGGCTTAAAAAATACAATCGTTTTAAATGGTCGTGCAGAAGATGTTATCGGAGAACTTCGTGAGTCTTTTGATGTCGCAACAGCACGTGCCGTTGCTTATCTTGATATACTCAGTGAATTATGTTTGCCTTTTGTCAAAGTTGGTGGCGTATTTTTAGCAATGAAAGGAACAAAAGGAATCGAGGAATATGAAGATTCCCTAAAGGCTATCAAAATCCTGGGTGGAGAATTAATTCAAACTCATAAATTTTGTGATGATATCATGGGCGACCGCTATAATTTAGAGATTAAAAAAGTGAAGTCCGCTTCGAAGAAGTATCCAAGAAGTTATGCTAAAATTAAGAAGACACCACTGTCTGGGAGGAATCATGATTGATCGTAGAGAAATAGCTATTGAAAAAATTAAACCTAACCGTAATCAACCACGGCTAACTTTTAACGATGAGAGTTTGTTGGAATTGGGTCAATCGATTAGTGAAAATGGCCTTCTTCAACCGATTGTTGTTCGTGAAGTCAACGAGATAGATGAATATGAAATTATTGCCGGAGAACGTCGTTATCGAGCAATGCGAATGTTCGGTTTTACAGAAGTTCCGTGCATTATCAGTAATATTGACGATGATAAAAGTGCAACATTAGCGCTTATTGAAAATATACAGCGAGAAGATTTAAGTGTGTTAGAAGAAGCGAAAGCATATCGCGATATTTTACGAATTCAAAAAATAACTCAAAAGGAACTCGCAACCAAAGTAGGGAAATCACAATCAGCGATTGCGAATAAAATCCGTTTACTTGAATTGCCTGAACCCGTACTCGAAGCCTTAGGAGAGCGTAGAATTACTGAGCGTCATGCGCGTGCTCTATTAAGTGTTGAAAAAGAAAAAACTGAAGAAGTTTTAGACGAAATCCTTAATAAAAAGTTGAATGTTAAAGAGACAGAGACCCTCATTAACAAACCACGAAAGAAAAAAACAGTAACACGTGGTATTTCTCAACACATTAAGATTGGTATTAATACAATCAAGCAATCGATCGGAATGATTGAAAAAACAGGAATTACGGTAAAACATGAAATGGAAGAAACGAATGATGAGGTTATCATTACGATACGCTTCCCTAAATAACTTAAGAATATAACAAAGGATGTGAGTCAATGGGGAAAATAATTGCTGTAGCTAATCAAAAAGGTGGCGTTGGGAAAACAACGACGAGTATTAATTTATCTGCTGGGTTAGCCTACTTAGGCCAAAAAGTTCTATTAGTAGACCTTGACCCCCAAGGAAATGCATCTCAAGGTGTAGGTGCAAATAGAATGGCGATTAAAGACAGTACCTATGATTTAATTCTTTCTGAAAAAGAAGTAAGCGACATTAAAATGTCTTTGAATACTCCCCCAATGGATTTAATTCCCGCAACAATTGATCTTGCTGGAGCAGATCTCGAGATGGTTGAGTTTAAGATTGGTCGTGAGCGTCTTTTAAAGAATAAATTAATTAAAGCAAAGGATGACTATGATTATATTATTATAGATTGTCCACCATCATTAGGTTTGTTAAATACAAATGCATTGACGGCTGCGGATTCAGTCATAATACCGGTTCAATGTGAGTATTATGCACTTGAAGGGTTAACACAATTGTTATCCACAATCCGGCTTGTACAAAAGCTGTTTAATCCAGATTTAAAAATAGAAGGCGTTTTACTTACGATGTTTGATGTTCGTACTCGTTTGAGTGTTGAGGTTCAACAAGAAGTTCGTAAATATTTTAAAGAACGTGTCTATAAGAGTAATATCCCTAGAAATGTTAAGTTGTCAGAAGCTCCTTCTCGTGGAAACTCAATCTTCGAATATGATTTAAAATCGGAAGGCGCTAAAGCATACGCATCTCTAGCGAAAGAAGTCTTATCATATAATAAGAAACGGAGTGACTCGAATGGCAGAGAAAGATAGTAATCGTTTAGGTCGTGGACTGGGTGCAATTTTTGGTGATGATGTATCTTCAGTACTTGAGGATATTCAACAAGGCAATAATGATGAATTTACGGGTGTTAAAACAAGCCTTAAAGTCAAAGATATTCGCACAAATCCATACCAACCGCGTCGACATTTTGACGAGGATAAATTAGAAGAATTATCACAATCAATTTCAACACATGGTTTGTTTACACCGATTTTAGTTCGTGAAACGAATAAGGGATACGAACTTGTAGCTGGAGAACGTCGTTTACGTGCTACCAAACGCGCAAATATCGAAGAAATCGCAGCGATCGTTGTGGATTTTGATGATTCACAGATGATGGAAATTGCGATTATCGAGAACGTTCAACGTGAAGATTTAAATGTAATTGAAGAGGCGATGGGATATAGTTCATTAATTGATCGTTTAGGTTTAACTCAAGAAGAAGTTGCGAAACGAGTAAGTAAATCCCGTAGTCATATTACAAACTTATTACGTTTATTAAGACTTCCAAAATCTGTACAAGAAATGGTCAGCGATAACAAACTCACAATGGGTCATGTGCGCCCACTTGTCACAATCGAAGATCCAAAAGAAATTGAACGCATTGCGGAAGAAATTTTAAGTAAGAAGTTATCGGTACGGGAAGCAGAACGTCTCATCAATAAAGAAGATGTGAAACCTGTTGAACCGAAGTTACGTAATAAAGATTATGATTATGCACAATCATTATTCGAACGACGCTTACAAACACGCGTTAATATCGCGAATAATAAAGTGATGATTTCGTTTGATGACGACGAAGATTTAAATCGTATTTTAGAGTTGCTTGATATTATTGAGTAAGGACGCCAAAGCGTCCTTTTTCTATCTTTCATAGTAATTTCTCATATCGCTAAAATGATAATGATATTGTAACGTTAGAGGTGAAATTATGAAACAAGAGCGACAAACAGAACTAAAAAAATCCAATAAAAGGAATCAACGTTTAATAAAAATTGCAGTCGTACTAATGTTAATGGTAATTGGGCTTTTGGTCTATCAAAAATCACAAACTCAAGACCAAGAAGTCAAAGATGATACCTTAGTTCGAGATGTATCGATCTTAGTAGAAACGTTTAGTGATACACTTAATGAGAATGCAGAAGAATTCTACCAAAATCTCGTAAAAACAGATACAATTCGATCATTTCGTCTGAACCCTTTAGATATGTGTGTTGGTGGAAATCAAAGTGTTCAAGCAAGAATTTATGTCGTAAATATTGAGGAAGAAAATCCTGAAACAAAGAATATAGAATATAAACCTGAGTATTTGATTTCAGGAGCGACAGAAATTATATATGATAATAAAGAAGTAAAAGGGTATAGACTATGGATTGATCGTTCACCGACCATTGAGGGAATTCATGAGCTGGTTAAAACGAATCAACTTGATTGCTATATTCCTTAAAATAGAATAGAGGGGATTTTATGAAGTATATTTTAGATGTGGATACAGGTATTGATGATACGTTTTCAATTGTATATATGTGTGCGCAAAAAGAATTGAGTTTAATTGGAATTACCACGGTTTATGGAAATATTGATGTGGAAGGAGCAACACAGAATACACTAGACCTTCTCCATTACTTTAATCAAAATCATATTCCTGTATATCAAGGATGCACGCATGCTCGTAGGGACAATACTTATGAACATCTTGCTGGTGGGATTAGATTTCATGGTAAAAATGGAATTGGAAATGCTGTTTTAACCCAATCTCCTAACATGAAAGTTACAAAACATGCAGTTGATTTTCTTATTGAGTCTGCGGAAAAGTATGGTAAAGAACTTGTGATTATCGCATCAGGTCCTCTTACAAACCTCGCTAAAGCAATTGAGAGAAATCCTAATGCTATGGCTGGAATCGGTAATCTTGTCTTAATGGGAGGAGCATTTAGTGTTCCAGGTAATGTAAGTAAGTTTGCGGAAGCAAACATTGCTCAAGATGATTTAAGCAGTAAGATTGTTCTCGGAAGTTCAACACCGATTACAATGATTGGCTTGGATGTTACGACTCGGGCAATCATTACCAAAGAGGATGTAGCCCACTGGAAGTCATCAGCGCCCGAGCTTTATCAAATTGTCCTTTATTACCTCGACGCATATAAAGATGCGTATCCGTTGTGGGATGGCTGCGCATTACATGATCCACTTGCGGTTTTTGCGGCACTTAATCCTAACTTAATCACAGGACCTCACGTTAATCTGGACGTCCTCACAGATCAAGAGCAAAAAGGGCGCACGATTCTTAATGTAGACGCTTATCGTGAAGGCAAATCCCCCAACGTAAAAGTTGCGCTTGATGCAGATATTGAGGGTTTTAAGAAGTCTTTACTTGGTGATATCGATGCCCTTATAGCACGTATATCGTGATACAATGGCATAAAGGAGTGGTTTTATGATTTTAGCGTTTACAGGTGCCGGAATTAGTAAGGCATCGGGAATAAGTACATTTATGGAACAACCTGAAGTTCGGGATCGATTGCATCGAAGTTTTGCGACACAACATCCCGAAGCATACCGAGAAACAATAGCAGAATTGTGTTACATCATTCAAAAGGCAGAACCGAATGACGCTCATCGGGCCCTTTCGGAATATAACATTCCAATTATCACGATGAATATCGATGGTTTACATGAAAAAGCAGGCAGTTCCCCCATTGCTTTACACGGATCAATGCCAAATGAGAATGAGCTCGCTTATGCGGATCAACTTTTCAATAAGCCGGTATTATATGGAGATCCTGCTCCAAGTTATCGACGCGCCTATGAAAAAGTAGATTCATTAAAAGAGGGGGACATTTTACTTGTTATTGGTGCATCACGATTTACTGCGGTCGCAACAGATTTACGCGAAATTGCGTATGCGAATGGTGTGGAGATCATAGAGATTCAAGAGAATGCTGTTGAGCAAGTTCGAGAAACACTTGAATCTATAATTAACGATTAAAAAGAGAATTCATTGCGCATTCTCTTTTTTTTACCTATAATATGCGTATGATAACAGATACAATAGTAGCAATTATAACGGCGCTACAAGAAAGTGCCATCAATGTTTTAAGAATTAGTGGTGTGGATGCCATCGATATCGTGAATCAAATATTTTCACGCGATTTAGAGCATGTGGATTCGCATACAGTTCATTACGGTCATATTATTGACCCCGTGAACAAACAAGTTGTTGATGAGGTTCTCGTCAGTGTTTTTAGAGCGCCTCGAACTTACACCCGTGAAGATGTAGTTGAAATTAGTTGTCACGGTGGTGTATTGGTGACAAAGAAAGTTTTAAGTTTATGTTTATCAGTTGGAGCACGTATGGCTGAACCGGGAGAGTACACACAGCGTGCATTCCTTAATGGACGCATTGACCTGTCTCAAGCAGAATCGGTGATGGAATTGATTCAAGCTCCAAATGAATTTGCGCAAGAACTTGCAATTTCGGGTGTTCAAGGGAATGTTCGTAAATTAATTGAACCCTTTCTCGAACGTCTAATTCAGATGATCGCAAATATCGAGGTTAATATTGATTATCCCGAATATGATGATGTTGAAGTGCTTACAGAAGCTGTGATTTTACCCGAGGCGAAGCGGTTTTTAGAAGATCTAGGTAAAATTCTTAAAGAATCACAGAGTGGTCGAATCATGAAAGAAGGCGTTAAGACTGTTATACTGGGTAAACCTAACGTTGGGAAATCAAGTATTCTTAATGTTCTCCTTGAAGAAGATAAAGCAATCGTAACGGAGATCGCAGGAACGACACGAGATTTAGTCGAAGGATGGATTCGATTAGAGAATGTAGCCCTTCACTTAATTGATACAGCAGGTTTGCGTGATACCGGAGACCGAATTGAACAAATCGGGATTGAAAAAAGTCGAAAAGCACTCGAATCTGCAGAACTTGTAATTGTGGTTTTCGATGCATCACAAGCTCGTGATCAAGAAGATATTGATTTATTAGAAGCAACAAAACATAAAGAACGCATTATTGTTTACAATAAAAAAGATCTCGTTAATCGAGAACCGGATGGTTTATACGTAAGTGCTTTAGAAGGTGATGTGCATGAACTTGTGGACGAAATCAATAAGCGTTATGTTGAACATACCAAAGCATTAACAAAGCCTACTTTATCCAATGAACGTCATATTGCACAGGTACAAAAAAGTTACCTCGCAATGCAACGTGCACTGGAAGCATTGGAGTTTGGAATGGAACTCGATTTGGTAACTATTGATTTAAATGAGTCTTATGTAGAACTCGCTTCAATTATTAAACCGAAAAAAGATATTAATGTGCTGGATGAAATCTTTGCACGTTTCTGTCTGGGAAAATAAATTTTGGCTCCTATGGGAGCCTTTCGTATCGTCAATAAGGAGTAAGAAAATGGAATATGGTTGGATTGACTCGCATGCACACATTGCATCAGAAGGTTTAGTTGAATCTTTTGATGAATTGGTGTCCAATGCGAAAAGTGAAGGCATTGATAAGATATGCATTATTTGTGGATCGTTAAAAGAAATAGAAGATGCGCTGGAAAAGACTAAATCAGACACAGATATGTTTGATCTAGCAATTGGTATTCACCCTTGTGATGTGAAAGATGCACATGAAGGTGATCTTGAAAAGATGATGGCATATCTTGAACATCCTCAAGTTGTTTGTGTTGGTGAGATTGGTCTTGATTATTATTGGGATGATTCTAATCGTGAGGTACAAAAGGCCGTCTTTAAGCGACAAATTGAGATTGCGAATGAATTCGGTAAACCGGTCGCAATTCATGTTCGTAATGGAGAACTGAATGCTATGGAAGATGTTCTTCAAATTCTTGAGTCTCATCCTGCAACAGCATCAGGAATTGTACATTGTTATAGTGATACGGTAGAGAATGCGAAACGTCTTTTTGAATTAGGCTTTTATATTGGTGTAGGAGGCATTCTTACGTTTAAAAATGGTCAAAACGTCCGGGATGTATTAAACATCGCACCTATTGACCGTATTTTAACGGAAACAGATTCTCCGTATCTAGCGCCAGTACCCAAACGGGGTAAACGAAACGAACCTGCTTTTGTACGGTATACGGGCGAGAAAATTGGTGAATTGAAAGATTTAACTCCACAACAAGTTAAGTCCCAAATCCACCAAAATTATAAGACACTCTTCAAACGTTAAAAAGAATCCCTCGGGATTCTTTTTAACGTTTAAAACACAGGTACTGAAGCACCGCTTGTTTCTTCAATAATTAATGCTTTCACTGCATCCGTTTGATACAGTTCCACAATTCGTTTTAGATCTTTACGATCTTTATCTTCAGTTCGAATTGCAATGAGATTTACATAGTCGGCATTTTCTTCCGTTAACGTTTCTAGTTTAATGGCATCTTGACTTGGGGTAAAGCCAGCATCGACCGCAATCCCGGAGTTAATCGCTGCAAGTGGTACCTCTGCAAGTGCACCGGGAAGGTTGGATGCCTCGAGTTCAAAAATATCAAAGTTATGTGGGTTTTCAACGATATCTTTCTTATCTGGAAGCTTCGCATCATTTAATTTCAAAAGACCGTGAGTTTGAAGTAATTGTAATGCACGAGCCCCATTTGTTCGATCGCTTGGAATCGCAATCTTGTCACCATCCTTCAATTCAGATAAGTCTTTAATTGATCGTGAATAAAGTCCCAGTGGTGAATAGAATGTATCTGCAACTGCAGTGAGTTCGTAACCATTTTGTTGACTCTCATCATCTAAGTAAATATGATGTTGGAACGCATTCATATCAATTTCTTTTGAGTTTAAAGCTGCATTAGGTTGTGGATAGTCTGAGAAATAAACCAGTTCGACGTTTATACCTTCTTGAGCTGCTTGCTCCACAACATAGTTCCAGCTTTTTGTTTGGTCACCACCATGGAGACCGACGCGTACAACGTTTTCTTTAGACTTTGAGCCGCAACCGACTAATGTTAATAATGTTATAAATAATATAAGTGTTTTTTTCATAATGTTCTCCTTAATGTGTTGTTTTCTTAATAATAAAATTACCAAGGCTTTGTATGATTGATACAAAAACTAGAATTACGAGGACTGCTACAATTGATATATCGGTATTGTATTTGTTATGACCATAACGAATAACGTAGTCGCCCAATCCACCGCCACCTACTACGCCTCCAAGTGTCGTAAGACCAAGAAGACTAATCAGTGTGATTGTGGTGGAACGGACAAGAGAGGGGATGCTTTCGCGTAGATAGACTCTGATGACAATTTGGAAGGTAGAAAGACCCATAGATTGTGCGGCTTCGATGAGTCCACGATCTATTTCAGATAAACTTAAATCGACTTGTCGTACGAAGAAAGGTGTACATCCTACTACAAGTGGGAAGATGGTGCCTTCGACACCAATAGCCGTACTTGAAACAATTTTCGTAATTGGAATGAGTGCCGTAAGTAAAATCACGAAAGGTATCGATCTAAAAATATTTACACAAGTATCAAGTACGTGATAGATTACAGAATTCGGTTTGAGTCCATCCTCCCGTGTTAATACGAGAATAACACCAAAGAATAGACCTGCAATTATGGAATAAATCCCTGCTTTGGTAAGCATATAAAGTGTCTGTTGGATGCTTTCTATAAATTCTGGCCAATATTGTATTAGATTGGGTATTAGGCTATTTACCATTTTCAATTACCTCCACATTAATATTACGTTGACGTAAATTATCCAATGCTTCACATTTACGTAATCCTGATAGAATGATGAGCATTGTACCCACGATTTCGTTTTGAACAATCTCAACATTCGCATGAATAATGCTTGCACTAACGTTGTATTGTTGTGATATCTCAGAAATAACAGATTCGCGCGTATTTGAACCAATAAAATCAATTCTTACGAGACTTTGATCATCTTTTAAATCTAAAATATCTGGATTCGTTTTAAAGAGATCGATGGTTTCAAGCGTATTTGTAGTTGTATCCACAAAGTCTTTCGTGATTTGTGCAGTTGGATTTGCGAATATTTCTTTAACAGAATTCACTTCTTTAACTTCACCATCCTCCATAACCGCAACGCGATCACAGATGTCTTTTACCACATCCATTTCATGGGTAATAATCACAATCGTTATACCTAAGTCTGTATTTACTTTTTTTAACAGTTTTAAGATTGTTTTTGTAGTTTGTGGATCAAGAGCACTTGTTGCTTCATCACACAGAAGGATATCTGGGTCATTGGCGAGAGCACGGGCAATTCCTACGCGTTGCTTTTGGCCGCCCGATAATTGACTGGGGTAAGCATTTGCTTTGTCTTGAAGGCCGACAAGCTCTAAGAGGTCCGTAACTTTTTTAGTTAAGACTTCTTTCGAAAGTTTTTGATCTTTAAGTGGGAATGCGATATTTTGGAAGACGGTTCGTGATTTCATAAGATTAAACTGTTGGAAAATCATGCCGATTTTTTTTCGTTGTTTTCGTAATTGTTGAGACTGATGATGTCGGTTTTGGAAACTTACTTTAGATAGATCTGGATTTAGTTGTGTTCCATTTACAATAACATTTCCTGATGTTGGAACTTCAAGCAAATTGATACAACGCACAAGGGTACTTTTTCCGGCACCACTAAATCCAATTACACCGAATACTTCACCTTTTTGGATATCAAGTGAAACATTTTTAAGTGCATGAACGGCTTTATCATTTGTATAAAAAGTTTTATTTATATTTTGGAGTTTGATCATTTTGTTTCGCGATCCTTTCTTGGTGTTCGTCTTTGATTGTTTGGAGGAGTTCAGGGTCAATCATTAAATCAAGTGCGGTCAACGCAAGCAGTTGTGCACCAAGGTGAATGGAGTTGAGCCCTTGGGTGCTACATGCTGCTGCTTTAAATTCTGGACTATGACCTGCGATAAAAGTGTCCGATATGCTTATGGTTGGTTGGATTGTTGGTACAACATAGCTTACATTTCCAACATCACTAGAGCCAAATGTAGAACCATCTCGTTCAATAACATCAAAACCATATTCTTGAAGATGCTTAAGGTAGAGTTTGTCAAAGGAGGGAGTAATAACGGTATCATCGACAGCGTTTTGGAATAATCCAAATTCATAGTGGCATCCTGTGGATAATGCAGCGCCCTTTACAATATTTTCAAATCGATTGTAGACATCTGAGAGGGTAGCACGGGTATTTGCTCTTAAGTAGAAACGTCCCTTCGCAAATTCGGGTACGATATTTGGTGCTACACCGCCATCGGTAATAATTCCATGAATCATGACATCTTGAGGAAGATGTTGTCGTAAGGCATTACTTGCATTAAATACTTGGATGAGTGCTTCAAGTGCATTGATTCCTAATTCAGGTGCAGCCGCTGCATGACTGGGTTTTCCGAAGAAGGATACATCGACAGGGTCGTTTGCCAGGGTTTCCACAGTGAGACTGTGTAAGTAACCGGGGTGGACACATAACGCTGCATCCACATCATCAAAATAATGGTCTCGGACAAAGCTCGCTTTGGCACTTCCGTTTGTTCCACCTTCTTCTCCAGGTGTCCCATAAATACGGATTTCACCACCGATATCATCGATTATCGACTTGAGTGCAGTCGCGGCGAGTATGGATGTAATACCAAAGAGATTATGACCACAGGCATGCCCGATGCCGGGAAGGGCATCATATTCCGCAAGAAATACAATTACAGGACCCGTTTTTTTTGTCGTATAGCGAGCATCAAAGCCTGTCGAATGACCTGCCACACCAACAGTGACCGAAAACCCCTCTTCAGTACAAAGAGAACTTAAAAGACTGCAGGCATAGACCTCTTCATTACATATCTCTGGATGTGCATGAAGATCAAGCGCGAGTTCTTTATAATGATCAATACGCTTCAAGACAGCTGATTCAATACTATTTTTCATAAACTTTCCTCCTGACAAATAAAAAACGCCCATCCCAAAGGATGAGCGTGCTCATGTTACCACCTTAATTTATTAATACCTCACGGATATTAACCTCTTCAAGTTCTATCAAACTCTATCGCTTTAACGGGCGCTCCCGGCGTAGCCTAAATCTTCCGAATTCAACTACACAGCTCCAAGGCCATTTTCAGTATGTGTCCATCCATCTGCTCTCACCAACACAGACTCTCTGTAAAACTTTTCACGAACTTACTTTCCTTTTCATTGCTTTTCATCATTATCTTCCAAAATGTAATATTTGTCAACCAATTCATTTAACATTTCACATTGCGTGACATATGATATACATAAGGAGTGTGATTTAATGAACCGATTAGATAAGCAAAAAATATATTTTAATTCACAGATTACAAAACCAATAGCATTCAGAAAAGAAGCATTAGATAAACTCGAAAAAGGGCTGAAAGCTTATGAAACAAAGATCTACGCAGCGTTTAAACAAGACCTGTCTAAACCTGAAATGGAGGTATACACAACAGAAATTGCAGTTGTATATCGATCGATTCGTGATGCGAAAAAAAATCTTAGTCAATGGATGAAACAACAAAAAGTCAAAACACCTTTTGTTCTCGCAGGAAGAAAGAGCTTTAAACTTTATGAACCTTTGGGAAATACATTGATCATCGGTCCTTTTAATTATCCTTTACAACTTGTCCTTGTTCCACTTGTAGGGGCTATCGCAGCAGGTAATACGGCTGTTATCAAGACATCAGAGCTAACACCTGCTATCTCAAGTGTTATTCATGAATTGATTTCTGATTTTTTCATCGAAGATTACATTGTGGTCGTAGAGGGGGATGTATCCGTAAATCAAGAACTTCTCAAACAACCTTTTGATTTCATTTTCTTCACCGGAAGCACACAAGTAGGGAAAATTGTTATGAAATATGCCGCAGAAAATCTAACACCAGTGGTTCTTGAACTCGGTGGAAAAAGTCCATGTGTAGTAACCGAAAATGCAAATATTTCACTAAGTGCAAAACGTATTGCTTGGGGGAAATTTCTTAATAATGGGCAGACCTGTGTGGCACCAGACTATGTTTTAGTTTCACGAAAGCATGAAGAGGCATTGACTCAAGCACTTATCAAGGAAATAAGAGCCATGTATGGCGATGATATCAAAAACAATGAAGACTATGGCCGTATCGTGAATATAAAGCACGCAGACCGCCTCAAACAGATCCTGGAGGCACATAAAGATGATATTGTCTTTGGAGGCAGGAGTAATGGAACATATATCGAACCGACGTTACTCTCTTTAGAGTGTGATAAGGGTAAGGTTATGGAATCTGAAATATTTGGACCGATCTTACCGATAATTGCATTTGATACATTGGAAGAGGCCTATACAATAATTGAAAATAATCCAAAACCTCTATCCTTATATATGTTCACAGAGTCCTATGAAGAACAAGAAGCAATTCTTAATCGTATTCAATTTGGTGGCGGATGCATTAATGATACAATATTGCATCTTGTAAATGACGCACTTCCTTTTGGTGGGATTGGAAATTCTGGAATTGGAACATATCATGGTTTTTCAAGTTTTGAAGTCTTTTCAAATTGTAAATCAATGATGAAATCAAATTCATTTCCGCTATCGATAATGTACCCACCTTATCATCAGACCAAATTTAAGTTCATCAAAAAAATATTTAAATAATATTTGAACAAAAAATTTATAGGGTATTTATTTCTATTTAATAATAAAAAAAAGTTATGGCTGAAAAATGGATTTCATTATAATAATAAAGAAGAAAACCCAAAATGATCCTGTGTATTTTCGATTGAAAAAAAGCAAGATTCTTATATGAAAAGAACCACTCTATATATAAGGATAGAAAAATCGTAAATTCAGCGATTATTTAGACATAAAAATATGAGTTCAAAAAAAATGGAAACTAGAAATTTTAAAATTAATTTGAAAGACTTATGATATAATACAAACGATATTAAGAGAGGTAATAATATGAAAACAAAAGATTTAGCCTTAGAGGCATTAATTGCGGCAGTATATATTGCAGTTACGGTTCTTCTAAAACCTATTTCATATAGCTTTATGCAAGTTCGTATTTCAGAAGTTATGTTGATTCTTGTTTTATTTAACCGCAAACACGCATATGGATTAATTATTGGATGTCTATTAGCGAATTTTGTAAGTGATGCAGGGATTCTTGATGTAATTTTTGGAACTTTAGCAACAGCAATTACATGCTTACTAATGAGTATTACAAAAGATGATCATTTAGCGCTTGTGTGGCCAGCACTTGTGAATGGAATCATCGTGGGAGCAATGTTAGGTTATGTTCTCAATGTTCCTTACTTACCAGCTATGGGATGGGTATTTTTAGGTGAATTTATCGCAACATTTGTACCAGGTATTTTCTTGATTAAGCCATTGAAGAAAAATACCAAGATGCAAGAAATATTCGGATAATCACATAATTTCCCACAATTGAATTGATATCGCAAAAACTCACTTAGATAGTGAGTTTTTTAATTTCACAACGTCTTCACAAACAAGCGAAAGGCAAAATTATTTGCCAAACAAATATTCTTATGCTATTCTTCACAGGTCTTTTTTGAAAGGAGACATTTTAATGAAGAAATACTTAGTGATTATCTACATGGTGGTCATGGTAACAATCATTAGTGGATGTGCCGTGAATGCGGACGCCAATGTGGATATTACCTATCCAGTACTTAATGACATCGCTGAAAATAGCGATGAACCCTATAGGTTTAAAATTAGCGAAAAAATTGAAGATTTAGAAGAGCCTGGTGTTGAAGAACGCGAAGCTTCTGAGGTTGTCTCGGGTGGAGCCAGTTGGATCTATGCCAAGACACAAGATGGTGTACGTGGTACAAAAACAACAAAATACAAAGAAACATATAACATAAAAGACGAATTGTTATCACGTGTAGAAATTCCTGAAGCAGCTGTTATCGAGCCAACAACGCCCACTCTTTACGAAGGTGGACAAAAAGCTCAAGCAGGTGCTTATTACGAAGCAAGCCGTATTACGCGATACGGAGTTGATTGTGACGGCTGTAATATGAACAGTGCGGGTGAAGGTGGTACTGCTGCCGGAGTTCGTGTAAGTACTACAGCAGTTCAACAAGGAGACGGTTCTTGGTTGCCAGGAATTACATATAACGGATATTACATCATTGCAACATCAAGCTCGATTCCAATGTGCTCGATTGTTGAGATATCAAACCACACAGTAAGTGGTAAAGGAATTGAGTACAATGTACCGTTCCGCGCAATTGTATTAGACCGTGGTGGTGCCATTCAAGGGTCAAAAATTGACTTATTTGTTGGTACGGAAACCAATATGGGTGTAACCCAAGGTTCAGTGCAAAATGCTCATGTTGAAATTATAAGCGTGGGTAACGGCTGTTAAAGCTGATGGTAGGGTCTTAAGTAGCCAAAGGTCCTATCAACAAAGACCGAGTATACTCGGTTTTTTTTGTTTTTAAAACATGATATAATTGACACATGAACAAACTAAAGATACAAGAAGTAATTGTCGTAGAAGGAAAGCATGATAAGGAGAAAATCCTCAAATGTGTTGATGCCGATGTTATTATGTCCAGTGGCACCCACATGTCTGCAGAATTCTTAACATTATGTAAAAGAATGAATGAAGATCGTGGCATTATTGTTTTTACCGATCCTGATGGACCTGGTGAAATGATTCGACGTCGTATTATTGAGACGGTTGGATCGTGCAAACATGCATCGCTTCATGTCTTACAAACAAAAAAGAAACAAAAAGTAGGTATTGAACATGCGGACTGTGATGATATTGTCGAGGTTCTAAGTACCTGCTCTACTTTTGCTTTAAACAATGAATCCTTAACGCTTCATGAATTCCAATCTTTGGGACTCAGTGGCGCAAGTGATAGTGCATTGCGTCGTGATTTGTTATCGGAGGCGTTCCGTTTTCCTAAATCAAATGCGAAATCATGCCTGAAATATCTGAATATGCTTAATATTACAAAAGCAGACTGCCTAATGGTTTTGAAAGAGAGTAATTATGAAAACAATCGCTAACTATTCCGTAAGTATGGAATTATTACGTCGCTATGAACGACGCGCAAAGAAACACTTTGGACAAAACTTTATTATTGATCCTTCTGTTGTTCGCAATATCGCATCACAAAGTGGTGCAGGAGGAACGGTTTTAGAAATTGGACCAGGTTTAGGTGCTCTTACGCAACAGCTTGCGGAAACTTACGATAAAGTTATTGCCTATGAAATTGACCCACATATGGTCGAAATTTTAAATGAAACTCTTGAAGAATATGATAATGTGAATGTTATTCATCAAGACTTTTTAAAAGCGGATTTAAGCATGTATACAGAACCAATTACGGTTTGTGCGAATTTACCATATTACATTACAACTCCAATTCTTTTTAGATTGATGGAGTTGGATATCGTCGCAATGACGATTATGGTTCAAAAAGAGATTGCAGATCGTCTGGGAGCGAGTCCACAAACAAAGGACTACAGTTCGCTATCGATTCAAATGCAATACTATTTTGATGTGAAGACTGTTTTAAAAGTTTCGAAGGAATCGTTTCACCCAAGACCTGGTGTTGAGAGTATTGTTATTAAACTGACACCGAAACACCAAACAATGCCTTATGATGAGAAAACATTTTTTGAATTTGTTAAGAAGTGTTTCCAGTTTAGACGCAAGACATTAGTGAATAATTTGAAGACAATCGATAAAGATGTTGATTATGCGACTGTTTTAGAGTCTTTAGGGCTTGAAACAAACATTCGTGCGGATTATTTAACCTTTGATGATTATATCCGCCTATATGGAGCTTTATATGCGTAAAAAAGCGTATGCAAAGATAACACTCTATTTGCACGCAGAAAAAAGGGTTGATAATATGCTTCATTTCAAGAATATTATCGTCCCTATTGATCTTTTTGATATGGTTTATCTAGAGAAGCATGACACCATGCATATCGAAACAGATAAAACATATTTACCGAATGACAAAAGAAATACAGTTTTTAAAGCACTCATGATCATGAAACGACAATTCAATCTTGAAGATAATTTTAAAGTTCGTATCGTGAAAAACATCCCGGCTCAAGCTGGACTTGGTGGAGGGAGTGCGGACGCAGCTTGTGTCATTCGAATGATCGATGAAATGTACCAGTTAAATCTTACGGATGAAGCATTGATTCAGATTGCACGTCAAATTGATGAGGATACGCCTTATTGTCTTTTTAATCAACCGATGGTTGTGGAAGGGATTGGTGACGTATTAACACCTTTAGATTTGGATATGGATCTTTATTACCTTATTATCAAACCAAGTTTTGGTGTAAGTACGAAATCATTTTTAAAACGATTTAAAGACTTTACAGATTTAAAGATGTTTAATCGTTGTCTTGAGGCAATTCATACAAACGATTACAAGCTTTTAGTTGAAAATACGCATAATGATTTCCAACACCCTGTTATAAAACGCAATACAAGACTTAAGAAGGTAGTGCGAATTCTTGAGAAACAAGGTCTTGAAGGCGTTTGTATGAGTGGAAGCGGTACGTCGATATATGGTCTATCCAATCAAAAGGAAAAAGTCATGGAAGCGTATGAGGCGCTAGTTTTAGACTATCCGTTTATTAAATATGGAAAGATTTTAAAATCTAATGATTAATCTGAGTTCTTGTTTTCACAAAGAACTCTTTTTTTTATGAATAAATTCTGGAAGTTGATTTTAAAACACACTATTAGGGACATATCACCCATAGTTTACATTTACTTTTATGAAATATGACGGTTTTACCGAATGTAACAGTTTGAAATGTGTTAAAATGGTTGCGGAGGCGGTCACAATGAAATATGCAATTGTTTTAGCAGCGGGTAAAGGTACCCGAATGAAATCAAATCGAAACAAGGTTATGCATGAAATACTTCATAAGCCTATGATTGGTCATTTAGTTGATCATCTTGAAGCGGTTAATACCGATAAAATTGTAGTTGTTACAGGACACCAAAATGAGCAAGTAGAATCTTACTTGGGTGATCGTGTTGAATATGCATTCCAAAGTGAACAAATTGGAACTGGAGATGCTGTATTGCAAGCACAGCAACTTCATGGAAAAGAAGGTTCTACACTTTTAGTATTTGGAGATTGTGCATTAATTCAGCCAGAGACGCTAAATCATATCTATGAACAGCATGAGGGGCATGATTTAACGGTTATCTCTGCGCAATTACAAAACCCTGGGACTTATCGTCGTATTGTACGTGATAACCAAGGACACATTGATCGGATTATCGATTACCGTAATTTGACAGAATCCGAAGTGTCAATTACAGAAATCAGTCTTGGTATTTATTGTGTAAACAATGAGTTACTTTTTAAATATTTACCAGAGATTCGTGATGAGGAAGTTACAGAAGAAATTAATCTCATTCGTCTTGTAGAGATTTTGAAAAAGAATGGTCATTCAATTCAATCTTTACGTGTATCAGATCACCAAGAGTTTTTAGGTGTGAATGATCGTATGCAGCTTAATGTCTCAAATAAATGGTTACAATCACGCGTAAATGCGAAGCATCTTGCGAATGGTGTAACGATTATGGATCCACAATCAACGTACATTGGTACGGATGTTAAGATTGCGGAAGATGTAACGATTTACCCTAATAATCATATTTATGGTAATACGACTATTGGGACTGGAACGACGCTCTTACCGAACTGTTGGTTAGAAGATGCAATTGTTGGTGAAAATTCCACGATTGATGCTTCTCGCATTATTAACAGTGAAGTTAAAGATTTCGTAACATTGGGACCGTCATCACACCTTAGAATGAATACAGTTGTAGGTTCTCACGCCCGAGTTGGGAATTATGTTGAGTTCAAGAACACTCAATTCGGAGAACATTCAAACTGTGCACACTTGACATATTTAGGTGACGCAATAATTGGAAATAAAGTTAATATTGGCTGTGGCGTCGTAACCGTAAATTATGATGGCAAGAAGAAATATAAGACTGAAGTACGCGATGGAGCATTTGTCGGAAGCAATGCAAACCTAATCGCGCCAATTACTATAGGGGAAAATGCAGTGGTGGCGGCAGGATCGACCGTTAATGGCGATGTTGCTGATGGGGAGATGGCTATTGCACGGCCTCGTCAGGAAAACAAACCTGGATATGGTGCGAAATACAAGAATAAAGAGGGTAAATAAAAGACTATGAGAGAAGAAATGAAAGACAATACAGTTATTTTTGCGTTATCGTCGAACGTAGAACTAGCAGATGAGATTTGTGAGCATTTAGATTTAGAACGCGGCAAAATTGATGTACGTCATTTTGCAGACGGAGAAATCTTGATTGAACCACTTGTTTCTGTACGTGGAAAACATGTTTACATTATCCAATCTACAAGTTCACCAGTAAGTGAAACATATATGGAAGTTCTTATTGCAATTGACGCATGTAAGCGTGCATCTGCAGAAGAAATTACAATTGTAATGCCATATTATGGATATGCGCGCCAAGATCGTAAGGCTCGTGCACGTCAACCAATTACTTCAAAATTGATGGCAAATCTATTACAAACAGCCGGAGCAGACCGCGTTGTGACAATAGACTTGCACGCACCACAGATTCAAGGATTTTTTGATATTCCTACAGATGACCTCACTGCAGTTGCAATGATTGGTCAATACTATAGAAATAAAGACTTCCAAGATGAAGTTGTAGTTGTATCACCAGACCACGGTGGAGCAACTCGTGCGCGTCGTCTTTCAGACACAATTCCAAACTCAACAATCGCAATTATCGATAAACGTCGTACAAAACCAAACGTTGCGGAAGCAATGAACTTAATTGGTGATGTTGATGGGAAAATTGCAGTTGTTATTGATGATATGGTTGATACAGCTGGATCACTCATGGGTGGAATCAATATGTTATATGAAAAAGGTGCTAAAGAAGTTTATTGTGCATGTACACATGGTATTCTTTCAGGACCTGCTATTGAACGTATTTCAAATTCAGATATCAAAGAGTTATTGATTACAAATACAATTTCTCTAAAAGAAGAAGCACGTCAAGAGCCAAAAATTAAAGAGATTTCTGTTGGATATATGCTTGCGAAAGCAATTGAAGCGATTCAATTACATACTCCTGTAAGTACACTCTTTGATTTATTCAATGACTAGTCAAACATTTCTTAAAGTTAATCTCATTATCGTTTTCGACACAAAAGCCGAAAACGTTTTGATGTGTCATCGACAAAAGAATCCTTATAAAGGACTCTACAACTTTGTCGGAGGCAAAAAGAATCCAGGAGAATCCGATATAGAGGGTGCCTATCGAGAACTTTTCGAGGAAAGTGGTATAACCGTAAATGATATTGAAATCAAACCATTGTTTTTTACGCAATATTTTGAAGACGGTATCGAGTTGCAAGTATTTTACGGTTACCTTAACCAAGAAGTCGTTCTCGTTCCAGAAAAAAATCCCCTATTATGGATGCCCATAACAGAGGATTTCTCGGATGACACGCGTTTTGCGGGTCAAGGTAATATCAAACATATGATGGATTTAATTTATGAATCCAAACAAGGTATGTAATGATTTAAGTGGAAACTATAGATATATGTTTTAATTAAAAGCTCTGGGTATATGATACCGAGGGCTTTTTTATATGCTTTGATCTGATCTTCATAACGCTCCACAATAATTTCTAGAGGTGCATTATCACTTTTAAAGTCTACAAGTATCAGTTCGGTTTCGTTGTATACGTAAAAATCAATTACTCCTGCATCGCCATCAATTAAATAAGGAACTTCTTGTTGGATATGTGGATAACGATAGAGTTCTTGAGTAAAAGAATGCTGGTTATAGGCTTGAAGTCTACGTTTAAATTTTGATTCAAAATTTTCAAGGTCTGCTTCAGTCCAAAGTCTATGAGGGAGCTTTTCTACCGCCTCATGTAAGGTGGAACCAAAACCTGTGGCAAATTCAAATGACTTATCGAAATTTAAATCGCGATTTTTAGTAAGGATTGGAACTTCTTGATCTAAAGTCAGAGGCAATTTCTCCGTGAAAATTGTGGATATCTCCTCTTGTTCGATTGGTTTGAGACTGTTCTCCGTAAGTTCCATACCGTCGATAACTCGTATAACGGTATTATGTGGGCTCGCAGCAAGAAGTAAATCAACTTTTCGCTTATGGTTGCGAAGTAATTGATAATCTAAAGATGTTGGTTGATATTCTTTTACTACATCAACAAGAATAAGGTGCTTTTGTGGTCGCGTAAGCGCTACGTAGAGAAGTCGAAGGTTTTCTTCAATTTCTTCGTTGTCTTGTTTAATTTCCATAACCGTTCGAATGAGATTTCGAGAAACAAAGCGCATCGGTAATTCAACATGATTCAAACCAATACCAAAGGTATCGTCATTAAGTAAAATATCACTATGATCACGCACTGCATGCCGTCCCATACCCCACAAGAACACAATTGGAAATTGTAATCCTTTAGATTGATGGATGGTCATGGCAGTTACGATATCAGCATCTTTATTTAAGGGTGATGCTTCACTGCTTGTATCGTCTTTAAACTCCGCAACAAATCGTACAAACCCTTGTAAGGTTGGAACTGAAACTGCTTGGTATTGGATAGCTTTTTCAAGCAGAAAGTCTAAGTTTGTTTTATCTTGAAGCGAAAGCGTGTTATTGTAGACATCATTAAGTTGAATAATTTCTTGAATAATTGAAATGAGATCTTTCGAACGCCACGATAATACCATGTCATCAAGTGATTGATAGAGCTCTGGATTTTCAATTTCCAGTGCTTTTCGAATACTTGAAGCATCCATTAGTTTGAGGGCTGCAATTTGATCGTCAGAATAATTATAGAATGGTGATGTGAGTACTGGCACAAGATAAAAATCATGGAATGTTGTTGCGTAGTTAAGTAAAGCGACAACGGATGCGATGATTTCGGACTTGTAAAAGCCGCTTTGATCATCAATATAATGAGGAATGTTATATTCTTCAAAAGCCTCTTTGAGATACCCTTTACTTGCATGTGATCGAACTAAAATTACCATATCTTTAAAGCGATAGCCTTGGCTATGATAATTAATAATCTCCTGAGCAATATGTTGAGCACGAAGTTGATCAGATGTTTTCTTAAATCGATTATCATGTTTTTCAATAATATGAATTTCTACAGGATGTGTATCTTCACTTTGAGCAGGAATCCCAACATTTACATGATCATGTTCATCATAGGTAATCCCGAATGTGAGGTTCATCAGTTTATCAAATACGTAGTTATTGTACTCAACAATATCTTTTTTCGAGCGATAGTTAAAGCTTAAGTATAAATTTTGTGTTGTATCATCAAGCATTAAATTTTGCATGATATTGGGTTTTGCACCACGGAATCGATAGATTGATTGTTTAATGTCACCAACTCGAAAAATATTGTTTCCAGTCGATATTTTAGTAATAATTTCATCTTGATATTCATTAGTATCTTGAAATTCATCAACCATGATTTCTTTGTATTTATGTTTTACAAGTTCTGAAATTTCTCCGTCATTTTCGTTTAGGATACGAAGTGCCATGGATTCAAAATCATTGAAGTCCAAACAGTTTTCTTCTTCTTTTAACGAAGAAAAGGCTTCTATATAATCTTGTGTCATTTTAATTAAAAGCGAAACAGTTTCTATTTGATTGTTGAGTAATCGGAAGTGTTCATCCAATGGCATGTAATTCTCAAAAATTCGATTGACTGTCTTCTCGATTCGTTTTCGCTGTTCGGTATATACATCATTTTTTGTATCCGCAATTACTTTGAAATTACATACCGTCGGTATTTGGTCATAAAATGAGATATCTTGTTGGTGGATGAGTGATTCCAGTGTGCGTAGTCCTTCCGTAACTTGTAGCAACATTGAACTTTGCTCGAAATACTTCTTACCTTTTTTATCGTTAGGGTCATACGATTCATCTGAGATCGCAATAATTCCTTGAACATCTTTAATAATCTCACGTACTTGACGAAGATAGAAATCAAAAAAGATTTGCTTGAATTCTTGTGGGAAGTCTTTGAAATCGGTAGCACGATATAGTGCTTTAACAGATTGAACCGCTCTTTCCGGATCTTTTTTACTGATTAACCAGTTTGCATTATCATAAATTGCATTTTCTAAGGATTTGTAATCAAGAGGATTTGTTGAGAAAACATCGAGTAGATATTTAAGATTCTCATAATCGTTTTGTAACCATTGATCAAAAGTTTTTCGCATGGCTTGACGTTGGAGTAACTTTGTTTGAGCATCATCAAGGATATTATCAGCACGCGAAGGATTTACCCCAATAATATAACCATAGTTTTTGATAATTGTAAGGCAGAAAGAATGGATTGTGGAAATCTGCGCGGTTTCAACTAAAGATATTTGTTCTGCGATAAAATCGGATTCGTGTTTTCGATATTCGTCATTTAGCGATGCAAGTAAACGTGTTTTCATTTCGGATGCGGCTGCCTCAGTAAAGGTCATAGCACACACTTCATCGATACGGACATTATCCCGAATAATTCGCTTCATTAAACGGGCAATTAAAACTGTAGTTTTACCCGCTCCAGCAGATGCAGATACAATTACATTTTGATTTAATGCTTCAATAGCTTGTTGTTGCTGGGGGTTATAAGTCGTCATGTTTTGGCTCCTCATCTTCTTTCTTTAAATCTAAGTCTTTATCAATTTCAATACTTGAGTCTTCTGGATCTAAAACCCCGTTCATAACATCAGAATAGATGGTTTGGTAGATTTGGGTAAGCAAGGGTTTTATTTTATTCATATCATAGGGTTTTGTCCAAGCGGTAATTACCCCATCTTTGGATTCGCGCAAACCACCAAAATAAGTTGCACTGTCATAGGAGTCTAAGGGTTGTTCAAACAGCCAACCTTTATAGCGTTTTGCTTTAAGCCATTCTGCCTCGAAATCGATGTCTTTTGAAATAACACCTTTTGCGACTTTGTACTCGAGAGAATTTGTTGTTAGGTTCGGGTTTTTAAAACCGTAGTAGTAAACAGCAAGACATTTTTTTTGAAACGCTTTTTCCGCAATCATCGCATATGTTAGTAATTGCAACTGTGTACCAGCTTTAACGTTTTCGGCGGTCATTGCTAACTGGGAACTCTTGTAATCGATAACTTGTACATAATGGTCGTTTTCATCAATACGATCAATAATACCGCGAAGCACAATGCCATTAAACATGGTTTCTTCACGGAACCATCGTTCTTTAGATACAACTTGGAATGTCGTATCAGCCATTGAAGCATCCACAAAATCAACATTCTGTTCCATTAAATCTTGATTTCGATCATAGATCATACGATAGCGTGGATGCGTCATTGGAAATACTTTACGAACATCAGTCCATGGATCTATATTTTTATTATCGTGGTAATACTCCATTACTGCATGATTAACTGTACCAATAATGCGTGGATCAAATTTAAGAATCTCAGGTTCTCGAATTTTAAGACCGCGTTCCATAAAGAATTGATAGGGATCATTTACAAACATTTGAAATGCGGAAATGGAGCCAATAAGTTTTCCATCTTCTAAGTAAAGCTCTTTCGCAAGCGTTGGACTAAGGTGGTGTTTGACGGGTTTTCGATATGTGTTTTGAGTCAAAATCCATGACTTAAGATCTATGTTATTTTCCCGTGCAAATTGCTCAACAGGATAAGAAACTTCCTGTCCTTTTCCCTCATACGTTGCGGAACTATACGATAAAGTCATATTTTTATTATGATCAAAAATATGATTTTGCATTCTAAGTGTGAACTGCGTACGTTCATCCAATCGAGGATAACCCTCAATACATCTCAAGTAAGCTTCATCAATGATACCGGTACGTGAACGAATAGACGGGAAATTTTTAGCGGATAAATTAACGACATATAAATGATCTTGTGGAATAAGTGGGAGTGAGCAATAATCAACGATACGGAGTGGAGAAATATTTTGTTGGTGCGCTTGAAGTGAATCGAGATGCTCCAACATTAATAGATAGGTTTCCTCTTGGTATTCTCCTAAATGTTTTTCAAGTAAAGAACAAAGCGACGTTAAATCACCGTGGGTATGACTTTTGATGACGTTATAACAAGCAATCAGAGTTTCTTTAAAATCTAAATTCATAACCTCATCGAGATATTCTTTAAGTCGAACGACATCTTCTTGAATACGATTTTGGAGTGCAAATAAATCAGGATACGATTCAGTTTCTTCACATAAGTCATAAGCACCAAAGACATCATTAAGTTCAAATTCGAAATGAGTGAGGTAAGTAACGATATCTTCACGACGTTTTAAACCAAATGCTCCGGATTCGATTGCCTTAATTAATTGAAGAATATTTGGGTCAAAAGCAAAATCAAGTAAAGCGCGATACTGAGATTTCATCAGTTCGAAACGACGGTCCTGTAATTTTAGTGGATAACCATAACGCTCGAAAATTGATTCGATAAGTGGTTCAATCATCGATTTATTGGCTACTGCAATGGTTGCTGATTTGTATCCATTACGGATAATATCCTGCACTACGGCTTCGAGTTCACTTCGTGGATTCAATGCAACTTTAAAAAAGATTGAATCTGGTTTTTGTGATTGTGGTTCAATAAAAGGAATATTATGACGCTTTAAAAACGCGTACTCCGCGTGGGATAATCCGTAAGCAACCGCTTCATACTCGACGTCCTCTTGAACAACTGGTTTTTCAAGATAAGGATCAATAAGAGCGAGACATTGAAAGATTTCTTCTTGTAATGGTGTTTCACGAGGACAAGAATCCAAACTCAAACCATATAAATACAGTTCTTGTAATAAGTCTATAAGTACATGCATCGTCTTAGGATATTTCAAAACTTCTTGAAGACGAGGGCAATTACATTTTTGGAGTTGATTAAACACCGCAATTTCCACAGATCGACGGTGTGTATCCGATTCAAAAAAAGCAAGTTTAAAATCACGAACTGCTACCCCGAGATAATAATCCTGTTTTGATAATAAAATTTGCTTTAAATCTTCATGGAAGATTCGATTACTAACGATGATTTTGTGCATAAAAAGCCCCCTTTAATATCAATTATAAGGGATATTGAGTGGAAGTGTATGGGTCTTTTAAAATTTCCTTAAATATGTCATGATATAGAAGTAAACAAAGGGGGAAACTATGGGGTTAGTTTATGCTATGAGTGAGATCAAAGATAAACGTCAGGGGGGCCATGCATGTACATTTAATGGTTTTCTCGAGGATTATTTAAACTTTGATTCTGCTCAATATAAAGAATTACTTGAAAATGTTTTAGAGATGGATGATTCCATACGTGTTATGGAGAATGTACGTATCCAAATAAATAAAGATTTAGTAGCGAATAAAATTATACGCTATAAAGATGTCCATAAAATTCCGAAAGGATACATTAAAGCACCCTTAATTTTGTATAGTGAAGGACAAGAACGAGAATTCGCATTGATTCTTGTTGATCGTAACTATCTTGAAGCAAAAGGTATTTACTATTGTTTAACTGAACAAAGGGGAATCTTAGGGGCTTACCGTCATAATGTATTGGTATTACCAATTGAAGAAACTGAGATTATATTGGAATTGTTGAAGATATTACCAAGTGATCGACCAACAATTGCATCACTTCAACGCGAACAAGATCGTCGACATTATCGTGATACAGAAATGCTTATTGAAACAGCCATTGCAAAAGGCCAAGAAAACATTGCGTATATCAACCAAAGTCTTCGCGATGACCCACAAGGTCGAGCAGATCGAATTCACCAAACAATCGCATCATGGTTTTTACTTAAAAAAATGCTTTATGTTCAATATATGATGGATAAGGACACCTTACTTAAAATAAACAATGGCGATATCAAATTACATCGCCAAAAAGCAAAAGAACATTGTAACAAAATAGAATTTATACCATTTAGTGAACTTTGGAGGATATGATGAAACTAATTTCGTGGAATGTTAATGGTTTACGTGCCGTTATGAAAAAAGACTTTGAAGGGATTTTTGAAGCAATGGACACAGATGTTCTTTGTCTTCAAGAAACCAAAATGCAAGCGGGTCAATTAGATTATGATCCGGAAGGCTATTATGCATATTATAACTATGCAGAGAAAAAAGGATATTCAGGCACTGCGGTTTATACACGCATAAAACCACTTAATGTTACCTACGGAATCCAAGAAGATGAACATAATACAGAAGGTCGTGTCATAACATGTGAGTATGATGATTTCTTTCTTGTTTGTGTTTATACACCCAACTCACAACCAGAATTAAAACGTATCGATTACCGTATGCAATGGGAAGATGATTTTAGGGAATATCTCAAAATGTTGGATGAGACTAAACCTGTAGTCTTATGTGGGGACTTAAACGTCGCTCATAAAGAGATTGACTTGAAAAATCCTTCAGCGAATCGTAAAAACCCTGGCTTTAGTGATCAAGAACGTGAACAATTCACCAATCTTTTAGATGCTGGATTTATTGATTCGTTCCGTGAATTACATCCAAACGCAATCGATCGTTATTCCTGGTGGAGTTACCGTGCCAATGCACGTAGTCGAAACACAGGGTGGAGAATTGATTACTTCGTTGTTTCAGAGCGACTAAGAAATGCTATAGAAGCGGCAGATATTCTCGATCAGGTTCTTGGAAGTGACCACTGTCCCGTAATGATTAAACTCAATTTCTAATAGCTACCTCTTGATGATTTCGCATCAAGAGGTTTTTTATGCAATTGTGAATCGGGTGAAAATCTAATGTTAATGATAATCGTTGTATACTCACAATCACGTATATAATGTAAACGGTATCTTAAAAATGATTAAACGATATCGGTGTAAATCCATGACTTTTGTCGATGATAATGGTATACTATCACGGTGTGTTGAAAGAAGTAGGAAAATTAATGACATTTAAAGAACTAGAATTAGAAGAAGAAATCGTAAGAGCAGTAACCGAGAAAGGTTATGAAGAGCCAACTGATATACAATCACAGGCAATTCCAATATTGCTTGGTAATCATGACTTATTAGCTCAATCTCAAACAGGTACAGGTAAAACTGCGGCGTTTGGGTTACCAATGCTAAGTTTGACTCAACCTGGAGATAAGAAACGAACAAATTCGTTAATCCTATGTCCTACACGTGAGTTATGTATGCAAGTGGCTGAAGAAATGAGAAGTTTCTCGAAGTATAAACAAGGCGTTAATATCGCATGTGTATACGGTGGTAGCCCTATTGATAAACAAATTAGAGACCTTAAACGTGGTGCAGACATTGTAGTCGCAACACCGGGTCGTTTAATGGATCATATTCGACGTAAGACAATCCGTTTAGATGATTGCCGTCATATTGTCTTGGATGAAGCTGATGAAATGCTAAATATGGGATTTATTGAGGATATTGAAGAAATTTTTTCATTCCTTCCTGAAGAACGCCAATTCGCATTCTTCTCAGCAACAATGCCTAAGGAAATCGTTAAATTAAGCGAGAAATTTTTGGTTGAACCAGAAAGAATCACACTATCTCGTAACAATCTAACTGTTTCTCGTATTAAACAAATCTATTACACTGTTGAATCAAGAGATAAAGTTGATTTAACAATTCAATTATTACAATTGCATAAAACAAGTGGAACAATGATATTCTGTAATACCAAAAAGATGGTTGATGAACTTACAACGCAATTAAATAAAGCGGGATTCCCTGCTTTAGGGTTACATGGAGACATGAAACAAGAAATGCGTTCAATGGTAATGAGCCGCTTTAAAAAAGGTATGGTTTCTGTGTTAATTGCAACGGATGTTGCAGCACGTGGAATCGATGTTGACAGTATGGATGTAGTTATTAACTACGATATACCTCAAGAATTAGAATATTATGTACACCGTATTGGACGTACAGGTCGTGCTGGTAAAGAAGGTCTTGCAATCACTTTAGTATCACGTAGACAACGTTATGCAATTAAGCAAATCGAACGTTTATCAAATTCAACTATTGTTGAAACACCACTACCAACTAAGGAGCAATTAAACGACTTAATGGTAGATCAACTTGCTCGTGAAATCCGTAAATGGAATGATCATGAACAAGGTAAACTCTTTAATATCGCGTATGAAGGTCTTCGTAATGAGAACTTTACACAGGAAGAAATTATTGTTGCTTTCATTAATAAGATGATTAGTGAATCAAACTTAGAAGCAATCAAAGTTTCAAAACAAAAAGATGTTAAGAATAAAGGTGAAATATCACGTATTGGACTATCAGTTGGAGACCGTGATGGTATCGCTGCAGCTCACCTTGTAAGTGCAATTGCAACTGCAAGTGGAATTCGCGGAAAAGATATCGGACGTATCAAAATTGATGACAATGAAAGTACCGTGGAAGTTCCTCGTGAATTTGCACAAGATATTATTAATAAATTATCAGACACAAAAATTAATAGTAAAGATGTGACCGTTACTATGGTTGATGAATTTGCACAACCAACACCTCGTGGTGGACGTAATGGACGCGGAGGACGTGACTCACGTCGTGGCGGTGGAAATGATCGTCGCCGTGATGGTGGTGGTCGTCGTGACGGAGGTCGCCGTGATGGCGCAAAACGTTCAAGCGATCATGGTCGTCGTAGCAACAAAGGATAGCAAAAAGATGGGTTTACCCATCTTTTTTTTGTGCTTAATTCGAAAATACTACTATTTATGCTATTATATCAATAACAACACTCTAGGAGGTCTTATGGAATATAAAGCGCTCGTTTTAAATACCGATCAGGATAATGTCATACCAGAAGTAAAAATACTCAATACGGATGATCTAAATCATGATGTTTTAATTAAGGTCTCTTACGCTAGTGTCAACTATAAAGATGGACTTGCGATGAGACCCAAGACACGCGTTGTGGGAGAATATCCTACAGTTGTCGGTATTGATTTCACTGGTACGATCGTTGAATCGAATGTGGATAAATTCCATATTGGTGATGAAGTTATTGTAACCAGTCATGATATCTTGAAATATCAAACGGGTGGTTTTGCGGAATATGCCTCTGTTCCTGCTTCAGAAGTGACATTACTTCCAGAATCACTCAGTTTAAAAACTGCCGCAATTATTGGAACAGCTGGATATACTGCCGCACTTTCTGTTTATCGTATGATGCAACAAACAAATCCAATGAAACGTGATCCCGTATTGGTTTTAGGGGCAAGCGGTGGTGTTGGATCTGTTGCATGTGCAATTTTGGATCGGCTTGGATACCCAGTTACAGCAGTGAGTCGTAAAAAAGAAATCGCCCGTGATTATTTTGACACTTTAAATGTAAAAGAAGTATTGCATCCAGATGAATTGACTGCAGAATCTCTCAAACCACTTGGGAAAATGATGTGGACTGCAGTTATTGATCCAATTGGGGGTAAATATAGTTCATATCTCCTACCACATTTGAATTACGAAGGGGTTTATTTATTAAGTGGTAATACAGCGGGAGCTAAATTTGAAACCACAGTATTTCCATTTATCTTACGGGGAATCCAAGTGATCGGGATTGATTCGGTGAATAATAATCTCAAAGACGTACTATGGGGATTAATTGCGACAGATTATAAACCTCGAAATATTCATGCACTCTGTGACCGCGAGATAAGCCTTGAGGATGTGCCTCAAGCACTTGAAGATATCCTTGAAGGTAAAATGATGGGACGAACTATTGTGAAATTGTAAAAAAAAACCGTAGGTATCTACGGTTTCTTTTTTTCTTTGAGTTTTCTTAGATTATTCGTACGTTGAACTTTTTTAAGTTGTTCATAATTTGAAGCGTAGGTTTTTTCTGCGGAATTTAGATTTTGAGGACGATAGAATTCCTCGTTTCTAAGTTCATCAGGTAAGTATTGGATTTTATGCCACAAATCATTACGGTCATAATCATACATATCTTTGTCATCAACTCCAACAGCATTTAACCGAAGATACTGTGGTACTTGGTGTGCTGTTTCACGTACAGTTTTCAAGGCCGCATCAATACCATGTTCTCCTGCTTTCGATTTCGGAGAAAGTGCGCACTCAATTACAACGACACTTAAGGGTAACTTTGCTTCCGGAAATCCGATGCGTTTTGCAGCATCAATTGCGGTCACAACACGAGCACATAATGCGGGATTCGCAAGTCCGATATCTTCGTAGGCAATCGCAATAAGTCTGCGTTCAATCGAATCCATATCGCCCACATGAATTAATTTCGCAAGATAATAGAGTGCTGCTTGCACATCACTTCCACGAATTGATTTTTGGAAAGCGCTAAGGGCATCATAATGATTGTCACTGTCTTTATCCATCGAAATATTGACAGAGAGACTTAGTTTTTCGAGATGTTTTTCTGTGATGATGTCATCTCGCGTGGATTGTACAAGTAGGTCAAGTGCATTAAGCGCATAACGAGCATCACCATTACAACTTGAAGCGATGGACTCTAGCACATCTTCTTGAATGACTTGATTGTTTTCAAATACAGCAGAAGCACGCTTAAGTATGGACACAATATTATTATAAGAGAGCGGTTTAAATTCAAATAAATGTACGCGTGATCGAATTGCGGGATTGATCGAAAAATAAGGATTTGCAGTCGTTGCACCAATCATCGTGATAAGACCACTTTCCACATGTGGTAATAAAATATCTTGTTTATCTTTATTTAAACGATGAACCTCATCGATAATCACAACAAGACCACTGCTCATTTCGGCTTCAAGAAAAAGCGCATCAAGTTTCTTTTTATTATCAGTAACCGCATTAAAAAGACGATACGGTCGTTTTAACGAATTAGCGATGGCCATCGCAGTCGTTGTTTTTCCCGTACCGGGAGGTCCAAAGAATATCATGGAATGCAAGTTACCGCTCTCCACAACATTTCGTAAAATTTGATTTTCACCAAGTAAATGTTCTTGTCCGATGATATCATCAATCGTTTCAGGTCTTACTCGGAATGCTAATGGTTTGTTCATAAAATCACCCTATATATTGTAACATGTTTACGGTAGAATAGAGATGAGGTGATTTCATGAAAATCGTTATACAAAAGGTAAAAGAAGCAAAGGTCATTGTGGAACAAGAAGTAGTAGGAGAAATTAAGCAAGGTTATATGCTTCTTGTTGGGATGGAGACTGGTGACACAGATGCAGATATTAAAAAGGCAGTGGATAAAATAGCGTCAATCCGTTTATTTGATGATGCAGACGGTAAGATCAATTTAAGTATTCAAGATGTTGGGGGGGCGATATTATCCATTTCTCAATTTACATTAGCTGCGGATTGTCGTAAGGGAAACAGACCAAGTTTTAGTAATGCTATGGAACCGACTCAAGCAAATACGATGTTTGAGGCATTTAATACGGGATTAAGAAATCATGGCATTGATGTTGAAACGGGGATTTTCCAAACGCATATGAATGTTGTTTTGGATAATGATGGACCAATCACCATTATGCTTAATATTAAAGATGGTAAGGTAATTTAAGGTGTGGTATTATTATAGACGTTAATTGGAGATGATAACATGACAACAATACTGGATGGATTAGCTGTTTCAAAAGCGATACGAGCTTCATTAAAAGATGAAACGGAAGTACTGATCAAACAGGGTAAACGTGCGCCTTCACTAACGGTTGTGATCGTAGGCGATGATCCTGCTTCCCAAACGTATGTGAACTCTAAAGTAAAACAATGTAAGTCTGTAGGGTTTTCTTCACAGGCTATTTCGTGTGAAGTGGATACAACTCAAGAAGCCCTTTTAAAAATCATTCGTACATTAAATCACGATAACGATGTAGATGGTATTTTAGTACAGTTGCCGTTACCGAAACATATTGATGAGAATGTTATTATTGAAGCCATTGATCCCCAAAAAGATGTAGATGGTTTACACCCGTTAAATGTTGGGTATTTGGAATTAAATCGACCAGGATTTGTTTCGTGTACGCCTAAGGGGATTGTGCGATTGTTGGATTGGTATAATGTGGAGCTTGAAGGTAAACGTGCATTAGTGATTGGACGAAGTCGTCTTGTAGGTAAGCCTGTTTCAACGCTTTTAAGCCAAAAGAATGCGACCGTAACGTTAGCGCACTCAAAAACAAAAAACTTAGAGGAACTTGTTCGATCTAATGATATAATTGTGGTTGCTATGGGTAAACCAGAAGCAATTCCAGCTTCATGGATTTCAGATCAACACGTACTTGTTGATGTAGGGATTCATCGCATAGATGGAAATCTAAGAGGTGACGTAGATCGTCGCGCTTATGAGATTGCAGCTTATGCGACGCCAGTTCCGAAAGGCGTAGGCCCGATGACAATTGCCAGTTTACTGGAAAATACAATGATTGCATATAAACTTAAGGAGTGTCAGCATGATTGATAAAACATATGGTTTAGGTGATATTGTACAAATGAAAAAAGATCATCCATGCAAAAAATCACAATATTTTAAAATAACACGTATGGGTGCAGATATTAAAATTAAGTGCGAAGGGTGTGGGTCGGTCATTATGCTCACACGTCAAGATTTTGAAAAAAAATTAAAAAAAGTAATCGAAAGAAACGAGGAATTATAGATGGCATTAACAGCAGGAATTGTTGGATTACCAAACGTTGGGAAATCCACATTATTTAACGCAATCACAAAGTCACAGGTAGAAGCAGCAAACTATCCATTTGCGACGATTGCACCAAACGTCGGTGTTGTAAAAGTAAACGACCCACGACTTGACACAATTCAAAAATTTATTGAGTCTAAGAAGATTATTCCTACAACTTTTGAGTTCACCGATATTGCAGGACTTGTAAAAGGTGCTTCAAAAGGTGAAGGATTAGGAAATCAATTTCTATCAAATATTCGTGAAGTGGATGCTATCGTACATGTTGTGCGTTGTTTTGCAAACTCAGATATTGTGCATGAGCATGGTATTGTCGGAGATCCAATCTCAGATATTGAAATTATTGAAATTGAACTGATGCTTGCGGATTTACAAAGTGTGGAAAACCGAATTTCTCGCGTAGGACGCAAAGCGAAATCCAATGATAAAGAAGCAATGGCGGAAATGAAGTTATTAGATCGTGCTAAAGAAACACTCGAAAATAACCGACCATTAAGCGATCTTAACTTAAATGAAGATGATGAGAAACTTGCACGTACATTCCATTTCTTAACCATTAAACCTGTCATCTATGTAGCGAATATTGATGAAGACAGTCTTATGGACATTGATGGGAACGAAATGTACCAAAAAGTAAAAGCTTATGCGGAAGCACGTTCATGTCGTGTTATTCCAGTATGCGCTAAGGTCGAAGAAGATTTATCAAGTCTTGAAGATGATGAAAAAGCAGCATTCTTGTCAGACTTAGGTGTTCAAGAAAGTGGTTTAGATGTATTAGTTCGAAATAGCTATGAAATCTTAAACTTACGTACATTCTTCACTGCAGGTCCTCAAGAGATTCGTGCTTGGACTTTTGTGAATGGTATGAAAGCGCCACAATGTGCTGGAGTGATTCATACAGATTTTGAAAAAGGATTTATTCGTTCTGAAACTTATAATGTAGAAGATTTAGAAGCATACGGAAGTGAACAAGCAATTAAAGAAGCAGGAAAAATGCGTTCAGAAGGTAAAGAATACGTCATGAAAGATGGCGATATTGTACACTTTAGATTTAATAATTAATGAAAAGAACCCCCTATCTACACTAAATTGGATAGGGGGTTTTATGTTAATAAAAAAAAGAACCATCGATTTATTTTATGGTATAATGAAACAAAGGTAAGAGGAGGGAATCTTATGAAATTAGTATTAGCTATTGTTTCAAATGATGACAGTTCTGTAGTTTCAAATGCATTAAATAAAGAAAACTATCAAGTAACACGTCTCGCTACAACCGGAGGATTCTTACGCGCAGGGAACACAACATTAATTATTGGTGTTGATGATGATCGCGTGGAAGGATGTTTAGAAATCATTGGTAATGAATGTAGTAAACGTACGGAAGTCGTACCATCTACAGCATCCTATGATATCGGACGTTATGCGTCATTCCCTGTGGAAGTCCAAGTTGGTGGCGCAACAGTATTTGTGATGGATGTTGAACAATTCCATAAACTTTAAAAAGAAAGAACGTGAGCGTTCTTTCTTTTTAAATTAATTCAAAGTATTCTGGCCATCGATATTCCCGTATGGGCATAGGACGGTTATTATCAAAATAGAGGACAAGTGCGGGTTTAATGCCATTCCAGTTATCCACAATTTCAAAATGAGTGAGATGCCCATCGGCAATCAGTTGCTTTGCTTTCGCATGATAATTATAATATGCCATAACTTACCCCGCTTTCATCCATATTCTATACGATTTAACAATAAATATAAAGGCGGTAGCACTATGAAACTAACACCCAATTTAATGGTTACAAATGTGAATGAAAGCATCCTGTTTTATCAAGAAGTTTTAAACATGGCTGTTTACGATAAAGTGGAGACTGAATCTGCCGCTATATTCGCAATTCTTGGTATTGGTGAAACAACGTTAATGCTTGAAGAGAAGGAAGCATTGATCGAAGAATATCCAAGTCTTAAAACAGATTCAATCAAGCCTTCATTAACCCTTTTTATAAAAGTTGAAGATGTTGAAGCTGAATATGAACGGCTCAAGACTCATCCAAATTTAGTAAAAACACTGCATAAAACATTTTATGATACATGGGAATTTGCTCTAACAGATCCTGATGGTGTGGTGATTACACTTGCAGGAGGTCCCTATGAAACCGGAGAAAATTAAACAAGTATGTCTTCAAAATAAAGGGACTGTGTATGATTTTAAAGAAGAATGGAATGCGGAACGTGCGCTTGTCGGCGGAAAAATGTATTTGATGATGGGAACAAATAAAGAAGGCGATCCCATTGTAACGGTTAAAGCCGAGCCAAGCGAAGGTGCCCGCTATCGTGAGATGTATCCTGGAATAATCACCGAAGGTTACTATATGAATAAAGTTCATTGGATTTCAATTCGTATGGATAAGGAAGTGGATGAAACACTCATTGAAACACTTATTAATGAGTCGTATGAACTTATCTTTAAGAGTTTAACTAAGAAAATGCAGACTGAGATAAAATAAAAAGTTCCGTGAGGAACTTTTTATTTTGTTTTGTAATAGCGTCGATGTTCGAAAACAGACTCAAGTGTAAATTTGGATGCATCCGATTTAAGTATTTGATGACTTCCATCAGTAACAAGCTGTGCTTTAAACTGTGCTTCATATTCTGGAATTGATAACTTTGTACGCTGATCAAGTTCTGTTTGATGCGTTTTGAGTAAATGATCTTTGTAATTAGGTTGTAAGATTCCTGAGAAGAATTCACCAACGGCTCCAGAACCATAACTGTATAAGCCAATACGATCACCTTCAGTTAAGGACCCTTGTTCGAGGAGACTGAGTAAACTTAGGTAGAGTGATCCTGTATAAATATTACCGACTTGACGGTTATAGTGCGTACTCTTTTTAAAGTTTTCAAAAAGACTTGGGTTTGTTTCTTCGCTGGCGATGAGTTTAAGGGTTTTGAGCCCGAGTTTTGTATAGGGGATATGGAAACAGAGAGCTTTAAAATCATCGATTGTACGTTCTGTTTTCTTGAGATAATCCTCATATACTGTTGTGAAGAGACGTTGGTATTGTTCGTTTGAGTATTTCCCATCTACAAAAGCCACGTCACTGTAATTCGGTCTCCAGAAATCCCAAATATCATCTGAGAAATAAGAAGCATTTGCTTCAAGTGTCATGATTTTTGGATTTGTACTGACTAACATCGCTACGGATCCAACACCTTGAGTTGCTTCGCCACCAGTATTAAGACCGTATCGTGAAATATCACTTGCGATTACGAGTGCTTTCTTATTTGGATTTAAAGCAATATGACCTTTCGCAAGTTGAAGCCCTGCAGTTGCACCATAGCATGCTTGTTTAATTTCAATACAACGTGCAAAGGGATTAATTCCCAATAATGTATGAATTGAGGTTGCCCCTGCTTTTGATTGGTCAATGCCAGATTCTGTAGCCAAAATAACAAGATCAATGGCTTCCTTATCCGCATCACTCAATATTTTTGAAGCAGCATTAGCCCCTAATGTAACTGTATCCTGTGATATAGGACATACAGCTTGTAGATCTTGTCCAAGTCCGAGCGTATATTTGTTTGGGTCAATCCCGCGTGCGTGCGCAAGATCAACCATATCTATATACGTTAATGGGGCATAAAACCCTATTTTATCAAGTCCAATTTCCATGGAATTTCTCCTTTTTCAATATGCTTTAATTATAATAGTGTCCTGACGAATAAGCAAAAATTATGTGTTATTCAAAAGAATTTCACACGAAGTAAGTCTTTTTGAGCATAAACTTATGGTATCTTGTGTGAAAATGCGCTCTTTTTCATCTCAAATGGTAAACTATGTTTCGAGATAGAGATAGGCGTTACAGAAAATGTTGTGTTTATATATTGTAAACGGTATAATTGTCTAGCCGACATTTTAGAAGGAGTGATTTTTTGCGAGACGTAGTTATAGTCAGTGCTGCGCGCACTGCGATAGGTAAATTCGGGGGAAGCTTCTTGAAGACTTCAGCTGTAGAATTAGGAACTGCAGTGATTAAAGAAGCGATTCATCGTGCAAAGATTTCGCCGGAAGATGTTGAATACGTAGTAATGGGTAATGTCATCCAAACTGGATTAGGACAAAACCCTGCGCGACAAGCATCGGTGTTTTCTGGAATTCCCTATTCAACACCAGCCATGACAATTAATGAGATGTGCGGTTCGGGGATGAAGTCAATTCATCTTGGAATGCAATCCATTATGCTTGGTGAGAAGGATGTTGTAGTAGTGGGTGGTTTTGAAAATATGTCGCAAGCACCTCATATAATAAAGAATGGTCGCTTTGGTTCGAAATTTCAAAACTTGGAAACAGAAGATACAATTCAAAAAGATGGTTTTGTTGACGCGTTTACCAATGAATTGATGGGTGTTACAGCGGAAACAGTCGCTGAACAATTTAATATATCCCGTGAGGATCAAGATGCGTTTGCTTTGGAATCACAAATGCGTGCAACACGTGCTCTTGAGGCAGGACTTTTTAAAGATGAAATTGTTCCAGTTAATAATGGACGTGATCTTATCGATACGGATGAGTTTATCAGAACAAATTCTACGCTTGAAGGACTTCAACGTTTAAAACCAAGTTTTAAACTTGATGGAACGGTTACAGCGGGTAATGCTTCTGGGGTTAATGATGGTGCTGCTGCACTTGTATTAATGAGTCGAGAAAAGGCAGAGGCAATGAATTTAGATATTATTGCTACCATTAAAGGCTTCTCGGAAGTAGGCGTTGATCCTGAAATTATGGGTTATGCACCTTTCTATGCAGTTAAATCCTTAGCGGAGAAAACAAATACAGATTTAAATACAGTTGATCGATTTGAATTAAACGAAGCCTTTGCTTCACAATCGTTAGCGGTATGTAGAGATTTAAATTTAGATTTAAATAAAGTGAATGTTAATGGGGGAGCGATCTCAATTGGGCATCCAATTGGTGCATCGGGCGCTCGTATTATGGTTACTTTAATTTATGAATTAATTCATTCAGATACAAAACGTGGTATTGCTTCGTTATGTATTGGTGGCGGCATGGGTGTCGCAATGATGATTGAACGAGAAGAACCTACGAAGTAGGTTCTTTTTTGCAGGGATTATCGCGATTGTTTAATATTTAATCCTTGACATAACCATGCTATAATAGTATGGAATTTGGAAAGAGGTACTAAAAATGAAAAAAGTTAGAGTAAGATATGCACCAAGTCCAACAGGATTTCTTCATATCGGTAACGCACGTACAGCGTTATTTGATTATTTAGTGGCAAAACACCATGGTGGTGATTTTGTGCTACGTATTGAGGATACAGACATTGAACGTAATGTTGAGGGCGGTGAGGAATCACAACTTTATTTCTTAAATTGGTTAGGGATTGTACCTGATGAATCTCCAGACAAGCCAAAACCAGAATATGCTCCATACCGTCAAATGGAACGTTTAGATATTTATAATGAATATGTAGAAAAATTATTAGCGAGTGGTGATGCTTATAAGTGTTACTGTACAACTGAAGAACTTGATGAAGATTACAAACGTCAAGTTGCGGCAGGACACCAATCAACACGTTACAGTCGTACATGTCTTCATCTTGATGATGAGACGAAGCAACGTTATGAAACAGAAGGCCGTCCTTACTCTGTAAGATTACGAGTACCAACGGATGCGACCTATACGTTTAATGATATGGTTCGTGGAGAAATTTCATTTGAATCAAAAGATATTGGTGACTGGGTTATTGTCAAGTCAAACGGAATTCCTACGTATAACTTTGCGGTTGTAATTGATGACCACTTGATGGAAATCTCACATGTTTTCCGTGGTGAAGAACATATTTCAAATACACCAAAACAAATGATGCTTTATGAAATGTTTGGATGGGATATTCCATTATTTGGTCATATGACATTAATCGTCAATGAAAATGGTAAGAAGTTATCCAAACGTGATAATTCAATCATGCAATACATCAGTCAGTATAAAGATCAAGGTTATCTTCCTGAAGCAATGTTTAACTTTATGGCACTGCTTGGTTGGTCGCCAAAGGGTGAAAAAGAACTCTTTACACATGAAGAACTGATTGCTGAATTTAGCGAAGATCGTTTATCGAAAGCACCATCAATGTTTGATGTTACAAAACTTACATGGATGAATCATCAGTATTTAAAAGAAAAAGAAGATGGTGAATGGTTAAGCTTTGTAAGACCGTTTGCGGAAGCAGCACATGATCTTACAAATAAAGATGAAGCATGGATTGAAAAATGCCTACTTCTCTTTAAAGAGCAATTACAGTATGGTGAAGAAATCGGAACACTTATCGAACCGTATTTCGTAGAACCTGAACTAACCGATTCAGAAAAAGAAGTTTTAGAATGGGAAACAACACCTGTTGTTGCGAAAGCATTCATGAATAACTTACCGGAATCATGGGATGTGGATTCACTTAAAGAAGCATTTAATGCTGCGAAGTCTGAATCTGGACTTAAAGGAAAACCGTTATTTATGGGATTACGTGTTAGTGCAACACATCAAACACATGGACCTGATTTAATGAGTGCGTTATATCTTTTAGGTCGTGACGTTGTTGAAAAACGTTTAAATGAATACATTAATAAAATTTAAACCAACTTCCGAGCACAAGGTTTTACGAGATCCTGTGCACGGATACATTCATGTACATCATCAAGTTATTTGGGATCTGATTAACGCACCAGAGTTCCAAAGACTTAGACGCATCCATCAATTAGGTGGGACAAATCAAGTTTATCATGGCGCAGAACACTCTCGTTTTTCTCATTCTGTTGGGGTTTATGAAGTTGTTCGTCTTATGATTGAAAATGTAAATGGTTTATCCGATACACTTTCTGATTTGGAGCACGTTGCATTATTGTGTGCAGGATTGCTTCATGATGTGGGTCATGGCCCTTTTTCCCATGCTTTTGAGTCCGTTACATCGGTAAATCATGAAACATTTACGGACCGTATTATTTTAGAAGAAACGCATGTTCATAAGATTCTTATCGATGCTCATCCGGAGTTACCACAAATGGTTGCGGATATTATTGCGCATCGTCATTCACGGAAACTCTTAACTCAAATCATCTCGAGTCAATTGGATGCAGATCGTATGGATTATCTTTTGCGGGATTCTTATTTTACAGGTGTAAGTTACGGAGAGTTTGATTTATCTCGAATTTTAAGAACACTTATTGTTATCGATGATAAGCTTGTTGTGAAAGAAAGTGGAATTCATGCCGTTGAAGACTATATTATGGCGCGCTATCAAATGTATTGGCAGGTTTACTTACATCCAACATCACGAAGTTTTGAAATGATTCTATTCGCAATTTTTGAACGCATGAAGGATTTAGTTCATGAGGGAAAAGAATTGGGCGATGAGTTATCATTTTTCAAGCCTTTTGTATCGGGTGGGAAAATTAGTACCCAAGAACATTTTGAATTAGATGAATCAACCTGTTATGCAGGATTTATGTCACTTACCAAATCAAAAGATCCAATCTTAAAAGACTTGGCGTTACGTCTTTTAAATCGAAAACTCTTTAAATATGAAGATCTCGAATCTTCAAAACAAGTAGATACAATTAAAGAACGAGTTCAAAATGCAGGCTTTGACAATCGTTATTATGTTATCAGTGATCAACAATCTCAAATCCTTTACTCCCCTTATGTGGAAAATGGCGAGGAAGGATTATGGGTTGCACTTAAAAACGGTACGCTTGTTGAATTAACCAGCGCATCCTCAATCGTTCGGGGATTCGCAACAGGTGAAAAGAAACAGGACGAAAAGATTTTCTACCCTGAGGAGGTATAATCATGAAAAAACAAACTTATATCAATATTCGTGAAAAGGTGATGAATGAATTGCCTGAAAAGACAGTTACGTTTTTATTCAGCGGATGCGGCGTACGTCGTTCAGCGGATGCAGAATACCCTTTCTCAGCGAATCGAAACTTTTATTATGTAACAGGTATTGAAGAACCGGAAGCGGTTGTTGTCTTTGAAAAAGATAAAAATCATGAAATCTTATTTTTACGAGAAATTAATCCAGATATGGAAAAATGGGTCGGGTATTTCATGACAAAAGAAGAAGCGCAAGCAATTTCAGGAATTGAAGATGTTCGTTACTTTAACGAATTTGATGCATATGTGACGTCTGTATTGGATTCGGGACTTTCAATCGGTGTTGATATGGATCACGACACTATTGGTGATGTTGAACATTCATCAGGACTTGTCTTTGCGGATGCTGTTGGCGAAGAGAATGTTGTCGATGTATTTGAATGTATTGTGCGTTGTCGTCAAATTAAACATCCTGAAGAAGTTGAAGCAATTCGTAATGCGATCGATGTAACCGATCATGCGATCAAAGCGATGGTGGAAGAAATGAAACCTGGTGCGAATGAAAATGATATGGCTGCACGTTTCCTATATGAAGGCAATAAGGCGCATGGTGATTTAATGTTTGACACAATTTGTGCAAGTGGTAAAAATGCTACCGTGCTTCATTACATTTCAAACAATCAACCGTTAAACGACGGAGACCTTGTATTATTAGACTTAGGAATTCGTGTAAATGGTTATGGTGCTGATATTTCTCGTACGTTCCCAATCAATGGAACATTCACACCACGCCAAAAAGAAGTTTACCAAGAAGTCTTGAATACTTTCCACATCATCAATGAATCCGTGAAGCCAGGAATTTCGATTATGGAATTGAATGAAATCTCAAAAGAGACTTTAGGTCAATCATGTATTAAACTTGGTCTTATTGATAACGTTGAAGAAGTAGGTCGTTACTACTATCACAGTATTGGACATTCTCTCGGTCTGGACACACATGATGTTTGGATTGATCGTGGACAACCACTTGTGCCAGGAAATGTTATTACAAACGAACCGGGACTCTATATTGCGGAAGAAGGAATCGGAATTCGTATTGAAACGGACCTTCTTGTAACTGAAAATGGCTGCGAAGATTTAGCCCCACAAATCATGCGAGAAGTAAGTGAAATCGAAGCGTATTTTGTGAAGTAATGTGAATGTAAAATGAAAGTGTGTGTATTGAAGCACACTTTTTTACTTTATGTAATAAACATGTTGACATTGTTGTTCAAAGCCATATAATACATAGGTGAAATACGTAAGGGGGATCTCCATCAAAACTAAAGTCACTATTAAGCAAAAGTCTCGTGATGAATCATTTCATCGAACGGATAACCAAGCCGATTTTATAAACTATGGATTGTATCAACGCATAATGTATGACGAGGAAGACGCATATGTTATTCTTGATTTCACCAATGACGAAGTGTCATTTAAGCGGCAAGGTGAATGGTTAACACAAGGAGTTTTCTGTAAAGGCGAACAAACAGAGTTGCTCGTCTCAAGCGCACAGGGAATTTTGGTGTTCGAGGTTGAAGTAGAAACATTAGAAGTTAGAAGTGGTCTTCTTTATATGAGGTATCATTTGAAGCAAGCTGGGTCACATGTTGATACGCTTGAATTCGAATGTAGGTGGGAACCGGAGGTATAAACTATGTCATCAAAATCATTAAGTGATATTGCATATGAAAAATTAAAGAGAAAACGTAAGGAAATTGTATTTAGTAAATTGTGGAAAGAAGTCGCTGAAGAAGTAAATTTCTCAGAAGAAATTTCAAAAAGAAAAGTGGCATCATTCTATAATGCAATGATGATGGATTCACGATTTATCTCATTAGAAGGAAATAAATGGGATTTACGCGAACGTCATACTTTAGAAAGTTTACAAATTGACCCTGATTTATTAGATACTTACGACGATTATGATGAAGATTTCGAAGAATTTGAGATTGTTCCGAGCATTGAGGAAGAATAATTGAAGTCTTTGGTTGAACTCATATATTAAGTTTGCTAAAATATAAAAGGGCAGCAGCTTCCAAATTTATTGGGAGCTTTTATTTTTGTAGTAGAAGGAGATTAGACATGGCAACAAAGTATATATTCGTAACCGGAGGTGTTGTATCCGGAATTGGTAAAGGAATTATCGCTTCATCGATTGGGCGATTGCTCAAAAATCGTGGCATGAAAGTGTTCATGCAAAAGTTTGATCCATACATTAACGTAGACCCAGGAACAATGTCACCATACCAACATGGTGAGGTTTTCGTAACTAAAGATGGTGCCGAAACAGACTTAGACTTAGGTCACTATGAACGCTTCATTGATGAAGAGTTAACGAGAAATGCCAGCATTACTACAGGTCGTGTCTACTCAAGTGTTATTAATAAGGAACGTAAAGGTGCCTATTTAGGTGCAACAGTTCAAGTTATTCCACATATCACAGATGAAATTAAAAATAAAATCTATGATGCAGGAAAAGAATCGGGAGCCGATGTTGTTATCACTGAAATTGGTGGTACAGTAGGGGACATTGAATCACTTCCATTTTTAGAAGCGGTACGTCAAGTCCATGCGGAAAATAAAACTGAGGATGTTGTGTTTGTTCATACAACACTGATTCCTAAAGTTCCTGCAAGTAACGAATTCAAAACAAAACCAACTCAACATAGTTTTAAAGAGCTTATGTCACACGGTATTAAAGCTAATATTATTGTTACACGTTGTGATGAGCCTTTAACTCAAGATATGAAGAATAAGATTGCGCTTTTCTGTGATGTTAATGACAATGCGATCATTGAATCTCGAAATGTGGAAAACTTATATGAGCTTCCACTTTCATTCCAAGCGCAAGGACTTGATAATTATATTCTTCATAAATTCGGATTAGGTGATTTACCTGCAGCAGATATGACGGAATGGTCAGCAATGATTGACAGTGCAAAAAACCTACAACATAAAGTTAAAATTGGTCTTGTTGGGAAGTACGTTCAACTTCATGATGCTTATTTATCAGTAAGTGAAGCACTTTTACATGCAGGTTATGCATGCAGCAGTGAAATTGAAGTTGAATGGATTGACTCAGCTGAGATTACAGCAGAGAATGTTACTGAAACACTTAAGGGCTTAGATGGTATTCTTGTACCTGGAGGATTTGGATTACGTGGTGTAGAAGGTAAAATTTTAGCCGCGCAATATGCACGAGAAAACAATGTTCCATACTTTGGAATTTGTTTGGGAATGCAAGTAGCGATGATTGAATTTGGTCGTAATGTATGCGATTTAGAAGGTGCACATTCAACAGAACTTGTACCCGAAACAAATTATCCTGTAATTGATCTGATGGAAGACCAATTACAACATACAGATCTTGGTGGGACATTACGTTTAGGTAATTATCCATGTCAACTCGATCATGAGGGTAAAGCATACGGACTTTATAACAATGAAGATGTAATCTTTGAACGTCATCGTCATCGCTATGAATTTAATAATAAATATCGTGAGCAATTTGAGAAGGCTGGAGTACGCTTCAGTGGGTTAAGTCCTGATGGACAATTAGTGGAAATTATTGAGCTTAAAGACCATGATTATTTTGTGGCATGCCAATATCATCCAGAGTTTAAGTCAAGACCAAACCGTTCACATCCATTATTCTATGGATTTGTGAATGCGTCTTTGCAATTTGCGAAAAAAAGAGTAGAATAGATATATAAATAGGAGGAATTTATTATTATGGCATTAGTATCAGCTAAAGGCATTTTGGAAGCAGCACGTGACGGACACTACGCTGTACCAGCAATTAACATTAATAACTTAGAGTGGACAAAAGCAGCTCTTCTTCAAGCAGAAGAAATGAAGTCACCTATCTTGTTAGCAGTATCAGAAGGTGCTGGTAAATATATGACAGGTTACAAAACAATCGTTGGTATGGTAAACGGTATGTTAGAAGAACTAAATATTACAGTTCCTGTAGCATTACACTTAGACCACGGTAGTTTTGAAGGCGCAAAAGAATGTATCGAAGCAGGATTCACATCAGTTATGTATGATGGATCACACTTACCATTCGAAGAAAACTTAGCACAAACAAAAGCAATCGTTGAATTAGCTCATTCAAAAGGTGTTTCAGTTGAAGCTGAAGTAGGTTCAATCGGTGGAGAAGAAGACGGAATCATCGGTACAGGTGAACTTGCAGATCCAGCAGAATGTAAAACAATCGTTGACACAGGAATTGATTTCCTAGCAGCTGGTATTGGTAACATTCACGGTAAATACCCAGAAAACTGGGCAGGTTTAAGCTTTGAAACTTTAGAAGCAATTAAAGCTGCTACAGGAAGCATTCCTTTAGTATTACACGGTGGATCAGGAATTCCTGAAGACCAAATTAAAAAAGCTATTGCATTAGGTGTTTCAAAAATTAATGTGAACACAGAATGTCAATTAGTATTTGCTGAAGCAACACGTAAATACATCGAATCAGGAAAAGATTTAGAAGGTAAAGGATTTGACCCTCGTAAACTCTTAGCTCCTGGTACAGATGCAATCCGTGCTACAGTTAAAGAAAAAATTGAAATGATGGGTTCAGCTAACCAAGCTTAATTCCAATCAATCAAACATTTAAAAACCATCGTGCTCGCAAGGGTCGGTGGTTTTTTTTGTGCAATCATGTCAGATATAAACAAAGTATCGTGAAAGCGAAACAATTTGAAAAATCGATGCCTTAATATTCACAAACTTTAAGCCTGCGCCCTTGTAATGGCTCTATTCTCAACGTAAGATTACATTTGGAACTTGGAGGAGACTTATGTATTCATTAGATGAAACTGTAGAACGTGTATCTGATTTAGGGGTTGTGAAGGTACATAAAACAATGAAGCAACGTTGTATTCTAGGGTTTATTGCAGGAGCAATGATTTCTCTAGGGTATCTCGCATATATTAAAATCGTAGCTACTGTAGATGGTGGTCTTGGAAATGTTTTAGGTGCCAGTGTGTTTCCGATTGGTTTAATTGTGATTTTGCTTGCTGGTGGCGAGTTAATTACAGGAAATATGACTGTGGTAGGTACTTCTTATGCAAATCAAAAAGTTACATTAAAAGAACTCACAATAAACTGGTTTATTATTACAGTCGCAAACTTAGTTGGTGCTGTTTTTGTCGCTTTAATTTTAGGACGTGGTGAATTAAGTCACTACACGGAAACGGTGAACCGCTTAGCAATGGGTAAGGCATCCTATTCACCGATGGCAACGTTAATTTCAGGGATTGGGTGTAACTGGTTTGTAGGTTTATCCGTATGGCTTAATGTCGCGATAAAAGATGGCGCTGGTAAAATCATGGGGATTTGGTTCCCAGTGATGGTTTTTGTATTACTTGGCTTCCAACATAGTGTTGCGAATATGTTTTTATTGACAGCAGGTATGCAAAATGGTGTGATTCAATTTTCTGAATTCGCGTCGAATATTTTCTTTTCCTATATTGGTAATATTATTGGTGGTGCAGTTTTAGTAGGTTATCTTTATACTCATGCATCCCATGAAAAGAATCACAATGCGTGATTCTTTTTTAATATTAAGGGGATAAGTGCTGCTAGAGGTGTTTTTAAGCTCTTTAGCTACGATTTCTCGGCGGTTTGGATTCATGATGCCATAAGAGGTCAACTGTTGCTTATAAGCGCTACAACGACCTTAGAGTCCACTGGGGGTTTATGAATATTAGAATTATAATTTTAAAATTATGCCGCGACGGTCTGTTTCTCTTTGAGGTTATGAGTGGTAAGAAAGTGACGTCAATTTGTCTCGAATTGTATTTTGCGTTATACTATTTATATCGTTATGATAAAAATTATCATAATTGACTCTTAATTAAGTTGTGCTTGAATCAACATTCTGAATGAATTTTAAGGGAAATGTCGCGTACATTTTTTTTTATGCGACAGCATTAAAATAGGAGGAAAATATATGATCGAATACAGAAATGTTAAGAAAGTTTATAACGATAAAGTCGTTATTGAAAACTTAAATCTAACAATAAATCAAGGGGAATTTGTATGCCTTATTGGACCATCAGGCTGTGGTAAAACAACAACACTAAAGATGTTGAATCGGATTATCAAACATGATGGTGGAGAAATATACATTAATGGTCAAAAGATTGATGAGATGAACGTGATTGATTTGCGTCGTAATATTGGTTACGTAATCCAGCAAATTGGTCTTTTTCCAAATATGACACTCGCTGATAATATAGCGATTGTCCCAAGGCTTTTAAAGTGGGATGAAGCAAAGATTGATGAACGGGTAAGAGAATTGATGCCTCTTGTAGGGATGCCATATGAGACGTATGCAAATCGCTATCCATCTGAACTTAGTGGTGGACAACAACAACGTATCGGGGTTCTTCGCGCACTTGCAGCGAACCCACCTGTGATTCTTATGGATGAACCCTTTGGTGCTTTAGACCCTGTTACACGAGATACATTACAAGACGAAGTTAAATCTATTCAAGAAAAATTGGGAATTACCATTGTCTTTGTTACGCATGATATGGATGAAGCAATTAAGATGGCGGATACCATTGTATTTATGGAAGGTGGCAAGATTGTTCAGAAAGCAACACCCGAAGAGATGTTACGAAATCCTGCAACCAAGCAAGTTAAACAGTTTATGGGGAAACAAATGCATGAGAACGGCTCATCCTTTGACTTGACCTGTGGCGACTTAATGAAACCAAATGTTTTTAAAGTATTTGATCGTAGACCAATCTTAGAATGTTTAGGCTTAATGCGTACCCGTGATTTAAACAGTGTTGTCGTTGTGGATGAACATAAAAAGTATTTAGGGGTTGCGTGGATTGATGAGCTTATTTCAAAACGAGATACATACCAACGTGTCGCAGAAGTGGTTGAGAAAAGTGTTCCTGCATTTAATCAAAATGAGGATGCTCAACAAGCAATTGGTGAAATTACTGAAAATAAACGTGATTATGTCATCGTGATTAATGATGATCGTGAAGTTATGGGAATTATTACACGGGGTTCAATTGCACGAAGTCTTACTAATGTGGTTTGGGGTGGTGATAGTAATGAGTAGTGCTATCCTTCCAGAACTTATAAAAGCGATTTTTACCCATATAAAATTTGTGGTGGTTGCGGTAACACTTGGATCAATCATTGCGATCGTTTTAGCGTCAATATTATCCCGTTTTAAAACAATTTCTAAATATATTATGCCTATTATTGGTTTGTTTCAAACCATACCGGGGATCGTTTTTATTGGAGTGCTTTTTGTATATACCGGAATGCGTCCTAAAACAATCTATATCGCCCTTACTGCGTATGCAATTTTCCCGGTTTTAAAAAATACTTATGCTGGCATTTTAGATGTGAATGCAAGTTATGTAGAAGCAGCACGTGGTATTGGAATGACGCAATGGCAATCACTTTTAAAAGTGGAGTTACCGATGGCAGTACCTTCGATATTTGCCGGAATTCGCATGTCGACCGTATATACCGTAAGTTGGGCTGTACTGGCTGCGATGATTGGTCAAGGAGGGCTTGGCGTCTTTATTTATCGCGGAATCGATACCAATGTTCAAGAAACAATTCTTATTGGTGCGATCCCATCTGCTATCCTTGCGATTTTAATGGGATACTTTGTGGATTATCTCCAAACAAAGTTTATGCCTAAAGGACTTACAACAGGAGGTACACAACATGACCGTTAATATGGTATTAGAACATCTATTTCTTGTGTTAGTTTCTGCATTATTTCTACTTATCTTAGGGCTTATTATTGGAATGATTGCTTATGTATATCCGAAATTTAAGAAGCCTATTCTATTACTCGTGGATATTCTTCAGACCATACCGACGCTGGCGATGCTTGGGATTTTGATGGCTTTTTTTGGACCTACAAAGAAAACCGTAATTATTGGCTTAGTGCTCTATTCCCTACTTCCCGTAGTCTTAAATACGGTAACGGGTTTGGAAAGTGTTGATCCAGGAATTCGTGAAGCAGCACAGGGTATGGGTATGACCAAAATTCAAAGATTATTCAAAGTTGAATTGCCGATTGCTTTCCCCTTTATTTTCTCGGGGATGCGGATTGCGGTGGTTACTTCCGTCGGAGTTGCCGTCTTTGGCTCACTTGTCGGAGGTGGTGGTTTGGGATCCATTCTCTATCGGGGAGTTCGAACTCAAAATATGAAATTAATTGGTTACGGAACCCTTGCCTTGATTGTAATATCGCTTGTGATTGATACGGCGATGGGACAATATGAGAAACATCTTAAACTAAAACAAGGGGGTAAAACAATATGAGAAAAAAAATAATCATTTTAATCATCTCCTTACTTTCGCTTAGTGGTTGTGGTAGTCGCCAAGAGGGAGATCTGGTAATTATTGATGGCGATATTGCGGAAATGAATGTCGCAACGTATATGGCTAAAATTATGATCGAAACCTATACAGATTATTCCGTTTATATTCAACCTTCAATGGCATATAATTTAGCTTTTGATCAAATTAAAAGTGGTGCGATGGATATGACACTCAGTTGGGATGGAACGGTATTAACAACGTTTTTAAAACAAGACCCTCAAGATATTCCTTCAAACCAATCATTATTTGACTTCACAAATAAGCTTGCCCAGGAAAAAGCTCAGGTGAAGTTACTTGAACCTTTAGGGTCTGAGAATTCATATGTGGTGGCGGTAACCGATGATTTAGCGGAAACGTATAACTTAAAAACAATTTCTGATTTAAAGCCGATCGCTAGTGAACTCATTTTTGCGGCAGAACATTCTTTTTTTGATGATAATGGATCGGTTCGTTATAAGCCGTTAACGAAGTTTTATGATATGGAGTTTAAAGAAGCAAACTCAATTGATATTGGTTTAAAACTTGCGGGATTGGATAGCGATAATATGGATGTTACGCTTGTGACAAGTGCAGATGGAATGGTGAACCGTTATCCGGTAACGATGCTTGAGGATGATTTGAATTTCTTTCCTCGTTATCAATCGGCATTCCTCGTTCGTTCGGATTTAGAAAAAGATTTCCCTGGCGTTGAAGCAGTATTGGAAAAAATATCGAATTCGATAACGACCGATGAATCGCGTCAACTAAACTATCGTGTAGATGTGGAAGTTAAAAACCCGGAAACAGTAGCTCGAGACTTTTTGATTGAGAAAAATTTAATTAATAAGTGATGAAATAATTCCTAAATACCTATGTACCATTGCGAAAGAGATATTTAAAGATTATGAATATCAAATGAGAGATGGTGGATAGGTATATTTTCTATTCATTATCGGTTATAATATCAATGGACAAAAGGAGTTGTTTGAATGGCAAAAGTTATAAAAATTGAAGGTGGACATCGATTAAACGGCAAGGTAAGAATTAGTGGAGCAAAAAATGCTACTGTAGCATTGATTCCTGCAGCCATTCTCGCATCTGATAGTGAAGTTAATATTTATGGCGTCCCGAATATTTCGGACGTTGAATCTTTATCAGTATTATTAAGAGAACTTAATGTAAATGTATCCTCACCAACCCCTGATCACTTCCAAATTGATACTACAGGTATGAAAAATGTGGATTTAGATCATGAAGCAGTTACAAAATTACGTGCATCATATTATTTTATGGGAGCACTTTTAGGAAAATATCGTTATGTGAAAATGCAAATGCCGGGAGGATGTTATTTAGGACCTCGACCTTTTGATTTACACTTAAAAGGATTTGAAGCACTAGGTGCTTCAATTGAATATAAACATGGTTTTTATGAAATTTCAGCAGAGCGTCTAATTGGTGCGAAAATCTATCTTGATTTTCAATCTGTTGGGGCAACAATCAATATTATGCTTGCAGCGGTTTTAGCTGAAGGTAAAACGATTATTGAAAATGCTGCGAAAGAACCTGAAATTATTGATGTCGCAAACTTTTTAAATAAAATGGGTGCAAACATTCGTGGTGCGGGTACAAACGTGATTACCATTGAAGGCGTCGAACGTTTGACTGGAAAACCACACGAAATGATTCCAGATCGCATTGAGGCAGGAACTTATATTATTATGGCGGCAGCAGCTGCAGATGATATGACAATTGAAAATATCATTCCACAACACTTAGATGCTTTAATCTCGAAATTAATTGAGATGGGTGTTGATATTGAAGTGGGTGTGGATTATGCACGTATTCGCAAATCTGAGAAACCACTTGAAGCAATCGATATCACAACGCAAACCTATCCAGGATTCGCAACGGATCTCCAACAACCGCTTACGGCTTTGCTTACACAAACGCAGGGTCATTCTACGGTTAAAGAAACAATCTATGCGGAACGTTTTAAACATTGTAATGAGTTAAACCGTATGGGAGCAAGCATTCAACTGATGCCTGCACAAGCTTCAATTGAAGGTCCTTCAAAATTATATGGATCTAAAGTAGAAGCAACGGATTTACGATGTGGTGCATGTCTTGTGATTGCAGGACTTATCGCTGAGGGCGTAACAGAGATTAGTGAAATTTATCATATTGATCGTGGCTACGATGATATTGATAACAAACTAACATCTTTGGGCGGCGTTATTTGGCGTGAAGAGAAAGCGTAATTTTAAATCTTAATCTTTGTGAAATCAAAACGTTTGTATACAAATTACAAACGTTTTTTTGTGAAATACGTGAATTTGTGAACATTGTTATTTTGGTAAACGCTTACAATATGAGCCTTAGTCATATACATTTTTAGATATATGATACACTTGTATTACTAAAAAGGAGATGTGACCATGAAAGACTCTAGAACCGGTTATGTTCGTAAATTTGAAACAATGGGAATGGTGGACGGACCGGGAATTCGTACCATTGCATTCTTATCAGGATGCCCATTACGTTGTTTATTTTGCCATAATCCTGATATGTGGAAAACTGATCCGGAAGATGCCATTACCGTTGATGAATTAATGGATAAACTTCGTCGATTCAAGCCTTACTTTGGTGAAGATGGAGGGGTAACTTTCTGCGGTGGTGAACCGTTAAATCAACCCGAATTTTTATATGAAGCAATGAAAGCTTGTAAAGCAGAGGGAATTAGTACGTGTTTGGATACTTCAGGGTTTGGCCGTCCCGATACTTTTGATGATATCCTAAGTGTTACGGATACGATTCTTTATGACATTAAAGGACTTGAAGAAAAAAAATATCGTGAGATGACCAGTGCTCCGATTCGTGTGACACATCAATTCCTTGAAAAAGCTCAAGAACACGGTGTCGCAACGTGGATTCGAGTTGTGATAGTCCCAGGATTCCACGATACCTATGAATACATGGATGAACTTGCGGAATACATTGCACCACTCAATAATATAGAACGTATTGAATTACTGCCTTATCATACAATGGGTGTAAATAAGTATGAACTGATTGATAAGGAATATCCACTTGAGGATGTACCGCCCATGAACCGTGATGTATGTGCGGATTTACAAACTTATTTACGAGAAAAAGTTGAAACATTACGCAAAGAATTATAAAAAAGACCTGTTCATATGAACAGGTCTTTTTCTTATTTCACTACCAGAGTATTGCTTAAACCGTTTGATTCGTAAGTGATTGTGAACCCATCTGTTCCATGTTTGAAATGATGTTGGAGGGCTCCAAGGGTACTTTGTTTCTGACTATCATTAAGATTTGAATACGAGTTACTCATGCCATTCATTGTGACAGAATAAGATCCAGATGTTCCATGTGGAAATTCTGTATAAGTAGCCATAGCATCCGATTGAATGTTTAAATTTCCAATAACAGAGGTAATGTAAGCCGAAGTATTTAAACCATTAAGTTTAATGGTACCAGCACCATCATTTACCGTTAATTTCGCATTCATACTGTCCACTTCAAAATCAGCGACAAGTTTGTTTGCGGTAATGTTTGTGTTCATTCCATCAATGGAATAGGATCGTAAGACATCATCACCAAGACCTTCGAGAAGGATATTTGATTTGATGGTATCGATATGCATCTTGCCTTTGTAGGAAGCAGGAATTTCAATTTCAAGTGAATCAAAATTAGTGATATCACATTGTCCGAAGGTACATGTGCTTGGGATTGTCGCAACAGTAAGGGTTTTGTTGTTTATCTCACTACGATATTGCTCAAGACTACCAAATCCTTTTACGGTAATTTCAGGGTGATTAACATATTTTACGGTTAAAGTATTGATCTGTCCGGTCTCAATGTTGATATCGTTGACCGCTTCGTTGAAGACGTGTTTAACTTCTTGATAACTACTTTGGTTTGCTTCAGAAGCACTGTCATTTAATACGTTTTTTAAAGGGATTCCTATTGCGAAGCTTAGACATAATAAGCCACTGACTACAAGCACAATGGGTATCCAAATTTTTCGAATGTTTTTCATCTATGTTTTTCCTCCTAAATTCGATTTAAAGAAATTTTTGACACAATAATTGAGACCTCGAAACCCGAATAAAGTAAGCCAAGTCATACCAATTCCGAGAAGGAACAATCCAAGTGATGCGAGTGCGAGAAGACCAAAGGTTGGAATTGTAACCATAGGGAGGACACCTCCAAATAGTAAGGGGATTGAGCAGAATGTAAGGACAACTCCAGATATAAAGAAGGCAAATAAAACAGCATACACTGCTAGTACTGGTCCAATAAGAATTATTGCGATAAATACTTTTAGAAGTACTGTCATGATAGATGTCGATGAAGCACTGTTTAGTTCATGGTGTGGTGGTTCTTCATAAATTATTCCGCCCGTATATTGTCGTGCCATTTCGATCGGATCACCAAGTGTTCTTGATATTTCAATTTCATCTTTGCCTTCAGCAAGTCCAAATTCAAAGTGCTCATGTACGTCTTGAATAATATCGTCGATTTCATTTTGTGGTAAAATCTGTAGATTTTTTCTGAGTATGTATAAGTATTCGTTTTTAGTCATGGTTTTCTCCTCCCAACAGTTCATTTACATGGCCGGTAAATACGTACCATTCATCGATGCGTGCTTTTGTATATGTTTTTCCACGATTGGTTAATTCATAATATTTTCGTGACGGCCCTTGAGATGATTCAACAAGTTTTGTGGAAACATAACCGTCATCTTTAAGTCGTTTTAAAAGTGGATAAATTGTACCCTCAGTAATTTTGATGGTTTCGGAAATTTTACTGATTAATTCATAGCCATAATATTCTTTTTGAGATAGGAGAGATAGAACACAAAGTTCTAAGACACCTTTTTTAAATTGAGTATTCATATGTTCACCTCGTTAATACAATATATCACACAGTACCTTTCTATGCTAGGTAGTGTTTTGTAATTTATTTCTCACTTGTATTTAATTGGGGAATAATGAGCTATCACGATGATGTTTAAGGTATAATAAAGTTAGATTAAGAAGTATGAAAGGAAATTCAATGGAAAAGACCGAGTATGAAATATTATTAGATGCTTGTATTTTAGCGGGTAAACTTATGATGGAAAATGGTGCGGAAATGCATCGCGTTGAAGATACCATGAACCGTATTTTGGAATCCAAACAAGGTGAGGGTGCTGGTGTTAGTTTTGTCCTACCTACCGGTATTTTTGTGACGACTTCAGATGGGGAACAAATAAAAATGAAGCGAATCCAAAAACGTCGCAGTAATTTAGCCAAGTTGGCAGATGTAAATCAGTTATCGCGTCTTTTTAGTGCAAATCAAATTGATGTTTATGAACTGTACTCAAGTCTTAAAGAGATAAATAGTGATGCTATGCAATATCCTGTTTGGATGAAATATGTTGCTGCTGCATTTGTGAGTGCGTTTATGATGTTAATTTTTGAAGGGTCTCTTTTTGATTTTCCGATTACGATGCTTCTGGGTACAATCGGATTTGGAATTCATTATTATGCATCCAAGAAATTGAATGTTAAGTTTATTGCGGAATTTATTGCTTCTTTTAGTATCGGTATTTTAACAATTTGTCTCCAGAGAAAAGGATTTATTGTTGATTTTGAGACGGTTATTATTGGAAGTATTATGTTAATGGTTCCAGGAATTCCCATCATGAATTCGATCCGTGATTTTCTCGTAGGGAATACAATATCGGGAACCGTATTTATGGTTGAGGCATTGTTTATAGCGATTATGATTGGGTCGGGAATTATGGCATCGCTTCAAGTAATGGCGGGGGTGTTTGTATGATGACAATTGTTATTCAACTTGTGAGTGCTTTTGCGGCAGCACTGGGTTTTGGAATTATTATTGATGTTCCGAAGCGTGCTTTATTCTGTTGTGGAATTACAGGTATGATGGGTTGGATTGTGAATTGGAGTTTGATTCAAAAGAGTTTTGATGCGACCCTAGCAATTTTTATTGGTGCTGCAACGGTTTCGATGCTTTCGATGCAATTTGCGAAGTATTTAAAGATGCCAACCACAGTTTTTAATATTCCAGCAATTTTTACACTCGTTCCAGGGATTATGGCTTATCAAACGGTGAAGGCTTTTATTGGAGCAGATTATATTTTAGGTATTGAGTTGCTTGTTCGAACATTTACCTTGTCTGTAACGATTGCGATTGCGATTGTTATGACGGAGGTAATCTATCGACTTATAGTTCGGATAATTCAACGGAATTTTTGTAGTTAGTCATAGATTAAAACAAAAGGGGGAAATATAATGGGTAAACGAATTTTAGATTGTACTGCCAGTGATTTTCGTTCAATGGATGGGGAGAGCCTAAAAACAGCGATTAAGGCGGCAGAGGGCCGTACGATTTGTTCTGAAAATGTTGTTTTTGGATCTGTGCAAGGTGGCATCACGAATGCGGAAGTCGCCAGAGCTTTTGGAGCAGATTTAATCCTTCTTAATGGATTTGATACACTTAATCCATTCATTGCAGGTCTTGATGATTGTGAAACTCAAGATACTATTCAAAAACTTAAAGAATTAGTAGGACGTCCAATTGGAGTAAACTTGGAACCTGTGGATTTCAACGCGGAAATGTTAGAAGCGCAAGGAGTGATTGCAGAAGGTCGCATGTGCTCTGAAAAAACACTTAAAGAAGCTGCAAATCTTGGGTTTGATTTTATCTGTCTTACAGGAAATCCTGGAACCGGTGTTACTAATCATGAAATTGCGAAAGCAATTCGAAGTGCTCGTAAACATTTTGGGGGATTAATCATCGCCGGCAAAATGCATGGTGCTGGGGTAGATGAATCCGTTGTTCCAGATTCAGAAACAATTAAGGCATTTTGTGATGCGGGAGCAGATGTGATTTTGATGCCAGCAGTTGGGACTGTACCAGGATTTACAGATGAAGAACTCATTCGTGCAATTAAGATTGTGCATCAACATCAAGCACTGGTCCTCACTGCAATAGGAACAAGTCAAGAAGGTTCAAGTAAGGCTGTTATTGAGAATATCGCAATTCGAAACAAAATAGCAGGTGCAGATATCCAGCATATTGGGGATGCGGGTTATGGAGGTCTTGCTCTTGTGGAAAACATCTTTGCACTCTCAGTAGCAATCCGTGGAATTCGTCACACCACAACAATCATGTCCCGATCCATTAACCGTTAATACAAATAATATAAAAAAGATATCCATTTTAACTGATTTCGTTTATCATTAAGTATAAATTCATTTTTCAGTTAGGATGGTAGACATGAAGAAAAAACTCGGATTATTCAGTATCGTACTATTAGGAATTAACGCTATTATCGGTTCAGGTATTTTTCTTTTACCGAATAAAGCGATGGCACTTATGGGAACAGCAAGCTTAGCTGTGTTTATTTTTAATATGTTTGTTGTGATGAGTATTGGATTGTGTTTTGCGGAAGCGGCAACGTATTTTAATAAAAGTGGTGGACCATATGTTTATGCGAAAGAAGCATATGGTGACTTCATAGGATTTGAAGTTGGTTTTATCAAGTGGGCGATCTGCATCATTGCTTGGGCCACAATGGCTGTGGCATTTGCGACAGCACTTGGACAAATTGTTCCAGCAGCTCAAGATCCAATGATCCAAAATATTGTAGTCGTTTGTATTCTAGTTGGACTTGGTATTGTGAATATAATCGGCGTCAATGTATCAAAAATCCTCAATAATGTGGTGACGGTTTCAAAACTGGTACCGATGATTATTTTTATTTCCTTGGGTATCTTTTTTATCAAGCCAAGTAACTACAGTCCAGTATTTATAGAAACAACTGGTAATTTTGGGAAAACATCCCTGTTATTGTTTTATGCGTTTACAGGATTTGAAAATATTGCGGTGGCTGCAGAAGATATGGAAAATCCGCAAAAGGATTTACCTAAGGCGACTGTGATCGTTATGATCATTGTTTCACTGTTCTATTTTTTCATACAATTTGTTTCGATTGGGATTTTAGGTCCAGAACTCGCTCATATCCCTGCACCGATTCAAACGGCTATGGGTATGATACTTGGGCCATTTGGATCTTCCCTTGTTGCGGCAGGTACGCTTGTTTCGATTGGTGGTATCAATATTGCAAATTCATTTGTGACACCACGATGTGGCGTTGCACTCGCAGATGATGGTTTATTACCGTCGTTTATCGGTAAACGCAGTAAACGTGACACACCGACGTATGCGATCTTAATCTCGGTAGGTATTGCGATTCCTGTTGCGTTATCGGGAAGTTTTGCCACACTCGCTGCAATAAGTGTTGTCTCTCGTTTTGCGCAATACATTCCAACATGCCTTTCGGTATTGGTATTCCGTAAAAGAAATCAACCTACTGAGTTTGATTTTAAAATTCCATTTGGACCTGTAATTCCGATTTTCGCGATAACCGTTAGTTTTTGGATGTTGTCACAAGCAACACTAGAACAACTTCTTTGGGGACTTGCTGGGCTGCTCATTGCAGTTCCATTCTATTTCATCATGAAAAAAAACCGACAGGATCAAATCAAGATCTGATTTCACTAAAAGAAGGGAAGGAATCAAAATGAAAAGAATTAAAGATCATCTTTCTTTGTTTACACCGATTTATGTCATTATTATGATTGGCCTAGGTTGGCTTATTTGTTCCAGCACGGGTGATTTTTTCTTCATTACAACTTACCTCCTTTACATTGCTATCATTATGGCGGGAGTGGGCGTGATTAAATATGACCGCCATAAAATACCAGACATAGAAACGGATATCCTTAAAAAAGAAGTTCGTTTTTTGGGCGCGTTTCTACTATGTTTACTTGGGGTAAGTATTATTTCTTTATTCACCCACATTATAGAACCTGCCTACGCATTGGTTCTATTGCTTCTTGTTGGTGTAGGGTCTATTGATTTTACGATAAAATATAAAGAATTAAAAAAAAGAACAAGACTGCGTTGAAGTGAATTGATCAAAATAAAAATACCGTTAGGCATCATAACGGTATTTTTATTTTATTAAGTATAGTTTTAAAACAACCTAAAACAGGTAAGGACACACCTGTCATGAAATTGATTGTTGGATATGGGTTGTGTAAGCATTTCATAAAGCATACAATAAACATAAAGGCGGTGATACATGTATGATTACCTATAAACAAAACGTAGACCTTGAATTAAACGATGTATTAAAACTATACAATGATGCAGGTTGGTATGCTTACACCAATAACCCTGAAAAACTTATGCGTGCGATTAAAAATTCGATGATTACACTAACTGCTTGGAATGGGAATCAACTGGTTGGTTTGATTCGCGCTGTTGGTGATCAAGAGACAATTCTTTACATTCAAGATTTGCTCATTCTTAGTGATCGTCAACGTCAAGGAATCGGAAAAACATTGTTGCTTACACTTTTATCGCTGTATCCCGATGTTAGACAGACTGTATTAATTACGGATAACAATCCAAAGTTAATTGCTTTTTATAAAAGTGTTCCGATGAAATTCATAGAGGATGCACAAGGGAAATGTTTCGTAAAATATCGAAAGGAGATATAATGAAAGAACAAGGTTATGGTGTTGGATTTGGATTAATCTTTGGAACGATACTCGCAGTTTTTATAAATCTATTTTTTAATATCCCGTTGATTTATGCAATGGTGGCAGGACCAAGTATAGGGCTTATATTGGGGATTGTCATTGAAAATATTATTAATTCGCAAAAAAGTTAATGCTGCTTAGAGCTCATCTAAATTTGCAAATAAGGCTTAAGTAGACGCTATAAAAGCATTCTTTTCAGTTCAGAAAAAATATAGGATTTTAAGCATAAAAATTTCATGGAATGCATAAGCGTTTTTTATTGCGCTTTACTATTGGATATGCTATTATAACTTAGCACTTATCTAAAGTGAAAAAACTTTAGGCGGAAGGAGACATGTACATATGAAAAAAGGAATTCATCCAGAATACCACCAAACAAAAATTGTTTGTTCATCTTGTAATACTGAAATTGAAGTTGGTTCAACAGCAACAGATCTACGTGTAGATACTTGCGCAAACTGCCATCCTTTCTATACAGGTAAACAACGTTTTGCTAATGCAGCTGGACGTATTGACAAGTTCAATAAGAAATATGGTATAAAATAAGGTTCAACCTTATAAACAATGAAAAGAGTGTTGGCGACAACGCTCTTTTTTATGAGTAAATTATGAAATGTAGAAATATAGTGTTATTTTTAGGACTTTGTGTATAAATTTTGTTAAAATACGATAGAATAATAATGATGAGGTGAAAGAATATGATGTATCATCAATATCAAGAGGGTTATATCGAAGTCATTACCGGTTGTATGTTTGCTGGGAAGACAGAAGAGTTAATTCGTCGTATTAATGTTTTAAAATTTGCACATAAAAACATTATTGTTTTTAAGCCAGCTGTGGATAATCGCTACAGTGACAGTAAGGTCGTTTCGCATGCGGGAACTAGCGTGCAAAGTGTTGTAGTTGATAAGGCGACAGACATCTTAAAATACGTTACTAAAGAAACGGATGTTGTTGCAATTGATGAAGTTCAATTCTTTGATGAAGAAATTGTTAAGGTGTGTGACCATCTTGCCTTAGAAGGCAAACGCGTAATGGTAGCAGGTCTTGACATGGATTTTCGTGGTGAACCTTTTGGCGTAATTCCTAAATTAATGACTACTGCAGAGTTTGTTACAAAACTTACAGCGGTTTGTACTGAATGTGGCGCACCTGCGACACGTACACAACGTTTAGTAAATGGAAAACCGGCATCCTATCATGATCCAGTTGTCATGATTGGAGCAAGTGAATCGTATGAAGCACGATGCCGTCATGACCATATTGTTTTGGATAAACCTCAAATTAATGGAAATAGCGAAGGTGATAAATAATGATGGAAAAAACAATGAGAGACCGTCTTGAGAAGATTCAAGCACGTGATGAAGAAATCACAGAAATGATGATGTCCTCAGAAGTGTTGTCGGATCGTAAAATGATGGCCAAATTAGGTAAAGAACAATCGTCTATGCAGCAAGTCTTGCATGCATACCGACAATTCTTAGAAGCAGAAGACTTTTTCACGCAAGCACAAGAAATGCTTGCTGTCGATGAGCCTGAGTTGCAAGAACTTGCAGCAATGGAATCTGCAGAATACTCTGAAAAAATGGTAAAAATTATCGAAGAACTTGAAGTTCTATTGGTTCCAAAAGACCCATCAGATTCGTTTGATGCAATTGTGGAAATTCGTGGAGCAGCGGGTGGCGATGAAGGAAATATCTTCGCAGGTGACTTATACCGTATGTACACCCGATATGCAGAAAGTCTTGGATACAAATACGAATTGATTGAAGCAATGGATGCTGAAGCGGGCGGATATTCTTTAATTTCTTTCGTTGTGAAAGGTGCGGAACCATTCCGTCACTTTAAATTTGAGTCGGGAGCACATCGCGTTCAACGTGTACCGAAAACAGAAACACAAGGTCGTATCCATACTTCAACTGCTACAGTTCTCGTTTTAGCGGATGTTGAAGATGAAGAAATTGATATTGACCCTAATGATCTTGAGATTGATACAATGCGATCATCAGGAGCTGGTGGACAACACGTTAATAAAACGGACTCAGCTGTTCGTATCGTTCACAAACCTACAGGGATTGCAGTTAAGTGTCAAGATGGTCGTTCACAACACGATAATAAAGATAAAGCGATGCGTCTTGTTCGTGCTCGTGTTTATGAAGAACATCAACGTCGTATTCAAGAAGAACGTCATGGTGAACGCCAATCTAAAGTTGGTACCGGAGCGCGTTCTGAAAAAATTCGTACATATAACTATCCACAAAACCGTGTGAGTGATCACCGTATTGGATTAACATTACAAAAATTAGACATAATTATGGAAGGTAAGTTGGATGAAATTGTGAATGCTCTTCTTGAGCAGGAACAAAAAGAAATCCTTGAACAAGGTGCTTAATGACTTATAAAGATTTAGTTAATGAGGGAACAGAGATTCTCGACAAAGCAAATATATATACGGGCTTCGCTCGTGTTTTAATGCTTGAACTCTTACGCGATAAAGATTTAGATATGTTTGCTATTTATAATGAAGAGGTTGAGGCTGTTTTCACTAACGAATATCGAAATAAGATTAATCAATTAACTACCGATGAACCTTTAGGATATGTCTTAGGATATGAGTGGTTTTATGGTTATAAGCTGTTTGTGAATGAGGGCGTACTGATTCCTCGTTCAGAAACAGAAGAACTTGTTGGTCATCTATTATCCGATATTGATGCACATTTTGATACACCCGTAATTGCGGATGTCGCATGTGGAAGTGGTGCTATTGGCATTGCTTTAGCAAAAGAATTAAACTTAAAAGTTTATGCTTCCGATATTAGTGAAGAAGCATTGGAAGTAGCACGCCGTAATGCGGATTACAACCAAGCAGATATGGAGATTATGCAAGGGGATATGTTAGAGCCTTTAATTGAGAAAAATATTAAGCTCGATGTTCTAGCATGCAATCCACCATATATTAAAAATACAGAACATATTCAAACTTCGGTATTGAACAATGAACCTCATGTTGCCTTATTTGGTGGTGAGGATGGTTTGTTTTTCTATCGTAAGGTATTTGAAAAGGCACATCTTGTTTTAAACGATAAGGCAGTGATGGCTTTTGAGATTGGTTTTGATATTGGGGAAGCAGTTGTTGCGTTAGCTCAAGAATTTTTTAGTGACGCTAAGATTGTGCTTCGTCAAGACATCAACGGCCTTGATCGTATGGTCTTTGTCTACAAAGGTATTAATCACGAAGATTAGTATCTTTTTTTTGGGGATGTGTGTGATAAAATAGACGTAGAGAGTAGAGGAAACGAAATGGATACAAAACGATTTAATAAAAATCAAAGTGATGACATTGCGCAAATGATTCAAGAGGGTGGGCTTGTCGCAATTATGACGGATACGGTCTACGGATTGGCTGCAAGTAGCGCAGATGGTTCGTTGTATCAAAAGCTAAAGGATGCGAAAGAACGTCCCGAGAACAAACCGTTCCCATTGATGGTTGGTTCCCTTGATCAAATTGAAAGTGTTGCGGAGTTAACAGACCGTGATCGTCATCTCATGAAAACCTTTATGCCAGGAGCTGTTACATTTATCTTTAATATCAAAGATGGTGTGTTTCCTTTCTTGGGCGATCAACGTACGATTGGTATTCGTATGGCAGATGATATATGGGTTCAAGACATTATTAACAAAGTAGGCTATCCAATTTGGCTTCCATCCGCAAATCGTTCAGGATTTGATACAGCAATCTCATCGGACATGGTGATTGATCAGCTTGATGGCCGTATTGAAGGTGTTGTTTTAGGAGAATGTGTCGGAGGAGTTTCATCCAGTGTGTTTGATATTACAGGGGATGAAATTAAATGTTTACGACAAGGTGTTATTACTTTAGAAGAAATTAATAAGGAGGTAGGATTATGAAAATCGCTATAGCAGCGGACCACGGAGGGTTTGAAACAAAAGAGGGACTCCGTTTAGTATTGGAAGAAATGGGACATGAGGTAAAGGATTTTGGGGTTTATTCTGAAGAATCGCAGGATTATCCTGATTTCGCATATCCTGCAGCAAAAGCTGTAGCTGAAGGTTTGTATGATCGAGGTGTAGTTGTTTGTGGAACCGGTGTAGGTGTTTCAATTGTCGCGAATAAAGTTAGAGGGATTCGCTGTGCTCTAGTAACAAGTACTGAGGTTGCGCAACTGACACGTGAACACAATGATTCAAACATGCTTGCATTGGGAGGGCGTACAACGCCTTATGAAACCAATGTCGCAATTCTTAAGACATGGATTGAGACACCATATAGCGAAGATGCGCGTCATGGTCGTCGTATTTGTAAGATATCTGATTTAGAGACCAAGGAGGGCCGTGAATGAGAGATACAAAGGTATTTGAAGCCATTGAATTGGAAGAGCAACGACAACTTGATCATATTGAGTTAATTGCGTCAGAAAATTATGTTTCAGATCAAGTATTGGAAGTAACTGGAAGTATATTAACGAATAAATATGCGGAAGGATATCCTGGAAAACGCTATTATGGTGGCTGTGAGTATGTCGATATAATCGAAAATCTAGCGATTGATCGTCTTAAAGAAATTTATGGTGCAGAGCACGCTAATGTTCAACCTCACAGTGGTTCACAAGCAAATATGGCTGTTTATATGACTGTGTTAGAACATGGTGATGTTGTTTTAGGGATGGATTTAAATTCTGGAGGACATTTAACGCATGGACACCAATTAAACTTCTCAGGTATTAATTACACATTCTTTGGATATGGTGTTGATAAACATACTGAGATGATTGATTATGACTATGTATTAAAGAGAGCTTTAGAAGTTCAACCTAAACTAATCGTAGCAGGAGCAAGTGCATACTCTCGTGAAATTGACTTCAAGCGCTTTAAAGAAATTGCGGATGAAGTTGGAGCATATCTAATGGTAGACATGGCCCATATTGCAGGTCTTGTTGCTTCAGGGCTTCATCAAAGTCCCGTCCCTTATGCAGACTTTGTAACCACGACAACACATAAAACACTTCGTGGACCACGTGGTGGCGCAATTCTCTGTAAAGAAAAATATGCGCGCAAGTTGGATCGTTCTGTATTCCCTGGTATGCAAGGGGGACCATTGATGCATGTGATTGCGGGAAAAGCGGTATGTTTCTATGAAGCATTGCAACCAAATTTCAAAACCTATCAACAACAAGTCATTCTTAATGCGAAAACACTTGCACAAGAGTTTTCAAACTTGGGATATCGCTTGGTAAGCGGTGGAACGGATAATCACTTAATCCTTGTGGATGTGAAAAATAGTATTGGAATGACCGGTGCTCATGCAGAAAAAGTTCTTGATAAAGTAGGTATTACCATTAATAAAAATGCAATCCCATTTGATACCGAACGACCTGCTGTTACAAGTGGAATCCGTCTCGGATCACCAGCGATGACAAGTCGTGGTTTCAAAGAGGAAGAGTTTAAGAAGATAGCTCACTGGATTCATGAAGCATTAACGCATTATGAAGACGACGAAATCTTGACACGAATTAGTAATGAAGTTAAAACGTTAACACGTCAATACCCGGTGAGAGGAGAAAGAATATGATTACAGTATTAAATCACCCATTAATTACACATAAACTTACACAAATGAGAATGGAATCTACAAAGACCAAAGATTTCCGTCAAAATCTTGATGAAATAGCAGGTCTTATGGCTTACGAAATTACACGCGATCTTAAATTAGACCCTGTAACGATTAACACACCATGTGGAGAATATGACACATTTGAAATGAAACGTGATGTTGTCTTAGTCCCAATTTTACGTGCAGGTCTTGGAATGGTTGATGGAATTCAAAATTTAATACCAACAGCTAAAGTAGGACACGTTGGTGTTTATCGTGATGAGGAAACACTGATGCCACATGAATACTTCGCAAAATTCCCTGAGAATTTAGCTGAGTCTGAAGTATTAGTTTTAGATCCAATGCTTGCAACAGGTGGTAGTGCCGATGCAGCAATTGAAATCGTAAAAAGACATGGCGCAAAAACAATTAAGCTTGTTTGTCTAGTTGGGGCACCTGAAGGTGTTGAACTTATTAAGAAGGCGCATCCAGATGTTGATATTTTCTTAGCAGCACTTGATGAAAAACTTAATGCAGATGGATATATTGTTCCAGGTCTTGGAGATGCTGGAGACCGAATTTTCGGTACAAAATAAATTCTAAACCACAGTTTTACTGTGGTTTTTTTATGTTTTGATATAATAGATACAAAAAGGAGTGAGCAAAATGATCGTTGAGGTATGTGCAGGAAGTGTCGAGGATTGCATCACTGCACAAACATGTGGTGCCAATCGTATTGAATTAAACAGTGGTTTATATTTAGGGGGGTTAACTCCAAGTGCAGGGATGCTTGTGTCTGCGAAACAACATACGAACATTCCAATTATCACCATGATAAGACCAAGAGGCGGGGGATTTTGTTATTCAGAATTGGAAGTGGAATCAATGATTTACGATGCTGAAAACTTAATTCAAAATGGTTCAGATGGACTTGTTTTTGGATTTCTTAACGAAGATTCGACTGTGAATATGAAACTTACTCAAAAATTTGTGGATATCTGTCATAATGCGGGAATTGAGGCCATTTTTCATCGTGCGTTTGATTGTGTTTTGGACCCGATCAAGGCAATTGAAGACTTAATTGCTTGTGGTGTTGATCGTGTTCTAACAAGCGGATTACAGGACCATGCAAGTGATGGCATTGAATTACTTACAGAACTTCATAAAACCTATTCTAAAGATATCGAGTTGTGTGTTGGTTCAGGTGTGAATGAATCGAATGCTTTAGAAATTGTGGAGAAAACAGGCATTCATCAACTCCATAGTTCGTTTAAGACATGGTATTTAGATCCGACGACAAAAAACGATTCAGTTTCGTACGCTTACAGTCATCTTGGAGATTATGATGGTGTCAGTGAGGACAAACTTAAATCATTTATGAGTACAGTTCAAAAGCAATAAAATATGGTATAATTTACAAAACGGTGATGGGGTTTGCCATAACTGCGACAGCTGATAACTCCTACATAAGACCACAGGGTCTTTTTGTAGGAGTTTTTTTTGGAGGTACTATGATATATACAATTTTACTAATCTTAATTCTAGGCCAAGTTTCAAAAAAAACGGCTAAAATGATGCATGTTCCAGCATTACTACTATTAATCATTCTTGGTATGACAATAGGTCCCTTTGGCCTCAATTGGATTCATCCAAGTATTCAAATGTTGTCATCTGAAATTCGAGGTTTTGCTTTGATCATTATTTTACTTCGCGCTGGTTTTGGTCTCGATCGCCAAAATCTTGCTCAAGTAGGTCGACCTGCATTTTTGCTCAGTTTTGTTCCAGGTGTTTTTGAAGCGGGAACAGTTATGATTTTAAGTATGCATTTTTTGAATTTTAGTTTTATTCAGGGTGGGGTGTTAGGCTTCATTTTGGCGGCAGTTTCTCCAGCTGTAGTGGTCCCAATGATGGTTTATTTAGAAAAAAATAGAATTGGCACCCAAAAAAAGATTCCAACTTTAATCCTTGCCGGAGCATCGGTGGATGATATTGTGGCGATATCAATATTCTCTGTTTTTCTCGGTTTTTCGAGTACGGGATGGATATCTCCACTTCAAATTATGCTGAGATTGCCCATGATGATCGTCATAGGATTTATTTCCGGGGTAATGCTCGGTCGAGTTTTAAGTGCTTATGGGAAGAATTCAAAGATAACTGTGTTTTTGATGTTGATGCTTGCTTTTTGTCTGCAAAAATCAGAAAAGTATTTACCGATAGCCTCATTATTAGGCGTGATGGTGAGTGCTGCAACACTTCGAGAACGTAACCAATCATTAGCCGTTTTTCTTTCTAATGCGATGGATTCACTTTGGGTTGTCGCGGAGATTTTTCTTTTTGTCTTAGTTGGTGCGCAAGTGGATTTTAAAGCGGCACAATCTTCGGGTATAATCGGAGTTGTAATCATTGTTTGTGCTCTTTTGGTACGTATGGTGGGTGTTTTTGTATCACTAATCAACACAGATTTAACCCTTAAAGAACGAATTTTTGTAGCAATTTCATACATACCGAAAGCGACAGTTCAAGCGGCAATTGGTGGGACACCTTTAGCCTTGGGTTTACCAAATGGTGAAGTAATTCTTGCGATTTCAGTTCTTGCGATTTTAATTACAACACCACTGGGAGCAATCGGAATGAACTTGACGGCGAAGCCACTCTTAGAGTGAACTAAAAATAAGAATATCGTAAATTTTGTTATTTTATATTATCAATGGAATTTCGGTGTGTTATTTGATATAGTAATATAGGTGAATAATTATGCATGATATCCAAAGAATTGTTTTATATTTCGTATGTTTTCTCGCAAGTGCTTATGCACTCAGAGGGATTGATTTTCATAAAGTGATGCGAAAAGGTAGTGAAACGCGTATTCAATTACTCTACATATTCTTATCTCTTGGATTAGGTTATGTTGTAGCGCAGTTTTTGATGGGATTATCATTCGCTTATTTCATGTAGAAAAGACGAGAGAATTGGAGGACAAAGAATGTTTTCAAAAGCAGTCGGAATTGACTTAGGTACCGCAAATATTTTAATTTATGTAAAAGGCGAAGGCGTCGTTTTAGACGAACCTTCAGTAGTATCCATTGATGCTGAAACTAAAAAATGCCTTGCTGTAGGACAATCAGCAAAAGATATGTTAGGGCGTACACCAGGACGTGTTCTAGCAATCCGTCCATTGAAGGATGGCGTTATTGCAGATTTTGAAGTAACAGAAATGATGCTTCAATATTTTGTTAGAAAATTAAACCTTAAAGGTATGTTTTCACGACCAACAATCTTAATTTGCTGTCCATCAAATATTACATCTGTAGAACGTAAAGCGATCAGTGATGCAGCTTATCGTGCAGGTGCTAAACGTGTTTACATCGAAGAGGAACCAAAAGTTGCTGCTGTCGGTGCAAATCTAGATATTTCAAAACCAGCAGGTTCAATGGTTTTAGATATAGGTGGAGGAACAACCGATGTTGCAATCCTTTCACTTGGTGAAATCGTAACAAGTACATCTCTAAAAGTTGCGGGTGACCGTTTAGATCATGATATTATCAAATATGTTAAAGATACATACAAACTTTTAATTGGGGATCGTACCGCTGAAGAAATCAAAACTCACATTGGGACTGCTCGTATCGACAGTGTCAAAGATATGGAACAAACTACGATTGCAGTTAGTGGTCGTGATTTAGTTACAGGTCTTCCAAATACAATTACATTAAAAGCAGAAGAAACAGCGAATGCTATGCACGAAAGTCTTCAAGACATTGTGCGCGCATGCCGTACTGTTCTTGAACAAACACCTCCTGAACTATCAGCAGATATTGTAGGACGAGGAATCGTACTTACAGGTGGTGGAGCATTATTACATGGCCTTGATGAATTAATTTCACATGAATTAAGTATTCCAGTTTATGTTGCTGAAAACGCACTAACCTGTGTTGCTGAGGGAACAGGAATCATGTTAGAAAACTTAGACTTAGTTCGATAATTACAACTAAGTGTTTTAAAAAGAGCCAATGGCTCTTTTTATTTAGGGAGTCTCCATATTCATGTATATCTAGTTTCGGAGGGGTTCTTATGATGAAACTAGAGCCAGGATGGCTAAAAAAATGTGAAAATCGATCTGTTAATCGGACTGTTGAAGAATATTTAGAGACTTATCGCAAGTATATTTATTTGTTACCACCATACTATATCCGTAAAGAATGTATCAGCGGACTGAATCGAATGTGTCGCCAGAAAAATTGGTCTTGTGAATCATTAAATATGACCGTGTCCATTGGTGATATCTGTTATATGGAATTTGGTCAAGCATTTATCAATGAAGCTGGTTATCAACATTTTGGATTGGTTATGGGGATATTCAACTATAAACTTTTCGTTGTTCCTATGACTTCAAATTTTGAAATCATTCGACAAGCGAGGAATATAAATCTTTTCGGAAAACGACATCTCTATTACATTGGGAAAATACCAGGGCTCAATAAATCATCGGTATTGTTTCTTAATGATTGTAAGTATGTTAATTCAGCAAGGATTATTTCAATTAATGGTCATATTGATCCAAGCAGTGCGATGTTTAAAGAGATTCGAAATCTAATTATAAAAGAGACGTTTGATATGGAGGTAAGCGATGATGCATAAAAAGTGGATAGTAGGTGTATCGGGAGGGCCAGATTCAATGGCGCTTTTGGATATACTTTCTAAACAAAACATACCATGTGTTGCAGCTCATGTTAACTATGGTAAAAGAGAAACAAGTAAACGTGATGAAGACATCGTTCGGAAATATTGTGAAAAAAACCATATCCCGTTTGAATGTTCAAACTACGAAGACGATGGAAAAAACCATAATTTCCAACACCAAGCACGTGCATTTCGCTATGCGTTCTTTAAAGAATTGGTACTTAAATATGATGCTGAGGGTGTAGCGATTGCTCACCACTTCAACGATGATCTTGAAACGTATCTTTTCCAGAAACAACGTAAAATGGAAAGTGAACACGTAGGATTGGCACAGTATACAGAAATCATGGATGTAACCGTGTGGCGTCCCCTATTGGATATGACTAAAGACATGGTTGTTCAATATTGTGACGACCACCAAATTCAATATGGCATCGATGAATCCAACTTGAGTCTTGACTATACGCGAAATCAAATTCGTAACGATATTCATTATATGGATGAAAATTCATATGAAAGTTTGGTAAAAGAAATGCTCGCTGCAAAGCAATATGGCGAAAAAAGGAGTAAAATGGTGAAGAGTATCGCACTTCAGCTGGATTCCAAAGTTAAAGTCGATATGTACGCTTTGATACAAGATGGTATAAGACCCCGTGTTCTCCGATTGTGGATGGCACAAAACGGTGTGGAAACACATACAATGAGTGGTCCTTTTCTTAAAGAGTTAGATACACTTATTTTGCAAGAAAAAGCTTTTATTCAGTTTGGAAACAAACGCCTAAGTTCAAGCTATGGTGAACTTGCAATTACAGACAACACACCGTATGAATATCATTTTACTCAAATATCGCATGTTACTACAGATCATTTTGTCTTAAGCGATTCGGGTCAAACGATACAAGGCGTGACGCTTTCGGAATCAGATTTTCCAATTATGATTCGAAATGCCCGTAAAGGCGATTCAATTAAGATGAGGTTTGGAACGAAGTCTTTAAATCGATTCTTTATTGATCGTAAAATACCACGTCATGAACGCGAAATATGGCCTGTTATTGTGAATTCATCGCAACAAATTGTGTTTGTTGTGGGAATGGGTTGTGATGAACATCATTACTCTAACAATCCCAATCTTTTTATGTTAGAATTATAATTATCGCAGGAGGATTATTTATAGTATGCACCAAGATGTAGAGAGTATTTTGATAAGTGAAGAAGAAATTGAAAAAAGATGTGAAGAACTCGGACAAGTTATCACTGAACATTATAAAAATGTAGAAGGTCCGCTCGTACTTGTGGCACTTTTAAAAGGATCCGTACCATTCCTTGCACGCCTCATTAAGTATATTGACCTTGATATCGAATTTGATTTCATGGATGTTTCAAGTTACGAAGGTACGGAATCATCACGCGATATTCGAATTTTGAAAGATTTGGATCGTTCAATTAAAGGCACTAATATCTTGCTTGTAGAAGATATTGTGGATACAGGAAATACCCTTAAAGCAGTTATTAAACTCTTAATGAATAAGGGTGCTAATGACGTCAAAGTTATTACATTATTAGATAAACCATCACGTCGTGAAGTTGATGTTTATGCTGACTTTATTGGGTTTGAAATCGAAAACCTATTTGTTATCGGTTTTGGTATGGACTATTATGAAAAATATAGACAATTACCATACATTGGAATTTTAAAAGATACAGTCTATAAGTAAGGAGTGAATCCCGTTGAAAAACAATAAAAAAAATAATATTATTTTGATGGTAATGACTGTGATGATGGCACTTGTTATCATGCAGTTAGCTGCACATCAAACACAGAAAGTTTTACCCGTTAAGGAGTTCTACAATGTTGTAGAAACTAAAAAAGTAGAAAATACAATTATTAAACCAAATAATAATGTCATTGATATTACAGGTGTATATGTTGAAAATGATCGAAAGATTGGATTCTCAACACGATTACCAAATACACCAGAACAACTCAATGCAGTAACGAAGCTACTTGCTGAAAAAGATGCAGCGATGTTAACAGCAGATCCAAATGAAAGTAATTTCTTTGTGGATTTCTTGCTTGTAATCATTCCTTACATTTTGTTGGGTGGATTTATGTTCTTCCTTTTCTCTAAAATGGGAAATGGAGGCAATAATAAAGCCTTTGAATTCAGTAAATCCCGCGCTAAAGTCCAAGGTGATATTAAAGTTCGCTTTAAAGACGTAGCGGGTGCTGAAGAAGAAAAAGAAGAAATGCAAGAGTTAATTGAGTACTTGCGTCATCCAAAACGTTTTGAAGCAATGGGTGCACGTATTCCTAAAGGGATGCTTCTTGTAGGTCCTCCAGGAACAGGTAAAACCTTACTTGCTAAAGCAGCTGCTGGTGAAGCAGATGTACCGTTCTATGCAATTTCCGGATCTGATTTTGTGGAAATGTTCGTAGGTGTTGGTGCAAGTCGCGTTCGCGATATGTTTAAAAAAGCTAAGGCAACAGCTCCTTGTATTATTTTCATTGATGAAATTGATGCTGTTGGACGCCAACGTGGTGCTGGTATGGGTGGAGGACACGATGAACGTGAACAAACACTTAACCAACTTCTTGTTGAAATGGATGGAATCGAAGAAAACTCAGGTGTACTCGTTTTAGCGGCTACTAACCGTGATGACGTATTGGATCCTGCGTTACTAAGACCGGGACGTTTTGACCGTACCATTACTGTTGGTTTACCCGATGTTAAAGGTCGTACAGAAATCTTACAAGTTCATGCACGCAATAAGAAAATTGCGGATGATGTTGTGCTTAAACACATTGCACGCCGTACTCCAGGGTTCTCAGGAGCAGATCTTGAAAACGTATTGAACGAAGCTGCAATTCTTTCGGTTCGCGAAAATAAAACGGAAATCACTACAGATATTATTGATGAAGCGATTGACCGCGTTATTATGGGACCTGCTAAGAAATCTAAAAAATATACTGAAAAAGAACGCTATATGGTTGCTGTTCACGAAACAGGACATGCAATTATTGGTATTAAACTAAAAAGTGCTGATAAAGTACAAAAAGTCACAATTATTCCACGTGGACAAGCAGGTGGATATAACTTAATGACACCTCGTGAGGAAACCTTTACTCAAAGTCGCTCAGACTTGATGGGTAAAATCACTGGGTACCTTGGTGGTCGTGTTGCTGAAGAAATTGTCTTTAATGAAATTTCCACAGGTGCATACTCTGATATTCAATCCGCTACCAAAATTGCACGTGCAATGGTTACTCAATATGGTATGAGTGACTTAGGGCCAATTCAATACGATAGTAATGATGGAAACGTTTTCTTAGGAAGAGATATTTCCCAACCTCAAAACTATTCAGGTCAAATTGCATTTGAGATTGACAAAGAAGTTCGTCATATTATTGATCAATGTAAAGAAGAAGCTCGTAAACTCATTGAGGAAAATCGTGAACTTCTTGACCGTATTGTTGAAGCACTTCTTGAATATGAAACGATTACTGCAGAGCAAATTCAAAACATTGTTGAAGGCCGTGAAGCCAATGATAATGGTGTTGTTGATGTTGAAGTTGTCAGTGAAACGGTTCAAGAACCTGATACAACAATTGATAAAGAAATTTAAGCTTAGAGGGAGCCCCAATTCGTTGGGGCTTTTTTAAGAAAAAAGGAGACAATTATGAGTGATAAAATCGTACGCGCAATGGCGCTAAATGGAAATGTTCGAATTTTTGTTGCAAAAACAACAAATCTTGTTCAAAGAGCACATGAATTACATGGTACTTATCCAGCTGCTTCAGCTGCTTTAGGTCGTACCTTAAGTATTGGCGCAATCATGGGGACAACACTGAAAAACGATGACGAAAAACTTGTTATCGAGATTCGTGGTGACGGTGAGTTAGGTAATATTTTGGTTAATGCAGACAATAAAGGCTATGTTCGAGGACTTGTTTCAAATCCATATGTTCATAAAGTTAACGGTATTGGTAAACTTGATGTCGGTGGATCTATTGGAAAAGGAACACTCAGTGTAACGCATGATGTTTTAGATGGTATGGCATTCAGTTCCCAAGTTGAACTTCAATCTGGTGAAATTGGGGATGATTTCGCGTACTATTATGCACAAAGTGAACAAATCCCATCAGCAGTTTCTGTAGGTGTGTTAGTTAATGAAGATTTATCCATTAAATCTGCAGGAGCAATCTTGATTCAAGTACTTCCATCAGCAACTGAAGATGATATCTCAGAAATTGAAAAAACACTTGCGAAACTTCCGCCTGTTTCAAATCTCATGGTAGACAAAGAAGCAATCGAAGTTTGTGCTGATTTGTTTCCGGATGTTCTCATTCTTGAAACAACGGATACTCAGTACTATTGCGGATGCAATAGAGAACAAATGGCTGATGTATTGCGAACATTAAGTACAGATGAACTGAAAGAACTGATTGCGGAAGATAAGGGTGCGGTTTTAGAATGTCATTACTGTCATTCAAAATATGAATTTACTGAAGATGATTTAAACGGAATTGTTCTAGAACGCAAGAAAAACTAAGTTCTATCATCTATATTTTAGAGAACACGAATACACAGAAACCATAAATTATGTTATGATACATCACGAAAAGCAGTGAATTTTAAGAATAATGTACAGCTGGTTTCGTAAGAATTAAAAATAAATTGTTGTTATGTGTGATTTTAACGGCTGTTTCACTAAATTAGATGAATTCATTGATAGAATTTGATAAGATAGAATCAGATTATTTACATAAGAAAGAGTGATAATATGGGACATGAATTAACAGAACAAGAAATTGTTCGTCGTGAGAAAATGGAGGCTTTGCGTGAACAAGGAATCAATCCCTTTGCAAGTGGATTTAAACCCGAAGAACGCTCATCCGACATCGTGGGGGCTTACGATAGCAAATCAAAAGAAGAACTTGCAGAACTTGAAGCTACCACCAAAATAGCTGGTCGTGTTATGACTAAGCGTGTCATGGGTAAAGCTGGATTTATGCATCTTCAAGACCGTGATGGACAAATCCAAGTTTACGTTCGAAAAGATACAGTTGGAGATCTCGCGTTTGAGTATTTTAAAGAACTTGATTTAGGGGATATTTTAGGTGTTGAAGGAACAATATTCCGTACAAACCATGGTGAATTATCCGTTAAAGCGAGTGAATTGACACATCTTACAAAAGCATTGCGACCATTACCAGATAAATTTCACGGTTTACAAGATAAAGAAGAACGTTACCGTCGTCGTTATTTAGATTTAATCATGAACGAAGACTCACGACGTACTGCGATGTTGCGTCCACTAATTATGCGTTCCATTCGAAAATTTTTCGATGACCGTGGTTTGGTAGAAGTTGAAACACCTGTTTTAACTCCAATCTTATCCGGTGCGGCAGCGCGTCCTTTTGTAACTCACCATAACACCTTAGATATGGAGTTCTACTTAAGAATTGCGACTGAACTTCCTTTAAAACGCTTGATTGTTGGTGGAATGGAAGGTGTTTATGAAATTGGTCGCTTGTTCCGTAATGAAGGAATGAGTCCAAAACATAACCCGGAATTCACGACAATCGAAGCTTATGTAGCCTACGCAGATATGTATGACATGATGGATATCAGTGAAGGATTACTTGAATATCTTGCACACGAAGTTTTAGGAACAACCGAAATCGTATATCAAGGTACTGAACTTTCATTAAAAGGTCCTTACCGTCGTGTACATATGGTTGATATCATTAAAGATGTTACTGGAGTTGATTTCTGGAACGTTAAATCTGATGAAGAAGCCGTTGCGATTGCGAAAGAACATAATATTAATATGGCAAAACACCAGTTATCATTTGGACACGTTGTTAATGAATTCTTTGAGACATTCTGTGAAGAAAAGATTGTTCAACCAACCTTTGTTTATGGTCACCCTGTTGAAGTGTCACCACTTGCAAAGAAGAATCCAGAAGATCCGCGTTTTACAGATCGATTTGAGATGTTTATTGATGCACGTGAGTATGCAAATGCATTCTCCGAGCTTAACGATCCTATTGACCAACGCGAACGCTTTGAAAGTCAATTAAGCGAACGTGAACTTGGAAACGAAGAAGCGAATGAAATGGATGTTGATTATGTTGAAGCGTTAGAATACGGAATGCCACCAACAGGTGGAATCGGTATTGGTTTAGACCGTCTCATCATGCTCTTAACAGACAGCGCAAGTATTCGTGATGTCTTGTTATTCCCACATATGAAAAAAAGATAAAGAAAAAGATACTAACTGTGTGTTAGTATCTTTTTCTTTATAAGAGCCATAGTAAACCAAGAAATGCTGAAAGAATTAGAATTTGAGTTGTCTGAAGTTTGAATTTATAACTCATTGCAAATACGATGATGAAAGCAACTACAGTTAAAGCGCTGAAGCTACTTTCATTTAGAAGCAACATAGAAAAAATAGTTACTGTCGCAAGACTGATCAGTGTCGCGGAACTGATGCGTAAGGATTTCAAAATCAATTCCCAGAGGTCTTTGTGACTCGCCTTTTCATAGGACCCATACACACTAAGTGTCAAGCTAACACCAATAAGTACACAACCAAGTGTTGCGATCATTGCGCCCGGTATCCCGGCAATCTTGAGACCCACAAAAGTTGAGATGTTTACCGTCAACGGTCCAGGCGTCATTTGGGAAATGGTTATCATGTTGATAAAGTCTTGGGTCGTAATCCAACCATGAATGTTGATAATTCTATTTTCGATGAGCGGAATGGTTGCGTAACCCCCACCAAGACTGAATAACCCAACATATAAAAACTCAAAGAATAATTTAATCAACTGTAACATGATGCTGCTCCCAACGATTAAACATAAACACGACCACAAAATTAAAGATTAGAATAAAAACAATATGAATCTTAAAGGCTAGAGATAGCAACAATCCAGTGAGATATATGATGACCGCAAATTTATGGTCTCTTTGGTATAAGTCTTTCACCATATCAAGGACCAATCGCACCATAATCACAGCAACTCCAACTTCTAATCCTTTAAATATTGCTTGTATTAGGGCTTGTCCCATAAAGAAATCATAAAAATAAGTAATGACAGAGATTATAAATAAGGGTGGTAAGATGGTCCCGATAAATGAAGCGAATCCTCCAGCTTTACCATTGATTTTATATCCGACTCCTGTTGCGAGATTTACGGATATGGCACCGGGTGCAGATTGAGCAATCGCAGCAAGATCTTGCAATGTTTCCTCGGTGATTAACTGCTTCTCCTCAACATACTTTGTGCGTAAAATTGGGATGGTAATATACCCTCCGCCAAACGATACAGCAGATAAAAAGAAGGACGTATAGAATAGTTCTAAATTTGATATTTGTTTCATAAAAACCTCCGCTTGTATTATAGTTGATTCTCAGTGATAATTATAATAGATAGAAGTGATGACGGTATAAGCAAACCATTATGGAGGTGGATTATGAATATTCGACTTTTAAAAATATATAAAGAAGTCTATGAACTTAGATCAATTACAAAAGCAACTGAGACATTGTACATCTCACAGCCTGCAGTATCTCAAGCGATTAAGGAACTGGAGACGGTCTTGAATCGTAATCTCTTCGTGCGTAAGTCGGGAGGGATTGAACCCACACCGTTTGGTGTCCAGTTTTACCTTCAAGTGACTCATTTTCTAAAAGGTTATCATCAATTTGAAGCGGATGTACTTAAACTCAATCAGTCGAATCCTCTAAGAATTGGATCAAGCATCACTGTCGCAAAGACAACATTACCTGATATCATCAAAAGATTTGAATCCTTACATTTAGATAATAAAACCGAAACAACAATCGCAAATGCGCAAGATGTGCTTGCACTACTAATTGAGGACAAAGTAGATGTCGCTATAATTGAAGGAACAATGCATGATGAGACATTTGAGACAATACATCTCGGATTTTATAACTTAAAATTTTTCTCCAAGTATGAACTTAATATTTCAAATCTCGAAACTTTACTTCAACATAGAGTATTACTTCGTGAATCAGGAAGTTCAATTCGTAATGCGTTTGAAGCGTTGCTTTTAGAAAATAAAATGATTTATCAGCCGACATGGCAAGCGGTTAACTCAGAAGCGATTCTTTTTGCAGTTAGTCAAGATTTAGGAATTGGTTTTTTACCTGAAGTTCTCATTCATAATGAATTTTATATCTATAACGATATCACAAGTGATATCACAACCCCGATAACCTTATGTTATCGGAAAAACCAAGTTTTTGAGGATCCTTTAAATGAATTTGTGGATATTGTTATCAAGGCATTTGGTAAATAATACGAATTCCTTTAATCCGAGCCTGTGATATGTTAGAATACTAAAAAAGAAGAGGTGACTTATGGATTATTCAGTATTAATTGTTGCCGCTGGAAAAAAAGCAGCAGAAGGTGCAAGTTACGCAAAAGCACTTGCCTCATTTAATGACTCAAAAAGTGTTTTAGGTCAGACAATTTCAGTTTTCATGCATGATGCACAGTGCAAACAGGTTGTTATTGTTGCGAGTTCTGCCGATATGACACGTGTTGTAAAGTCTAATGGCAGTGGTAAGATTGTTTATGTTAAAGGCGGTAAAACACGTCAGGAGAGCGTGCTAATTGGTCTTACAGCGGTTTCAGAGGATGTTGTCCTTATCCATGACGGTGTACGTCCTTGGTTGCGTCAAGGTTTAATTGATAAACTGCTTGTTCGCATGCAAACTGAAAAAGCATGTGTACTTGGATTGCCTCCAACCAGTCGTATGTGCCGTGTTGTTGATGGATATATTGAGTCAACAGTTGATACTGATTCATTCATTCAAACACAAACACCGCAGGCATATCACACGTCGTTTATTTTAAGTTGTTATGCGAAAGCGAACCGTTCGGGCGGAACGTTTATGGATGATTCAGAAGTAGTCTCTGCATTCTCAGATGTTAAGATTGCGGTTGAAGCGGGCGATTCGAGAAATCGTCGATTTATTCTAAAAAAAGAAGATTAGGACATAGGGTCTGCGAAACTTATTTAGTGATGACGGAATAGGTTTACATAGACCTTTTTGTTTGGTATAATAAAGAACGGATAAAATATAAAAAAATATCCTTGCTCGAAAGGGCCATAGACCAGAAGGAGGTGTACAAATGCGCAAATATGAAGTAATGTACATCGTGAAACCTACATTAGACGAGGAAGCTCGTACAGCAGTTATTGCTAAATTACACGCTATCTTAACAGATAACGGAGCAACAATTGATGAAGTTAATGAATGGGGTTTACGCGAACTAGCATACGAAATTGAAGACTTCAAAAAAGGTTACTATGTAGTAACTCAATTTACATCAGGTGATGAAGCAGTTAATGAATTTAACCGTTTAACACGTATCAATAACGATGTAATCCGTCACATGATCGTACGTCAAGACGAAATCTAATCAAAAACACAAGGGGTGATTATTTATGATTAATCGCACTATATTAGTGGGTCGTTTAACTCGAGATCCAGAACTTCGTAAAACACAAACTGGTAAATCAGTCGTTTCGTTTACTGTAGCGTGCAACCGCCGCTTTGGACAACAAGATGAAACTGATTTTATCAATTGTGTGGCTTGGAATCAAACAGCTGATTTTATGGCAAATTACTTACTAAAGGGTGCTTTAGTAGGTCTAGAAGGTCGAATTCAATCGAGATCATATGAAGACGCTACCGGTAAACGTGTATATGTTCAAGAGGTTGTTGTGGATACACTTCAATCACTCGAATCACGCGCACAACGTCAAGAACAAGGCGCAAGCCAAGGTCAATATCAGAATCAAAACAGTAATCAAGGTGGATCAAGTTATACACCTTCATACCAAGCTGATCCTGAACCATCATTCTCAATGGATGATGAGCCCGTTCTCGATATAACCAGTGACGATCTTCCATTCTAATCGAAAGGAGATTTGTTATGTCATTCAGAAAATTCCGTGGACCACGTCGTAAAGTTTGCTATTTTACAAAAAATAACGTAAAAACAATCGATTACAAAGATGTGGAATTACTAAAACGCTTTATCTCAGCAAATGGTAAAATTATTCCTAGACGTGTTACAGGTACAAAAGCTAAATACCAACGTCCATTAGCAACAGCTATTAAACGTGCTCGTCAAATGGCTTTATTACCATACGTATCAGATAACTAAGATATTCAAAAGCCTCTCTAACGAGAGGTTTTTACTTTATGGAGGATACAATTATGAAGAAAACACTGAGCCTGACATATGGCGCAATGACTGTTGCTTTAACAGGGATTATTTTGTTTTTTGATCGCATAACTGCGGGATTTTTTATGACGTTTCTTGCGCTGCCTTTAATTGTCTATGGATCGTATTGTGATTGGTCTGATGCCTTCGTGGTTTATCTATCATGTATTATAATGGCAGTTATTATGTCGGGTCTTTTCTCAACAGTTTTGATGATGGCAGGGTATGGTGCGGTAGGATTAGCGTATATTTACTCTATGAAAAAAAATGCTACCCCTTCACGGAGTTATCTTGCTATGGGAGTGGTTATTGCATTGTTTTACTTTATAATGATTCGTTTTTTTGGTCCAGCTTTTGGTATGGACTTTCAAGAGATCATTCAATCTGTGAAAGGGATCTTGAATATTCACAATTCACTTGTACTTTATGGTATTTCAATCAGTATGGTTCTGATTACAATGGCTATGGAACTCTTTATTATTAAAACGAGTGCAGATATCGTTTTAGTGATGTTACATCGTAATAGAAAATAGTGTCGTTTTGTGATAAAATTTAAGGTGAAAACCTAGGGGGTTTATTATGTCTAATCAATTTGAGACTCTTAAAACACGTTTAATGATTTTAACTTTGACCCAATTGGTGGTCCTCTTCTTTTTCCATGTTTTTATAAATAAATATTTGTATGTAGTACAGTATATTTTTCTTGTAATTGACTCTGCGATTATCTTCTATATTTTCGCTACTGCGATCACAAGTCGTAAGGAACGCGTCATTTCTGTTGCGGATGTATTAGGGCAGGAAGCAAGTTATGCTTTTGAATATGCAAATATGGGGATTATCACACTTGATGATCAAAATACAATTACTTGGATGAGTGAACTTTTTGATGAACTTAATATCCTTGGTACGGGAGAACTGGTTACAGATATCTTTCCGGCTATTGTGAAAATTATTAAAGGAAATAATGAAACGATGACAATTCGTTTTGATTCCCACGTTTTTGAAGCATCGACGATGGGTCAAAAAAATATTATCTTCTTTAAAGATGTTACGGAATTAAATGAACTTGAAATCGTCAACCGAAATAATCAAGTTGTCTTAGGGATTGCGCATCTTGATAACTATGAAGAAACAACACAATATGAGGAAGAACAAACAATTGCTTTTATTGACTCAAATATTCGTCAGGCTGTTGTAAGATGGGCTGATAATCATGAAATGTTTGTTCGTCGTATTCGACCAGACCGTTATCTTTTAGTATTAAATGAACAAGTATTTCAAAGGCTTGAGAGTGAACGATTCTCGATTGTGAATGAGATTCGAAAACAAGCTACAAAAATTGATGCAAGTATTACCTTGTCTCTTGCTTTTGCTCGACACAGTGATAACTTCAAGGACTTGGAGGATATGTCGAATAAAGCCCTTGAAATGGCACAGAGCCGTGGTGGTGACCAGGTAGCAATAAATACAAAAAACGAAGTTATGCGTTACTTTGGTGGAAACACAGAGGCTGTGGAGAAACGAAGTAAAGTTCGCGTTCGTGTTATGGCTCAAAATCTTGGTGAACATATTCTAGAATCAAGCAATGTTGTGATCGTGGGACATCGTATGATGGACTTCGACTGTTTCGGAAGTGCCTTAGGTGTCTCATCAATTGTATCTGTTTATAACAAAGAAGCTTCGATTGTAATTGATTTGGAGGATACCGAGGTTAATCTTGCGGGAGGTATTCGTAAACATCGCGATGAGTTTGAGAAAGATCATAATTTAGTGACACATGAACAAGCGCGTTCGCTTATTGGTCCAAATACATTATTGATTATGGTAGACCATCATTCCCTACAACAATGTCAATTCCCAGATTTGGTGGATAAAGCAGAAACAATTGTGGTTATTGATCATCATCGCCGTACGGGTGATTTTAAATTTAAACCAACCTTAACATACATTGAATCGTCCGCTTCATCAGCAAGCGAACTGATTGTGGAATTATTCCCATATCATCGCCGTAATGTTGTTATTTCAAAACTTGAAGCAACCTTTATGTATACAGGAATGCTTATTGATACCAATCGTTTTAGAAATCGAAGTGGAAGTCGAACATTCCAAGCAGCTGCTGAATTACGCAAGTATGGCGCTGATTTAATGGAAGTTGAAAATATGCTTCGTGATGAATATGAGAGCTTCGAAATGAAGAACAAAGTATTAAGTAAATGTGAGTTTTTTGATGATTACTACGTAATTGCAGCTTATAAAGATGAGTTGCTACCGCGTCCATTGATGTCACAAGCAGCCGATGAGATTCTCACTGTGAAAGAGGTGGAAGCATCGTTTGTAGTGGCTTATGTGGACGAAGACATTGTCGCTATATCATCACGTTCCAAAGGCGAATTAAACGTTCAAGTTGTTATGGAACGCCTCGGTGGTGGCGGTCACTTTACTGGAGCTGCTGCTCAAATTAAAGGACAGTCGATCAATGAAGTCGTGGAATCACTAAAAAAAGCCATTGAAAATGTAAGAGAGGAAAGTGAATAATATGAAATTAATTTTATTAAAAGACGTTAAAAAAGTAGGTAAGAAAAACGATATTGTGGAGGTTGCGGATGGTTATGCGCGTAACTTCTTATTACCGAATAAACTTGCAGTTATGGCAAGTGATCAAAGTCGTGAAATTTTAGATCACCAAAAACAAGAACATGCTGCTGAAGTCCAGGCAGAAATTGAAAAAGCGAAACTCCTAGCGAAAGAGCTTGAGAAAATCACTTTAGAATTTAAAGTAAAAGTGGGTGAAGGTGGTCGTGTCTTTGGTTCTGTATCCACAAAACAAGTTGAAGACGCCTTAAAAAAAGAACACAAGATTAAAGTGGACAAACGTAAATTTAAACCAAGTGGTCCAATTACTCATTTAGGATCAAATCGTATCCAAGCAACACTTTATGGAGATGTAACCGGAGAAATCCACGTTAAATTAATTGCTGAATAAGAGGAGGAACTATGCGTAAATTGCCTTACAGTCAAGACGCTGAGATGGCTCTTTTAGGAACGCTATTGGTGTTCCCAGAGTCAGTTGCAGTTGTTGAAGAATATGATATGCAAGTCGATGACTTTTATAATACCGAGCACCAAAAAATATTTTCTCATATGTTAGAAATTATTGAACGTGGTCGTGTTTTAGATGCAACGACTTTAATAACCCGATTAAAAGATCAACACGAAATTGATAGTGTGGGTGGTGTGGAATACTTGTTTGCACTTACAGAAAACAGTGCAACACCAGCAAGTGTGAAACATTATATTGAAGTTGTTCAAGAAAAAGCTCAAATGCGCCGACTCATTGATGTTGGGCAGTCTATTGCTGAAAAGGGTTTTGACTCTACTACTGAACTTACAGCACTGCTTGATGAGGCAGAACAGAGAATTTTAGAAGTAACACGAGTTCGTCGAACAACTGAAATGCAACGCAGTCGTGAGGTCGTAAATGAAGTAATGGAGAATTTAAACCGAATTCGTGATAACCACGATCGCATTACTGGTTTAAAGACCAATTACAGTCATTTAGATAATGTCACAAACGGTTTGCAACGTGGCGATTTAATTATCTTAGCGGCGCGTCCATCTGTAGGTAAGACGGCTTTTGCCTTAAACCTTGCATTGAATGCAGCACGTCACAATAAAGATGAAAAAGCAGGAATGGCGATCTTCTCCCTTGAAATGCCTGCAACACATTTGATTTCACGTATGTTAAGTGCGCAATCTTCTGTTAAGAGTGAGTATTTACGAACGGGTAATCTAAACGATGAACAATTAAACAACGTCTATGCAGGCGCCAATGTTTTATCGAAACTCAATATCTTTATTGATGATAGTTCAACAATTACAGTTCCTGAAATTTTTTCGAAATGCCGAAAACTAAAATCCGAAGGTAATTTAGATATGATTGTGATTGACTATATTCAGTTGATTTCAGGACGTGGGAAAACAGAATCACGTCAACAAGAAGTTTCGGAAATCTCACGTGGACTCAAACAGTTGGCCCGTGAAATGGATTGCCCGGTTATTGCGCTCTCGCAATTATCACGTTTAGTGGAACGTCGAGACAGTAAAATTCCTCAATTGAGTGATTTACGTGAATCTGGTTCGATTGAGCAAGATGCGGATATTGTAATGTTCTTGTACCGTGAAGATTATTATAAAGACCGCGAAGGTGAAGAGGATGATGGTCCTCAAATGCCGAAACCAGAACAACAAGAAGTATTACTAAAAATGGCGAAACACCGTAATGGTGCATTGGCAGACATTACACTCATGTTCAATGCTTCCATTAGTAAGTTCTATGGTGTTGCCGGAGACGGAGGTAGAATGTAATATGAAAAAACATAAAAACCTCATTATGATATCTGTCGTATTTCTTTTTGCGATTGGGTTAGGGTACCTTTATAAGTCACCAACTTCAGCATCAGAAATTAAAACAGCGTATGAAGCAATCGATTCATCATCTGCTATATTTCCACAAGAAGTTGTAACTGTAAATGATAAACCTGTAGTGATTACAAAGCTTTATCGCGAACAAAAACTAGTAGGGGTCTTGAAAGATTCGACACGTCTACAGAAGATGTTTGATGAAGTGTATGAAAATGAATATAAAGAAGAATTCCCAGATTCTAAGTTGGGATTCATTGATGACCTTATTCAAGTAGATGAAATGAGTTTCAATGTTTATGAAGATCGTGATAATGATATTTTTGACTATCTCTATAAAGAAAACTTATTTGCGATTGAGGCAAATAAAGTCACATTCTCAAATGGAGCCATCATCTATGTAAAGAATTCTGAAGATTTTGATTCAGCGCGTGATAAATTCATACAAAACTTTACCAGTGAGAGCACATTTGATGCAATCAAAAATAATAAAAAAATTCCTGCAATTACGGACTATGGAACTAAGGATATTGATGTAAAAGTTAAAGAAACCGTTAAAGTAACGCGGGGACTTGCGACGAAGGATAAAATCCTAAAAGATGAAACAGAAATTCTGACATTCTTAAGTTATGGGTATAATCCAAAAGTTGAAACTTATAAAATTAAACCATTTGATACATTAGAAGGTATTGCATATCACAGTGGTATGAACGTTAATCAGATTCAATCCATTAATGCGGATAAAATCAAAGATGTGAATCAGGTGCTTGAAGTTGGATCAGAGCTTCGAGTAAGTAAGTTTGATTCACCATTCACAGTTACTGTAACCAAGCAACGTATGACGACGGAACCAGTATATCCTGAAAAAACAGTATATCAATCCGATCCAGAACTTGCGGAAGGTAAAGAAGTTGTGGATGTCGTGGAACAAAATGGTGCTCGTGATGTTATTTATGAAGATGTTTATGAGAATGGTGCATCCATCTCAACGAAAGAAATATCAAGTAAAGAAACTAAGAAACCAGTACGTGGTGTTATTCGATATGGTACAAAAGTTGAACCTAAAGTTGGTAGTGGTGCATGGCGTTGGCCTTTAGATAATGCCTATGTTCTTTGTGGTTATGGTTGTTATCCAAATCACTCGGGTACAGACTTTTCAACACACGGTAGTGGCTATGGACCAATCTACGCAATTGACCGTGGTGTTGTCACAACAAACTCATACGATCCAGGAGGATGGGGTAACTATATCGTTATTGACCATGGTAATGGATACAGATCCCTTTATGCCCATATGGCAAGTCCAGGTTATTTCCAAGCAGGACAAACTGTCGCAAAGGGTGAAAACATTGGTTATGTTGGTATGACGGGTCGAACAAGTTATCCACACGTCCATCTTGAAATTATTGTGGGTGGTGGAACACGTGTTGATGCATGTGGTGTTATTGGCTGTTAGTTTTTATCAAATCGAAGTATAAACGAGATTACGGTCTCGTTTGTGCTTTCCAAAAGGAGTTGGTCTAATGAAGCAACATAAAGAACTGAAATTAATCCTGATAACTTTTATAGTCTCAGTACTTATTACGTATGCAATCGAAACAGTGAGTGCGAATACGAGTGTTGTGGATTTATACAAATTAACCGACACATCTACATCAATCTTTCCACAAGAGTCTGAAGGAAAGTCTGATAAACCCATTGAAGTCACAAAACTTTATCGTGACGAAAAACTAGTGGGCATTATCAGCGACGGTTCGAAATTAAATAAGATGTTTGATAAGGTTTACGAAGAAGAATATAAAGCTGAATTCCCAGATTCAAAGCTAGGTTTTATCGATGACTTAATTCTCGTTAAAGAATTGAGCTTTAATCACTATGAAGATCGTGATGATGAAATATTTCAATATCTCTATGATGAAAAACTCTTTGCGATTGAAGTAAATCAAGTTACATTTTCTAATGGTGCGATCATTTATGTTAAGAATATCGATGACTTCAACAAAGCACGTGATACATTTATTCGGAACTTTACAGATGACAAAACATTTGATGCGATGAAAAACAATCGAAAAATTGAAAGCATCAAAGATTATGGGACACATGATGTTAATGTGGAAGTAGAAGAAACAGTTCAAATTAGCAAAGGATTGACATCCAAAGAAAATATTCTTATGAATGAAAGTGATGTTTTAACCTTTCTAAGTTATGGATATAATCCAAAAGTTGAAATTTATGAAGTCCAACCGTATGACACAATCGCAGGGATTGCTTGGCATAAAGGTATGGATGCAAATCAAATAAAATATATAAATAGTGATATAATTAAAGATGTAAACCAGGTGCTTGAGGTTGGATCGAAACTTCGAGTCAGTAAGTTTAATTCTCCTTTTACCGTTAAAATCACTCGAGAACGAATGACCTCAGAAGTTGTTTATCCCGAGTCAACAATCTACGAATCTGACCCAGAATTATCTGAAGGGAAGGAAGTTGTGGATGTTGTGGAACAAAATGGTAAGCGAGATGTGGTTTATGAAGATGTTATTGTGAATGGTGCTCCAAAGTCTTCGGAGGAAATTCGAACACAAGTAACGAAAGAGCCGATTCGTGGAAAAGTTCGTTATGGTACGAAGGTTGAACCACGGATTGGGTCGGGTAACTATCGTTGGCCGTTAGATAACGCGAATATTTCATGTGTCTATGGAAATTCATGTTACTACAACCATAATGGAACTGATTTTGTTCTCAATGGTGGTGGTTTTGGTCCAATATATGCAGTTGACCGAGGTGTTGTATCGGAAACTGTAAGTGGTTGTTTTGAAGGAAATTATGGATGTGGAAGTGGTTGGGGTAATCATATTGTGATTGATCATGGTAATGGTTATACAACGCTTTATGCACATATGGCTACAGGTCCTTACTTCAATGTTGGTGATCTTGTAAAACGTGGTGATAATATTGGATATATGGGTATGACAGGTACAACTTATGGTCCTCATGTTCATTTAGAGTTCCGCTATCACGGCGTGCGGGTAGACCCATGCACCGTAATGGGATGTTAGGTAAAGGAAGATGTTTATGAAATATTCAATGCTTGCGAGCGGTTCTAAAGGGAACTGTTGTCTTGTAGAATCGCAAGGGGTTCGAATTATGATTGATTGTGGAACCACAAAGCGTTATCTCAAACAAAGTTTTGAATCGCTAGCGCTAACATTTGATGATGTGGATTGTGTTTTGATTACACACGATCATGGTGATCATACTAGTCAGTTGAAGCATTTTGCTCACCATCAAATCTACTGTCCTTCGGAGATTATGTTTAACCATACAAAGGTAGAACCGTATACCCCATTTCACGTTGGACCGTTTATAATCACGGCAGTGAAAACATCTCACGACGCGGATGATTCAGTAGGATATATTGTTGATGACGGGAGTCGTAAACTTGTGTATATTACCGATACGGGTTACATTCGTGAGCAGGATTTTGAATTGATCAAAGATGCCGATTACTACATCTTGGAAAGCAATCACGATCCTGAATTACTGATGCAAACCAATCGTCCTTATGCCATTAAGCGTCGTATATTATCGGATACAGGTCACTTGTCTAATGAAGAAGCGGGTGTTCTGTTATCTAAAGTTGTTTCGGAAAAAACAAAGGAAATTTTACTAGCCCATCTTAGTTCGGAAGCTAATGATGAATATTTAGCCTTGTCAACGGTACGTGAATTAGTTGATAATGAGGGGATTGAATTCAATGTCGCTAAACAATTTGAAATTGTAATTGGAGGATATCAAATATGAAAAAAGATCAAGGATTTAAAAATACATTTATTGGAATTTTAGTTATTTTACTTGCATGGAATGGATTTCTAACCTATCAAGTCTACGACCTAAACAATCGTCCAACAGTCACTGAGAAGACCGAAGATGGTAAAACTGTAGAAAAAGTTGTTACAGAATTTGAAACAGATCCAACGAAAGTCGTTGAAAATGTTCGCGACCAAGTTGTGAGTGTATTAAATGTCCAAAGTGGACAACTTGCGGGTAGTGGATCAGGTGTAGTGTACAAAAATGAAGGTGGTAAGATTCACATTATCACCAATAATCACGTAACTGAAAAAGGTGAACAATACTATGTTCAATTCTCAAATGGCGAAAAAGTAGAAGCGAAACTTTTAGGCGCGGATCCTTTTACAGATTTAGCACTACTTCAAGTAGAAACTGATTCGGATGTGAAGCCAATGAAACTGGGGGATTCTTCTGTTGTTAAGGTGGGGGAATTTGTCCTCGCTATTGGAAGTCCAGTAGATTTAGAATTCGCAAACTCCGTAACATTTGGAGTTATTTCTGGAAAAGATCGTAAAGTTCCAGTTGATTTAAATGGAGACCGTAATCCGGATTGGGATATGGTTGTAATGCAAACAGATGCTGCAATTAACCCGGGAAATAGTGGTGGAGCACTTGTAAACATGAATGGAGAATTAATTGGTATTAATTCCATGAAACTCTCTTCAGCTCAAGTTGAAGGAATGGGATTCTCAATTCCTATCAATGAAGTGGTTCCAATCATTAAACAAATTGAAGAAACTGGAAAAGTACAATATCCAGTTATAGGGATTTCAGGTGTTTCGGTTTCTGAAATGAACCCATTCCTTAAAAATTACTATAAAGTTCCTTCAGATGTAAATGCGGGAGTATTTATTGCTGAGTTAACTCAAAATGGACCAGCACGTAAAGCAGATATTAAAGAGGGTGACATTCTAACCCATATTAATGACAAAGCCATTTCGAGTTATCGCGAGTTTAGACGTGAACTATATGCACATAAAGTCGGTGATACCGTTAAACTAACGATAAATCGTAATGGAGAAATTCACGAGGTAGAGGTAACATTGCAGTGATAAAAATTATCGCAATTGGAAAAATTAAAGAAAAACCAATGCAAGCACTGATTCAAGAATATGAGAAACGCCTTAAACCCATTCATTCTGTCGAAATGATTGAACTAACAAACTCAAATAAAAGCGATGTTACGAGTATCATTGAAGATGAATGTCAAAGAATACTTGAGAAAATTGATGATCGCGACTATGTGGTATTGATGGACTTAAGTGGAAAAGATTTGGACTCGGTTTCGATGAGTGAAAAAATAATGGATCTCATCGATATGGGAAAGCCAATCACATTTATTATTGGTGGTTCTCACGGTGTAAACCAATCAATAAGAGAACGTTCTAACTATCGTTGGAAGATTTCAAACCTTACTTTTCCACATCAACTTGTCCGCCTTATGTTGTATGAACAAGTGTATCGGTTTTTTATGATTTCAAAAAATCATCCATATCACAAGTAAAAAAAGACTAATCATTGTATTAATCTTTAAAATAGTATAAAATTGAAATGAAAAGTAGGAGGTTATACTTATGAAAGAGATTACAGTAACAGTTATTGATCCTGTTGGATTGCATGCGCGTCCTGCAACCGTAGCAGTAAATGCAGCAAGCAAATTCAAGAGCGAAATCAAAATCAGCTACAAAGGTAAAGCTGTAAACATGAAGTCAATCATGGGCGTTATGTCATTAGGAATTCCAACTCAGTCAGAAATCGTTATTTCTGCTGAAGGCGAAGATCAAGATGATGCAATCGCTACAATTGAAGAAGTACTAAAAGCACAAAAAGTAATTGCTTAATTTTATAATTAGAATAAAATAGAAGATGAGAATCTTCTATTTTTTTTATGCAGGAGGGAATTATGTCATTAGATAGATGGAATGAGTTGGCTCGCGATTATTCATGGATTGAGGAAGCAATGCAAACTATGGATGAAAGCACAAAACATGACGCTTTTTATAAGTCATTAGAATTTGGTACTGCAGGTATGCGCGGATTATTAGGAATCGGACCTAACCGCATGAATGTTTATACGGTAGCGAAAGCAAGTGTGGGATTTGCGAAATACTTAGTTGAGACATTTAAAGATCAAGAATTAAAAATAGCGATTGCATATGACAACCGTCATATGTCTAAAGAATTTGCGGACGTGAGTGCGATGGTATTATCAACTTACGGGATTAAAAGTTACATCTTTTCACAACCTCGTCCAACACCCGAGTTATCATTTGCAGTTAGAACGTTAAACTGTGTTGGTGGAATTGTTATTACAGCAAGTCATAACCCGAAAGAATACAATGGTTACAAAGTATACGATGAAAATGGATGTCAATTGGTGGATCACAAGATTGCTCGTGTTATTTCTCTTATCAATGAAGAACCGGATGAAACGAAGGTGGATATCAATCAGGGTAATCGTTCAATGATTACTTATATGGAAGCTGATTTTGATGAAACCTATAAAGATGCAATCCATTCAATTCAATTACGTCCAGAGGAAGTAAAAACCTTATCCGTTGTGTTTACATCGCAACATGGAACATCCTATCCACTTGTACCGGATATCTTAACGAATGCAGGATACAATGTTATTCCTGTCATGGAACAAAGTAATTATGACCCTAATTTTAGTAATACAAAAACTCCGAATCCCGAAGAAAAAGCGTCCTATGATTTAGCCGTGGAATATGCGGTAAAACACGATGCTGATCTTGTACTCAGTTGTGATCCGGATGCAGACCGTATGGGTATTGTGGTTAAACACCATGACGAGTATGTTTACCTTACCGGAAACCAAGGTGGATCCATACTTCAAGAATATATCTATGCAACACGAATTGAAAAAGAAACCATGCCTGAAAATCCAATTATGTTTAATACCGTCGTTACTTCTGACTTAGGAGAAAAGATTGCGCAATCTTACGGTGTGAATGTAGAGAAGACATTAACGGGTTTTAAATACATCGGTGATAGCATCGAAAATCACAATAAAGTGGGTGATTTTAATTTTGTATTTGGTTATGAAGAAAGCTACGGTTATCTTCTCGCAGATTTTGTGCGTGATAAAGATGCTTTGCAAGCATGTATGATGGTTGCGGAAGCGGCAAACTATTACAAAAATCATGGCTTAACACTCGTTGATGTTTTAAACGGTCTTTATGACAGACATGGTGCGTATCATGAAACACAAGTAGCAATTACGTTATCCGGACAAGAGGGTTTAAATCGTATTCAAGAAATCCTAACAACATTTAGAGAATCAAATATCGAAGCGTTTGCGGGAATTAAGGTTCTTTACCGAGATGATTATTTAACATCATCACGTTCAAACGGTGAAAGATTAACATTACCAAAATCGAATGTTATTAAGTATAGCCTTGAAGATGGATCTTGGATTGCAATTCGACCATCTGGTACGGAACCAAAATGCAAGTTTTACTATTGCGTTGTAGGTAAAACAATTGAAGAATCACTCTTAAAATTTGAAGCACTAAAAAAAGATATTAATGAAAGAGCGCAACTCGATTAAAAAATATGTTGTGCTATGTCTTTTTAAGGCGTAAGCGGTACATTGATATATTCGCTGAAATCATGTATCTTATATATGAAAAAGAAGGAGCACATATAAATTATGAATAATATTGAAAACTTAGCAGTTAATGCACTTCGTGTGTTATCTGTAGATGCAGTTCAAAAAGCAAATTCAGGTCATCCTGGAATGCCTTTAGGCGCTGCACCCATGGCATATACTGTGTGGGCAAATCATATGAACTTTAACCCTGCTGATCCTAAATGGATCAACAGAGATCGTTTTGTTCTGTCAGCAGGACATGGATCGGCACTTCTCTACTCACTACTACACGTGTTTGGATATAAGGTTTCGAAAGAAGACTTACAAAATTTCCGTCAATTTAACTCTTTAACACCAGGTCATCCAGAATATGGTCATACGGATGGCGTTGAAGCTACAACAGGTCCTTTAGGTGCCGGTTTATCAACAGCAGTTGGTATGGCAATGGCCCAAGAACACCTCGCAGCAAAATACAACAAAGACGGATTCGATGTATTCAACAACTTCACTTACGTTATTTCAGGTGATGGTTGTATGATGGAAGGAATTACAAGTGAAGCATCTTCTTTTGCAGGTGCAATGAATTTAGGTCGCTTGATTGTTCTTTATGATTCAAACAACATCACGATCGAAGGAAGTACAGATCTTTCATTCCATGAAGATGTATGTGCTCGTTATGAAGCATATGGTTTTGACACATTTGTGGTTGAAGATGGTAATGACATCGAAGCAATTAATGCTGCAATTACTGAAGCAAAATTAAACCTTGATAAACCTTCATTTATTGAAATCCGAACTAAGATTGGTTTCGGTACACCTAAAGAAGGTTCTGCCTCATCACATGGTGCTCCAATCGGTGAGGAAGGAATCAAAACATTTAAAGAACTTGTAAATTACCCAAGCCTTGAACCATTCTACGTTCCTGAAGAAGTGTACGAACACTTTGGTGCAATTGCAGCTGAAGGTGCAAAAGCACAAGATGCATGGAATGTGATGATGGATTCATATAAAAATGCTTATCCAGAATTAGCAAAACAATTGGATCAAGATTTCACAGATATTACTGTAGAAGAACTAACAAATAATAAATCATTGTTTGAATTTGAAAACAAACCAATGGCAACACGAAATGTTTCCGGTATGATGATTAATCGTCTTAAAGATCAATATTCAAATATTTTTGGAGGGTCAGCGGACTTAGCACCTTCAAATATGACAAATATGAATGATGAAGATTCATTCTCATCACAAAATTTTGCGGGACGTAATATTCATTTTGGTATTCGTGAACATGCAATGGCTGCGATGGGTAATGGTATTGTGCTTTATGGTGGACTTAAGGCTTATGTCGCAACATTCTTTGTGTTCTCAGACTTCTTAAAACCAATGGCTCGTTTAAGTTCACTTATGAACTTGCCATTAACTTACGTTTTAACTCACGATAGTATTGGTGTTGGGGAAGATGGACCTACACATGAACCGGTTGAACAACTTACAATGTTACGTTCATTACCTAACTTCTATACATTCCGTCCAGCGGATGCAATCGAAACCGCTTATGGTTGGGTTTTAGCTCTTACATCGAAAACAACACCAGTTGGGCTGATTCTTTCACGTCAAAACTTACCACAACTTGAAATGTCGGGTGTTGATGCACTTAAAGGTGGTTATGTTGTGAAAGACGCTGAAAAGATCGATGCGATTATTATGGCTACAGGATCTGAGGTTTCACTTGCAATTGAAACCGCTAAGTCTTTAGAAAAAGAAAATATCGGTGTGCGTGTTGTTTCAATGCCATGTATTGAACTTTTTGAAGAACAAAGCAACGAATATCAAGAATCTGTGCTTCCATCAGCAGTACGTGCTCGTGTTGCCGTTGAAGCAGGTTCATCTCTAAGTTGGGGTAAACTAATCGGACTTGATGGCGCTTATGTAACCTTGGATCACTTTGGTGGATCTGCACCAGCACCAAAACTCTTTGAAGCATTTGGATTCACGGTGGATAACGTATCTGAAACTGTAAAATCAATTCTTAAATAATTTCAAAAAAAGATGTGAGAAAGTATCACATCTTTTTTTTATCACAAAGAGGTCCTGGTGATGGGTTTAAAAAACAGGTATAATAGAACTTAAGAGAAGAGGTGCATGGATATGATACGTTATATGGAAATTCCCGAAATAGATCAAGTCATGGAAATATGGCTACAAAGTAATTTAGAGGTTCACTCATTTGTGAATGCTGCATTTTGGAACGATAATTATGATAATGTGAAGGAAATGATGGAGAATGCGAATATCTATGTCTCAGTCGAAGACGGTGTGATTCAAGGCTTTGCAGGCGTGACGGAAGGGTATTATCTTGCAGGGATTTTTGTTTCAAAAGATTCACGTAATAAGGGTATTGGTAAGCAACTTCTTGATTATATCAAAGCACGTTATGATGAACTCACACTTGATGTGTATGATCAAAATATAAAAGCACAAAGTTTTTATAAGCGAGAGGGGTTTGTTGTGGTGGAAACCCATAATGATGCTCTGGTCGAACATACGATGGTATGGCCAGAAACCCTATAATTGTCTCTAGAAAATATGCTTGACTTAGACTGGTGTAAGATGTAAAATATATAAGCCTGTAAAAAGGCTTTTGTAATGTGGGAGAGTGATGCAACCATTCATTTAACCACAGCACAGACAAACACACATAAGGAGGAATGTCTCGTGAGTAAAAAAGTTGCAAGAGTAGTTAAACTACAATTCCCTGCCGGTGGCGCTAAACCAGGACCTGCATTAGCTGGTGTTGGTATTAACATGCCTCAATTCTGTACTGCGTTCAATGATCAAAGTAGAGATCGTGCAGGAGACGTTGTACCTGTAGAAATTACAGTATTTGATGACAAATCATTTGATTTTGTCTTAAAAACAACACCTGCTGCTATCTTATTAAAGAGAGCTGCTGGAGTTAAGAGTGGATCAGCAACACCAAATTCAAACATTGTTGCTACAATCTCAGCAGATCAATTACGTGAAATTGCTGAATATAAAATGCCCGATTTAAATGCAAATAGCATCGAAGGTGCTATGAACATCGTTGCTGGTACAGCACGTAATATGGGTATTGCTATTGAAGGAATGGAGGACTAGAGTATAATGGCTAAAAAATCAAAAAACGTCGTTAAAGCTAATGAATTAGTGGATCGCTCAAAAGTTTACTCAATTTCTGAAGCAATCAAATTAGCAAAAGAAGCAAGTTTCGCAAAATTCGATGAAACATTCGAAGTTTCATACCGTTTAAATGTTGATCCTCGTCATGCTGATCAACAAATCCGTGGTGCAATGGTATTACCTAATGGAACAGGACGTTCACAAAAGGTATTGGTTGTAACTCAAGGCGCTAAGGAACAAGAAGCAAAAGATGCAGGAGCAGATTTTGTTGGTGGTAAAGAAATTCTTGAAGAAATCCAAAAAGGATGGTTCGAGTTTGATATTATCGTTGCTACACCAGATATGATGGGTGAGCTTGGTAAACTTGGTCGTGTATTAGGACCTAAAGGTTTAATGCCAAACCCTAAAACTGGAACAGTAACTATGGACATCACTAAAGCTGTTGAAGAAATCAAAAAAGGTAAAATCGAATACCGTGTTGATAAAGAATCAAACGTTAACACAATTATCGGTAAATCATCATTTACAGATGAAGCATTAGAAGAAAACTTTAACGCATTACATGACGTAATTCTTAAATCACGTCCAGCTGCTGTTAAGGGTGCTTTTATTAAAAACCTTACAATCTCAACATCAATGGGTCCTGGAATCAAAGTTTCAATCGACTAATTTATGTTAAATTAAACAAACCGGTCTCTGACCGGTTTTTCTATATCAATAAGGAGTAGTTATGGACTTAAAATTCAATAAAGAATACTGTGTTTTCGTTACAGTACTCATTAAATATCAAAATAAGTACTTATTTGATCGAAATCTTAAGCCGATCCAAGGCGTGTTACAGTATAAAGAACGAATTGAAGATTGTGCACAACGATTGGTTAATGCATCGTTCCATCAAGCGATTTCTAATCTAGAATTTATGGGGATTGGTGAGTCGTTTGGACGAGATTTTGATCACGCGCATAATTTTGTATTAATCGCTGAAGTAGATACTCTCAGTGATGTAGGTTCCTTCTCAATCGTTGAAGAATCTCATTACCCCGATGAGTGGCTACCATTTATAAATGCCGAGGAATTTGATTTTTATGAGTATCGTAATCTAGAGCCGGGTTCATTAGCTTCCAAAGACCTCAGTTATAAGCTCGCGGAAGGTCATGAGTTGACGTTTAGAGTGAGTGCATTAATGCGTTCTGATAAAGGGATACTCTTTGATGATGCACACAATATAGTTGGTGGGCGTCAAATGTTGAATGAGACAATATACCAAGCGCTGGAACGCGAAGTTAAGGAAGAGACCGGTTATGATATCGATGATTCTTATTTTGTCGGAATTGCGGAAGATATTGTAGAACTTCCTAAGTATCATAAAACAGTTCATTATGTGAATCTGGTTTTTGAAGTGTCAGGTGATTTTTCAGAAGCGGTTGTATCCAAAGTATCATGGATATCAGAAGATGAAATTGATGATCTTGATATGGGAATGGTTGAAGTTAAGCAAATCATTCAAAACATGTAAAAAGACAGCTGGTGTTTATGAGCTGTCTTTTTTATTTATAAGCATTGAAGGAGTGTTTCACGTATAACTGCTTTAATATCTTCTTCAGGGTTGAATTTGAGAACGGACATGGTTTCCTTAGGATCAAGATAAAGATCTTCTTCTTGCATTTTTTGGGATATCTCAACGTGTATGCCATGTTCTTTTCCTTGTGATGCAGCATGTTGATCTGCCGCGGCATATCGATCACGCATGGATGCGTAATCCACAATCTGTATTTTGGTATCTTGGTTTAATGCTTCAACAATCATCTGGAAAAATTCTGCATATTTAAGGTTTGAATCGCAGATGGCGTATGTTGAACGATGGATCCCGTTTTCAAGAGCGCCTATTGCGGCTTCTGCGACCTGTGTGGCGGTAATTACAGCGGTTCCTCCTTTGTGTATTGGATATACCGATTGGTCGCGTACCATGTCTACAAACATCTTCCAAAGAGGTGTTCGGCCAGGCATTGTTCCGAAAATATAAGGAAGTCTAAGACTTGTGACTCGCATCGCACCTTCCCCTTCTGCAAAGGCAATCTGCTCTTGAAGTAGACGTGTACCAGAGTAGCCTTGGTTTTTTAAATTGTACTGCGGAAGGCGTTCTGCAAATTCAGAAAAGTAAGATCCAAATATCACAAAACTTTCCACACCTGCCTCAACTGCGAGTCGCGCAATTCGCTGTGTGGGGATAACATTGGCTTGATAGAATGAACGATAAGAAGGTGCATCCGGTAACCATCGTTCATCAGCGCCAATAGCATAGATAAATCCATCAACATCATAGAGCATATCCACAATCTCGGAGTCGCTCATTTGATTGATATCTCCCAACTGGTTCTCTACATTTTCTGGAAAAAGATTATCTGAAGGCATTGGAGGTAAGGACATTGTCTTTACCTGGTAATCTCTTTTTAGAAGTTCACAAACTGTATGGTAACCAAGAAATCCAGTTCCACCTAAAACAAATATTTTTTTCATGGACATAACCCTCGCTTTCAAATACAGTGTATCATTTCGTTTGGATATGTTTGAAAAAGTATGATGAAATGTTGTATAAAAAAAAGAAAGTTTTAGCTTTCTTTTCGGGTAAATATATAGGTTTCGTCTGTGGATAATTCTGTATTGAAAGTGTAATCATCAAACGTAATTTTTTTAATGTCATTGAATGATTGGATGCGATTTTGAATGAGGTATGAGACCATCTTTCCGCGTGCAATCTTTACATAGGTCGATTTGGTTTTATAGGAATCACCAATTTGTTCTTTAAAATCCAAGGTAATCATCGGAACACTTAAAGTGTTCATATCGATCATTGAACTGTACTCACTGGATGCAAGGTTAACAAGGGGTTGGTTTAGGTTATTAAGATAATCGGTGATGGGTTGTTTCCATATTTGATACAGGTCCATATTAAGTTTCATTAGGAAATCGAGACGGTAACGTCCAACCGCAGAAGAACATTTAGAGAGTCCATAGAGTGCGGAGAAAATGTAGAGACGTTTCTGAGCTTCTTGATAATCTTCGTGTGACCAAAGTTCTCGATTCATATTTTTGAAGGAAGAACCTTGATAGGATAAGATTGCAGGTGTTGATTCTGAAAAGCTTTGATAGTTTTGGTAAACGGTATCCGCAATTTTATCGGATACATGCATTGATGCTTTGATTTCATCACGTGTTAATGCTTGTAGTGAAGCAAGAAGTTTTGACTTTATTTCGGGAAAAAGAGAATTCTCAATGTAATCTTGAGAATTCTCTTTTTGTGTTTTAGTTGGTGATACGAGAATGATCATTATTTTAATGTCTCATACATCTCTTCGTGGAAGCCAACAAATACACCGTGATCACCAATTAACATAGGTCTGCGGACTAAACGACCTGTTGTTGAGAGTAATTCTAAAGCTTCGTCATCACTCATTTCTGGCAGTTTATCCTTCAATTTCATTTCACGATAAACGATACCGGATGTATTAAAGAATCGTTTGATGGGTAAGCCACTAATTTGGAGCCATTCTTTTAATTCTGCTTTCGTTGGATTTTCAAGCATCATGTCTCGATAAACAACATCGATGTTGTTTTCTTCTAAATATTTTACTGCACGTTTACATGTAGAACATTTAGGATAGTAGATAAATAATGGTTTCATAAGAACCTCCCTTTAAATATATGTTAATGATAACATATTATTTTAAAGGAATACGTTTTAAAATTGTGGATGCAATTGTAAAATCGATAAGACTGTGGATAAAACCGCCAAAACCAACCGCCAAAAAGACTATCGTAAAATAAGAACCAGAGTTTGTGGCTTGAGTAAAAAAGAAGGGGGTAACGGCTAAACATTCAACGGTTGCATGAATGATACCGATTATAATATTAAAACTAATGCATTTTCCTTTTTGTTTGATGAGGTCCGGATTTTTTTGAATGTAAAGTGATCCAAGTAAAGCGAAAACACAGTGTGAGAATGCGCGTACCGCAACGATAAATGGGGTTGAGATTAAAAAACCTACTCCTGTCCCTAACGCTACAGCAAGTGCAACAGCGGGCGAAATAAACATTGATACGAATAAGGGAACATGACTTGCAAGCGTGTATGATGCCGGTGGTATGATGATTTTAGGCATAAACATAGGGATGGTAATTCCAAGTGCGATCAGTAAAGCAGTCATGCTGAGATTACGAACAGATTTCATGAGGTCCTCCAGGGTGTTTTGACACCTAGAAGTATTGTAGTAGCAAAAGAAAAAGGTGTCAAGACACCTTAGTTACTTTCATAGAGAAATGCATGTTTTTTTAGATCAATCATGAGGTTGGGGTAGTGTTCTTTGGAAATTGCAATGCGATGAAGGTGTATCCCGTTGGTAAGTGAAGCCAGAAGTTCAGGCTTCTGGTTCATAAAAAGTGTAATGTCTTCATGAGTTCGAATATCCAATTGACCTGTTAATGATCCGTAGATTGGATGTTCAACGGTGACATCCAAAACATGTGCGTGGTGTTTGATAAAAATCTCTAATTCTTTTTGTGTATCGTGATGACTGTGCTGCATTGCAAGCGTATAGATTTTCATGTTCTCATCGATACGATTGATCAAGTATCCTTTACCCGTCGCGATAATGTCATGACCTTGTGCCCTTAAAAGTGCGATATCGCCGACAATAATTTGTCGTGATACATTGAATGTCTTAGCGAATTGATTTGCGCTTATTGCGTGCTCTGAATCTATCAATTTTGTAATAATTTGTGTGCGTCGTAAATCACCATGCATATAAAATCACCTCTTTTAACTCATTGTAACGAATGAAACAATAAATTGAAAGAAAAAGCGTGTATTGGAACCTTTATTGACAGGTTATGGTCACAATGATAGGCTATGAGTACAAAAGATAAAGGCGGTTTATCATGAAAATATTACTCTATCAAAAAGGCGAAAAGGCATTTAGTAAATCGGGAATTGGACGTGCAATGAAGCATCAAGTACGTGCTTTGTCCGAAGCTCATGTTGACTTTACAACGAATATCCAAGATGACTACGATTTGGTTCATATTAACACGGTAGATTTTGGAGCGCGTAAGTTTGCACGTAAGGCGCGAAGAATGGGGAAAAAAGTTGTATATCATGCACATTCTACAGAAGAAGATTTCCGTAATTCATTTATGTTTTCAAATCAACTTTCACCACTTTTTAAAAAACATATCGTTTCTAGTTATAAGTTGGGAGATTATATTCTTACTCCAACTCCCTATTCTAAACGTATTCTTGAAGGTTATGGGATCACAATTCCAATTGAAGATATTTCAAATGGAATCGATTTAAGTCGCTTCGAGTATTCAGAGGAAAAAGTTCAAGCGTTTCGAGATCATTTTAAGATTGAAGCCGGAAAACCCGTTGTAGTTTCTGTAGGACTTTATTTTGAGCGCAAAGGACTGCCTGATTTTATGGAAGTTGCCCGTAATATGCCTGAGGTAACGTTTATTTGGTTTGGTCATACCCCTCTTGCAAGTGTTACGCAAAAAATTCGAGATGCGATAAAACATAAGCCGGACAATGTGTTGCTTCCGGGTTATATTTCAGGAGATATTATCGAAGGGGCATATATGTGTGCAGATATGTTCTTTTTCCCATCATATGAAGAGACTGAGGGAATTGTGGTATTAGAGGCTCTTGCTGCCAATTGTCAAACGCTGGTTCGAAATATTGGTGTATACGATCCATGGCTTGTGGATGGGGAAAACTGTTATAAGGGAGAAACAAATGATGATTTTATCCGAATTATTAGAGATTGTCTCGATCAAAGGTTACCTAGTACAACGGTGGAAGGATACCGTGTTGCGAAAGAGCGTAGCATTGGTGCTATTGGTGAGCAATTGAAACGTATTTATTCAAATGTATTGGAGAATAAATAGGATATCTTTTCGTGAATTCAAACTTATGATATGATGACAATAATGAGGTGAACCTATGAAACGTCTAAGTTCTGTTTTAGTTTTATTGCTTATTTTAACAGGGTGTGCAAAGACTCCAGAAGAACCTGAAGTCATTAAACCACCCGTGAATACCTTTGAAACCATTGTGTTTAAATTAGGAGGTAAAGATTATCAACTTCCTGTATCTTATCAAACGTTATTTGAAGATGGTTGGGAGCCAACTACAGATATTGATTCCATAACACTTGCTTCCAATAGTTATACAGACGGATATGCTTTACGTAAAGATCGTAATATTATTTGGATTGCATTTTTCAATGCCGCAGATGAGGAAAAACTTTTAGAAGAAACGCTTGTTGCATCAATAAGTGCAGAGAATCGCGAGTCCTATTACGATGATCCGGTTGATATTGTTGTGCATGAAGGGATTTCATTTGATACACCTAAAGAACAAATCATTGAGCAATTAGGTGAATTTAAGGAAGATGAGAATGCCCGATTTAAAAACATAACATTTGAGCACAATAAAAAAGCTAAGAGTACTTTCAAGTTTGATGTTGATTCAGGACGCATGGAATATATTGAAATAACTAATTATCGAAAACCGATTCAGTAAAATAGATACGATTTTGTATCTATTTTTTTTGTTTTATTCTTGTCAGTAAAACCTCATAAGCGTATGATAATGATGAAAAGTTGGGAGTTGTCGATTTGAAAAGAAAAGAAGAGATTTTAAGTTATTTTGATAAAACACGTCTGGCATTTATTGGAAAAGGCATCATCGTAGGTGTTTTTTCGGGACTGATTGTGAGTCTGTTTCGCTATTTGATCGAAGAATTATTGGGTTATGTGAAACTGGCTTACGCACTGTTACGTATTAATCCACAGTGGATTTTTCTCTGGGTATTCGCATCAATTGTGCTTGCAATTGGAATTGGTTTGATTATTAAAAAAGACCCCATGATTAAAGGGAGCGGTATTCCACAAATTGAAGGACAGATGTTAGGAGTCATGCATATGAATTGGCTCTCGATTATTTTAAGAAAAGGTATTGCCGGGATCTTATCGATTGGTTCAGGGCTCTTTTTAGGACGAGAAGGACCTTCGATTCAGTTGGGGGCTGCAGTAGGACAAGGTGTTAATCAAGGCTTTAAGGGAAACACAATGTCTGAAAAAGTTTTAGTTTCAAGTGGTGCGGGTGCGGGTCTTGCGGCTGCGTTCAATGCTCCAGTGGCGGGGCTTCTCTTTGTTTTGGAAGAGGTTCATCATAATTTTTCGCCGCTTGTACTTTTAACAACCCTGGCAGCAACGACGACTGCGAATTTCATTTCGCTATACTTCTTTGGACTCAGTCCAATTTTATCTTTTGGTCATCTACAAACGTTTGACTTGAAGCATTATGGATTTATAATTGTATTGGGTCTGATTTTAGGAGTTACTGGATTTATTTACCAAAAAACAGTGCTTTGGATACCTACTGTTTACAGTAAAATTAAAAAAGTTCCAGCACATTTTTATGGTGTGATTCCTTTTATTCTCGTTATTCCAATTGGATTCTTTTATCCACACTTAATTGGTGGTGGTAGTGATATTATTCATATTCTTGTGGAAAATCCATTTGGACTTTCCGTACTTATTTCAATTTTTGTGCTTAGATATATTTTCTCAATGGTTTCGTATGGATCGGGTCTTCCTGGAGGAATCTTTCTACCCATCCTTTCACTCGGTGCACTTTTGGGAGCGATTTACGGTTCTTTTTTGATTTCTCAGTTTGGCTTAGATCCCAAATTTTTGAAATCATTTATTGTGATTGCGATGGCGGGTTATTTCACTGCGATTGGGAAAGCCCCTCTCACTGCAATCGTACTGATTACAGAAATGGTTGGTAATTTTGACCAACTAATGCCGATTGCGGTGGTATCTTTGGTTGCTTATGTTGTTTCTGATTTATGTGGTGGAGAACCTGTATATGAGGCAATGTTAGAGCGGCTTGCAGGGGAACGTGCACCCAATATCACCGGTGAAAAAGAAATCATTGAGATTTGTGTTCATGTAGAAAGTGCACTTGACGGGTGCATGGTGCGAGATGTTTATTGGCCAAAGTCCTGTTTATTAGCAGGACTTGGACGTGGAGATCACGAATTGATTCCACATGGAGATACAATAATTCTAGCAGGAGATACGTTAAAAATTTTAACGGACATAAGTTCAAGTGTAGAAGTTCGTAATCAACTTTTAGACCAAGTGTCCACAAAAAAACCAGTTTAGGACTGGTTTTTTTGTGGACATATTTAGTAATGCAAATTAAGAACTGAAAAAATTCTTAAACCCGTTGACAAAATACGAGAATGCGATATGATATTAGCACTTAAGGTATATGAGTGCTAAGGAGGAATAGAATGGCTCGAACAAAACAATTTAAAGCTGAATCAAAAAGGCTACTAGACTTAATGATTAATTCTATCTATACGAATAAGGAGATATTCTTAAGAGAATTAGTTTCAAATGCGAGTGATGCGGAAGATAAACTGTATTACAAATCTTTACAAGATACGTCGATTGAAATTAATAAAGAAGATTTGAAAATTGAAATTGAACTGGATGAGGAAAACCGCACCTTAACCATTCATGACTATGGTATCGGTATGACAGAAAAAGAACTTGAAACATATCTCGGTACTATTGCGAAAAGTGATTCGCATGCTTTTAAAAAGGCACTTGAAGAAGGCAATGACGCAGTTGATGTTATTGGTCAATTTGGTGTCGGATTTTATTCGGCATTCATGGTAAGTGATCACGTGGATGTTATCTCCAAAGCTTATGGTGAAGAACAAGCATATAAGTTTAGCTCTGATGGTTTAGACGGATTTAAGATTGAAGAAGCAGAGCGTGAAAAACACGGTTCTACAATCATTTGTAAGATTAAAGACAATACAGATGACGAATTCTATGAGCGTTTTATTGACGAATACACGATTAAAAATCTAATCAAAACGTATTCTGATTATATTCGTTATCCGATAGAAATGAAGGTTGAAGGCGAAGTTGAAGTCTTAAACTCAATGATTCCAATTTGGAAGCGTTCTAAAAATGATGTTACTGAGGAAGCATTGAATCAATTCTACAGAGATAAATTCCATGATTACGATGATCCATTTAAAACGATTCAAATGAAAGTTGAAGGAAACCCTTCTTTTGATGCATTATTGTTTATCCCTAAACATGTACCAATGGATTTCTATTCTCAAAATTTTGAACCTGGACTCCAACTTTACAGTCGTGGTGTATTCATTATGGATCATAATAAATCATTGATTCCAGAAGAATTTAGATTTGTGCGCGGTTTGGTGGATTCACCAGATTTAAATCTAAATATATCTCGTGAAATTTTACAACATGATCGTCAACTTGCTGCGATTTCAAAACGTATCGAACGAAAAATTAAAAGCGAATTAGAACTGATGATGAAAAACGATCGTGAGGCATATGAATCGTTTTGGAATAATTTTGGACTATCCATTAAATATGGAATCTATACTTCATATGGATCGAAGAGTGATGCTTTAAAAGATCTTGTTCTTTATAAGAGCTCACACGGGGATGAACTTGTATCATTCAAAGAATATATGGAACGTATGAAAGATGACCAAGAAGAAATTTATTATGTATCAGGCGAAAATGTGACGAAATGTGCTCACCTACCGCAAACAGAATTCGTTGTTTCTAAAGGATACGAAGTACTTTATTTCACAGATGAGATTGATGAATTCGCAATTCAAATGTTGAGAGAGTATGAAGGAAAAACTTTTAAATCAATTAACCAAGGTGACTTGGATCTTGTTGATGAAGAAACTAAAAAATCAATTGAAGCGAAAAAAGAAAGTCATAAAGATTTGATTGAAGCATTGAAAGAAACATTGAAAGATGAAGTCGATGATGTAACATTGTCTACACGACTTGTAAACCATCCAGTGTGTCTTGTAAGTGAAGAGGGTGTTTCATTTGAGATGGAAAAAGTGTTAAACGCAATTCCTGATCAAGGTGAACGTGTGAAAGCTAAACGGATCTTAGAAATCAACCCGGATCATCCATTACTTGAAGCATTGGAACGAGTACATCAAGAGAAGCCAAATGAACTCGGTGATTTTGCGACAATCTTATACGATCAAGCATGTCTGATCGAAGGACTTCCAATCAAAGACCCTGTAACATTCTCGAAACGTGTTGCGGACTTAATGGTTGCATCCACAAAATAATTGTTTTACAAAACCCCTTTATGTTTAATGAAGGGGTTTCGCTTATAGTGAGAATAATAAAATTCTGTGGTTTAAGACTGATTGTGCTACAATAGGTTTAGAAAAAGAGGATTTGTAATGCGAAGTGTAGGAGAAAATCTACTGAAATTTGTTCCTAATTTCACGGTAATTGATTTAGAAACAACTGGACGTAGTAATAAGTTTGAAGACATAACGGAATTGAGTGCCATAAAGTATCGAAACTATAAACAGGTCGATGCATTTTCCACGTTGGTGAAACCAGATAACTCAATTCTTCCTTTCGTGGTAGAACTTACGGGAATTACCGAAGAGATGGTTTCGGATGCACCTAAAATTGATCAGGTTATTAAGCAATTCGTTGATTTTATTGGGACGGATGTTATTTTGGGTCATAATGTCATGTTTGATTATGGTTTAGTCTATGATGCTTATCTCGCAACCGTTGGACTTCGTATGCATAATGATTACGTTGATACACTTCGCGTTTCAAGACTTCTCAATAAAGATTCTAAGAATCATAAATTGGAAACTTTATGTGCTTATTTTGATGTTGAGCGTTTAGTAGGTCATCGTGGTTCAGAAGACTGTCTTCAAACGGCAGAAGTTTATATAAAAATGAAAGATAAATACAAACGATTGCGACAAATTCAAAAAGATAAAGCACCTAAAGTTTATCCAGTAGAAAAGGGGGTAGAGTAAATGAATGTTTATGATTTCGATAAAACCATCTATGATGGTGACAGTTCCATGGATTTCTATAAATACAATTTAAAACGTGATAAATCCATCATCAAGTTTTGGCCGCGTCAGATAAAGGCTGCGCTTGATTATAAACGTGGAAAGATTGATAAGACAGAAATGAAAACGGTGTTTTATGAGTATTTTACAGCAATCCCAGATATGAAAAAACGCGTTTTAGAGTTTTGGGATGAACACCGCGAAAAAATTAAGCCTTGGTATCTTGAACAAAAGCGTGATGATGATTTAATAATTTCTGCTTCACCAGAATTTATGCTTGAACCTATTTGTGATGAATTGGGCATTGCATTGATTGCTTCGGTTGTAGATCCAAGAACGGGCAAAAATTTGAAGCATAACTGTTGGGGCGCTGAAAAAGTAGCTCGAATGGAAGCATTCTATGATTTAGGTCTGATGGAGGCATTTTATTCTGATTCATACTCTGATGATCCTCTAGCACAATATGCAGAGCATGCTTATCTTGTTGATGGGGATACAATTAAACCATGGTAAATAGAAGACTGATTTTCTTTCTAAAAGAGAGTCAGTTTTTTTATTTTCCAATATTATTGGTGAAAATATTGAAATTAGTGAAATAAGTGGTATAATTTGAAAAGTAAAGGAGGTCGCTATGTTTGAATGGGTAACAGGAAATGCACAACTTCAAGTTGTGACTTTGACTGAAAAAAGTTTAACATTAAATCAAAATGCTTCATCTCACTTTAAAGACAGCCAATATGTTTTGGTAGGATTTTCAAAAGATGGGCAGGTCGGCATCAAGTCAGTAACAAAACGCGATCTTGAACTGAATGTATATCCAGTTGAGAATTTGCATAAAATTTCAATTGGTAAGGGATATGCGAAAGTTAATAATAAGGCGTTGTGTGATTTAATCTCCGCTAAGGTAGGGAAAAATCTTGACGGTCAAAAGGTAATTGCGAATTATGACAAAAAAGAACGTGTTTTAACATTTGATTTGTCATCACTAAATGAAGAGGGAGTGATACTATGACATTAACGATGGATTGGGTATGGCTTATTGTTTGTTTAGGGATGTTGGTGCTTGAAGTAATCACGGTTGGAAATTTAGTTTCACTTTGGTTTTCATTTGGTGCGCTAGCAGCACTGGGTACAACATTTTTAACAGATAATGTAGCAGTACAGTTAGCGGTTTTCGCTATTGTAAGTGTTGCGGCACTAATTATGATTCGTCCAATGACAAAAAATCTCTTACGAGGAAATGTCGTTTCGACGAATGCAGATCGTTTAATTGGTCGTCAATTTATACTAAATGAAGAAATCAACCAAGATTCATGGGGAAAAATCAAGGTTCATGGCGAAGAGTGGTCTGCGACGACTGCGGATCAATCTACAATTTCAGCACATACACGGGTTGAAGTTATTGCCATTGAAGGTGTAAAATTAATTGTGAAAAGTGTAGAGGAGGCTTAACATGCCAGGAATAATTTTATTTTTAGTAATTTTAGCATTAGTATTAATAATTATAGGATATTGCATTCGTGTAATTCCACAATCAAATGCATATGTTGTAGAACGATTAGGTGCATATAGTCATACACTTGATAAAGGGATGCATTTAATCTTACCGTTTGTTGACCGTGTTGCGAATAAAGTTTCACTCAAGGAACGTGTTCAGGATTTTGCACCACAACCTGTTATCACTAAAGATAACGTTACGATGCAAATTGATACGGTTGTATATTTCCAAATTACTGATCCCGTATTGTATACATATGGTATTCATAATCCAATCAATGCTATTGAAAATCTTACAGCAACAACGCTTCGTAATATCATTGGGGATTTAGAATTAGACCAAACGTTAACGTCACGAGACATTATCAACTCCAAGATGAGAGCAATCTTAGATGAAGCAACGGATCCATGGGGTATTCGAGTTCAACGTGTTGAAGTTAAAAATATTATTCCACCACGTGATATTCAAGAAGCAATGGAGAAACAAATGCGAGCTGAACGTGAGCGTCGTGAGTCAATCTTACGTGCTGAAGGTGAAAAACGTTCTGCAATTCTGATTGCTGAGGGTGAAAAAGAATCGACAGTACTCCGTGCACAAGCTCATAAAGAAGCGATGATTACTGAAGCAGAAGGTGAAGCTCAAGCGATGGAACGTGTTTTCGATGCTCAATCAAAAGGTGCAATTCTGTTATCAACAATTGATCCAGACAGTGCTTATCTAAAACTTAAGAGTTTTGAAGCATTTGAAAAAGCAGCAAATGGTCAGGCAACAAAAATTATTGTTCCTTCTGACTTGCAAAACTTAGCTTCTGTTTTAGCAGCTGGTAAAGAAATCATCAAATAATATTATAAAAAAGCCACTTCCATAGTGGTTTTTTTTTAGGCCTTTTTTTTGAGAAGACATAATTATTAATGGGTGATTTATGTGGTGTGTGATCGATGTGGTTTGAATATTCAAAATGGATCATGTAGACGGTGCTTGTATTACAGTCAGTATCTTGTTGATCTCGATGAGTGCGATGAGTTTGCCCAAGAAAGTGTGTGCACGATGCCTTTTGAGTTGACTGTTTATCAGAAAGACATTGCAAACCGTTTATGTTCACTTATTGAGCATAGCGATGTCTTCTTGGAAGCAGTGTGTGGAGCTGGAAAGACAGAGATTTGTTTGCCGTTAATCGAGAAAACGCTTAAGGATGGAAAGTGTGTGTGCTGGGCCGTTCCAAGAAGGGAGATTGTTCTTGAACTTTTTGAACGATTTAAGTCTTATTTCAAAACACTCAAAATTGCTTGCGTATGTGGTGGTAGAACAAATGATTTGGTAGCGCCTTTTGTGATTTGTACAACGCATCAGTTGTATCGATATTCGAAGCAATTTGATCTGTTGATATTAGATGAACCGGATGCGTTTCCGTTTGCGAATAATGACTTGCTTCTTAAGTTTGTGATTTATGCATGTAAGAACCGTATTGTTTATCTCAGTGCAACGTGCAACCGCTTTTTAGAAGACCTGTGTAATTCTAAAAGTGTAAAACATCTTTATGCATCGCTCCGTCCTAGCGGAAGATTATTGCCGATACCGACTTATATACATACATGTTTTCCATTTTTACGAATGATGATTGAATATCGAAGATTTAAGAAAGATCATCTTCTTATTTTTGTACCGACTCGTAGAATCGCAAGGATTCTCTCGTTCCTTCTGGGTGTACCTTTAGTCACCTCACAAACAAAAAATCGTGAAGTACATCTGGATCACTTTAGGAAGTTTGGAGGTGTGTTAGTTTGTACTACGGTTCTCGAGCGGGGTGTTACATTCAAAAAATGTAATGTATTTGTACTTTATGCTGATCATCCGATTTTTGATACGGCATCTTTAATTCAAATCGCAGGTCGTGTCGAACGGGGGATTAATCCTGTGAAGGGAGTGTGTATGTGTTTTTTTCTCGAATTGACACCATCATTGAAAAAGTCAAAGCGTGCTCTTGTGAATGCGAACAAACATGCGACATCTGTTTTGAAAAAATTGGCGTTAGACCACTCATCGGCTCGTTAATCGGTTCGAAAAACGATGCACTCTGTAATATGTGTTGTGAACAATTAAAATCCAAAAAGTTTTATCGAGAAGACCTGTCGGTCAAAACCTGTGTCTTGTATGCGTATCATGGTTTTATCCGAAACCTCATTCTCAGATATAAGGTTTATGATGATTACCATCTAAAACGATATTTGTTTGAATATCATCGATTGTGGATTCGATTCCATTATTCACGATACGAATACGTTATTGCCCCATCTAATACAACGAATAGTAGTAAGCTTAATCATTTAGAAATTTTAGTGGAAAATCTAGGGCTCAAACATAGTGGTATCAATCTTGTGAATAATGCTCCAATAAAACAAGCTCATTGCAACTCAAAAGAACGTCGTCGAATTCGTAATTACATTACACTCGAGAAGACACCGCTAAAAAAAACAACGAAGATTTTAATTATTGATGATATTGTGACAACTGGAAATACTTTAGAAGCAATAGCGGATCAAATCAAACCCTTTGCCAATCATATCGAAGCACTATGCTTAGCAGGGACCCTTACCAAGCTGAAGTAAGCGATTTCACTTGCCTTTTAAGTACCTCTATCGTATAATTTTATTGAAATTAAAAGTATATAAATATGCTTAGAAAGGGTCTATAAAATGAAGGGGAAAGTTAAAACATTTAACAAGAACAAAGGATTTGGTTTCATCACAGCAGAGGATGGACAAGACATATTTTTTCATTATACTCATCTGATTATGGAAGGATTTAAAACCATTGAAGAGGGTACTGAAGTGGAATTTGAACTTGTGGAATCCGAGCGTGGTTTGCAAGCACATAATATTGTGAGAATCTAGAGTGGAAAAGTTGGTTATGCCAACTTTTTTAGTTATGTATTCTGAAATGGTTATGTGTTACAATATCAAGGAATGGAGGCTTGAATTATGGCTGGATTTTTAAGTAATCTTTTTAATGGCGATCGTAAGATTTTAAATGAAATTGAAAAAATTGCACATGAAATTGATGCGTTGGCAGATGAGACCCGTGCTCTATCTGATGAAGCGTTAAAAGAAAAAACTAATGAATTTAAAAACCGTATTGCTCAAGGGGAATCTTTGGATGATCTTCTTGTGGAGGCTTATGCTGTTTCACGTGAGGCAGCTTACCGAGTTATTGGTGAATTTCCATATGTTGTTCAGCTTATGGGGGCTATAATTCTTCATCGCGGTGATATCGCGGAAATGAAGACTGGAGAAGGTAAAACATTAACAGCAATCATGCCTACTTACCTCAATGCATTAGAGGGTAAGGGAGTTCATGTTATTACAGTTAATGAGTATCTTGCTCAACGTGATGCGGAATGGATGGGAGAAATCCATCGTTTCTTAGGACTAACAGTCGGTATAAACGTACGTGCTTTATCACCTTCAGGTAAACGCGAAGTATATGAATGTGACATTACATATACAACAAACTCGGAAGTTGGTTTTGACTATCTTCGAGATAACATGGTTACTAAGGTAGAACAACGTGTATTGCGTCCCTTGAACTATGCACTTGTTGATGAGGTTGACTCAATTCTTATTGATGAGTCACGTACACCATTAATTATTTCAGGTGGAGCGCGTGATGGGGCAAAATTGTATGAATCATCCGATAAATTTGCTAAGAAATTGAGCGAAGGATCAGACTATGTTATTGATGTTAAGTCCAAAACAGTTCAACTCACAGAAGCGGGTGTTGAAAAAGCGGAGCGCACTTTCAAAGTAGATAATCTTTATGATCTTGATAATACATCATTGGTGCATCACATCAATAATGCATTAAAAGCAAACTACATCATGCTCAATGATATCGAGTACGTTGTACAAAATAATGAAGTTGTTATTGTTGACCAATTCACAGGACGTTTGATGGAAGGTCGTGAGTACTCTGACGGACTACATCAAGCTTTATGTGCTAAAGAAGGCGTAACAATTAAACAAGAAACGGTTACACTGGCAACAGTTACATACCAAAACTTCTTTAGACTTTATAATAAACTATCCGGGATGACCGGTACTGCGAAAACTGAAGAAGAAGAATTCTTAGAAATTTATAACATGCGCGTACTGGAAGTTCCAACAAACCGTCCAATCGCTCGTGAAGATTTACCAGACCTCGTTTATGGTACACGTAAGGCTAAATTTGAAGCACTTATTGAAACTGTGCGTGAGCTCAACGAAAAAGGACAACCAGTTCTTGTAGGTACTGTTGCTGTTGAAACATCAGAATATTTAAGTATGATGATGAAACAACGCAAAATTAAACATGAAGTATTAAATGCGAAAAACCATGCTCGTGAAGCTCAAATTATTGAGAAGGCAGGCCGTAAAGGTTCTGTAACAATCGCGACCAACATGGCTGGACGTGGTACTGATATTAAACTTGATGAAGAATCGAGAGCTCTTGGTGGACTTGCTGTTTTAGGTAGTGAGCGCCATGAGTCACGTCGTATTGATAATCAACTACGTGGACGTTCAGGTCGTCAAGGGGATCCAGGGATGTCACGTTTCTTCGTTTCATTTGAAGATGATTTAATGTTACGTCATGGTAGTGAACGTTTTGAAAATGTTTATAGCCAACTTGGTGATGTCGCAATTGAAAATAAAGTGATAACAAAACAAATCAGCGCTGCTCAACGTCGTGTTGAAGGTGTCAACTTTGATATTCGTAAAACACTTCTCGATTATGATGATGTGTTACGTCAACAACGTGAAATTATTTATGAGCAACGTGATTACGTCTTAGAAAATGAAGATGTTCATGGAATCATTAAAGAGATGTACAAGCGTGTTGTTTCAGATACAATCGCATCTTATACAATTCCAGAATCAAAAGATTTCTCAATTGATAAAGAAGGACTTGTAGGAGCGTTGGATAAGCTTGGCTTAATTGATGATTCATTTGATCAATCATCATTAGACAACGCATCTCAAGAAGAAATTCAAGCAATTATTACAGATGCTGCTTGGGAAAAATATGAAATAAAAATTACAGATGTACAAGATCAGTTTACACGTGTTGAAAAAGAAGTTGTGCTCAACATGATTGATCGCTCATGGGTTGATCATATTGATGCTATGAGCAAATTGCGAGAAGGAATTCATCTGCGCTCATATGCTCAAGATAAACCACTTCAAGCATATGTAACTGAAGGATTTGAAATGTTCGAAGAAATGTTAGGACAAATTGCACAAGACATTGTTATGTTCTGTGTAAATGTAAAAATTGAATACAGACAATAGATAGGGTGATACGATGGAATTATTTGAAATAGCACAGATTGTTGATTCAACAACATCTGATTTGAAAGCACTTGGTGATTCACTTTGACTTAGCTCAAAAAGAAGCTAAAATCAAAGAACTCGAATCAGAAATGGTTGAAGACGGTTTTTGGGATGACCATAGACACAGTTCACAACACATTCAAAAGCTGAATCAATTAAAAAAAGTCGTTGAAACACATCACGATTTACTCGAACGATTGATGTCATGCTCTGACAGTATTCTCTTGTTAAAAGAAGAGGCAGACGAGGAGTTTCAAAACTCACTGGAAGTTGAAGTTAAGGAAATTCAAAAAGAAATGGAATCTTTCTCAGTACTTGTACTTCTAAGTCATGATTATGACCAAAAAAATGCAATTGTTGAAATTCATCCGGGTGCCGGAGGAACAGAAAGCCAAGATTTCGCGGAAATGCTTTATCGTATGTATACACGATGGGCGCAAGATCATGGTTTTAAAATCAGTGTTCTTAACTATCTTGATGGTGACGAGGCCGGATTAAAGTCTGTTTCTTTTTCGGTATCGGGTATGTTTGCCTACGGTTATTTAAAAGCAGAAAAAGGTGTTCATCGTCTTGTTAGAATCAGTCCTTTCGATTCATCAGGACGACGTCACACTTCCTTTGCATCTGTAGATGTAGCACCTGAATTTGACAACAGTATTGAAATTACCATTTTACCAGAAGACATTGACGTCGATACAATGCGTGCTACCGGTGCTGGGGGTCAACATGTTAATAAGACAGACTCTGCGGTACGGATAACACACAAAAAAACAGGTATCGTGGTAACTTGCCAAGCAGGAAGAAGTCAGCTTCAAAATAGAGAAGAAGCTTTAATGATGCTGAAAAGCAAGTTGTACCAACGAGAAATCGAAGAAAAGCAAGCTCAGCTTGCAGCAATCAAAGGTGAACATAAGTTAATTGAATGGGGTTCTCAAATTCGATCTTATGTAGCTCACCCTTATACAATGGTTAAAGATCATCGTACTAAATTTGAAACGAGCCAATATGGTGACGTATTAGATGGCGACATTGATGATTTTATTGAAGCATTTTTAAAAATGAATGTAGGAGTATAGAATGGATCGTATAAAAGAACATTTAAGCGACTTGCTATTTTTACTTCTTGGAAACTTTGTACTCGCGGTAGCTGTAACATTTTTTATACTACCCAATAATATTCTTTCTGGGGGCGTATCGGGTGTATCCGTTGCGCTTTACCCATTTTTAGGGATTGAAAAAGAATTGATGATTAATATTATTTATGCATCATCGTTTTTATTAGGGTTGGTTTTCTTAGGTAAGCGATTTGCGATTAAAACGCTAGCGAGCACAATATTATCCCCGTTGTTAATTAATATTCTATCATCTGTTGGTTATGCACCAGAAGTAGATCCAATTCTTGCCTCTATTTTTGGAGGTGCGCTAATGGGCGTTGGATTAGGGTTAACATTTAGAACGGGCGCAAGTACTGGTGGTATGGATATTCCACCATTAATTCTATCGAAATATACAGGAATCAAGGTTTCTGTATGGATTGCACTCATTGATACCATTACAGTTCTTTTGGGTCTCAAAAGTTATGGGTTAAATAATGTTTTAATTGGTTTTTTATCGATCTTTACTTCTGCAATTGCGATTGATAAGATTCAGATGATTTCTGGAGAACAAGCAAAACAAGTGTTTATCATAACAAATGAGGTTAATGAAGTTTTAAATCGAATTCATACAATGATTGATCGAGGCTCAACTCGTATTCCTGCAACAGGTGGATATACAAATGAATCTCGAGAAATTATTTTAACAGTATTAATGAAAGACCAATATGTTGAACTTGAACGTCTTGTTAAAGAGGTTGACCCGAATGCATTTTTGATTGTATCAGATGCAACGGAAGTTCATGGAAAAGGTTTTATGAAGGCTTCAATCACATAGCCTACCATACTTTTTCACATTAAGGTCATAAACGGTGTGGTATAATAACACATGATAAAAGGAGTGAGTTGATCGATGTTATATTTCGAAAATGTATCAAAACAGTATAAAAACGGTGTTAACGCGCTCTATAATATTAATCTTGGAATTGAACAAGGCGAATTTGTTTATATTATTGGACCAACAGGTTCAGGAAAATCAACGATGATTCGGCTTTTAAATGGTGAAGAAATACCTACTAAAGGAACCGTAAAAGTTGGGAAATTTAATGTAGGTAAATTAAAACACTCGAAAGTGCCGTTGTATCGACGACATATCGGAGTAGTATTTCAGGACTTTAAATTATTAGAACGTAAAACAGTATTTGAAAATATTGCTTTTGCACTTGAAGTTGTAAACACGCCACGCGTTGAATTGCGTAAGCGCGTACGAGAAGTTTTAAGACTTGTTGATTTAACTGAGAAAGCAAATGCGTATCCAAATGAGTTATCTGGAGGTCAACAACAACGTGTTGCGATTGGCCGAGCAATTGCAAATAGACCTAAGGTTTTAATTTGTGATGAGCCTACAGGAAACCTGGATCCAGATAAATCTACGGAAATTATTCATTTATTAGAACGCATTAATCAAGAAGAAGCAACAACAGTTGTAATGGTCACACACGATGTTGAAATTGTTAATAAAAATAAAAAACGTACAATTGCTTTAGATGAAGGTCACTTAGTGGCTGATTTGACTGCGGGAGGATATATCAACCATGGGTAGAGTCTGGCGTCATATCAAAGATGGTATTACAGGTGTTACTCGACACTTCGCACTATCACTATCAAGTATTTCATCAGTTACAGTGACACTGTTACTAATGTCTATATTTTTATTTTTGAGTGTAAATATTAGTACAATCACAAAATCAATGGAGCAAAGTGTTCAAATTCATGCTCAGATTTCAAATGATTTTGAAGAAAAGTCACAGATTAATGAAATTCAAAAACAAATAGAACAATTACCTGAAGTCTTAGATGTTAAGTTCTCTTCAAAAGAAAATGAACTTGATGCATTTATCAGAGCCAATGATTCAGAAGATGCAGAAAGCCTTTACGGTGGTTACCGTGGCGAAAACAATCCAATGTTAAATGCCTTTTTGATCAATGCGAAATCAGGTGATGAAATTAAAGATTTATCAAATAAAATTGCGAAAATCGAAGGTGTATACAAAACAAGTTACGGTGGAAGTGGTACAACTGATTTCCTCGGTATGCTTGAACAAGTTCGAAATGTAGGATTTATTATCGTAGTCACACTTGCAGTGATTGCTGTATTTTTAATTTCTAATACGATTCGTGTATCAATTCATTCACGTCGTCGTGAAATTAGTATTATGCGAACAGTGGGTGCAACCAATTGGTACATCCGTTGGCCGTTTATCATCGAGGGGATGGTAATTGGATTATTGGGAGCAATAATTCCAATTGTTATATCGATATTTGGATACCAATACTTATATCAAGCAACAGGCGGTATTTTAATATCGCAAATGTTTAAGTTAGTTGCTGTTTATCCATTATCACTACAAATCTCAGGGATTCTCGCTTTAATTGGAATCGTTGTAGGAGCATTGGGAAGTCTCTTCTCAGTGGGTAAATTCTTAAGGTGGTCACGATGAAAAAATTTTTCAGAAATGTTATAATCATATTAGTAGTTGTATTGATGCTTGCTGGCGTATTGGCACCCGTTTTTGTTGCGGTTCCAATTTATGCTGAAGATATCGAATCTCTCAACAATAATATTGCACAAAGAGAAAAAGAACTTAAAGAACAACAATCAAAACAAGCTAATATAAAAGAACAACTTTCTGAAGAAGTCGCAAAGTTAGATGATTATCGCCAACAAATTAAAAATCTTGAAGCTGAAATTGAATCTATGAAGACTGCAATTGCAACTTCTGAGGAAGAAATTAAACGTCTTCAAGCAAGTATTGAAGAAAGAGCAAAAAAAATTAAGGAAACGGAAGAAAAGGTTAAGGGATATATGGTCAATGCCCAATCCTCTACCCGTGTTAATGGATATTTCGAATTTGTAATGGGAGCTGCAGACTTTGCCGAGATGGTTCGTCGTCTTGAAGGTATGGGAGCAATCAAACGTTATAATGAAGATTTAATTCGTGAAATGAATGAAATAAAAGCTGAGTTAGAAGCGGATAAAGCAAAACAAGAAGAAGAAAAACAAGCAATTGTACTTCGTAAAGAAGCTTCAGAACTTCAAAAAGAAGAAGCGAAACTTCTTGAAGAGAGAGTTCGTGCTGTTATTTCTGAACTTCACCAAAAAGAAAAAGAAGCTCAGGAACAAATCGCAAGCATCAATGATAAGAATAAAGCGGATGAAGAAAAGATTAAACAAATGCAAATTCCATCTACTCCTGGAACAGGCGGTAATGGATTTACATTACCACTTCCTTCAGGCTCATTTGATGTAACGGCTGATGTTTGGCATTATCCTGCCGAATATGGTGGAAGTGCTCATGCTGGAGTCGATTTAGGTGTTAATCCAGGTACATCAGTATTTGCAGTTGGTAACGGACTTATTGTTTCAACCAATTCAGGCTGTTATCCAGGCAACTGGAGTTGTGGTGGTGGATATGGTAACTACATTTCCTATATCGTAAATGTAGGGGGACATAATTACGGAATTCTTGTGGCCCATCTATCAAGCGTTTCCGTATCAAGGAATCAAGTGGTTTCTGCTGGAAGTCTAATTGGGTATTCTGGAAACACGGGAGCTTCAACTGGACCTCATCTTCATGTTGAGACAATTGATATGGGACCCGGAACGGTTTTAGATGCTTGGAATCGTTGGAATGGTGACCCTCAATTTGGAACAGGACCAGCATCTTATGGTGGTCGACGTTGTGATCAAGGTTATGGTGTACCATGCCGACTTTATCCACGTCAAACATTAGGAATTTAATTATAAAATAAGTACAAATATACGTTTGTACTTTCTTTGCCTAGGATCCTACTCGTCTATGATTTGTTCATAGTTCTGTACTATTACGAAATAGGAGTGATTGTATGAAAAAAATAATCAAAAATGGACTGTGTATATTTCTTGTCTTGTTTGTACTTGGTGGAACGTTAACACCTGCTATCAGTACAACGGTGTTTGCTGTGTCATCAGAGACAACTAAAGAACAAGAAGAACGACGCGCACAAATTGAAGAAAACAAGAAAAAATTAAGTGCGCTTGAAGGGTCTCAAAAAGATATTAAGGCAAACTTAACTGAGGAAATGAAAAATCTCAGTGGGTATAAAGAACAAATTGCTAGTCTAGATGCGAAAATCAAAGAGATTGAAGGAGAAATCCGTGTTTCAGAGGCACAAATCGTGCAACTCCAAAAATCTATTGATGATCGACAAGCAAAAATTGAGGAGACTGACGTTAAGGTTAAGTCCTATATGCTTAATGCGCAATCCGCAACGCGTGTTAATGGTTACTTCGAATTTATGATGACTGGCGAGGATTTTTCGCAAATCGTTCGAAGATTTGAGGTGCTAAGTTCAATCAAACGTTACAACGAAGAATTGGTACGATCAATATACAAGATAAAGCTTGAACTTGAGGCAGATAAAAAACTTCAAGAAGTTGAGCGTGAAGAAATTGAACTTCATAAAGAAGATATTGAATTACAAAAAGAAACCGCAAAAATTTATGAGAAACATGTTGAAGAAATTGTAAAAGAACTTCAAAAACAAGAAGCAGAGTTACAAGATGAACTTGATGAAATAAAATATGTTAATGCGGGTCATGAAAGTCAAATTAAAGCATTAGCTGAACAACTCGCAAATGAACTTGTTCAAGAACAAAACAATAACAATTCAGGTTCAGAAGGCTCAGATGGTGGAGAGTCATCAGGGGAATCTACAGGAAACGGTTCTTCTGGTGGTGAATCGAGTGAAGGTGGATCTACAGGTGGAGGTTCTTCTAGTGGCGGATCTTCCGGTGGAGGTTCTACTGGCGGTGGTTCAACGAGTGGATTTTCACTTCCTTTAGATCCTGGAGTTTATCGTGTTGGAAATAGCGTGTGGGCTTATGATTGGGGTTCACCTCATATGGGTGTAGACTTAGAGGTCTATTACGGTAACAATGCGCGATCTGTAGGAACCGGAATGGTTGTTGCTACGAATTCAGGCTGCTCTGAAGGTAATTGGGCCTGTGGCGGAGGTTATGGAAACTATATTTCTTATTTGGTCCATGTTAACGGTCAAAATTATGGAATTTTATTTGCCCATCTAAGTGCTGTTTATGTTTCCGAAGGACAAATAGTTCATCCGGGGACTGTGCTTGGTCTTACTGGGAATACAGGTGCATCAACAGGACCTCACTTACATGTGGAAACAATTAATATGGGTGGTGGATCCATTTATGATGCCTGGAGTTTATGGTCTCAAAACAGTACCATGAACTTTGGAACGGGTTCCGCAAGTAGTGGTGGTCGAAGATGTGATCAGGGCTATGGTGTTCCATGTCGCTTGCATCCGCAATCTACACTCGGACTTTACTAAATAAATAAAACTGAGCTTAAGAGGCTCAGTTTTATTTTTGTGCAACGATCATTTACTTATCCGAAAATCGAGATTCCATTTTATAGATAAAATCATCAAAACGCGGTTCGAAAATAATGTGGTCAATTTGTTGTTGAGTGGAAAATCCAATGTGAGCAGCATGATCTAAATATGTTTTAATTCCATCATAATAATGGTCAATATTTAAGAAACCATAGGGTTTGTTATGAATTCCGATTTGATTCCATGTGATTACTTCAAATATTTCTTCCATTGTCCCACAACCGCCAGGGAAAGCGATAAATCCATCTGCCATATCCATCATAAGTGCTTTACGTTCATGCATATCCTTTACAAGTATTGATTCTGATAGTCCTTCATGAAGGATTTCTTTTTCTGCAAGAACCTTAGGCATCACTCCGATCACATAACCATCATTCTGTAACATGGTATCTGCAATCAGTCCCATAATTCCGACCTTTGCGCCTCCGTAAATTAACTGTATATCGTTATTTGAAAAATATGTAGCAAGTCTAACGGCTTCTTCGCGATAAATCGGTAATTCTGGCATTTTCGATCCACAAAATACTGCAATTCGTTTCATAATTTGTCCTCCGTGATTTATTTGTGATTATTAATATTATAACATTGAATTCTAATTCCCTTATGCTAGGATTATATTAGATTACGTTTACCATAGTCTATGTTAACGCTTGATGCTTAGTCTATGGTAAACTATAACCATATTGAGGTGATTTCATTGAAAGATAAAAATAAAAAAGTAAGTATAAAGCTCGAACGTCATCGATGGCCTGATGAAATAGCAAAAGACCAACAAAAACGACGTAAGGCTTTTAAAATAGTAATTGCAATTATTGTTGCATTTTTACTTGGTACTCAATTTAATAAAATTTCAAACTTAGCTGCAGGCCCAACGGACGCACATGCCGGCGTTGAGCGTTTTGAACGTGTCTATCGTGATTTACTCGCAAGTTGGTATTTTAAAACAGATATGGAACAACCAGAATCTGAAATGATTGATAATGCGATAAAAGGAATGCTTGAGAAAAATGGTGATCAACACACCTCTTACATGACTCAAGAAGAAATGAATAATTTAAATGAATCTATAAACATGAATTTTGACGGTATCGGTGTACAATATTATGCTGGCAATGGGGCCAACATTATCACACGTGTATTTAAGGGATCGCCTGCCGAGGGTGCCGGACTTTTAGCGGGTGATGTTCTCTCTAAAGTTGATGGTGTTGAAATTAAAACCGTTGATCGTGAAAAGATTCAAGAATTAATTATGGGTAAAGAAGGAACACCTGTAAAAGTAGAAGTCTTACGTGATCAAAAGCCCATAGAATTTGATATTAAGCGCGGAAAAATTAATGCGCTTGTATGGGGCGAAGTTCGCGATGGCGTTGGTTATATTGAAATATCCTCGTTTGGAAAAAATCTTGCGGATGCAACCAAACTTTATCTGGATGAGTTCTTAGAACATGGTGTGGATAAATTGGTGATTGATTTACGCGATAACGGTGGTGGGTACTTACAAGCCATTGAAGATATTGCACGTATTTTCTTCGATAATGATGAAGTTGTCTATAAAGAAGATTTTATGAATAATTCTGAAAAAGTTTATAAAGTTTCAGATAGTGAGAAAGCACAATATCCATTCAAAGATATCGCCGTACTTATTAATGAAAAATCAGCAAGTGCTTCGGAAGTACTAACGCTTGCGCTTCAAGAAAATCGTGGTGTTAAAGTTGTGGGTGTAAATTCATATGGAAAAGGCACAGTGCAAACACAACATGAATACAGTGATAAAAGTGCGCTCAAAGTTACCATTGCAAAATGGAATTCTCCAAAAGGAAATAATATTCATGGTACAGGCATTAAGCCCGATGTAGAAGTGAAACTTCCGGCAATTTTCTATACAAACTTTGTAGTGCTCGATGATTCTAAAGAAATTCATGTAGATACGGTCCATGAGGCGGTGGTCTACACTCAAAATGCATTAAATTTTTTAGGATATCATAACGGTCGAACAGATGGATATTATGATACAAAAACATCAGAGGCTCTAATGAAATATAAAGCAGAACTAAGTTTAGAAGTGAATGATACTATTGATCATAGTATCCAAGAACAGTTATACAGTTCTGTGGTTTCAGAATGGTCCAGTAATCGCAATGCTCGTGATGTTCAGTTACAAAAAGCAATTGAGGTTGTAAAGAATGGCAAATAAAGAAGAACATAAATTTGAACTTGTATCTAAATTTGATCCTAAAGGAGATCAAGTTAGAGCAATCGGCGAGCTTACTCAAGGGATTCTTGATGGTAAAAAAGAACAGGTTCTTTTAGGGGCAACGGGAACAGGTAAAACCTTTACCGTCAGTCAAGTAATCGCGAAGTTAAACAGACCGACGCTTGTTTTTGTGCATAATAAAACACTTGCAGGTCAACTTTATTCGGAATTTAAAGAATTTTTCCCGAATAACCGTGTAGAGTATTTTGTTTCAAACTTTGATTATTATCAACCTGAAGCCTACTTACCAGGTTCAGACACCTATATCGAAAAAAGTTCGATGATTAATCAAGAGTTGGATATGCTTCGACATGCAGCACAAAACTCAGTATTACAACGTCGTGATACCATTATTGTTGCATCGGTAGCGAGTATCTATGCAACGGCAGATCCAAGTTACTATAAAGAAATGTTGTATGTGATGCGTGTTGGTCAAGAAATAACGCGTGAAGATTTAATGAGAGACCTTGTAAAACGTCAATACATCCGCAATGATATCGAACAAAGTGTGGGAACATTTAGAGTTCGTGGTGATGTTATTGAAGTGGTTCGCGGTGATCGCGATGATATCGTGGTTCGTGTTGAGTTTTTTGGTGATGAAATTGATCGTATCGTTGAAGTAGATCGTATTACCGGGAATGTCCGTGAAGGGTATTTAGTCTACGATATTTTCCCAGCAAATCAGTATGCGCGGGATATGGATCAAATTCGTCCGGCTGCAGATCGAATCGAAGCTGAGTTGCATGAACGCTTGGCGTATTTTGAGTCTGAGAATAAACTTGTGGAACACCAACGACTTAAACAACGCACAGAGTATGACCTTGAGGCATTACGAGAATTTGGGATGTGTTCGGGTGTGGAAAACTACTCAATGCATATTGACGGTCGTGATCCAAACCAAAGACCTTACACACTCTTTGATTACTTCCCGGATGATTATCTCTTTATTGTGGATGAGTCTCACGTTTCACTACCTCAAGTTAGAGGAATGTATAATGGAGATCAGTCTCGTAAGCGTACACTTGTAGAGTATGGGTTCCGATTGCCAAGTGCAATGAATAACCGTCCAATGACGTTTGAAGAATTTACAAGTGTTCAAAAACAAACGATTTATGTATCCGCTACTCCTGGGGATTATGAACTTGAAAAAGTAAATCATCAGGTTGTTGAACAAATTATACGTCCTACGGGTCTTTTAGATCCTACAATCGAAATCAAAAAAAGTCAGGGTCAGGTTGATGACTTAATTGATCAAATCTTAGAGCGTCGTGAGCGTGATGAACGTGTTTTAATTACGACATTAACCGTAAAAATGGCTCAAGATTTAACCAATTATCTTCTAGAAACAGGTATTAAAGTTGCTTATCTTCATCATGAAACGAAGACACTTGAGCGTATTGAAATCCTAAGAGATTTACGTTTAGGTAAATATGATGTCGTGGTGGGAATTAACCTTTTAAGAGAGGGTCTTGATCTTCCAGAGGTTAGTCTCATTGCGATTCTTGATGCCGATAAAGAGGGTTTCCTCCGCTCATACCGTTCATTGGTTCAAATTGTAGGGCGTGCAGCTCGAAATTCAAATGGTCACGTTATCATGTATGCAGATCGAATCACAGATTCGATGAAAAAGACGATCGATGAAACAAAACGAAGACGTGATATTCAAATTGCATATAATGAAAAAAACGGTATTACCCCACAAACGATTAAGAAAGAAATACGTGATGTCATTGCAGGTAAAGAAACTGCAGAATTAACACATCGAATTCGTAACAATAAAGGAAAACGCAAGGATAAAAAAGCTGTGGATGAACTTATCCAAAAACTTGAAAAAGAAATGCGAGAAGCAGCAGCACTTCTTGATTTTGAGAGAGCAGCGCAACTCCGTGATATTGTTATGGAGATGAAAGCAAGCTTATAGACCAAGGTAACTTGGTCTTTTTTTTGTAGTTTATGCGTACTCGTGAGATAATAGATAATATAAAGTGTATTAGCGTGTTGATTGAAATAGTGTATTTGTGTAGTAAAGAATGAAACTGATTTTAGGAGTTCTTTAAATTGATAATTACTTATTATCAAAAGGAGGCGGGCTATGCGAACAGAAACAGAAATTATGACACTAATTTTGGAGCAAGCAAAATTGAGTCAACATATCCGAATTGTCGCAATGAATGGTTCACGAGTGAATAAAGAAATTGAAAAAGATTCAATGCAAGACTATGATATTGCATTCATTGTGGATAATTTAGAATATTTCATCAATCATCAGTCTTGGTTGGAGTCTTTTGGAAAAGTCCTTATGATGCAAAGACCGGATGATTTTACGCTGTTTGGACAGTCGAAATCGCGCGATTATCATTACTTGGTTCAATTTGAAGATGGGGTTCGTATCGACTTTACCTTTATTGCTATTGAAAATTTAGAGGCCTACCTTCAAGAAGACCACTTGGTAGAAATCATCTTGGATAAAGATTCCATTATATCAGGTGTCATACCGGCAACTGATCGCGACTATTGGATTAAAAAGCCAAATGAACAAAACTATCGAGATTGTATTAATGAAATGTTGTGGTTATCATTCTATGTGGTTAAAGGTATCAAACGTCATGAGCCAATTTATGCGATGGACCACCTCGCATCGATGCGTCAAATGCTTCTCCAAATGATTACTTGGCAAGTTGGATTTGAAACGGATTTCTCGATTAGTGTTGGAAAGAATTATAAATATTTAGATCGATATATCAGTTCAAGTATGTGGGATAAATTGCTTGCAACGTACAATTTAAGTTCAAAAGAGCACTGTGTAGTGGTTTTGGAATCGATGTTAACCATCTTCTCAGTTGTGGCTGATCGAGTGGGCGATTATGGAACGTTTGTATATGATCGTCATGAATATCATGATGTTTCAACTTATGTCTTAAAACAGATTAACGATGAGTAAAGCGGTATTGCGGAAACAAGAAACATGTTATAATTTGTTCAGTAGGTGAGAAATATGGAAAACAATAAAATTATCATTAAAGGTGCAAAAGAAAATAATCTAAAAAATATAAGCCTTGAAATTCCAAGAGATAAACTTGTAATTATGACTGGTTTGTCTGGTTCTGGTAAAACGAGTTTAGCGTTTGATACGATTTATGCGGAAGGTCAACGCCGCTATGTTGAATCGCTCAGTTCGTATGCACGCCAATTCTTAGGTAATATGGAAAAGCCCGATGTTGAATTAATTGAGGGTCTTTCGCCATCCATCGCAATTGATCAAAAAACGACAAGTAATAATCCCCGTTCTACAGTCGGAACTGTAACAGAGATTTATGACTACTTGCGTCTTTTATATGCTCGAGTGGGTGTTCCTTATTGCCCAATTCATAATGTTGAGATCACATCACAAACGATTAAACAAATGGTTGATCGAATCATGTTGCTTGAAGATAAAACGCGCTTAGAAATCTTGGCTCCTGTTGTGAAAGCACAAAAGGGAGAGCATCGAGATTTATTGGATAATCTTCGAAAAGAGGGTTATGTTCGTGCCTATATCGATGGTACTTTAGTGATGCTTGATGAAGAAGTAACGCTTGAAAAAAACAATCGCCATGACATCGAAGTTGTGATTGACCGAATTGTGAAAAAAGAAGACAGTCGTTACCGACTCAGTGATTCATTGGAAACAGCCTTGAAACTTAGTGATGGCGTTGTTCTTGTGAAAAATGGCGAAGAAAACATGGTGTTTTCAAGTAATTTTGCCTGTCCTGAATGTGGATTTAGTATTGCGTCCATTGAACCTCGTCTCTTTTCCTTTAATTCACCAATGGGAGCGTGCCATCACTGTAATGGTTTAGGAATGACCCAATCTGTAGATCTTGAATTTTTAATACCGGACTCAAGTTTATCAATAGCAGAGGGTGGAATTCGCTACTATAAAAATATCGTTAATTCACAAAACATTGAATGGCAAACTTTTGAACATCTTATCCAATTCGCAAAAGTAGATGTGGATAAGCCAATCAGTAAACTAACAAAAAAACAGATGGATATTTTACTCTATGGAAGTATTGTTCCGGTAAAATATGTTATTGAATCACGCTCGGGTAATAGTTTTCATCGTAACGAGCCCATTGAAGGGGTTGTAAGTCTTATTGAACGTCGTCATCGTGATACAACGTCTTCATCATCACGTGAATGGTATGGATCCTTTATGGGTGAGGCAGTGTGTTCTGAATGTCATGGTGCACGTCTCAACCAAGAGGCTTTAAGTGTTCGTGTTGGCGAGTTAAATATCAGTCAATTTACAGAACAATCCATCGGAGATGCACTTCACTTTATGGATCGTCTCGAGCTTGATGAAATGAAGGCAAATATCGCGGAATTAGTTATTAAAGAAATTGTTTCTCGTCTCACATTCTTAAAAGATGTAGGGCTTGAATATTTAACTTTAGATCGTATTGCTGGAAGTCTTTCTGGAGGAGAGTCACAACGTATTCGACTCGCTACGCAAATTGGTTCGCGATTGACCGGTGTTCTTTATGTTTTAGACGAACCATCGATTGGACTTCATCAACGTGATAATGCGCGTCTTATTCAAACTTTAAAGAACATGCGTGATCTTGGAAATACACTTATCGTTGTGGAACATGATGAGGAAACAATGGAAGCCGCAGACTGGATTGTAGATATCGGACCGGGTGCGGGTGCTTTAGGTGGAGAAGTTATTGCTAATGGTCCCCTTGCATCAATTTTAGAAAACGAAGATTCTATTACGGGTCAGTATCTTAGTGGAAAGCGAAGAATTCCTACGCCAGAAAAACGACGTAAAGGTAATAAGAAGAAAATTGAAATTATGGGTGCTGAAGAAAATAATCTAAAGGGAATTAATGTTAAGTTTCCACTTGGAACATTCATTGCAGTTACGGGTGTCAGTGGTAGTGGTAAATCGTCTCTTGTAAATGAAGTTTTAAGTAAGACGGTGTATCATGCACTAGGAAAACAACGTGTGAAACCAGGTAAACATAAGAAAATTAAAGGTCTTGAAAACATCGATAAATTGATTACGATTGATCAAAATCCAATTGGACGAACACCACGTTCAAACCCTGCAACGTATACGGGAGTATTTGATGATATTCGTGATTTATTTGCGAAAACACCGGAAGCTAAAATGCGCGGTTACGACAAAGGACGATTCTCGTTTAATGTGGCTGGTGGCCGTTGTGAAATGTGTAAGGGTGATGGCGTGAAACGGATATCGATGCACTTTTTACCGGACGTATTTGTGAAATGTAGTGAATGTGACGGTAAACGATATAACGATGAAACACTTCAGGTACATTATAAAGAAAAAACAATTTTTGATATTTTAGATATGAGCATTGATCAAGCAACAGAATTCTTTGCGCCAATTTCAAAAATTCGTAAAGGTCTTGAAACGTTACAAGATGTTGGTTTGGGATACATTAAATTAGGTCAATCAGCAACAACTTTATCAGGTGGAGAAGCACAACGGGTTAAACTCGCAAGTGAACTCCAAAGACCATCAACAGGAAAGACCATGTTTGTTTTAGATGAACCCACAACAGGTTTACACAGTTACGATGTGGAAAAACTAACGGGTGTATTACAACGAATTGTGGAAAACGGTGATACGGTTGTTGTCATTGAACATAACCTTGATGTTATTAAAAATGCAGACTATGTCATTGATCTCGGTCCAGAAGGTGGCGAAGGTGGCGGTACGCTTGTTGCTTGTGGTACACCTGAAGACATCGCTCAAGTTGAAAATAGTTATACAGGACATTATCTCAAAGGGGTATTAGAAAAGGGGTAGTTTATGGAAGAAAGAGTATCGTGTAGTGTTAAAACACTTGTTGACCATTTCGGGTTTAAACAAGTAGCAGGTGATCGTGAATCATTAAGAAGACGTATTACCCTCCCAAATACAAATAGACCAGGGCTTGAATTAACAGGGTTTTATGCCCATGCAGAACCGAAACGTGTTGTTATTATTGGTAATAAAGAATCATCATTTATCAAAACACTTGATGAATTAGAACAAGAAGAACGATTTGGTACAATACTCAACGAAGAAACACCATTTGCTTTAATTACAGGTGGAAATCCATGTCCACCCACACTTTGTAAAGTAGCCAACCAAAAGAACTTTCCAGTGTTTGTAACAGAACGACCAAGTTCCGACATTATGGTGGAAATCGTTACGTTCTTGGATGAAGTATTGGCGCCTACGGGAAATGTTCACGGTGTTTTAATGAACGTTTTCGGGAAAGGTGTATTGATTATCGGTGAGAGTGGTATGGGTAAAAGTGAGGTAGCACTTGAATTGGTATTGCGTGGACATGCACTGATTGCGGATGATCGCGTTGATATAACACGTGTTAAAGATAAAATAATCGGGACCGCACCCGAGTTACTTCGTAGTATGCTCGAAATTCGTGGAATTGGTATCATCGATGTAAGTCAGATGTTTGGTGTGCGTTCCTATCTCGAACAAGAAGAAATTAATTTTGTGATTGAGTTTACCAAATGGGATGATAACCAGCAATATTTAAGAGCGGGTATCGAAGAACAACTGCCTTATGAAGCATTGGGACTACAAATTCCACACCTTGTATTTCCTGTTAAAGAGGGACGGAATATGGCGGTACTCGTTGAATCAGCGGTGCGTGATCATATGCTTAAACAACGAGGAATTAATAGCGCAGAGCTTTTTGACGAGCGCGTAATGGATTTTATTAAACGTCAAGCAAAGGAGCATGTTGATGATTAAGTTTTTTCCAAATACTCAAACATTTGTGCAGATTGGACCTGTAAGTATTGCGTGGTATGCAATTCTTATTATGACGGGTGCATTTCTTGCATATTATATAAGCCAACGTAACTTACTTAAGGTAGGTTATAAAAGAGATGATATTGAAGATTTATTTATGGGGGCGCTCATCGCCGGTTTTCTCGGTGCACGTATCTGGTATGTTTTATTTTTTGAATTTAAAACCTATCTTGCTCAACCCTTACGTATTTTTGCAATTCACGAAGGGGGTCTTGCAATTCAAGGAGGCTTGATTGCGGGAGTTGCTTTCGGTTATTGGTTTACAAAACGACGTCGTCTTAATTTCATACAATGGGCCGATTTAATTATTCCAAATATACTACTAGCTCAAGCAATAGGTCGCTGGGGTAATTTTATGAATAAAGAGGCTTATGGACGTGTAGTCCAAGAAAGTTTCTATAATCATTTTCCGATGTGGTTTAAAGACATGATGTTTATTGACGGTGCCTTCCGTCAGCCTACATTTTTCTATGAAAGTGTCGCAAACATCATTGGGTGGATTCTCATTGTTTTTGTACTTAAACGATTAAGTAAAATTAAGCGTGGTGATTTAACCTTTGCATACATGATGTGGTATGGGGCAACGCGTTTTATCATTGAAGGATTTAGATCTGATAGTCTTATGTTTGGACCGATTCGTGTTGCGCAATTTATCTCAATTATATTTGTGGTTGTTGGTGTTGCGGGATATTTGGGCTGTTTTAAGAAATACCTTGAGCGTCCAAAACCGATTATTTTATTCGATTTTGATGGAACCATCGCCAATACACAAGCATGTATTTTAGAAACATTCCGTCGCGTGTTTGAAATATACAAATCCGAATACCAGTTGGATGAGCAAGAAATGAAAACATTCCTTGGTCCCACACTTCACGATACGTTTAGTAAATACTTTGAAGAAGATGAAATCGACTCAATTATTCAAGAGTATCGACGTATTAATCATGAATTACATGACACCTATGTTGTTCCTATGGAACACGCCATAGAGCTCTTAGAAGATTTAAAAAATGAAGGCTATCGAATGGGTATAGTTTCAAATAAAATCACATCAACCCTCGAACTTGGTATGGAAGTGACAGGAATAAAACCTGAACTTTTTGAAGTCGTATTAGGCTGTGATTTATTTGAACCGGTTAAACCCGATCCAGCAGGCATCGATAAGGCACTTGAATTGATGAATGCAGATCGTGGACAATTAATATATGTTGGAGATTCTGCTTCGGATATTCTCGCTGGACAGCGGGCAGGTTCGTTTACTATCGGATATGTATTTGATAAAATACGTGAGAAGGATTTAGAAGAAAGTAAACCGAATCGTATGATTTCGGATTTAATGGAAATCAAAGAAATATTGAAGGAGGATCACGAATGGACAATAACTATGATGTAATCATTATTGGAGCTGGTCCAGCAGGTTTAACAGCAGCCGTTTATGCAGGACGCGCAGGCTTGAAAACAGCAATGTTGGAATCAGAAGCTCCCGGTGGAAAAATGATTAAAACGGACTTGGTCCAAAATTATCCAGGTGTAGATAATATTACAGGTGTTGATTTATCAATGAAGATGTTTGAACACTCAACAGCTTATGGAACAGAATACCTTTATGGGAATGTGAATGGCATTGTTGATGAAGGAGAATTTAAAGTAATCAAAACGGAAGATGGTTCAGAATATCGTGCCCATGTTGTGATTGTGGCAACAGGGACAAACGAACGTACATTAGGATTTGAAAAAGATGATGCTCTCTTGGGTCATGGTTTATCTTATTGTGCTGTGTGTGATGGAGCATTCTTTAGAGACAAAAAAGTAGTAGTTATTGGTGGCGGAAACTCCGCTCTTGAAGAAGCAGTCTATTTAACACAGTTTGCAAATGAAGTGAACCTTGTGATTCGTAGAGATGTATTCCGTGGTGATGATTCTGCGCAACGCCAAGTATTTAATAACGAAAAAATTAATATCATAAAAAAACACATTCCAGTAGACTATATCGATAAAGATGGGAAGTTAACAGGGATGAAATTCGAACATGTTGAAACGGGAGAACCGCTTGTTATTGACACAGATGGCGTCTTCCCTTATATTGGAGCGATTCCAGCAACGGGGTTCTTAAAAGATTTAAATGTTCTTGATAATGAAGGTTATTTGATTGTTAATAACCAACTTGAAACTGCAATTCCAGGTATCTTTGGAGCAGGAGATGTTATTCAGAAACATTTACGTCAAATTGTTACAGCAACAAGTGATGGTGCAATTGCAGCGCAAAATGCATTTCACTATATACAAGATCTTAAATCTAAGGCATAGCCTTAGATTTTTGTTATAATTGGGGTAAGAGGTGGAACATGGAAAAACAAAAAGTAGTTTTAGTGACAGGTCTATCAGGTGCAGGGAAAACAAGTGCCATGGCCGTTTTAGAAGACATGGGGTATCATTGTATTGATCGTTTTCCTGTATTTATGATCGAGGATCTTGTAAGAGATATCGAGGCGATGAAAGATGGAACATACAGTAATTTAGCGTTAAGTGTGAATGCAGCGGATTTTGATATTTTCTACCGTACATTTAAAAACTCAGAATGCGAATTAATTGTTCTATTTTTAGATGCGAGCAAAGAGCAGCTTCTGCTGCGTTACAAATATAATCGACGTAACCATCCATTAATTGTTGCGAATTTAGCAAATGGACTTGAAGAAGCAATTGATGCGGAAATTGAACAATTTTCAAACATTAAATCACGTGCATCAATTATTATCGACACAACATTTTTAACACAACAAAACCTAACATCAAGAATTAAGCGATTCTTTAAAATTGAAGGGAACCAATCCTTGTCGCTGAGTTTTATATCCTTTGGTTACCGTAAAGGACTTCCGATGGATGCAGATCTTGTTTTTGATGTGCGATTCTTAAATAACCCATATTGGGAAGAGTCTTTACGATCGATGACGGGTAACGATAAGCCCGTATTTGATTACGTCATTAACGATGAAAAAACACAAGAGTTCTTGAAATATCTAACCCAATTTTTGGATTATGCTTTTGAACGTTATATCGAAGAATCGAAACATTTATTAACGGTTGCGATTGGATGTACCGGAGGCCAACATCGATCCGTTTCGATCGTTAATTGGCTCTATGAAAATTACGATAAGCAATACAACACACTTAAAGACCACCGAGATATGCCTGAGGACAAAGAGTAATGAAGGTCGCAGTAGTTGGTGGCGGTAAAGGGCAGTCAGCACTTTTACGAGGTCTAAAACATATTGAATCGATTGAATTAAGTGCAATCGTTACAGTCGCAGATGATGGTGGAAGCACGGGGCGATTAAGAGAAGATTTTAATGTGCCTGCGATGGGTGATATACGAAATGTGATGCTTGCCTTAGCTGAGTCCGAAAACTTACTCTCTCAAATCATGAACTACCGTTTCAGTAAAGATTCGCGTTCGACACTTGCAGGTCACAATCTTGGAAACTTAATCCTAACAGCACTTACAGACACAACTGGAGATTTTATGGACGCCGTCGCGTCCGTATCTAAAGTCTTAAATGTTATGGGAGATATCATTCCTTCATCCGAAGAAACAATCACGTTATGCGCACGTATGGAAGATGGGACGATTGTTCGGGGAGAATCCAACATTCCTAAATATGCAAACTCAATCGATTGCGTCTACTATGATGAACCGGTACATGCAACGGATAAAGCGATTAAAGCGATTTTAGAAGCAGATGTCATTTTGCTAGGGGTCGGGTCTTTGTATACATCAATACTACCCAATATCATTATTCCCGAGATTAAAGCAGCGCTCCAAAATAGCACAGGGAAAATAATATATTACTGCAATGCAATGAGCCAACCTGGTGAAACAGATGGTTATAGTGGTGAAGATCACGTTAATGCGATCGTAAAACATATCGAAAAACCGATTGATCTTGTTGTTCGTTGTGTCGATGAAATCCCTGCGGATGTGATTCAAAACTATGAAAACGAAGATTCCCATCCAATATACTTTAGAAGCATGGTACACACCTATGCGGTTGTAGACCAAAACTTATTGAGTTTTGAAAATGGGAAAATCCGTCATGATCATGATCGTGTTCGCGAAGGGTTTTATGAAATTTTGGAGGTGATTGGATGTCCTTTAGCAGTGAAGTAAAACATGAAATATCAACAAACATCTATCATGAGTGCTGTGAGCGTGCTTTTTTGTCGGCTTTCTTACAAATTAATTCAAACCTAATTATCGCAAACAAACGGATGCAGATTCAAATAGAGATTGAAAATGCTGCCATCGCGAAACGATTGTTTTCACTTCTAAAAGAACGTTATCAAGTAGAAATTGACTTAACGGTTGTGAAAAAGCAAAAGTTAAAAAAGAACAATGTTTATATTTTACGGGTGATGGATCGCGGTATGGAAATCTTAGAAGACCTTGGAATTTATTCATCTAAAGGAATGCGAAATACCCCATACAGTGTAATTACACTTAAAGAATGTTGTGCACGTGCTTATCTTGCGGGAGCGTTTCTTGCTAGTGGAAGCATTAACGCTCCCACAACAGCGAATTATCATATGGAAATAACCTGTGAAGGTGAGGAACTTGCCCTCTACTTACAAAAACTCTTAAATCGTTTTGATATCTCCGCTAAAATTACCTCAAGACGCAATCGCCAAGTTGTTTATGTTAAAGCTGCAGACCACATTGCGGACTTCTTAAAAATTACCGGAGCACATGTGAATACACTTGAGTTTGAAGATATAAGAATTCAACGTGATTTTAAGAATTCATTAACCCGCCTTGATAATTGTGAGGTTGCGAATGAAGTTAAAACCATTAAAGCGGGAAGTCAGCAATTAGATGCTATCTATAAACTAATCGAACACAATCGTTATAATCAACTGGAGGATCGTTTAATTCAGGTGGGTGACTTACGAATGAATCATCCTGAAGCAAGTTTAAATGAACTTATTGAATATTATGAAGCAGAGCATAATGCAACCATCAGTAAATCAGGGCTTCAACACCGTTTTAAAAAGTTAATCGAGTTAGCCGATAAATTAGATCAAGAGGAAGCTTAATAATGCATTACGAAGGTGTAAAATTTAACTTGAGAGATGCTAGAGATTCAGATGCTGGTGAACTCTACAATATAATGTGTGACGATCGAGTTACAAAATATTATGGTATGGGTCGTTTCGAAAACATTGATGAGGCTCTCAACGAAATCCATCGATTCAAAGAATCAGAGACCAGTATGGATGGCTTTCGTTGGGTTATTTCTGATGAAATGGATCGTTATATTGGCGATGTAGGATGTTATAATCATGATCTTGATTTTAACTGTATTGAAGTAAGCTTTAAATTAAAATACGAATATTGGAATCAAGGGATTCTGTCCGAAGCATTACAATACGCAATCGATTATGCGTTCAATTTCAAATACTATAATCGTCTCCAAGTTAAAGTTTGTCCTGAAAATAAAGGATGTATTCGGCTTTTAGATAAGACTGGCTTTAAATACGAAGGAACTTTACGTCAAGCAGAGTATGAAGCGGGACAATACATCGATATTTGCATCTACTCCCTCCTTCAAACAGACATTATGTGATGATTGGTGAAGCACGCTAAAAATGCTTTAGACATTTTTTTTCGTGTTATAATTATTAAAAGGCGGTATTTATTATGGGTTCAATTATTTCATTTTTAGTTTTATTTTTAATAACAATGATTATTATCAGAATTTTACCTCAACTGGTGGGTATTGTTGTAATAATATGGGTAATTAGTACAATTGTACGCGTTATTCAAGAAGTGCGTCGTCCTCGAGGAGGTACTCGAGATTTTTACGGAAACCAGAGTACGCATTCAGATCAAACGTATTCGGATAATCATAGTGGCGATGTCATTGATGTTGAATATACAACACGTGATGTAACTGATAAAGAAAACAAGTAATGATTAAGGGAGGAGATGCTTCATGATTTCAAAAGCGGTCAGCACAGATAAAAAAGAATTACATATATTGTGGAAAGATGCGTTTCCAAACTTAAATCGTGGTTCTGTCGATGCTTATTTTAATAATTTTTATCGCGAGAATCAGTGTTACTTGGCTAAAAATAATCATGATGAAATTTTAGCCGCGATTCAAGTTCATGATAAGGTTTTGTCGTTACATGATAAAAATATTAAAACATCCTATCTCGTTGGAAGTTTTATGCGTCCAAATGTTTTGTTGGATACGATGTCCTCACTTATTGAAACGATATTGGACGAGGTATCGAAGACAGACATTATTACTCTATGTCATACAGATCATCCAGAATGGTTTGAACCATTTGGTTTTGAAACAGTAGTGGAAAACTATATCTATACAATTCCAGCTGTTTCACTTCCCTCTTTAGGAATGGAAGGCATCGTACGTGACCCTGGTCCAGAAAGTCTGTTAGAAGTGTATCGTCGTTTCACAAGTCACTTCACCGGAAATTTTGTTCGCGATCAAAATTATTTTGGAAAACTAAAGAAAACAATGAGAGAACAGAATGGTCAAATTATTGGTCTTCAAGAAAATGGGGAATTGATTGCTTATGCAATCGTCACAAATGGCCCGCATTCAGTTGAAGTATTGGAATGTTGTTATGATAAGAGCGGCTCGTTGGTAAGGCTTCTTGCCTTTGTTTCGCGCTCTGTACAAGATGTACGTCTTCACGCTACAGTCTCAGAGCGCTTAGACAAAATATTTACAGAAGCACAACGCGTGAAGGCACCATTTCTAATAGCGCGTGTAAACGATAAGGAATTATTTGAACGTTTGTATCATATAAAAATTATCAGTGCGTATTCGGCGTTCCATGCCTTTGGGAAGCCACTGTTTAATAGGGATTTTTTATAGATTGTTAGTTGGCTCACAATTGACAATTGGTTGAGATGGTATATAATAAGAATGTCAATTATAAGGAGGATATAGACACTATGACAGTTAAAGTAGCAATTAACGGTTTCGGCCGTATTGGTCGTTTAGCAACACGTTTATTAACAGGTTCAAAAGACATGGAAATCGTGGCAATCAACGACTTAACAGATGCAGCAACATTAGCTCATTTATTAAAATATGATTCAGCACAAGGACGTTTCGAACATGATATCGAAGTTAAAGACGGAGCTTTCGTAATCGACGGACACGAAATCAAAGTTTTAAGCGAACGCGATCCTAAAAACTTACCTTGGAAAGAATTAGGTGTTGACGTAGTTATCGAATGTACAGGTTTCTTCACAACTGAAGAAAAAGCTGGCATGCACTTAGAAGCAGGAGCTCGTAAAGTTATTATTTCAGCTCCAGCAACAGGCGACATCAAAACAGTTGTTTATAACACAAACCATGAAATTCTTGACGGTAGCGAAACAGTTATCTCAGGTGCTTCATGTACAACAAACTGCTTAGCTCCAATGGCTGCAGTATTAAATGACAAGTATGGTATTATTTCAGGAACAATGACAACAATCCATGCTTACACAAATGACCAAAATACATTAGATGGTCCTCATGCTAAAGGTGACTTACGTCGTGGACGTGCAGCTGCACAAAGCATTATCCCTAACTCAACAGGAGCAGCTAAAGCAATTGGTTTAGTAATCCCTGAGTTACAAGGTAAATTAGATGGTGGAGCACACCGTGTTCCTGTAATCACTGGTTCAATCACTGAATTAGTAGCAGTAGTTGAAAAAGCAACATCAGTTGAAGAAGTAAACGCAGCTATGAAAGCAGCAGCTAACGAATCATTCGGTTACACTGAAGAACAACTTGTTTCTACAGACATCATTGGTATGAGCTACGGTTCATTATTTGACGCAACACAAACAAAAGTTTCATCAATCGGTGGTGTTAACTTAGTTAAAGTTGCTTCATGGTATGACAACGAAGCATCATATACAAACCAATTAGTACGTACAGCACATTACGTTGCTTCAAAATTCTAATTGATTCAATTATGATCAAGAAAGCTATCCATTTGGGTAGCTTTTTTTTATGTTTGAAGTGTACATAAATAAAGGCTATTTATGATATACTTATTGCAAAGGTTTGGAGGCTATTATGAAGTTATATAATTCAAAATCAAATTCCCTTGAAGAGTTTAAACCCATCGAGGAAGGTAAGGTATCCATGTATGTATGTGGTCCAACCGTTTATAACTACGCACATATTGGAAACGCACGTCCCATCGTTGTCTTTGACTTGTTGCGACGCGTTTTGGAGACATTAGGGTACGATGTTAAACTTGTATCAAACTATACTGATGTTGACGATAAAATCATTAAAAAAGCATCAGAGGAAGGTGTTGATGAATCGGTTATTTCAAATCGATACATCGAAGCGTACGAAAAAGTTCGAAAAGGACTTCATGCTGATCATGTACAAGCAACTCCAAAAGTAACGAATACAATGCCAGAGATTATTTCATTTATCCAAGACTTAATCGACCATGATTATGCGTATGCGTCCAAGGGGGATGTATATTTTCGTGTGTCTAAGGCAGAAGAATATGGAGCCATTTCTTCACAAAATATTGATGAATTAATGGTTGGTGCTCGCATCGAAGAAAATAGTAATAAAGAAAACCCACTAGATTTTGTATTGTGGAAAGATACAAATGATAACGGAATTAAATGGGATGCGCCATGGGGAAAAGGAAGACCTGGATGGCATACTGAATGTGTTGTTATGATTAACAACGAATTCAAACAAGAGATTATTGATATTCATGGTGGTGGACAAGATTTAAAGTTCCCTCATCACGAAAATGAATCGGCGCAGTGTAGAGCACTTCATAATCATGATCTTGCGAATTACTGGGTTCATAATGCGATGCTTAATATCGATGGGGAGAAAATGAGTAAGTCCATTGGTAATGTTATGTGGGCTCAAGAGTTTATTGATAAACTGGGTGAAAATGCTACACGATGGTTACTCATGTCGACACATTACCGTCTCACTTTGAATATCACCGAAGAACTTGTGGAACAAACTCACAAAGAATTAGACCGCATTTTCCAAGGTTTAAACAAAGCTTATATTGAGCTTGAAAAGTTAGAATTTCAAATTGACACAAATTATGACGAATTAAGATTTAATCAATTTATGGATGCAATGTCTGATGACTTAAATGTAGCCAATGCGAATGTTGTGCTATTTGATACTGTTAAACAATTAAATGCAGCAGTTCGTCAAAGAGAAATCAATGCGAGTGATGTCTCAAAATATATTGTTACGGTTGAGAAGATGTTGGATGTGTTGGGCATTTCTTATACAAGAATTGTCCTTGACGAAGCAGCACGACTCTTATTTAAACAATGGAATGAAGCAAAAGCACGCAAGGACTTTGATGATGCGGATCGCTATCGCGGTGAACTGATAGAACGAGGATTATTATAATATGATGCATTCTGGAAATGTATTGGCTTTTGTTGGAGATGCAGTTTTGTCCCTTCAAGTAAGACAATATTTAGTGGAGCAGGGAATTACGAAAACAAAGCAATTACAAGAAACTTCAGTTAAATTCGTGAGTGCGATGGCACAAGCAGATTATATGAAAACATTATTAGACCGTAATGCGCTGACTGAAGAAGAAATGGGTATCTACAAACGTGGTCGAAATGCTAAGAGTGCATCGATGGCTAAAAATGCAGATGTTATGTCATATCGAATTGCGACAGGATTTGAAGCATTGTGGGGTTATCTCCATATGGAAGGCCATCAAGAACGTTTGGATGAACTTTGGAAAGAATATATAGAAACGGTGGAAATATAATGTCGAATTACATTTTTGGGAAAAATACGGTCACTGCATATTTAAAAAGTGGGCAGAAACCAAAGAATTTATATTTGTTCAATAAAGGAAATTACCAAGAAATTGTTGCGCTTGCGAAAGAACAAGGAATTCGTGTACAGTTTGTGGATAAATTTCGACTGGACAAAATGGCTGATGGTGTGCACCAAGGTGTCGTAATTGAAATTCAAGACTACAAATACCACTCACTTCAAGAAATTATTAAAGGCGCAAAGAACAACCTGATTGTCTTGTGTGACCAGCTTGAAGATCCTCATAATTTAGGCGCGATTTTAAGAACGTGTGATGCATGTGGAGTCGATGGCGTTGTCGTTGGAAAACATCGAAGTGTGGGATTAACATCAACGGTTGCGAAAGTTTCTACAGGTGCGATTAATACTGTAAAAGTAGCTGAAGCTACAAATATGGTTAAAGCAATTGCTGAACTTAAAGAAGCTGGTTATTGGGTAGTGGCTGCAGAGAATGCGGTTGATGCAGTAGATTATACTGAATTTAATGTTGATATGCCACTTGTATTAGTTGTGGGTTCCGAGGGTAAAGGAATATCACGATTGGTAAAAAAAGAGTGTGATATATTGACCACAATCCCAATGCAAGGAAGCGTTAATTCATTAAACGTATCCGTCGCAACGGGTGTATTGCTCTTTGATATTGTACGTCGCCGAAAATAATGCAGTGATGGGGGGATTTGCATGATAAGCGATTTTGAGTATCTTTATATGATTCACCAGAATAGTGAAGATGCATTGGATATAGTAATGGGGAAGTTCAAGCGCTTGCTTTGGAAAAGAGCATATGAACTTTATACTCAACAAAAGCCTATCGGAATTAGTATCGAAGATTTATTTCAAGAAGGATTTCTTGGGTTTTATGATGCCATATATACCTTTAAAGAAATAAAAGACGTAGGATTTGCATATTATGTAAACCTCTGTGTAATTTCGACGATGCGTACAGCATTACGTAAATGCCGATCACAATCGTATAAACTTTTAGATAGTAAGTGGTCCCTGGATTTATTTGTTACAGAAGATAAGTCGGTATATCTTGCGGATATGATTGAGTCGCAAGATATCACAAGTGATCCAGTTGTGGTTGCACATTATCAAGATGCACGAAAAATAGAACGTAAAGTACTTGAAACCATTTCTGAAAAAGAACGCGTAATTTATACAATGCGTGAAGAAGGTTTTGGATATCGTGAAATTGCAGAACGGTTTAATATCTCACCGAAAAATGTGGATAATATCATTCAAAAAGTGAGGCGTCGTCTCGTTGCAATGCGTGATGTTTCCCACATGTGAGTTCATTGACACCCCACTGTGATTGTGATAAAGTTAGGTAGCACGAAAGTGGGGTTTTTTAATGACAAATAAAAGAGAAAAAGTAATCTTGGTATGTACTGACTGCCTTTCACGTAACTACTCTACTTTTCGAAATCATTCAAGTGTTACTGAACGACTTGAGATAAAAAAATTTTGTAAACGATGTGGAAGACACACATTACATAGAGAGACAAAATAGGAGGTAAATGCTATGGCTTGGTTTAGTTTTGCTGGAATTAAAGAAGAAATCCATAAAATCAAATGGCCTACTCGTAAGGAAATGACACGAAACACAACAATTGTTTTATGTTTTGTTCTGTTTTTTGTAGCTTACTTTTTACTAACAGAAGTTGTGTTAGTAGCAGCATTGAAATTGATTGGAATTGGTGGATAAAATGGAAGAAAAAAAATGGTATGTTGTTAACACCTATTCAGGACATGAAAACCGTGTTAAAGAAAACTTAGAACGACGCGTAGAATCAATGGGTATCGAAGATGCTTTATTTAGAATTCTTGTAGCTGAAGAAAAAGAAATTGAATATAAGAATGGTAAAAAAGTTGAAAAACTTCGTAACTTATTCCCAGGATATTTATTCGTAGAAATGATTATGACGGATGAAGCGTGGTATATTGTTCGTAATACGCCAGGGGTTACAGGATTTATCGGTTCATCAGGTGGTGGTGCAAAACCATTCCCAGTTTCAGATGAAGAGATTGAATCAATCCTAAGACGCATGGGTATGAGTGATCAAAAACTTATCGTTAATTTCAAAGAAGGCGATACAGTACGCATTCTTTCAGGTCCATTCGCTGGTATTGAAGGAACTGTTGATAGTATGAATAATGATTCTCAAACAGCAATGATTCTTACGATTTTATTTGGTCGTGAGACTCCGACTGAGATTTCATATACAGATATTGAAGCATTATAATAATTCTAAAGCGGGCTTAGCTCGCTTTTTTTTGTCCGCAATTATATGAATTAATGTGAATTGGAAAATCTTAAGAATTATGATGTATAATATAGATGCTATTTATGTTTGGAAGGTGTTTATATGAGTCTATACGGAATTGGGTCTGCGACCGGAAAGATTATTTTAATGGGTGAACATTCAGTGGTTTATGGTAAGCCAGCGATTGCGTTACCTTTTGCTTCCGCACGCATTGAGACTAGAGTGGATTTCCATCAAAAGGAAACCACAATTGACTGTCTCTATTACCAAGGTGCTTTATCAAGTTCACCTTCTGTGATTGCGGGCATCAAAGAATTGATTACAATAACTTTAAAATTTATGAATAAAGAAAACTATGGTCTTCATATTTCAATTACATCAACATTACCACCACAAAGAGGATTGGGCTCGAGTGCCGCTGTCTCTGTATCTGTTGTTCGTGGTCTTTTTGATGCATTTAAGATTCACTTATCCGACGAAAACTTAAATTATTTGGTATCTGTTGCCGAACGGATCCATCACAGCAATCCGAGCGGTTTGGATGCGAACACCATCGCGATGGGAAAACCTGTGTTTTTTGAACGCGGTAAACGGGGTGAGGTTATCGAAGTTGATATGGATGCAATTCTTGTGGTTGCTGATACCGGTGATTCCGGACAAACACGTCTTGCGGTATCGGAAGTGAATGCAATGCTAAAGGATAATCCTGATTATGTTGAATCGCTTATGAATAAATTGGCTGATTTAACGAATGAAACACGTGTTCATCTTCAAACAAGAAATGTTGGTGAGGTTGGAAATTGTATGAACCTTGCTCATGAAGTTTTAAGAACAATCCGCGTAAGTAATGAAAAATTAGACCACTTGACAGCCGTTGCCTTACAAGAAGGTGCATTAGGCGCTAAATTAACGGGTTCTGGAAAAGGTGGTTGTATTATTGCTTTGTGCGCAAATGAATCGGATTCAGTTCATGTATCTCAAAAATTAAAAGAAGCGGGTGCGGTAGATACTTGGTCTTATAATCTAAATGGAAAACAGATTCATGAATAAAACAGTTCGTGCTCATACTAATATCGCTTTAATTAAATATTGGGGTAAGAAAGATAATGAATTAAAAATACCGCACAATTCAAGTCTTTCGTTGACTTTAGATCAATTTTATACAGAAACAAGTGTAGATTATGATTCAGCGCTTACTGAGGATGTATTTATCCTGGATGGCGTTTTAGTAGAAGGTAAGGAAAAAGATCGTGTTGTTTGGTATATGAACGCTTTACGTGAGTGTTATGATATACCTTCTTTTGCGCGAATTCATTCGACGAATGCTGTTCCGAAGGCTGCTGGTCTTGCTTCTTCTGCGTCCGCATTTGCTGCGCTTGCGAAAGCGGCGACTTTGCATCTTAATTTGTCGGATGAAGAAGTTTCGCGTTGTGCAAGATTGGGTTCTGGCAGTGCCTCCCGTTCAATTTATGGTGGTTTTGTTAGGTGGAATCGAGGGACTGGGGATCTTGATAGTTTTGCTCAACCCATAGCGATGAATCCTTGGCCTGAGTTTCGAATGATTGTCTGTATCCTTAACGATCAGGAGAAACCATTTTTAAGCAGTCAAGCGATGAACACAACGGTTGAGTCATCTGTCTATTACCCGGCTTGGGTTGAACAGACTGAAAAAGATATTGTTTTACTTGAACAGGCTCTAAAAGACCATGATATTTGGACTGTGGGAGCAATTGCTCAAGGGAATGCGCTTCGGATGCATGCATCTTTGATGGCTGTAAATATGTGGTATTTTGAACCTCAAACAGTCGAAATTATGAATAAAGTTCGTACCTTACAAAAATCAATACCTGCTTTCTTCACAATGGATGCGGGTCCGAATGTAAAGATAATGACGACCTCAGACCATGTTGATGCAATTCTTAATGAGTTAGAAGGTATAAACACAGTGGTATGTGCACCGGGAGTGGGGGTTTCAGTTCATGATTCACTCTAAATTTCCTGGGAAACTGTTTCTTATGGGTGAGTATGCAATTATGGAACCTGGACAAAAAGCGGTTATTGCGGCTATTGACCGGTTTCTAAATGTATATATCGAACCTTCAGAGCAGTTTGAGGTGAACAGTCGCTATGGTGATCTTCAAGGCACTGAAATTTTTATGCAGAATGATAATTTAGTTCATGTGAAAGCTGCAATTGAAATGTCGAGACGTTATTTAAAATTTAAGAAAAAGCCGATGATTTCTTTTAAAATGCATATTGAAAGTGAACTGGATTCGGATAATCAACGAAAGTATGGATTTGGTTCCAGTGGTGTCGTGATTGTGGCAGTAATTGATGCAATCTTAAAACTTCACGATGTTAACTTAGATTCTTTAGAACTTTTTAAACTCTCGGTGATGGCTCAAGTTATTGTGGGTGAAATGAGTTCTGGTGGTGATTTAGCCTCTACTTGTTTTGGAGGTCTGGTTGCTTATGAACGCTATGATGAATCTTGGTTGATCGTTGAGGATATGTGTAATATGAATCTTGTACATACATCGTGGCCAGGATTGGTGATTGAACCGCTCATATCAAATTCAGTCAAACTTTGTGTAGGATGGACTGGTACGGTAAATCAAACAGCTCCGTTTGTTGATTCAGTACGTGAATTAAGCAGTACAAATCCAAACTATTATGAATCGTTTCTAAATGATGCCAATCGCTTAGTAGATTTATTTATAATTGCTTGGAATCAAGATAATTTTGGGATGCTTTCCCAAGCGATTAATAACTATAGATTGTTGATGCTTGAATTAGGGAATCGTGCTGATATTAATATCGAAACAAATGAATTAACAGCACTTATCGAATCAGCACAAAATCTCGACTTTCCTGCGAAGATATCCGGTTCTGGTGGTGGTGATTGTGGATTCGCATTGATATCTGAAAACTTTAATGAAAAAGCGAACACTTTGGTACACGAATGGGAAAAACATGGTATTCTATATCTAGATGTAGGAGTGTATGAAACGTAAATGAGATCAAAAAGAAAAGACGAACATGTAACACTTGCTCTAAGGCAAAATGTGTATCAATCTGATTTTGATACCATACGGATTATTCACCAAAGTTTACCAAATATAAATTTGAGTGACGTGGATGCGTCCATTCAGTTTTTAGGTCAAACGATGAAGTATCCAATCTATATTAATGCAATGACAGGTGGCAGTGAAAAAACTGAAATTTTAAATCGAAAACTAGCGAGAATTGCTCGTGTTTTTGGATTGCCGATGGCAGTTGGATCGCAGCATGCAGCACTTGATGATCCAAGCTTGGCGTCGTCATACCGAGTTGTCCGCGATGAAAACCCTTCGGGTTTTATTATTGGTAATGTGGGTGCGAATGCTACGGTTGAGGATGTAAAACGCGCAATCAAAATGATTGATGCGAATGCATTAGGGATTCACATTAATGTTGCACAAGAGATAGCTATGGATGAAGGGGATCGCGATTTTTCACATTGGATTGAGAACATTACTCAAATCGTGGCATCGGTTGATGTTCCTGTTATTGTTAAAGAAGTAGGATTTGGTATGAGTGATAAGACTGTTGCGCAGCTTTATGCCTGTGGTGTACGACATGTTGATGTAAGTGGTCGAGGTGGTACCAATTTTGTTTGGATTGAAAATGAACGATCACAAGGTAAACGCTATAATTATTTATCAGATTGGGGTATTACAACCGTAGAGTCGCTTATAATGACGAAGTCGTACCAAGAAAAGTGTAATATTTTCGCATCCGGTGGTATTCAAAACCCACTTGATGCCATGAAGTGTTTAATTCTAGGCGCACAAGCCGTAGGAATTTCAGGATATTTCCTGAAGGCAGCTCATTTAGAATCAGATGCAATGTTTGAAGAAGTCTCCATGTTTCTGGAAGACTTCAAAAAGTTGATGGTTTTAGTAGGTGCCAAAACGATAAAAGAATTACCAAATGTTGAATATACAATTCATGGGAAGGAGGTGCAGTAAGGATGAGTCAAGAACATCAAGAAGTGCACGTTGAGGAAAATGCAAACGACAAGAAAGAAAAACAACGATTGGTTAAAAATCCTAAAGAGAATAAGAGTGTTATTATTGGCGTTGTCGCAGTCTTGTTACTTGCAGTTTTTTCAACCTCATTCTTTTTCTTAAACAGCCGTTGCACTGTTGATGGGAAAACGGTGTGTTACGATAAAGATAACGAGTATTTCAGTATTGAAGAAAATGCATCACTCACCGTACAAGTTGAAAATAAAGAGCTTGGGGAATACTTAGTTTCCACATGGGATGAAACGCATCCGCAACATAAAGATGCGATTAGTTATGTTGTCCAAGAACCATTAAGTATTGATCAAATGGCTAAAGGACTCCCTTACGATGTAATGGTAACCTCGCAGAAAAATGCTGTTTACTTTTTAGATCAATTGGTTAATTTAGGCAATGGTCTTGATACGGTCGTTGGAAGTAGAATTCCAGTCCAACTTCAAGATTCAATAAATCTCAAAGGATACTATTTTGTTCAAAATAGTATCGAGGGGGGCCTCTTTGTTTATAATAAAACACTTTTAGAAGAAGCGGGATTTGATTTAAAAGATTCAGATGATTCTGGATTACCAGATGTTTTTGAAACATGGGATCAAATTTATAAAGCTTCCGATAAAATTCTTAAAAAGACCGATATGGTATTTCCATTATCCTTTAAAGACCAAGAATCCTTTTATCCTTTCTTAACCAGTGGTCGATGGACGTTGAATTTCACGAAAAAAGGATCGGACCCAGGCTTTGAAACCCAAGAATTTAGAGATGGGCTCGTCTTTATTGAAGCGATGAGTACCCACAAAATGGATAAAACATTACCAAAAGATGTGAAGGCAGAAGACCTTCCATGGCAATTGGATGCAGCGTTTTACGAACGACGCTCAGCCTTTAGCCTTATTACTGATTTTGAAATGGCCGATAAATACGAGATGAGTACTAAGGACGAATATGTGTATGCACCTTATCCAGAGTATATGAAGCACCGGATGTCTCCGATGGGTGAGGTTGATGGTTATATCGCACGTAAAGAAACTAAATACCCATCTGCTGCCGCAGAAGTAATTCGAATCTTGCGTAGCGGAGAAGGGGTATCAACTTACAAGAGTTCTGTGGGTAAAACGCCGATTTATCATCGTATTCACCTTGATGAGCTTACAATTACCGATAAGAAACTCATTGAAAAAATGAGAGCGTATAATTTCCATGATACGCCACCAGTGATGGCATTGGATAATAATCCAACCAAATTAGCACGTAGTCTTTATAAAGAAGTTGATTTCATGCCGATATTAAGAGATCTTTATGATCATAAACTAACGGTTGATGAAGCTCAGTCCGAAATTGTTTCACTTGCAAACAAATGGATTGAGGAGAATGATTTAACTGAAGATGAGAAAAAAGCATTAGAAGCCAAAAAAGCTGAAGATGAGAAAAAGGCACTTGAAGCAAAAAAAGAAGAATCAAAGAATGATGCTTCTTCCGAAAACGAAGAAAAGAAAGACAATTAATTGATAATCACAAATTTGTGATGGAGGTTAGCATGGCTAAAAACAATCGAAAAGAATTTATATTATTCAGAGACAAAGTAATCATTTTAATCTTTTTACTTTGTTCACTCGTTACTTTGTATGCAATCTACAAGTTTAATGCAATTCCTACAAAGTATCTAATGATTATAGTGGGGGTTATCCTACTTCTATTCCTTATTGGAGCGCTCATAACCATGCTCACCAAACCCGGTAAGTTAAAAAATTTCGGTAAGGTGTATAGCTTAATTTTAAGTTTACTCTTATTACTTGGAACACGTTATTTAGTTACCGGAAACAGTTTCTTAGGGAAATTAACCGGTGCAAATAAAGATACACACGTTATTTCTGTAGTGGTCATGAAAGATTCAAAATATAAAAGTATTGAAGACGTGAAGGAATTACCAATCGGTGCCAACACACGTCTTGATTCTAAAAACATTACTAAAGGGAAAAAGTTAATTGATGAAAAGTATAAATCAGATATTAACATCGTAGATTACGAAGATTATACAGAACTCGCAAATGATTTATATGATGGCACTCAAGAAGTAATCTTGTTGAGTGAAGCGCATCGTGGCTTTATTCAAGATGAGGTCAAAGATTTTGATGAGAAGACACGTATTATTGGTACGGTGGCTTATGAAGAAGAAGTTGATTTCAAAAACAAAAATGCTGATGTTATGAAGGATACCTTCAGTATGTTTGTGACAGGAATTGATACCTATGGACCAGTATCATCAGTATCACGATCCGATGTAAATATGATTATGACGGTCGATCCAAAAAACAAACAAATTTTACTGACAAGTATTCCTCGTGATTATCACGTTGAACTGGCATCATTTGGAGCTTATGACAAATTAACCCATGCTGGAATTTATGGTGTTGGGGAATCAATGGCAACACTTGAAAATCTCTTTGATATCGATATTGACTATTTTGTTAAGGTTAACTTTAGTTCAGTAGAAACAATTATCGATGCATTGGGTGGCGTTGATGTCTATTCACGATACGCATTCCAATCGTTTGCGGGTGTCTATTTTGATGAAGGCATTAACCATGTTGATGGTCGTAATGGTCTCATCTTTGCACGTGAACGTTACAATCTTCCAAACGGAGATAATGACCGTGTAAAAAACCAACAAGCACTCATTACAGGTATTCTTAAGAAAGCAATGTCACCTGCAATTATTACGAACTATACTTCTATTCTAAATTCAGTTTCCGACTCATTCCAAATGAGTATGGAAGAGAGTGACTTTAAGAAATTAATAAAACAACAAATTAATGATATGTCAGATTGGGATATTCAATCTTATGCAGTAACAGGAACTGGAAGTTCAAGTACAACGACGTATTCAATGCCGGGTCCAGCACTTTATGTAATGGAACCAAATTATGATACAGTCCGTCAAGCTCACGACTATATTGAGGCAATGGAACGTCATGAAGTAATTTCAGTAAGTGAATAAAAGCCAGATATCTGGCTTTTATTTTTTAGAAATGTACAGGAGGACGTTATGAACTGGGAACAATTATTTAATGAAGAAATGAAAAAAGAGTATTTTAAAATGCTTGAACGTAAAATCGAAGACGAACGAAAAGCATTCACAATATATCCACCCAAAGATCTGGTTTATACCGCCTTTGATTACACAAAGTTTGAAGACGTGAGGGTTGTGATTTTAGGACAAGATCCATACCACCAACCCGGTCAAGCAATGGGGATGAGTTTTTCAGTCTTCAAAGATCAAAAATTACCAAAGAGTTTGGTAAACATCTACAAAGAATTGGAATCCGATCTTGGTATAAAAAATGAACATGGTGATTTATCCGCTTGGGCAAAACAGGGCGTTTTACTTCTTAATACATTACTAACAGTCAGAGAAGGTGAACCCATGTCCCATGGGCAACTTGGATGGGAGCAATTCACAGATCGTGTTATTTCGGAACTCGGGTGCCGTAAAGAACCGATAATTTTTGTCTTGTGGGGAAAAAAGGCACAAGCCAAAAAATCACTCGTTAAAGATCATCATCAATTTATTGAATCAAGTCACCCATCACCACTTGGAGCTTATCGTGGATTTATTGGGTCACGCCCATTTTCGAAAATTAATGCCTTACTTTACGAACGAAATCAAAAAGAAATTAATTGGAGTGTTACATGTTTAGACAAATAGAACCAGCGCTTGATGCGCTTATGAAACGTAAAAATCAAACGTATGGCATTGACTTATTTCGTCAATGCTTAGCAGATATGGGGAATCCTCAAGATTCACTTACTTGTATCCATATTGGTGGAACCAATGGAAAAGGTTCAACAACAAACTATACACGTGCTATCCTACAAGAAGCTGGGTATTCTGTAGGGACCTTCACGTCACCGCATCTTACGGTACATAATGATCGTATTCGCATCAACAATGAAAATATTAGTGATTCTGATTTATTAATGTACATTAATGTTACGGAGCCATTTTGGGATCAGTACCAATTAAGTATGTTTGAAATCGATGTTCTTATTTCCATTTTATATTTTATTGATAATGACATAGATTATGCGATTTATGAAGTTGGACTTGGGGGTCGCCTTGACGCTACCAATGTAATCCAACCTGTTATTACTGGAATTACGAATATTGGTCTTGACCACATGAATATTTTGGGTGATACCATTGAGAAGATTGCTACAGAAAAAGCAGGCATCATTAAAATGAATGTTCCGTTTTTCACAACAGAACGTAAAGATTCATGTTTGGAGGTGTTTAGCTACTTTACCGATTTAAAACAAACAAATATGCACCAAGTTATGATACCTGAACCGAAACGTGAGGGGTTGGCGTATTACTTTGATGTATTAGAAGAACCTTATGTCATCCAAAATCAAGGTCTTTACCAAGTTGGCAATGCAAGTCTGGCTATTCATCTTGTAAAAGCATTACCACATATTACCGTCGATACAAAAACGATTCAAAATGCAATTGCAAGTGCGTCATGGGCGGGACGTTTTGAGCCCGTCTTGGATGGTGTTTATGTGGATGGTGCTCACAATGAGATGGGCATTGAAATGCTCGTGAGAAGTATGGAAATGCTTCCTAGACCATGGGTTGCGGTCTTTACCGCACTTAAAGATAAAGACTATACGCTTATGATTAATAAACTCGAATCCGTATTCGACGAAGTGATCATTACTCAATTCGATTTTTATCGATCGGAGCGTGCTGAAAAATTAGCATTCGGACATAATGTCACCATTATCGAAGATCAATATAAAGCGATTGATACAGGAATGAAGCATCGAAATAACGGTACTTGTGTCATTACCGGATCCTTATACTTTATTTCAGAAGCACGGGATTATCTCATAAAAAAAAGCAAGTCAATTTAAGACTTGCTTTTTTTTATAAAACTTTACTTAGAAACTCAATAGTACGAGGATGTGTCGGGTTATCAAAGATTGCTTCAGGTGTTCCCTGTTCGCAGATAACACCACCATCCATAAATAACACACGATCACTGATTTCTTTTGCGAAATTCATCTCGTGAGTCACAATTACAATTGTCATCCCACTTACCGCAAGATCTTTAATAACTTCAAGTACATCTTTAACCATTTCTGGATCTAATGCAGATGTTGGTTCATCAAAGAGCATAACTTGAGGTTGCATTGCAAGCGCACGGACAATCGCAAGACGTTGCTTTTGTCCTCCAGATAACTTACGTGGAAATTCATGTGCCTTATCCTTAAGCCCTACCTTATCAAGTAACGATAAACCTAAAGTATTTGCTTCATCTTTAGACATCCCTTTTTCTAGAGTTGGTGCGAGGGTAATGTTTTCCAAAACCGTTAAATTGGGGAAAACATTAAAATGTTGGAAAACCATCCCAATTTCTTGACGTAGCTTATCTAAGTTTTTATGGTCTGGCTCTAATGCTACACCATCAAAGATAATGCTTCCTGAACATGGTGTTTCAAGTAAATTTAAGCACCGTAGCAACGTTGACTTTCCTGAACCCGAAGGACCAATAATCGAAACAACTTCACCTTGGGTAATTGTTTCATTAATTCCTTGAAGCACGGATAAGTCTCCATATGCTTTATGTATGTTTTTGATTTCAAGTAGCGGTTTAGTCATTGAGGGCCACCTTTCGTTCAAATGCGGCGATTAATTTCGATGTTGAGAAAGTCATTATAAAGTAAATAACCCCTACTATCATCAAAGACGGTAGCTTTAAGTGGGTTGCACTTGAGACAATTGATTCCGAAGTCATCAAGTTGTTTACAAAGAATACCGATGCTAAAGATGTTTCTTTTATCATTGTAATAAATTCATTCCCTAAAGCAGGTAAGATATTCTTAATCGCTTGTGGGAAGATAATCTTCTTCATCATATTAGCATTTGAAATACCAAGACTTTTTGCGGCTTCAAATTGACCTTTATCAACAGCTTGAATACCAGCACGGAAGATTTCCGCTACATAGGCACTCGAATTAATAATCAAAGCAACCATGATCCATCCTACATCAGGAACGGATGTGGAGATGTACTCAGAGCCTAAAAAATAAAATAAACTTAGTTGAAGTAGTAGTGGTGTTCCACGAATTACTTCGATATAGACATTAATAATTGTTTTTAAAGGCTTAAATTTCGACATCTTTCCCATTGCGAGAAAGGCACCAAGTAGGGTACTAATTAATACAACAACAACAGAAATGGTCAGTGTACCCCAAGCTCCCTTAAGATACACATGTCCATAGCGATTAATGAGCTTTAATATATCTTGAAACATCTTAGTCAATCGCTCCTAATTGTTCTGCAATGCTTGTAGCATCAGCAAGCCATTGTTTATACAAATCAAGTTCTACAGCTTTCGCAATTGCTTTATTTACTTCATCCATAAGATCTTCTTGACCTTTTTCTAAGATGACTTTTGTACCGTTATCATCGATTGTTGCGAATTTAACTTTACTTACAACAAGATTTTTATTATTTAAGGTAAAGCCTTCACCTGATGCACAGGATGCAGCAATCGCATCCACTTTTCCAACATTCAACTGAAGGACAGCATCATCCAATGTATTAACGAGTTGCATTGTTGCTTCTGGAAGTTCTGTCTCCACGTAAGTTTGAGGGAGTGAACCATTTTGAACGGCAACCTTCGCAGTTTTTAAATCATCAATTGTATTAAGTGTTGCTTCTTTTTCTTTCGTTACAAGAAAACCTTGGCATGTGGACTCCGTCGTATCATAAGTATTACTGAAATCAACTTGTTCTGCACGTTCTTCATTAAAGGTAAATCCCGCAATACCCATATCAAATTTTCCAAGTGATACTGCGGAGGCAATATCACCAAAGCTCATCGCTTTAATAACGAGATCTACACCAATTTCATTCGCAATAAATTTTGCGAGTTCGATGTCCGCACCTACATATTGATCTTGACCTGTTTTTGTTGCATCGATGAATTCATAGGGTGCATAGTCAGGTGATGTTACTAAAACAATTTCACCTTTTGATTTGATTGCTTCAAGTTTCGTTACGGTTGTATCCTTCTTTCCACAACCGCTTAAAAATAATAATGTTACGCAAGCTACTATAAATGTTTTTTTCATTTTGTTTCTCTCCTTGTGATGTTCGCTCTATGTTTGGTTTGTGCTCTTTGCGAAGTCACGTCGTCGTTTGATTCCCATAAAAATTCTCCTCACTTTTATTTGAATCTAGGAACAAAAAAACGTCCCTAGATATTGTATATCTAGAGACGTGTTAAACGCGGTACCACTCTAATTGCCATATGTTATTCATATGACCTCTCTCCTGTAACGCTAGGTTTGCGGTTTATCCTACTCTTTGTTCAGATAAACATCTCCCAAGTGCGGTTCAACATATTTCATCCATTAGGCTTCCACCGTCCCTAATTCGCTATCGATATCCAAATGTTTACTCTCTTGTTCTGCGATTTAAGTGAAATAATATCGTACTATCAAATCTTTGTCAATACTTTTATTTATCGTTATAAGGGAATTGATCTTTCTTCATCGGATGATTTTGTACCCAAGTCCTATGTTCTACTGAACAAATGACGTCATCACCTAAGTTTCGCAAGCGGTTTAAAATATTATCATTCTTTATTTCAAGGCCATCAAAATCACAATCTTCGATAAAAACATATTTCTGAACAATGCGTGCTCCCATGTAAGATAGAATGGGTTTAAGTTGTTGTTCTGCCATTAAAAAATACTTTGGTGACCCTGCAGTAACCACAATGCCGGCACTCTTATCAACCAAGGCATGCATGGGTAATAAGTCGAAAATATTTTTTAGTGCGCCAGGTATAGAAGTCTGATAGGTTGGTGTTCCAACGATGAGTGCATCTGCTTCCATAATTGAATTAATAACATACTGAGTATCCGAATTATATTGGTCAACAGAACGTCCATCACTAAACTGAAGATCATAATCTCCGATATTAATAATTTCCGTGTCAATGGTGTGATTGTGTTTGGCTATTTCTTGGATAACATAGTCCAAAGCGACGCGTGTCTTACGTCCTGCTACGGAACCTGTGATTGCGATTATTTTCATGATGACACTCCGTTTCTAAAAATTGTATCGCTTTCATTATAGAGTTACAGACCGTAAAAAGAAAGGAATTCGCATGACTTTATGACAATTACATAAGTTTCGATAACAATTCAATTTCATTGTATGGAGAATGTGTTAAAATTTTAGTGATAAGGAGGTAGCATATGAAAAAACTAATCGTTCCAGCTTTAATTGCTGCGGCAGGCTATGGTCTGTATAAATATATAAATGAACCTACAACGCGAAATCGATTCCTTAAACCCGTTATGGTACCGACACTTGGGCGTGATAAAGATATTTACGTAGGTGAGAAACACCTCTATTCGTTTTATATTAGTAAAGGTGATTTTACGCGAATTCTTAAAGAACAAATCCGCATTAAACAAGCAGGTTTTGATTTAAACATTAATGAATCATATACAAATATGCGTTTTGAAGAAATGATTCTACCACGAATGGATACAAACAGTAATGACTCAATCCAAGCGGATGTGATTGCAAGTTATCGAGAAAATGGTAGTTTAAAAGTTGGCGTTATTAAAGAAATGAATATTGGTCCGGATACGGATGTGCGAGAGCGAAGAATTACACGTAAAGATTTAGAAATGTTCGCAGCGCGATATCAACAAAATGATATTCCCGGCGTGATTACAGTTCGTTTCCATCTTAAAGAAGCAGAAACGTTTAAAGAATCCTTAAACCAGGTAGTGCTTAAAGATAAGACGCTGTTTATTTTTGAGCCAGGTAAAGAAAATGAAGAAAGCGGTCAGTTCGGTATTCATACATGGTTTGGTTCAAGAGACCAAGAAGCAACGTTTACTTATGAAATGGCCTATCATTTCGGTGATTTCAAATAAAAGTCCACAATTGTGGACTTTTATTATGGTTTTCGAATGACTTCTTTTTGCGGAATTGTGTGTTCCGTTGCGAAGATAAGATTGTAGGGCGTATCTTGATCAACATTGAAAATTAACGTTGCTTGATTATTTCGTGACTTGAGGTCCATACGTTCGTTATTCTTATTTAAAACAAGTCGTGGCGATAAGTAGGTGGTTGTGTCATCTGAAACGAGCGTAAACGCATTTCTAAAATCAATAATTGGGTCATCACTTTGTAAATCAAGCGATACCGATATAATGGCAAATTCTTGATGTTGTTCGGTTCGTTCAATGTCACCATCGGGTTTCTTATACGTTTCACTAAATTCAATCGCATCAACGTTGAGTGGAATAAATCGAAGCGTTTGTCCTTGTGTATTTGGATAGACACTTTGATTGAAAATTTTAAAGAATTGAGCATGTGGTGCTTCAAGTTCATTATTTATATCTAAGTTTGCGTAATTTCGATATGTTTTTCGATTGATCGGCGTAAATCGTTTAAACTTTAAATGAACCTTGTAGAGATCAAAACGGTGATCTTTGATAAACGAATCGAATGCAGTGTTTGGATCTTCGAAGATCAACTGAGAATGTTCATCGAAGCACAGTGCATATTCTGGTTTCGCATCAAGATAACCACTTGGATCAGTGAATGTTAGAGCGGGTTCTTGGCAACGTGTTTTCGGCTCTATTGCTCGAGGCCAATTTTCTAAGTAGAAAGTAAAGATAATGAAAATACAGGATATAAAAATATAAGCTCCCATTATCGTTAGGTTTAAACGGTGAGGACGTGCTGCATAACTTGGTTGGTTGAACCGATTTGGACGCGAACGTTTTTTAAAGTGAATTCGCTTTGATAAGAAATAAACTGGAAATCCCAATATTGTTAGGAGTACAAAGAGTGGTAATGTGTAGTTAAAAAAGAAATTCATATGTGTTCCCCCTTATACTCTTATTATAGTTGGAATGCTTCATGAATGTGTGTGAGTGTCGTAAAAGAGCAAAAAAACACAAATCTTAATGATTTGTGTTTAAGTAGTGTGTAGCGAGCGTTTCCAGGTGATTGAGGGTTCCTTCTAAATCTGCAATCGTCGTAATTGGATTTATTGTACACATTCTTAATACTGTATGTCCTTTGAGTTCTGTTGTGAAGATGCCTGCAAATTCATCCGCAACGATTTGCTTTGCGAGATAGGTGTTTAGTGCATCGGTTTCAAGATCATTTAATGAGGGATGAACATAACGGAAGTTAATAATTGAAAATTGTGCGGGTGAAATCATTTCCCAATGATTTGATTTTATAATGCGCTCTTGAACATAATTTGCAAGCGTTTGTCCGTAATCAATACGACGGGTATACTCTTCAATACCAATTGTTTGAAGGGATAACCATAGTTTTAAAGCGCGTGTTGGTCGTGTGAGTTCAATACCTAAGGAACCGAAATTAGTAACACGATCACCATCGATATCTTTTAAGTACTCAGGACTTGCATCAAAACTATTAAGTAAATCTTGTTTATCCTTTACAAGAATCATGGCACAACTATAAGTTTGGAACAGTAATTTATGTGCATCCCAACTGACACTGTCTGCTTTGTGAATTCCGTGAAGGCGGTGGACTTGATTTGTGGAAAGGAGAAATGAGGCACCATAAGCGCCATCTACATGCATCCAAAGATTATACTTACTACACAAATCACCAATCTCATCGAGTGGATCAACGGTTCCTGTATTGGTAGTACCTGCAGTCGCAACAACACAGCAAGGTACCAATCCTTGGTCTAAGTCATTTAAGATCGTCTTTTCCAAAACATCACTTTTAATTTGAAATAAGTCATCCGTTTCAATAAAACGGAATTGACGACTTGTAAATCCAATGATTTTTAATCCTTTTTCCACAGAATGATGCGTTTGGTCTGAAAGATAAATGACACCTAAATGACGGTTCTCTTCAGTTAATATTTTATCGCGAGCAGCGATGAGGCCTGTTAAGTTTGCCATCGAACCACCGGAAACAAACAAACCACCTGCTTGGTTATCATATCCAATTTGTTTTGTAAGCCATTGAATGGTATTTTCTTCGACTGTACTTGCAGCTGAACTGTTTACCCAATTACTTGCATGAACATTGTAAGCACTTGACATTAAATCACCCAGTACTGAGAGTTTTGTTGCAGGTCCTGGAATAAATCCAAAATGACGTGGGTGTGAACTTCGTAAACTGTAAGGATAAATATCGGTCATAAGTTCGGATACAACTGATTCCACATCACGTCCTTGCTTTGGCATTTCTTGATTTTTCAGACGTTCCAAAACATCATCGGGTGCAATGGTACATACAGGACCTTTCCCTGGATTTGCTTCACCCTCATAAAATGTATTAATAAATTCAATCATTATTGCTTCGATCGTAGCATCTTCATCGAGTTCATATCGTTTCATTCATATACCTCCATTAACTTGACTTTGTGTTAATGAAAATATACCATAAGTTCTATAATAAGAATATTTAATAGAATTTATAAAACGGATAAATATAATTAATGGGAGGGCATATGAATCTTCGACATTTTCAGACATTTGTGAAGGTTGTGGAGAAAGAAAGTTTTAGTAAAGCAGCGGATGCACTAGGGTATACTCAGGCTGCGGTAACCATTCAAATCCAACAACTCGAGGAAGAACTTCAAACGAAACTCTTTGATCGTATGAATCGTAAAATTCATTTGACCGAAGAAGGTGAAGCATTTATTTTCTATGCGAATGAAGTTTTAAGGACGGTAGAGGAAGCCCGTATATTTAATCAATCCGCTAAGAAAGAACATGGGACCATTCGAGTGGGTACAGTGGGATCACTTGGATCAAGTGTCTTTCCAGAACTTATCTATAATTTTCACCGTGAACATCCTAATGTGGAAATTAAAGTAATTATAGGAAAGACCGAAGAACTTCTTGGGATGGTTCGCCGTAATGAAATCGACATTCTCTTTACGCTTGATTACCAAATATATGGTGCGGACATGGTAAAGGTATTTGAGAAAGAAGAAAGCATCCTCTTTGTAAGTGCAGATGCCTCTGTAAGTAGTACGAAAACCTACAATTTAGAAGAATTTTCGGATGCTCCTTTTTTATTAACGGAACAAGGCGAAGCGTATCGGTATGAACTCGAGCGAAGTCTTGCGAAACGACGCGTAGATTTAAATGCGATTCTTGAAGTAGGTGATACGGAAATCATCATTGCGGTATTAAAAAAGGGTCTTGGCTTATCATTTCTACCGGAATTCTCGGTTAAAGAGGAATTGGAACAGCAAATACTTAAAGAAGTCCGTGTTGATATTCCTAGTGTTTCAATGTATGCACAAGTTCTCTATCACAAAAAAAAATTCCTGACGACCCATATGAAGGCTTTTATTCAGGAAATTGATCAAACCTATATTCATAAACAATAAAAAACCCACTCCTAAGAGTGGGTGTTATTTCAATATGGGGCGACCGACGGGACTCGAACCCGCGCAATGCCGGTACCACAAACCGGTGTGTTAACCAACTTCACCACGATCGCCATATCCTCGTCAATTATAACCATAAAATTAAATCTTGTAAAGAGTTGAATGTCAAAAAACGGAAGAATTTATAGTGTTTGACTCAAATGTGATTGAGGTTCATCATTTCTGGTGTTTTCTTGTGGAAACATCATCATAAAAATAAGTATTTTGAAATAAACATTAGAATTCTAGATGAAAATTAGTCATTTTAGCAAACTATCTTGCTATTTTCGTTAAATGAAAATGACTTTGTAGAACTATCCTTATAGAATGTATGTGTACGTGCATAAGGATACTAAGAAATGCGTTCGTATCGATGAGTCAAAAGGATTCATTATAGTTCATTTGAAGTCTTGATGACGTGGTAGATTTAGCTCTATAAATAAATAAAAACCCACATAAAGTGGGTGTTATTTCAATATGGGGCGACCGACGGGACTCGAACCCGCGCAATGCCGGTACCACAAACCGGTGTGTTAACCAACTTCACCACGATCGCCATTGCTAGACCATTATAGCGTTTAAAAAAACGTTTGTAAAGGCACACATCAAAATATAGTGAATTATATAAGAAATATGATATAGTAATCATACTAATGGAGGACATTTATGATGAAAATTGCTGTTATCACAGACTCATCGGCAGGTGTTTCAAAGCAGGAAGCAATTGATCATGAGATTATCGTAGCACGTATGCCTTTAACAATAGATGGAAAAGCATATATGGAAGAAGAAGGCATCTCTCGTGAACAATTAATTCAGGCGATGAAAAACGGATCATCTGTTTCAACATCGCAACCACCTTTAGGTGGGTTGATCGAATTGTTTGATGACGTTTTAAAAACATATGACCATATAATCTTTTTACCAATTTCAAGTAAGCTCAGTGGAACGTATCAAACTGCATGCGGACTTGCTCAAGATTATGATGGACGCGTAACGGTAATTGATTCTAAATTTGTCAGTTGCCCATTGTTTTTATTAAGTCTTGAAGTTAAGGAAATGATAAGGCGGGGTATGGAGCCCGATGCTATAAGGACGCTCATCGAAGATGAAGCGGATATGTATGCATCGCTTATACCTGAGAATATTATCTACCTTAAGCGTGGAGGTCGTATTACGCCAGCAGCTGCAGCCATTGCGAATTTACTTAAAATCGTACCGGTACTAAAAGTATCAAATGGTGAAATCGACTTGGCAGAGAAAGTAAGGACCTACAAAAAAGCAGTTCGTGTGGGTTTTGATCACAGTGTTGTAGATCGAAACAAAGATGATTATGAATGGATTGTTTTAGATGGTGGTTGTGAAGAAAAAATCTACAATGCTGTCGTTAAAGATTTAGAAAAACACTTCGGGGTCGAGGTCATAAAACGTCCTTTATATCCTATTGTACTTGCTCATACAGGACCAGGCAGCATCGCGATTGCTTGGCGAAAAAAACTAATTAAAGATAAAATATAGAGAAGGAGCTTTAATATGAATAAAATTGAAACAAAACTAGTTGGACACATCGAAGATATTATTCTTGATGCGTTTGGCATTGAAAAAGAAGATGGACTTGTAATGTTAGAAATCCCTAATAATCCAGAAATGGGAGATTACTCCACAAACATCGCAATGCGTCTTACAAAACGTGTTGGGAAAAACCCACGCGAAATCGCTGGCGTTATTGTTGAAAAATTAGAAGACAACGAAATGGTTGAGTCCATTAGTGTTGCGGGACCTGGATTTATTAACTTTGTAATGAAACCTGCTGTATTAGGTAGCGTTGTTAATGATGTTATTGAAGCAGGTAAAGATTATGGTCGTTCAAATGCTGGAGAAGGAATCCGATTATTGAATGAATATGTATCGGCTAACCCTACAGGACAACTTCATGTTGGTCACGCACGTGGTGCAGCATGGGGAGATTCCCTTTCACGTATTATGTCTTTTGCAGGATATGATGTGCTTCGTGAGTACTATATTAATGACCTTGGAAATCAAATTTTAATGTTAAGTCATTCACTTTACGCACGTTATAAACAAGCCTTTGGTATGGAAGCACCTTTACCTGAAGATGGATATCATGGACCGGATATTATTGAAATCGCAAATGATGTTAAAGAAACTGAAGGGGATAAATGGTTAAGCGCACCTGAAGAAGAATGGGTACCATATTTTAAAGAACTTGGAATTAAATTAGAATTAGAACGTATTAAAGAAGATTTAAATACATTTGGTGTTGAAATGGATTCATGGGTTAGTGAAAAATGGCTGTATGATGACGGACGTGTCGAAGAATCTCTAGAAGCACTTAAAGCGAAAGGTGTAACGTTTGAAGAAGATGGGGCTCTCTGGCTTCGTTCAACAGATTTCGGTGATGATAAAGACCGTGTTCTAATTAAGAGTGACGGATCATATACTTACCTTGTACCCGATATTGCTAACCATATCTATAAACTCGAACGTGGTTATACACATTTACTTAACTTATGGGGTGGTGACCACCATGGTTATATTGTACGTATGCAAGCTGCTCTTGAAGCACTTGGACATCCAAATGTTCTTGATGTTGATATCATTCAAATGGTTCGTCTTGTGGACGAAGGCGTTGAAGTTAAGATGTCAAAACGTACGGGGAATGCATTGGGTCTCGTAGAACTTGTTGATGATATTGGTGTGGATGCAACACGTTACTTCTTTGTAAGTCGTGCACTTGCAACACCACTTGATTTTGACCTTGGTTTAGCTCGTAAAAAATCAAACGATAATCCAGTGTTCTATGTACAATATGCACATGCTCGTATTTGTTCAATTTTACGTCAAGCTGGGGAAGTACCTCATGTCGATGTAATTGATCAACTTACAAATCCTAAAGAAATTGCGTTATTAAAAGAAATTAATGAATTTAGTTCTGTTGTTGCAGATGCTGCGAAAAAACGTGAAGTTCATAAAATCGCAAATTATGTTCAAGATCTTGCATCATCATTCCACAGTTTCTATGGTGAAGTAAAAGTTATGGATCCAAGTAATCCAGAACTTCAAGCACAACGTTTAAACCTACTTGTAGCGGTAAAAATTACCCTAAGTAATGCATTGAACTTAATCGGTGTAAATGCACCGGAACAAATGTAATTCTTGTACATTTTGTTGTTCTATTGTATTATTGAAGTGTTACAGGGGGTGATGGTATGTCACTAAAAAATAGTTCCGTAGCCATTTACCGACAAATCATAGAGTATTTTGAATTGGAAATTGCCTCGGGTCGACTTAAAGCAGGGGATCGCATTGAGTCCATCCGGGCACTTGCTTTATTCTTTAAAGTAAATCCGAATACGGTTCAAAAAGCGCTTAATGAGCTCGAGCGAGATGGTTTAATTGAAACAGATCGCACAAACGGTAAATTTGTTACAGATAAAAAAGATATAATTAAGAAGTTAAGAAGTGAATTGGGACGTCGTTACAGTGTTGTTTTTGTTGAGAAGACAAAGACGCTCGGTCTTGACCTTGAAGAAACATTAAGCCTTCTTAAACATGAATGGGAGGTTGGGAAAGATGAATAATGAAAATGGTTTAGTTATTTCACATTTGAATAAACATTATGGTAAGAATCAAGTTTTAAAAAACATTAACTTAAATTTGGATTCAGGTAAGATTATTGGTCTTTGTGGACCAAACGGTGCTGGAAAAACAACGTTAATTAAAACAATTGTAGGTCTTTTACGTGATTATCATGGCGATATTCAAGTATGTGGATATCCAGTAGGTTCTGATTCAAAGGCTTTGGTTTCTTACCTTCCTGATGTGGAATACTTAGCGCCCAATCTTACAGGTTTAAAAGCTGCAAGACTTTATAGTGATATGTATGCCGACTTCGATATGGGCGTCTTGGAAGATTTATTTCTAAAGATGAAATTAGATGGAAGTATGCCTGTTTCAAAAATGTCTAAAGGAATGCGTGAGAAATTTCAGCTCGCTTTATGTTTATCTCGTAAAGCTCGTATCTATATATTTGATGAACCGATTGCAGGAGTTGATCCAGCATCGCGAGATTCAATTATTGAAACGATTTTAAGTAATTATACTCAAGATGCACTTCTTATCATTTCAACACACTTAATTCAAGATATTGAAGGTGTATTGGATGAAGTGGTCTTCATTAAAGATGGTGCGATTCTCATGCACGAAAATTGTGATGATTTACGTGAAGCACGTGGTCAAACAATTGATGAAATCTTTAGGGAGGAATTCAAATGGTAGGAAAACTATTTAAAAATGATCTTGTTGATTCTTATAGAGCCTATGCACCCGTTGTGGGAATGATGATTGCAGGGTGTGTCCTTATAATCTTAATGATTCAATTAGCGATCAATGATCGTTTTGGAATCTTTGGAACATTCCTTGCCTTAGCGCTCTTTGCGTTAGTTGTGATTGTGACGGTTATGTCAGTCCGTGCTAACATTTATGTACTCTATACCAGTATTTATCATAAAAATGGATACAGACTCTTTACATTACCGGTTAAAACTTGGCAAATTCTTGTATCAAAATTATTGGTTGCATTCTTCTGGTCAGTTATTATGGGGTTATTGCTTATTTTATCCCTATTCATCATTACCTTTACAACTACAGGAAGTCTTGCAATCTATGGACAAGCAATGCAGGAACTATCTCAATACTTTACGCAATATTTCGAATCAAGCGTTGCATTTTTTGCGGTTATTGATAACCTCTTAAACTTTGCGCTGAGTTCTCTTGTGATTCTGTTTGCAGGTGCAGTGGCTCACTCAAGTTATTTCCAAAACAATCGTGGGTTGGTTGCTGTAGGTATTGCGGTTCTTATCGCAATTATACTTGGTCAAATTGGAGCGTATGTTGACACATCATTTGGAAGTGTATTATTACGCTATGATTCATATGCATTCTTACAAGGTGGAAGTATACCAGTGGGTGAACTTGCCCTGGTTGTCCTTTATCAAATTCTTGTCTGTGGTTTCTTAACGTATGGAACACTTTGGTTCTGGAATCATAAATTAGAAGTTATGTAATTAATCTCAAAAACCTGATGATTCAATCAGGTTTTTTTCGTAAAACATGTGATAATGCGTGAACTTTTGTGATTTATTGACTTTGTATAGGTTTCGCATTATTGTAATCAAGGTAAAGGAATGTGTAATTATGGAAAAAAATAATAAATTATTACTGATTCTTGTTTTTGTACTATCAATTGGAACACTCAGTGTGGGTGGTTTTTTTGCGATTCAAGCATGGCAAACTTATCAAACGACACTTACAAAAGCAACGATATCAAATCACAGTCAATACAGTCTTCGAAATAATGCAACGGCATACCAAAAAGAAGTCTATGAAGAACTTGCTTCCGTTGAATCAGGATCTGATGCCTTAATCTCTGAATTGATTTCAAAGAACTTTATTGCGGATTTTTATACGTGGACAAATAAAGTGCGTATGAACGATGTTGGAGGCATCCAATTTCTTCATCCGGATATTAAAGTCTGGGTATACGACCAAGCGTTAGATCGATTCTATAATGATATGCGTGTTTATATCGAACGTGAACAAGTTGATCAAACACTTGAAGTAAGCGGCGTTGATGTTACTTCGACGAAGACTAAATTCTTACTAAATGATCAAGAAGTGCCCGCGTATCAAGTCCATGCGACATGGACTTATAAAGAATCAACAGTGCTCGATACTAAGAATTATCAACATGAAGCACAGATCACGGTCGTTAAACAGAACGACACCTATTCAATTGTGGAGGTAACAAATGGAACTCAAACTTCAACCGAAACAAAGCCAGCATAAAGGTAATCGTATCGTAGGAACGTTACTTCTTGTGCTCTCAAATATTTTGCCACTGGGACTTATTATCTTCTTAGGACGATTCGCATCCATTCACGGACGCTATTTCGCGATGGGTATTCTAAGTGTTGTGGTATTTATCCTACTTCTAAATATTTTATATATACTGGGTTATTTAAAAACATACAAGGTGTTCAGATTTTTCTTTTTAACACTAGCCGTATTATGGCTTGTAGTTGGAACGGTTGGGTCGTTTTATGCAATTAAGACCAATGCCATCACAAATGCCATTCTTAATAAAAATGAAGTACGTGAATTTAGTGTCGTGAGTTTTAGTGGTGATGACGTGCTTGATGGTAAAACCGTGGCGTACGCACCCATGAATGAACCCGAAGTAGAAACTTCTATTAAGAAAAAAATTGCAGACAAGGCTGAAAACGTCGTGTTTGAGAAATATGATAATTATCGTGATTTATTGTCAGCAGTAAGTGAAAAGAAAATTGATGTTGCGGTATTACCCCTTAACTACCACACATTAACTCAAGAATTACCCGATGGATCAAATCCTTTCGCTCAATCAAAAGAGTTATTTACGTTTTCCACTTCGTTAACGAAACAATCGAATACCGATGTGGATGTTATTAAAGAACCCTTTACAATGTTGATGTTAGGATTAAATGATGATCTTGCGGATTCAATCATTCTTGCTTCGTTTAATCCTGAGACTTTAAAAGTTACAATGACAAGTATTGCCCGGGATTCGTATGTGCCGATTGCTTGTTATCCAAATGAGTCTTACGATAAGATTAACCATTCCCATGGTATCAGTTCTCAATGTATGGTAGATACGATTGAAAACTATCTCGGAGTTAAGGTCGATTTTGTCTTCGAGACGGATTTTTATGCCCTTGAAAATATGGTCGATGCAATAGGTGGTCTTGAAATTGAAAGTCCTACGACCTTTGCGGGTTCGTTCCCACTTGAGAAGCAATATGATGATTATGGTGAACCAATTATGGAGGGTGTTACAATTCCAAAAGGAAAAAATCTTCTCAATGGTAAGCAAGTTGTAACTTTTGCACGTGAACGTCGTATTGAAAACATGTCCAATGGTGATTTTGACCGACAAGTGAATCAACAATATGTCATTAAAGAAATGGCCAATAAAATTTTGGCGACACGAAATCCAAATACAATTTTAAATGTTTTGGATTCAGCAAAGAAAAATATTACCATGACACTTCCACTAGAAACAATTTCCAAACTTATGGGTTATGCACTTCAAAGTATCGATCGTTCTCCAGTAGATCCGATGTCTACTTTTAGAGTAGTACAAACTCAAATCGCCGGAGAAGGTACAATTATCAATGGTGTATGGTATGCGAAGCCTTTTGAAAATCAGTACTTACAAGCAAAGAAAGTCATTCTTGATAACCTTAAATCGGATGCAGACTTACGAAATGAGTACGACTTTACGTTTAGCTTCGGTAAGCCATATCAAACGGACTTGATATCATCCGAGAATTCTGAAGATACAGGACCTCTGCTAACGGTGCTTAAACCGAGTGAACGTAGCGCACAAGCTGTTGATGTGTTAGATTTTAATGGTCTTTCTCAATCTGAGATTCAATCATGGGCAGATAAAAATAATGTATCCGTTACCTTTGATGTAGTAAAACCAGATTCTCCTGAGTTTAAGCATGACTATATAAACAATCAAGTTCTTAATCAAGATGTGAAACCAGGATTTTATAATGAAGGCGTGAATACGATTCATATAAAGATTGTGAATAAGTAAAAAGAAAACAACCTAACTAAGGTTGTTTTTTTCTTAAAGCACTTTATGACTCGATCTTATATCTAGTCAATTGCCCATTGCATATAAACTTTATGATCGAGTGTGTAGGTCGTAAGGGTACGACCATCGAGATATCCGTAAGTGTTGGGATGATTTTCTTTAGGAAGTGCAATGGATCCAGGATTATATATAATTGTCTGGTCTATTTGTTTTAAGACTGGAACATGTGTGTGTCCAGAAATGTAAAGGTCCACTGCTTGACGGGGTCCTTCAAGGTCGCTGTCAAAGAGGTGGCCATGTGTCACCATAATCGTGAGATCATTCCACTCAGTAATTGTGTAGTCTTGCATGATGGGGAATTCACACAACATCTGATCCACTTCACTGTCGCAGTTTCCACGTACCGCCAGAATGGGGCAATGAACTTGGTTCAAGCGTTCGGAAACGGCTTTTGGATTGTAGTCTTCTAAAATTGGATTTCGGGGTCCGTGATACATAAGATCACCAACAAGTAAGAGGCGATCATAAGGAAATGGTGTATTGAGAACATCATTTAAACGGTCGATGCTTCCGTGTATATCAGAAATAATTAAAGTTTTCATGGTATCCTCCAGTCATATGTAATGAAATTATACCACCAAACATATTAAAATATGGGATTTTCCAATCGTTAATTGATAATTATGAGCGAACATTTTATGATAGAATAAATAGAGGATGTGAAAATATGAAGCAACACAGTAAAGGTCTTACCATTTTTATATTAATTCTTTCACTTACAACTTTGAGTGTAGGTGGTTTTTTTGCGTACCGTGCATACCAATCAAAAACAAGTATTGATGGTGGTACTACAAGCGAGAACAGTTTTTATTCACTTCGCAAAAATGCAACGGAATATCAAAAAGAACTCTATAAGGAACTTACCTCGAAACTTAAAGAAGATCCAAGGGATGATAAAGTAATCTCAGAGCTGATCGCTCAAAACTTTGTCGCTGATTTTTATACATGGACCAATAAGTTGCGTTTTAACGATGTAGGTGGAATGCAGTATATTCATAAGGACCTCGACTGGGTTTATGGACAAGCGCTGGATACTTTCTATAATGATATGCGCTACTACAAAGAAAAAGGGAAGTTAGACCAAACACTTGAAGTTACTTCATCATCAGCAAGTGCTAAAAAAGATAAGTTAGTTTTAATAGAACAAGAAGATGAGTTGGTGACGCTTGAAGATGGTACGGTTAATACGGTTACCAACGATGTGGAACGCACCATTCCAGTATATCGTGTCTCGATTACATGGAAATACAAAGACTCAGATGTTTTAAATGTTTCTGAGTTTCAACAGAAAGCAGATATTTATGTAACGAAAGATGAAGATGGATTGTATTCAATCATGGAGGTAGACGATGGCCAAGTCAAAGAAACAACAAACTAAAACCAAACAACGTAGACCTTCATTCATCCATCGACCAATTTTTGGTCTGTTAATTACAGTAGTGGTCAACATAATCTATATCGCATTATTATTTGTGATTGGCCGCTACGTTAATTTGCACAGTAAATATTTTATGCTCGGAATTACAATCATCGTATTACTTGTCTTAATTCTTAATTTATTTTTCTTACTGGGATATGCCAAACGAATTCGTTTTTTCCGAAAAGCAGTTGCGGTCTTTGGAATGTTTATGTTGATCATTGGATCAGTCGGTTCATATTACACATTTAAAACTAATGCAATCGCAAACCAAATGATTAATGAGTCCGGTCAAGAAAATAAAGAGTTTTCTGTTATAAGCTTTAAAGAAGACGCGAAAAAGGAAGACCTTGACCACAGCGCATTGGGTTATGTTGAAACGACACAAGAATTTGAAGATGCCGTTAAGAAAAATGTAGCGAAAGAATCAAGAACAGTAGAGTATGTTAAGTTTAAATCGTATGATGATTTACTTATCGCAAGTTTGAATGACAAAATTCAATTCGCAGTGGTACCCAAAAACTTTAGTTCACTTTCAAAACGACTTGAAACGGAAGAACGAAATCCAATCGAGTTTTCAAAAGCCATGTTTTCATTCAGTATTAAGAGTAAAGAAACCGTAAATGATAAAGATGTATTAAAGGAACCCTTTACGATGTTAATGATCGGGGTCAACGAAGAACTCGCTGATTCCATCATTCTTACTTCATTTAATCCTGAAACACTTAAAATAACGATGACAAGTATTCCGCGTGATTCGTATTTACCAATTGCGTGCCAGAATAATTATCCAGATAAAATTACGCATGCACGTGCATTCAGCCGTCAATGTCTCATTGATTCAATCCAAGATTTTATGGGGGTAAACATTGATTTCTACTTTGAAACTGATTTTTATGCACTCGTTAAAATCGTTGATACCTTAGGCGGACTTGAACTTGAGTCACCGATTGCCTTTGGAGGATCTTTACCGAAAGAAGAAGATCCGACAGAATTCCATGAAATTTGGATCCCAGCTGGAAAACAGAAAATGGATGGTAAGCAAGTAATTACCTTTGCACGTGAACGTTATGCCTTCACTGGAGGTGACTATGTTCGTCAAATGAACCAACAATATGTCATTAAAGAACTTGCAAATCAAATATTAAGCACTCGCAATGTGAATACACTTGTGAATGTGTTAGATGCTGCGAAAGACAATATTCAAATGAATATATCCATTAATGACATCACATCCCTTATGGGTTATGCCTTACAAAATATCGAGAAATCACCGGTATCGCCGTATAATACCTTTAGAATTGTTTCAACACAGCTTCAAGGTGAGGGCGAGATTATTGATGATGGGTACAGCGGCAAATATGTGTCCCATCCTTATATGCGTGATGTTCAAGTGGCACGTGATGTAATTAGTGACAACTTAAAACATGATGCTGATCATTTAAAAGTTAAGACATTTGGATTTAAACAATCCAAACCTTATCGTTCAGCACTCTTTAATCCAAGCCAAAATGTAGATGGACTTTACTATCCGGGTGATGTCGTTCCAAAACGTATTGAAGATACAGAAAAAGAAAAAGAAACAGAGACATCTAATGTTGTACCTGATTTGACATCAATGTCTCGCAGTGAGATTAAACGTTGGGCACAAAATAATGGTGTGAATGTTGTCTTCAATGAGATTGACCAAAATTCAGAGTCTTATCAAGATTACTATAGTGATGGTCAAGTGATTTATCAAAGTGTTGAGCCGGGTGATTATCACCAAAAGCAAACGTATATCGAACTTACGATTGTCGTGAAATTAGAAATTGAAGAACCAAAAGGTATTACAATTCCTGATTTTATAGGTGATACGGTTGCTGATGCCATTGCATGGGCAAATGGAAATGGTTTTACGATAGAAGCAATTCCATCGGGGGACACCAGTGCCATCATTGAGTCACAAAGCATTCGTGCTGGACTTTATAATGGGGAACATCGTAATATTGTGGTCTCGGTACGAATAGAATCTGAGAAACCTGAAAATCAAAGTCCAAACGAATAGAGCTCATGCACATGAGTATCAAAATAAAAAAATAATCGATATAATACTTACGAATCGTGAGGCCTCTATGAAAGTAGAGGCTTTCATTCTTGTATTATTAGGTCATCTGTACCATAATAAACATATGTGAATTGAGGTCGAAATCATGAAACACGTATTTATCATTAATCCAACTTCAGGTGTAGGACGTTATCGTGACGTCGAAGCATGGATCGAAAACAACTTTAAAGACAAAGAAGACAATTATGAATTGCGTTATACAGAATATCCAGATCATGCACAAAAAATTGCGGAAGAATATCATGGGAACGACGTTGTGATTTACTCAGTAGGTGGTGACGGAACGGCTCATGAAATTCTCAATGGTCTAGATCTCGATGTTCAATTAGCAATTATTCCTGTCGGTACAGGCAATGATTTTTGGCGGATGATTAACTATAACCATCCACTTGAAAAAATACTCGAAGATACGATTAACGGGTCTGTACGACATATTGACATTGGTGAAGCCAACGGTCATCGCTTTTTAAATTGTATGAATATGGGTGTCGATTCGGAAGTTAACCGTGATGTAAATGCAGTCCGTAAAACATGGTTTCCTCGTAAACTTATTTATATTTACTATGCAATTTACGAACTCATTCGTAAAAAACCAATCCAATGTACGGTTGAGGCAGATGGGAAGACAAGCAATCATAATGCACTCCTTATCTCTGTTATGAATGGACGTTGGTATGGAAATGGATTTCAAAGTGCACCGAATGCAATAATCGATGATGGCGCTTTGGATGTGTGCATCGTGGAAGATGTGCCCGCAAAACGTTTACCTAAATTACTTCCGATGTATTATAAGGGAGAGCATTTAGATCTTGATGTCGTTACAACATTTAAAGCCAAAGAGATTAAAATTCAGTGCAATCAAACTGTAGCTTTAGGATGTGATGGTGAGGTCTTTGAATATTCAACCATTCATGCTCGTGTACTCGATGGAAAACTGAAGCTACGCGTTCCAAATGCTCTGTGAGCATATTAAGGTACATATGAAATACTTGTGATATAATAACTAAGCAAATAGGAGGACACTATCAAATGAAAAATATAACAAAAACAGATTTTAATGAAGCCGTTAAAGATGGCGTAGTACTTATTGATTTTTATGCAAACTGGTGTGGACCATGTAAGATGATCGCTCCAATCTTGACAGAACTTTCAACAACAATGGCAGATGAAGCAACAATCTTAAAAGTTAATGTAGATGAAGAAGGCGAATTAGCACAACGTTTCGACGTAATGTCAATCCCTACTTTAATTCTCTTTAAAGATGGAAAACCCGTTGGACGCAAGACAGGATTTTTACCAAAACCTGAACTTGAAAAATTTATTCGTTCAGCACAATAATCGAATTGATTAATCTCGAAAAGACCAACACTCTGTTGGTCTTTTTATTTTTACATTTTTTTAATTAATTCGTTTGCTTTTTAGAAAGCATTATGTATAATTAGTTTGTGTTTATACTTACTAATATAAAAGTTTACCAACACTAAACAAGGGAGGAACTATGGAAATTGGAAAACGACTCAAACAGTTGCGAACAAAAAATGGTCTGACCTTAGAAGAACTTGCAAGTCGCAGTGAATTAACCAAAGGGTTTTTATCGCAACTTGAAAATGATTTAACGTCACCGTCCATCGCAACACTCAATGATATTGTGGAAGCGCTGGGGACAAATCTATCAGTATTCTTTAAAGAAGAGTCTGCGGAACAAGTTGTCTTTACTGCGGATGATTATTTTATCGATGAACGTGAAGACTCTACCATCCATTGGATTGTGCCGAATGCGCAAAAGAATGAGATGGAGCCCATTCTTTTAGAACTTGAACCCGGTGGGGAATCTAATGAAATTTTACCGCATGAAGGGGAAGAATTTGGCTATGTACTCCAAGGTAAGGTATCATTAAGGTATGGTGATGAAACAATTACGGTTTCAAAAGGTCAAACCTTTTACATTAAAGGAAATCGTAACCATGCCTTGGTAAACGAGCATCAACAGAAAGCACGTGTTATCTGGGTGTGTACACCCCCAGTATTTTAAGGAGGAAGAATATGGAAGCATTAATTCAATTTACAAATATTGTGAAGAGCTTTGAAGATCAACTTGTCTTAAAAGGCATCAACTTGGATATCTTTGAGAATGAGTTTGTGACACTACTTGGCCCTTCAGGCTGTGGAAAAACAACACTTTTAAGAATCTTAGGTGGATTTTTAGAGCAGAGTTCTGGTGAAGTATATTTCGAAGGTATTGAGATTTCGAAATTAGCCCCTTATAAACGTGAGATTAATACAGTTTTTCAACGGTATGCACTTTTTCCACATATGGATGTTTATGACAACATTGCATTTGGTCTTCGTATCAAGAAAACCAATGAAGATATTATCAAACAAAAAGTTGAGAAGATGTTGAATCTTGTTGGCTTAAACGGTTTTGAACACCGTCCTGTCACACTCTTATCTGGTGGTCAACAACAACGTGTTGCGATTGCTCGAGCACTTGTAAATGAACCGATGGTCCTTCTGCTTGATGAACCCTTAGGTGCATTGGATTTAAAAATGCGTAAAGAAATGCAACGTGAACTTAAGGAAATCCAAGAAAATGTGGGGATTACCTTTGTCTATGTTACCCATGATCAAGAAGAAGCGTTAACCATGTCAGATAAAATTGTCGTGATGAATGAAGGGGAAATCCAACAAATCGGAAAACCAATGGATATCTATAATGAACCTGAAAATCGTTTTGTTGCGACCTTCATCGGGGATTCTAATATTATTGAAGGAACGATGATTGAAGATCGCCTTGTGGAATTTGATGGCGTTCAATTTGAATGCGTTGATGCAGGGTTCTCAAATAATGAAGTTGTAGATATTGTAATCCGACCTGAAGACATTGATATTGTTGATGTGGAACTTGGTAAACTAACCGGTGTTGTAGAGTCAATTCTATTTAAGGGTGTTCATTACGAGATTGTCGTTAAAACGGAACATCGTGACTTTATCATTCATACAACGGATAATTCAGAAGAAGGAAAAGAAGTCGGCATCCATTTCTTCCCTGAAGACATCCATGTTATGTACACAATGGAGTCGTATTAATGAAGAAATATAGACCACTGGTTATTCCCTATGTAGTTTGGATGTCCGTATTTATTGTCGTACCAATGCTCTTAATAGTATTTTACGCATTTACGACCGTAGGGAACCAAATGATTCCATTCCAGTTTAGTCTGATTAACTTTAAAAAATTCTTTGATCCTGTATTCCTAAAAGTACTCCTTGATTCATTTCGCATTGCCGCGATAACAACAGCAATCTGTCTTTTAGTAGGATATCCTCTAGCTTATTTTATTTCGCGACGTTCCGAACGTATGCAAACACTACTCATTCTATTGGTCACCATTCCAATGTGGATTAACATGCTCGTTCGTACCTATGCTTGGATTAGTATTCTCTCAGACAAAGGACTGATTAATAGTTTCCTTGCCTTGTTTGGTATTGCACCGCTTAAAATGATGAATACAGATTTTGCGGTGATCTTAGGGATGGTTTATAATTTCCTGCCTTTTATGATTATGCAAATCTATAATGTGTTAGCGAAAATGGATGAGTCACTGATTGAGGCGAGTTATGACCTCGGGGCAAATCGATTTGAAACATTCCGTAAGATTGTCTTCCCTTTATCATTATCAGGGGTAATCTCCGGAATTACGCTGGTCTTCTTACCATCACTTTCGACCTTTGTTATTCCGCAATTCTTAGGGGGCGGAAGCTATGTCTTAATTGGTAACTTAATTGAAAATCAGTTTATCAATATTGGTGACTATAATTTCGGTAGTGCCATCTCATTAATCATGGCTGTCCTTATTATGCTCTCAATGCATTTTGCGAATAAATTCGATCGTGAATACGATGAATCAAAACCAAAAGGAGGAAAACTCTAATGAAAGAAAAAAATCGTTGGATCGGGCCATTAGGTATTATCCTGATGCTCATCTTCTTCTATGGACCAATTCTTGTCATGATGGTATTTTCCTTCAATGATTCACGCTCATTGACATCATGGTCGGGATTTTCAACCAAATGGTATGGAAAACTCTCGCAGAGTAATGACATTACTGCTGCTGTTCGAACTTCACTTTTCATTGCTTTGATTACTACAGTTATCGCAACCGTAGTCGGAACGATGACTGCTATTGGCTTGAGTAAACATAAGAAAATTTTTAAGAAATCAATTTTGACCATTAATAACTTTCCTGTTCTTAATCCAGAGATTGTAACTGCAATTAGCTTCATGTTATTGTTTGCGTCAGTAAATGGACTCCAAAAGGGTTTTGGCACGATGCTTGTTGCCCATATTACCTTTTGTACTCCATATGTCATTCTTACAGTCTTACCGAAGCTTAAGTCTTTGGATCCAAGTTTGGCAGATGCTGCCATGGATTTAGGGGCTACGCCCACGGTAGCGCTTCGTAAGGTCATCTTACCGCAACTAACACCTGCAATTATTTCGGGAGCCCTTATCGCTTTTACAATGTCCTTTGATGACTTTGTAATTTCTTACTTTGCGACCGGAAATGGTGTAAGTAACATCTCAATACTTGTTTATCAAATGTCGAAACGCATTAATCCAACAGTCAATGCCCTCTCAACAATTATTGTTGTGATTATTACCGTTGTTTTAATCATTATAAATGTATTACCAATTCTGAAACGTAGTAAAAGAAAGGTGGCTGTTTCATGAAAAAAATCCTAGTAGCATTACTTGCATCACTTCTTGTATTAACGGGATGTGGCGCAAAAGAACCCAAAGAAGAACTCCGCGTTTATAACTGGGGAGAGTATATTGATGAATCATTGATTCCTGAATTTGAAAACAAATATAACGTTCGCGTTATTTATGAAAAATTTCTTTCAAATGAACAAATGTACAACAAACTCCAAGACGGTTCAAAATTTGATGTGATTGTTCCTTCTGACTACACAGCACAACGTATGCGTGAGGAAGACATGCTTCAAAAAATAGATTACTCAAAGATTACAAACTATGAGAATATCATTCCAAGCCTTAAAGGGCGTCATATGGATCCTGATAACGAATACTCGGTTCCTTATTTCTGGGGAAATGTAGGGATTCTATATAATAAGAACACAGTAGACCGTAAAGATCTTGAAACTCAAGGTTGGAATATCTTAATTAATGAAAAGTATAAGGGCAAACTGTTCTTTTATGATTCAGAACGTGATGCTTTTATGATTGCATTAAAAGCACAAGGCTTTTCAATGAATACGACACAAGAAGACGAACTCAAAAAAGCTAATGATTGGTTAATTGAAATGAAACAAACGATGGATCCCGTTTACGGTACCGATGAAATCATTGATCAAATGATTGGTGGTGCTAAGGACATTGCTGTTATGTATTCAGGGGATGCGAATGCAATTTTACTTGAAAACCCTGATATGGACTTTTATTCCCCGGCTGAGGGCACAAATACATGGGTGGATGCAATGGTCATTCCTGTTGACGCACCCAATCCAGACCTTGCCCACAAATGGATTGATTTTATGATTTCAGAAGATGTCTCAAAACGCATCACTGAAGAAATTGGATATACAAGTCCGATTCAATCTGTGATTGATGATGTGACTGGACCTGATGGTGCATTCAACGGAATCGATTCCTATGTCACACGCACAGGTTATGATAAGGACGAAGAATTTTTCTACGACAAAGAGATGAAAGTAATTCTTTCTGATTATTGGCAAAGAATTAAAGCAACAAAATAACGATAAAACGCATCAAAAAGGGCTAAAAAGGCCCTTTTTGTTGAATTAAAGGAACAATTAAATCTTTTTTTAAAAAAATGTATTATTTTGTATTTTAAGTGTTGCATTTCTATACTGATGATGTATAATGTAAAAGCACAGTGAGAAACGACAACAACAACAAAGACAATCGTCGAGTTAATGTGTCGCGACACAGTTAATGGTTCCTTAGCCAAGTGGTAAGGCAATAGACTGCAACTCTGTGATCATCGGTTCAAATCCGATAGGAACCTCCAGTAATGGGGATGTGGCGGAATTGGTAGACGCAACGGACTTAAAATCCGTTGAAGGTAACTTCGTATGGGTTCAAGTCCCTTCATCCCCACCATTACTTTATTGATGGAGTTCTAATTTAAATCGATGTATATGCGCCCGTAGCTCAACTGGATAGAGCACTTGATTACGGCTCAAGAGGTTATGGATTCGACTTCTGTCGGGCGCGCCAATTTTCGGGATGTAGCACAGCTTGGTAGTGCACCTGGTTTGGGACCAGGGGGTCGCAGGTTCGAATCCTGTCATCCCGACCAATTTATTATTAAAATTAAATATTCCTATGGCGGGTTAGCTCAGTTGGCTAGAGCGTCCGGTTCATACCCGGAAGGTCGCGAGTTCGAATCTCACACCCGCTACCATTTCTATTTTGAAAAGCGTAATACCGATGTAGCGGACCCTTAGCTCAGTTGGTTAGAGCTACCGGCTCATAACCGGTTGGTCGTAGGTTCGAGTCCTACAGGGTCCACCAATTTGACACTTAGGATTATCGGAATTTAATTACATTAAAATGCAAAAAACTCTATGGAGGAGTACCCAAGTGGCTGAAGGGACTGGTCTTGAAAACCAGCAGACGTGAGAGCGTGCGGGAGTTCGAATCTCCCCTCCTCCGCCATATTATTTCTTTACGAAATAAGGTTGCATTATATACCAGTTATGCTATAATGACATAGCATTAAACATATCGCGGGGTAGAGCAGACTGGTAGCTCGTCGGGCTCATAACCCGGAGGTCGTCGGTTCAAATCCGGCCCCCGCAACCAATGGCCCTGTAGCTCAGTCGGTAGAGCAACGGATTGAAGCTCCGTGTGTCGTCAGTTCGATTCTGACTGGGGCCACCATTTAAACCGATAAGACAAACCACTCATTGAGTGGTTTTTTTTGTTCCTAAAAAGAGATCATTTTTTTAATTGCTGAATAAGTATTTAAGATACGATTCTTAATAAAGCAACGATTTGTATGAACATAACAAACTTTTTTTTAGAGGTAATATTTTTTTGAATTTCAAATTAAGAAATGCGATGGTTTATATTAGAAATAATAGTATAATAACTATATGAAACTATTACTTGTAGAAGATGATCGAGCAATATCTCGAAGTCTAAAATATATCTTAGAAAAAGAAGGGTATCTTGTTGATGCTGTATTTTCTGTGCAAGAAGCTGAACGCTTTCTTGGATTGAATCACTACAACATTCATATTCTTGACGTCCGACTACCAGATGGCACTGGATTTGATATTTGTACGTTTATTCGGCAACAGAGTGAAGCCCCAATTCTATTTTTAAGTGTTGAAAATGAAGAAGATAGTATAGTTGAAGGTCTGACTCGTGGTGGTGATGATTATATTATTAAACCATTTAAATCAAAGGAGCTTTTAGTTCGACTACAAAAACTTTTAAAGAAACATGAAAAGCATGTATTTATAGACGGTGACATGAGTATCGATATGCAGTCAGGAATCGTAAAGTTTGGTCATGAGATGGTTAATCTTTCAACTATAGAATATAGATTACTCTTATTCTTTATAAGCCATATAAATGAAATCGTTAAACGAGAAGATCTCTATGAATTGATTTGGGACTCTATGGAATATGTGAATGATAATGCGCTCTCAGCGTCCATTAAACGCTTAAGGGAGAAGTTTAATGGAGAATTAGATATTGTTACTGTTCGTGGACAAGGATACCGATACAAGCATGAAAATACTCAGAGATAAGAAAATTGCTCATCTTTTTGCACAAAGTATCATCTTAGGGGTATCTGTTGGTTTTTTATGTGCATATTTCATGGATTCATATTTTGGTATCTTAGCCGGGATCCTATGTAGCTTGATTTTGGTGTATCGCTATCTCTTACATCGAAGTAGAGAGATAGAAGAACTAACTGAGTATTTAAAACGTCTCAATGATAACAGCCACGAATATGAACTCAACACATATGAAGAAGGAGAACTATCAATTCTGCATTCAGAACTCAATAAAATAACCGTTCTTCTCAAGACAATGAATCGAAACTTAAATGCCAACAATACCTTTCTAAAGAAGTCCTTAACTGATATCTCTCATCAGCTTAAGACACCAATTACCGCCTTACTTCTTACCAATGACATTTTACGAGATGAATCACCAGACAATGATTTCTTACTTCAAAATCAAGAACAATTGGAGCGACTTGAATCATTGATAACCTCACTTTTACTTCTAGTTCGCTTGGAATCAAATACGATTGAAATGAATAAAAAACGCGTTAATACCGATGATTTTGTGAGGAGTTTGAAACTAAATATATCATCGAAAAGTAATAAGCTCGACATTGAGACTAGAGTAGCTGCAAACACAATATATGTAGATGAAAAGTGGTTTTTAGAAGCAATCATTAATATACTTGATAATAAAACACGATACGCCCAAAATACAATCTTCATGACTATTGAAGAAAATGTATTTGAAACACAGATAATGATCTCTGATGATGGTGTAGAAATCGCGAAGGAACTAAGAGATAAAGTTTTTGAGAGGTTTTTTAAAACAAATAGTGTTAACTCCAAGAGTGTTGGAGTTGGACTTGCAATATCTAAGGAAATAATCGAAAAACAAGGCGGTTCGGTTCGAATTGTTGAGAAAAATACGTTTGAAATTAGGATACCTACTAAGTGACGAATAAATCACTTATAACACTCTCATGAAATATATAATAAAAGTGAGGTGATACTATGTCATTATTAGTGCTGGAAAATGTTTCAAAAACGTATAAGCAAGGCGATGCAGAAATTAAGGCTCTTGATAACGTCTCTGTTTCTGTGGATAGAGGAGAGTTTATCGCAATTATGGGTGCAAGTGGAAGTGGAAAGTCGACACTTCTTCATGTTATTGGAGGTGTTGATACTGTATCCACTGGTGTTATTCGATTGGATAACACCAATCTCGGAGCATTAAGTGAAGAAGCACTCACGATTTTTCGGAGACGTCATATAGGTTTAATCTATCAGTTTTACAATCTGATTCCATTATTAGATGTTAAGGAAAACATTATCCTTCCTTTAGAGCTCGACAATCAAAACGTTGATGAAATCTATCTGGAAGAACTTCTAAAGTCATTAGAACTTGTGAATCGTGTAAACCACTTACCAAGTCAATTATCCGGAGGGCAACAACAGCGTGTTTCTATAGCTAGAGCGCTCATGAATCGACCAACTCTAATTCTTGCGGATGAGCCAACGGGTAACTTAGACAAAAAAACATCTAAGGAAATCATTAAAATTCTTAGAGAAACCAATGAGATGAGCGAACAAACAATCATAATGGTTACTCATGATGAAACTATTGCATCACAAGCCAAAAGAATTATTGAAATAGAAGATGGACGCATTATTAGAGATGAGAGAATACGATGAAATCACTTCTAAAAGTTCAATATAGACACCTAAAAAAATATTGGAAGCAAACACTAATGTCATGGTTGTCCATTATTATTGTAGTGTGTCTTATGACGGCCGTAATCGCAACATTTTCAGGATTTTATAATAGTTACAAGTTATCGTCGCTTAAATACGGTGAACAATATAATGTCTATTTTCGAAATGTAAAAGATGTGGATGCATTGATTGAAAGTGGAGAAGATATTGTTAGGTATGAGTATGCATCAAAAGTTGGAGATATAACGAGGGTTGATTTTAATGCTGAACAACATAGTCCTCAAACGTATTTACTTTATACTCTATATAACGAAGATTTTTCTTTCATCAAACAAGGTTCTCAGCAAACGCTTCTTAGTGGAAGATTAGCAGAAAACAATGAGGAAATGCACGTTTCTGAAATGATGCTTGAGGCATTGAATTTAGATGATCCTATAGGTCACAAACTCGATGTAACATGGGTAGATGGCTCAAAATCGGTCGTTACAATTGTTGGTGTTGTGGATAGACAATATACATACGATAATCAAACTAAGAGTGCTATGATGTCAAATGAGAATACAGTCTATGTTCAATTCGAAAATGACACAAAGGGTTTTGAGAAATCGGTTATTTCAATGATGAAGTCTAACAATCTCATTGATGAAGATGTAGTATTCAACGATTTTCGTAATGAACTACTAGGACTAAGCGACAATAAAAATATTATGTGGAAAGTTGTAGTGGTAATGGCAAGTGTTCTATTGGGATTATTTACGCTAACATCAATTTTCACACTTTATAACACGCTTAACATTAGCCTTGAAAGTAAAACAAAATCTTTAAGTCTCTTATCAACAATTGGAGCAACTAAAAAGCAGATACGAAGGTCACTGTTTTTTGAGATGTTTCTGACTACAAGTCCTTGTGTGGTTATAGGTTTAATGGGTGGATCTCTTGTTTCTCAAGGAATCTTTAATATAAGTTATCCCATATTATCTAACACGTCTCTGTTTGGATACAATATTATGGAATTTGCGAAGCCAACATTAACAATGAAGTTAATTTTAGGAATATTTATAGTCTCATTTATAGTTGTTTATATCCCGTTATTACATTCTATAAGAAATATATTTAAAGATAGTTCTATTGAACTGATACGTGAAAACAAGCGGATATCAATCAATAAGAAAAAAGAAAAAACAAGATTCATCAAGATGTTTTTTGGACAAGCGGGTGTTTTGGCATATAAAAATACGGTTAGAGATCGAAAAAAATACTTAGGTCTTAAACGTTCTTTAGTTATAGGTACCGTATCCATGGTATTAGTTGCTTCTTTCTTAGCTTCTTCCCTAGATTTAGCTTCTGCCAAATTGGATTATAGTAATTATGCTATTCAAATCGAAAAACAAAATATCGATTCGAATACTTTTGAAGATATAAGAAAACAAATCGAAGAGAATGAAGACGTAAGATCAACGTTTAAGGTCACAACAGAATCAGGACGGCTTGGAATTTGGCGATATAATGATGTATTTGATGAAGAATTAAAATATTTACTGAGACATAAAATAATCGTCTTAGATGACAAGGATTTCAACACATTATACCCATCAGTCAATCTTCATGAAATTGTAGTAAACGATTATTTTGAAGGCGTCATTTCAGATGATAATAGAAAAATTCAGATATCTCGTCATTTAACTGACTTGCAAGTTGGTGATTTTGTACCTTTTTATACATATGATGGAACAGATGGAAAAAGTATGGCAAAATTATCTGAGTATCCCATCGGTTTGAAGGTCGACACATTTGATGGTGAATCCTCAGTACTTAAATTTTTCTATAATGAGTCGATCATTCGTAGTGAGGTATCCGTGAATTATATTGTATCGCAAACTTTGTTTAATAGAATTAAAAGTCAGAGTCCCTATCAATTTATACTTAATAGGATCTTATTGATTGATACGGTACAAGCTGAATCAGTTGAAATAAGCCTCAATAAAACGTTCCCGTTATTTCATGTTAGAAACTTAGCCTCAGACTATGCACAAGATAAGAATGTTTATGGTGTTATTGTAAAAATATTATTTTCGGTGATGGGTATGATTCTATTGATGACAGTTACAAGTATTCTTAATACAACGATATCTGAACAGGATAGACGCAAGGGTGAGTATGCAATCTTAGAGTCAGTGGGAATGACGCGCAAGGAAATATGTAAGATGTTATTTTTTGAATCTGTATTTACAATGGGGAAAGTGATTGTTTACTCAATTGTATTAAGCTTTGGATTATCCTATGGACTATATGCAATTGTAAGAAAAATAATTTGGATGCCTGAATTTAACTTTAGAATGGACTATCTCTTCTACGCAATTATGGGTTCTACGCTAATACTGATCACTCAAACTCTAATATCAACAAGTATGTTCAATCGAGAATCGGTTATTGAACGTTTAAAGTGTCAAAAATATTGAGAATAGTCCTAATATTGTGGCTTAGTTCCTAAAGTGATTTTTTGAGAAGTGATCTAACTCGTATTTGATGAATCGGTAGGCGCATCGATTCTTTTAAACTCGTTGATATGAATCGTAGATAAACGATGTTCAGGTGGCCAACGATTTTCTTGCGCATCAATAATGAATTTGGTATCATTTTTTTATTAAAGGGGGGATTATTATAATGGTGGTATTTAACCAAGAAATGATAGCTATAAGATCTATGCAGTGTGGAAAGTTTGTTTCGCCAAAGGATATTCTGGAAAGAAGTTTTTTTAAAAGAACACGGTACTAGATATCATGAAAAAAATATTTGACTGTATTCTAATGATATTACTCATTGCAGGCTGTTCTTCAACACCTTCTACAAATGCACTTAAAGATACTAAAACAATAGTATTAGGGAACGATACTTTCCATAGCGCCAAATCATCAGAAATTCTAAAATTATTGAATCACACGGAGTTTAAGTTTCTCGATACGAGAGGGCACGTTCTAGGCTCGAAAAAATATCGCGGAAATTATTATAAATTGAAAATTGATAATAATTTTTACTACCTGATATCATCCGATAAATTTATAAAGGGAGAATTATCGGACCAAGACGAAAAAGTATACAACTTCGAACCATCTCTGAATGCGATTGATTCACAGGTATATCTTTATGAAGAGGATTTATATTTCATTGATAACCAAGGATTTAGATCTGAACCTACAAATTATTTGACCTCAATATATAAAAACAACGAGAAACTTTTCGATATTGAAGATGATCAAGCAACTTCTCTTGCAGTGATTGGTTCCGATGTTTATGTACTTACGGAAAATAACCATAATCATAAAGATTCCGAACGTGGAATTATACGAAAGCTCTACAGATATAATATTGGAAATAAAATGATTGAGAAGATGTCCGAAACATTAGAATCAAGCCACTATACCTCACAACTCGTCACGGATTCGGAAAAACTTTATCTTTATTTGTATATAGCGGATAATGTACCAATTCCAGAGAGTATTGGTACAATAGAAGATCGGCTTATTGTAATTGACAAGGATTTGAATGTTGAGTCAATCTCAGATTTTAAGCGATTTGGACCATCCTTTACGAGTGATGTACAGAATTCTATCATCAATAACAAGCTCTACATTAAAAGTGAACGTCACGAACTTCGAATGATTGATTTAAATACTCTGGAGAGTCGGGATCTTAAACTTGAGCCAATAAGTGATACCGCACAGTATCATTATTGGTCTCAGTATTGGTATGATTCAAGTAAAGAAAATCTTATTCTATTTGGTAACTTTGAATCCAAGCCAAACTACACACAGTATGTTTATGATTTGAAAAGTGGTGGACTGATTGAAACGATTGAATGTACTGATGTGAGCGCGTTGTATCGATCGAGTAGCAACTAGGAAATCAAATCAACCATCGTGAGTATTTATAATCTATTGAATTTACTTAGTAAAAGGAATTGAACAAATCTATCGAATGTGATATTTTTATCCTATAAGAAATAATTAGTTATTCAGTGAATGATGTATACACTGTTCAAATGATTTTTTGGGGGAGGAGAAGCATAAAATTAGTATTATCGATTTTATGCTTTTTTTATATTCAAAATATTGTAAAGATCAATTCGTAAAGTTTAATAAAAAGTAATAATAAAAATTGTTAGACAGCATTGTCGTTACATTAGACTCAGAATAGAAAGAAGTTTAAAATGAAAAAAATAATCTTGTTTATTCTCACTATCGCAATCATCTATAGTATTTTTACGGTTAAGTTGATATAAAATGATAACCATCTTTTATACATGTTTATATTTATTCTTGTATCAATTTAGTGGGGTTGATATGAAGTACTATATTTTTCTAGGAATATCAATAATTGTTGTTACTAAAGGGCTGAATGGATTTAAGTTTGTGCCATTAAAATATTTGAAGATATTTGAAATGAAGTATTCATTCCAAAATTTACTTGAACTGTTTGCATGCATCATTTTTTTTGGATATTATTACATCAACGTTGGTATTCTCATGAAGGTAGACTCTATCATTACGTTACCTTCGTTAATTATTTTTTTCTATTTTTCATGCTTTATTACAGAGTGTGAAAAAGATAATCATGTATAGCGTCATAGTTGTTCTTTTCTCAATGATTATAGGACTAGAAATCATTTCAATAATTCTTGAAAAGAACATAAACTTTAAATATGTGGAAAAATATGATATCTATGAAATTTTGAGTGGTTTTATTGATAAATATCAGGTTCCAAGCTTTATGATAGAAACAGATAGTAAGATTTTTTCATACTCATATCTCCAGAATAAGATTTATATTGAGAACCGAAAACTCGCGGGTTCCAAGTACATTAAGGGAGTACATGAAATTTCACATGCAGTTGATTCACACACTAAAATAACGAGTACCATTTTTGTCATGATGCCACACATAAAAATAGCAAGGTGGATTTTAATTGGAATAATCCTGATATCAAATAATGTAGAGAGCGTACAAGCTACGCCATTTATTTCTTTGTATATGGCCCTAAGTATTTTATCTGTTTTCAACCTTATCTATATAGAGTCAAGGGCTAATATTCTTGTAAAGTCCTTTAATAATCTTGGTAGGGATTTTGTTGTTATGACATATATATGGATATCCTTCTTTCTCCAAATTATATGGAGCGTGTTTTTCATAATACTACCGATTAATATTATCAAAATTCTAAGTTTATTATAGTTTCGTTTCGCATTTGGATGTGATGTTTTTAAGTAAGAATATTTGTAAACAATAGTTATATTTAAACGACAAACAGTATTTTATGATTTGAATAACGATGGACTGATTGAAACGATTGAATCTCCTAATGTGAGAGCGTTGTATCGAACTAGTAGCATCGAATCTATTGAGTAAAGGATTTGTATCGAATCAATACATATATTGCTTAATTCATGCCTAAAAGCGTTCTTTTATGTAAAGTTTATTATATAATAAAGGGACTTAGTAAAAGGAGCGTTATAAATGACAAATACCATAAATAATTACACACAAAACATTGCGAAAACATTGGAATGTGAGATTGATTCCATTTTGAACTTTACCCCACTATTTGGCGGACTTACCAATCATTCTTACACATTCGAGGTTGATGGAAAAAAGTATGTTTATCGTGAACCAGGCGTTGAAACGGATGCTTATATTAATCGGAAAAGTGAGTTCTATGCTCAATTGAAAGCGAAAGAACTTGGCTTAGATAACAGTCTTGTATTTATGGATCAGACTGAGGGCTGGAAGATATCGAATTATATTGAAAATGCACGCTATTTTGATTATATGCACGAAGAAGATGTTAAAGTTGTAATCGAGAAAGTACGTTACCTTCATGATGCAAACATACAAGGCGAATGGGAGTTTGACTTATTCCAAAAAATTCAAGACTTTAAGCAAGAAATTGGTGATGTTGGTCGTTCCCATTTCTCAGATTATGATGATTTAAGTGAACGCGTAGAGCGCATTTATGAGTGTGTTTCACGTGAAGGTTATGCGAAGACTCTTTGTCATAATGATATCTACACGACTAATATTCTCTTCCAAGATGATAATTTTTATTTAATTGATTGGGAATTCGCGATGGTTGCCGATCCAGCTGTAGACCTTGCGACCTTTATCGTATGTTCGCCTTACGATTACTCAACCATTCTGAAGGTTCTTGATCAATATGCAGGGGGGACCATGAGCGAAGCTGACAAGCATCATTTTATTGGAACTTTTGCGGTTACCGGATTTTATTGGATGAACTGGGCAATTTTCCAAGAACATAATGGTACTGATGTTGGGGATTTCTTTGAAAATTATGCTGCTTATACACGTTTGTTTGTGGAACAGGCTGAATATTTTTATAACTTATAATGTTAATTTTGATATTACATCGTTAGAAGCGAACGCCTTTTTATAAATAGAGCGCTCAAACTCAAAAGTATTCAGGAATACATCAATACTACTATTTTTAGGAATAATAGCGATCTATCTGGTTGGAAGCATTCAATTTTAGATTAATTCAAACTCGTTAAATGATTTTGGACTTCATTATTTATAGAAAGACATGTAATTCTTTTATGTTATCATTTGAGAAATGCTACATCACAATATCCTACTCTCTTTCTGTAGACATAAAGAAAATATTTGTATTGATGCTCTATTGATTTCCTAAACATTAACACTAATAAAACATATAAATAATTTTCAATGTGTATGATATACTAAATTTAAAAGAGGTGCATATAATGAATCAGTACTTAGTGGTTATTGAACTGACAGGAATGAAAGAGCGTTGTTATCGTAAAGTTGTGGTTGATGCAGATTTAACAATGTATGAACTCCATCTCGTTATCCAAACTGCTATGGGATGGAATAACGCTCATCTATATGAGTTCGTTTTACCAAATGACATGAAAATCGTAGGTTTTTTTGAAGGTGATAGTTCCACAATGGAAATCGATGCCGCCAGCGTTCAAATACGCGATGTATACAATAAAACGAAGAATTTACGTTATATATACGACTTTGGTGATTGGTGGGATCATGATATCGTGATTAGTGAAATTATCGAACAATATGATAATTCCGCAACGGTTATTGAAGCGGAGGGTGTCTGCCCTCCAGAGGATGTCGGTGGAGTAAGCGGATACGAATATCTCAACAATACCTTAATTGCCGGAGATGAAGAAGAAATCAACAGTATCTTGGAATGGTTGGCTATGATTGAATATTCACCAACAGATACGACAAATGTTACACGGATTAATGAAAAATTACGCGAAATATTAAATAACACTAAATCTAATCATAAAATAATACACTAAGCATAAGTAATAAATATTGTTAAAGATTTTAGATGAATTTTCATTTCAACCGCATCAGTAATGGTGCGTTTTTTTGTAGATAATTTGTCAAATTAAGTGCAACGCTTCATTCTCATACAGAACTTCTTCTGGTGTCAAGAAGCCAATACACTTACGTGGCCTAGTATTCAGTTTTTTACCTACTCTTCAAGACAAAATTCAGTTACAAGTGAAAGATCCATGCCTTTTGGATAATACTCCCTGAGTAAACCATTCGTATTTTCGTTAGTGCCACGCTGCCAAGAACAGTACGGATCAGCGAAGTATATATCACAACTTAATGCCTCTTCTATTTTCTCATATCCAGAAAATTCTTTCCCTCGATTACAAGTGATTGTATTTACCATGTAACTTGGTAAGGTAGACACCATTTCTATAATTGCTTGCGTTACCGATTCCTCTTTTCTATTTGGCAATACTGTCGATAAGGTGTATCTAGATTTTCTTTCAACCAAGGTCACGAGACAATATGAACTTTTTCTCTTGTGTCCTATTCTTCCAGACTCAACAGTATCAGCTTCCCAATGGCCAATTTCTTCACGCTTATACACAGATTTAGGGCGTTTATTGATTGTCTTACCGATATTAAATCTACCTCTAGTTTCTTGTGGTCTTTTAAATTTACCTTTACGGCGGAGTTTCTTCATATCTCCTTTAACAATGAGTCCTAGGTGAATCCACCTATATATTGTTGAGAAGGATGGAATATCTAATTCAGGTCTATCCGTTTTCGATCTATAATAGATTTGTTCTGGTGACTAGTTATCATTAATCTTGTCATCAATATATTCTCGAACGACCGACGCAATGGATATCTTTCTACCACAATTATCTTTACGCTCAAAATAAAATCTTTGAGCTGTTACGGGATGATATACACCGTTCTTAGCTTTATTCCGATTAATTTCTCTAGATATCGTAGATGGACTTCTTTCTAGATAAAGAGCCTTCACTTCTCATTTTCCTGATACATGCTCGTTCTTCTATGGTAATATGTTTATAGCTCATAATGCTACCTCCTGGTTGTATCGTCAAATACATTTTACCACGAGTGCATTATGAGCCTTTTTATTAGTGTTGCACTTAATATACTAATTTATCTGTATATATAAGTGTACGCAGAAAATTATTTTATTGAAAATACAAGACAATTATAATAATTCATAAGCCACTATTCGATATTCATTACATAAGAAGATAAAAGGATTATTTGCATTTTATTATAATAAGGTATAATAGAAGCAGATACGATATAAGGGATGGGGCGCTATGACAAAAGATAATTACAAGAGAACACGGCTAAAGGATATCGCTGAAATTGCAGACGTATCCGTGGCAACAGTATCCATTATACTGAAAGATCCGGATACCAAACGGTTCTCAACTAAAACAAAACGACAAATCATTGATTTGGCTAAATCACTTAATTATACACCCAATATGGCAGCGAGAAGCCTCGTGCAACATAAAACATTTGCTTTGGGTTTAATCATACCGGATCTTTCAAATCCGTTTTTCGCAAACCTAGCAAAAAAAATCGAGACATTAGCGAGAGCTTATAATTACACAGTGCTTATGGTTAACGCAGATGAACACTACGAGAATGATATAAAATTGTTTGATTCGCTCTTTCGCAGAAATATGGATGGTATCATTCTTGCGGCATCTGCCAATTCGTATGGACATGAAAAACAAATAAACCGAATGATAGAAAGGGCAAATATTCCTACCATCACAATTGACCGATCTTTAAAAGATTATAAAGGGAGTCAAGTTGTATTTGATAATAAATTGGGTACATACATAGCGACAGCACATTGTATCGAGAAGGGTCATCAAAATATTGGTTTTATCTCAACTCGAGAAACGTCTTTGAATGGCTATTTTCGACATGAAGGCTACCGAGAAGCGATGCTTGATCACCAATTAGAGTATGATGAGTCACTAGTTTTTTTTGGAGGGTTCGATTTTAAAACGGGTTATGATGCTGCCGAAGTACTGCTTAAACAGAACATTACTGCAGTTGTTGCTTCAAATGATTTAAATGCTTATGGGTTCAAAAAACGTGCTGAGGCTTTAGGATATCGCATTCCACAAGATATTTCGATTGTGGGTTTTGATAATCTTGAGATGAATGATTATATTTCAGAAGGCATTACGTCTATTGATTTGAATGTTGATGCCATGGCAAAAAGTACGATTGAGATTATGATTCGGATGATTGAAGAGAAGGACTTCGTTGAGCGCTTAGTATTGAAACCGAAGTTATATGAACGAGATAGTGTAATTGATTTTAATCAAGAAATGAAAAATGATGCTTAGCATCATTTTTTTTATGCATGTCGATGGTACAAATAATGTAAGCGATTTCTAGAAAAAACTCAAATAGCGTTGACAACGCTTACATTATTAACTATACTAGTTTTAAATTAAGTTAAACGTTTAACTTAATATCGAAGACGTTCGATTTGATTGAATAGGAGATTACAATGAAAGTCCTTAATTTTGGTTCAATGAATATTGACAATGTTTACTATCTTGACCGGTTTGTACAACCTGGAGAAACCAAGGATGTCAGAAAATTGGAAGTAAATCCTGGTGGAAAAGGGTTAAATCAGTCTATTGCAATGAGGCGTGCGGGCATTGATGTCTGCCATGCTGGAATTTTAGGAAAGGGAGGGAATGTACTTAAAGAATATTTAGATGAGAACGAAGTTGATGTACATTTGGTCAAGATGGATGATATCTTGCAAGGGCATGCAATCATACAGGTTGATGAAATTGGTGAAAACTGCATTATCGTTTACAGCGGTTCAAACGGAAGCGTGGATCGTGAGTATATTGATAATGTCTTAACTCAGTTTGATCACGAAACCATGCTTGTTTTACAAAATGAAATCAGTGAGTTGGAGTACGTGGTCAATGAAGCACACAAACGTGGAATGACCATTGTTCTTAATCCGTCCCCCCTTACTGAAAGTCTAAAGCAAATAGATTTAAATAAGATCAGTTGGTTGATTATGAACCAAGTTGAGGCAGAAATGATGAGTGGTTGCACGGAAACGGAGGCCATTCTGGATACATTTAAAGTGAAGTACCCAGATTTAAATTGTGTACTAACGCTTGGGAGCAAAGGAAGCGTGTGTCTCTATGAAGGAAGCATCATCGAGCAGGTTGCTTTTCAAACCAAGGCTGTCGATACAACCGGAGCTGGGGATACGTTTGCAGGATATTTTGTAGCGGGTATGAGTCGCAACAAACCAATCCAAGAGGTATTAAACGATGCATCAAAGGCCGCAGCATTGTGTGTTAGTCGTTATGGAGCGGCACCATCAATACCCTATTATAAAGATTTAGCTCAGTTAACATCATTCAAAGGAGAAAAACGATGAAAAAGTTTAAATTAATTTTGTTTGCAGCTGTGTTATTACTTGTGACTGTGGGATGTAGTTCCACAACGGATTCCGCTTCAGAAGATGGCGTGATCTTGATTGTTAATGGAAACTTGGGTGACCTTGGTTTCTTTGACTCCGCTAATGAAGGAATGAAACGCGTTGAAAAAGATTTGGGATTACCAATTCAAGTTATTGAAACAGGGTCTGACGAATCAAAATGGGAACCAGCTCTAGCAGATGCTGCTGAAGAAAAAGCAAAAATTATTATTGCGGTATCACCGTCAATGGTTGATCCAATTCAACAAATTGCACCACAATATCCAGATAAAACATTTATCTTAATTGATAACGCGGTCGATTACAGTAAAGGAAACTTAGACAATGTATATTCAGCAACTTTTAAACAAAATGAAGGTTCGTTCTTAGCAGGTGCTTTAGGTGCTTATATGACTACTGAACTACCAAATGCTGATGAAAATTCCATGATTGGTTTCTTGGGTGGAATGGATATTCCTCCAATTAACGACTTCTTAGTTGGTTACATTGAAGGTGCTAGATATGTAAATGAAGACATTAAAGTTGTCGCAACATATGCGGGTGACTACTACGACCCTGCTAAAGGAAAAGAGTTAGGAATTGCATTAGCTAATAAAGGTGTTGATGTTATATTCCCAGCAGCAGGTCCTACAGGATTGGGTACCATTGAAGCTGCTCGTGAAACAAACAAATATATCATTGGTGTGGATAGTGACCAATCTGCAATGTATAGCAATAACAATAAACAAGATATTGCCGATATCATTATTTCCTCGATGGTTAAACGTGTCGGAGATGTTCTATTTAACTCAGTGAAACTTCATCAAGAAGATAAACTACCACTAGGAACAGCTGAACAATTAGGTGTTAAAGAGGGAGCTGTGGGATTGGCTAAAAATGATGTCTTCACATCAAGCATGAAGCCGGAAACAATTGCTGCCCTTGAAGAAATTGAACAAAAAATTGTTGCAGGTGAAATCGAAGTAAGTACTGCAATCGGTATGTCTACAGAAATTTTAAATAGCATTAAAACAAGTGTTGCACCTTAAGAATTGATGCAACTCAATTCTCAGGTATGGAGGTTATTATGCAAGAATTACTAAATGTAGAGAATGTATTGAAAGTTTACCCCAATGGTGTTGTCGCAAATAAAGATGTAAATTTGAAATTGATGACCAACGAAATTCATGCCTTAATTGGAGAAAATGGCGCTGGTAAATCAACGTTGATGAAGATTCTGTTTGGGATGGAACGTCCAGATAGTGGTACGATAACACTTAATGGAGAAGCGGTTACGATTGAAAACTCTAAGAAAGCAATCGATTTAGGGATCGGGATGGTTCACCAACATTTTATGTTGGTTGAATCACTCACGATTGCTGAAAATATTGTCCTTGGCGATGAGCCAACACGTGGAAAATTATTTCTCGATGAAAAAGAGATGCTTAGCCTTGCACGTGAATATAATGAAAAATATCAGTTTAATATCGATATTACAAAAAAAGTCCAGGATGTATCCGTGGGTGTTAAACAAAAAACAGAAATCCTAAAAGCGTTGGTTCGTGGTGCCAAGATTTTAATTCTTGATGAACCAACTGCAGTGTTAACCCCACAGGAAACAACGGAGTTATTCCAACAATTAAAGATGTTAAAAAAACAAGGACACACCATAGTATTTATCTCGCATAAATTGAATGAAATTATAGAATTATGTGATCGTGTAACTATTATGCGTCACGGACGTACAGTTGTATCAAAAAATATCTGTGATACGAGTGTTGAAGATATTTCGAGAAATATGGTTGGACGTGATGTTGTATTGAAAATTGAAAAAAAACCAATGGAACGTGGTGATGTCTGTTTATCTGCACGAAATTTAGTTGCAATCAATGATATCGGGAAACGCGTTGTGGATCATGTCTCACTGGATGTTTACGCCGGACAAATTCTGGGAGTTGCGGGTGTTGAAGGCAATGGTCAATCTGAATTGTCGGATATCTTGAGTGGAATGACAACGATGCAAGAGGGTTCCTTTACAATTAATGGTAAAGAACCTGAAAACTATACACCCAAAGCAATTCGCGATTGTGGATTAAGTATTATCTCAGAAGACCGTCTCAAGACAGGAACCGCACCCCACATGTCGATTGTAGATAATATGTTTACCAATCGAATTGAGTCGTTTACCAAAAAAGGGAATATTATTCTTGATCGTCATAAAATGAACCATCACGCTCAAAAATTGGTTAAAGAGTTTGAAATTGTCACTGACTCAATCAATCGTTCAATTTTAATGTTATCGGGTGGAAATATGCAAAAAGTTGTAGCTGCTCGTGAATTGTTAAATGAATCCAAGGTTATTATTGCTAACCAGCCAACGCGTGGAATTGACGCGGGAGCCTCTGAACTTTTACGTCGTAAGATTATTGAATTAAGGGATCAAGGAAAAGCGATTATTCTTATCTCTGCGGATTTAAATGAAATATTAGAGCTGAGTGATAGTGTCGCAGTTATGTATTCGGGAAAACTCAATGCATATTTTGAGGATACAAAAACACTAACTGAAGAAGAACTCGGTTATTATATGTTAGGGGTAAAAACACAACAAAACCATGGAGGGAAAAACTATGCAGAAAGTTAAAATGAAAAGAACAAAAATGGATAAATTTCTGTATAAGTTTGAAATTGTAAGACTTTTGATTGCTGTTGTTATTGCATTTGGTGTCTCGTTTGGAATTCTAGCAATGTTTACACCCCATCCGGTGCAAGCAATTGTTGATTTAATTATTGGTCCACTAACATCTGTACGTCGCTTTAGTACGGTTATTGAAAAAGCAATTCCGCTTACATTTGCAGGATTAGCAGTGAGTGTTATGTTTAGAGCAAATCAGTTTAACTTAGCAGCTGAAGGCGCACTTTATTTTGGTTCTTTGGTTGCAGCAACGATTGCAATATTTATGGGTGGTCATCCTATCTTTGTAACGATCGTAGCAATATTAAGTGCTGGGGTGGTCGGCAGTATTATAACCGCAATTCCAGGATATCTAAAAGTTAAGTGGAATGTCAGTGAATTGGTGGTATCCATCATGTTAAATACGATTATTTTATATTTTGGGACGTATCTCTTCAACCATTATATTCGAGATATTAATTCTGCCTATGCAGCATCCTATCCATTCCGTGACGGCGTCGGTTTGCCCGTACTCTTAAAAAATACACGCCTTCATCTAGGAATCGTGATTGTCGCAATCTTCGTGATTGCGGTTAACTTCTTTATTAATAAAACAAAATGGGGCTATAAAATTACAGTTACTGGTAATAATGAAGAATTTGCGAAAAGTGTAGGAATGAATACACCACGAATTATCATGTTAGCTCAACTTGTTGGAGGATTTGTTGCAGGTATTGGTGGTGGCGTTGAAATGCTTGGTTTGTATACGCGTTTTCAATGGATGGCGTTGCCTGGATTTGGTTTCGATGGTGTTGTTTTAAATATTATTGCTAAAGGCAATCCGAAATTCATTCCACTAGCAGCAATCTTTGTTTCCTACATCCGTATTGGTGCTGACTATATGTATCGTCAATCCGGTGTAGCACCTGAAATTGTCGCAATTATTGAAGGAATTTTAATCATTCTTATTGCCGCAAACGCATTCCTTGCTAAATGGCGTCATAAGATGACCGTTGATATTTCTACACGCGAATTAAATAAGGAGGTTGCATAATGGAATACATTCAAATGATCTTTACCACTTCATTTTACGATACCATTATTCGCGTTGCGACTCCGTTATTGCTTGCGACTATGGGAGCGGTTATCACTTCAAATGCTGGAATTACAAATATTGGACTTGAAGGAGTAATGCTTACATCTGCACTTGTCGCTGTATTATCCAGTGCATTTGGGTTTGGACCTTGGTTTGGTCTCCTGATTGCTGTCATTACGGGAATCTTAGCATCATTATTTATTGGATATGTTTCACTGAAACTCAAAACGGACAGTGCATTAACGTTTATTACTTTTAATGCCATGGCTTCCGGTGGAACCATCTTCTTTATGTATTCGATCACAGGCGATAAGGGCACAACCAGTTCCTTAAATTCAGGGGTACTACCAAATATAACTATCCCCATCATTAAGGATATCCCTATATTGAATACGATATTTTCGGGACATAATGTGGTTGCGTATATTGCGGTGATTGCTATTATTGCAGTATGGATTTTGCTTTATAAAACACCAATGGGACTTCGAATACGTGCAGCAGGAGAGGCACCGCAATCTTTGGAGTCCGTAGGTCAAAGTGTTTTTAAAACAAAAATGATTGCACTTGCCATTAGTGGAATTTTAGGTGGAATCGCCGGTGCTTACATGTCAATGGGCTATGTAAGTTGGTTTTCGAAAGACATGCTAGCAGGTCGTGGATTTATTGCGATGGCAGCTGATGCAATGGGGAAATCAACACCTCTTGGCGCAAGCTTAGCGGCAATTCTCTTTGCTTTCGCAGAAGCATGGTCTTACGCTTTACAATTAACCTCCATTCCGACGGAATTGGTTCAAATGATTCCTTATGTTGTGTCTGTTGTTGGACTGGTAGTATTTAGTATTCGTGTTAAACGCGAAAATGAAAAGAAAAAAATGAGATTAGCACTTGAAGGGAGCATTAAGCATGAAACGCAAAATAATTATTGACTGTGATCCAGGTCACGATGATGCAATGGCCATTATGTGGGCACTTGCATCACCTGAACTAGATATATTAGGTATTACTACGGTAGCAGGAAATCAAACGTTAAGTAAGGTTACAGAAAACACACTTCGTATTCTAACCTTATTAGGACATCATGAGATTCCGGTTGCGGTCGGTATGAGCCAACCCCTTGTACGTAATTTGGAAATTGGTGGTGAATTAGTACATGGGGATTCGGGACTTGAAGGACCCGAACTTCCTGAACGTGGTTTTGATCCAATTAAAGAGGATGCTGTTTCATTTATAATTCGTACTCTTGAAGCAAGCAAGGAGCCAATTACATTGGTACCTCTAGGACCTTTAACGAATATCGCATTGGTTTTACGAATGAGACCTGATTTAATGGACAAGATAGAATTGATCGCGTTGATGGGTGGTGGAACGGTTGGAAACTATACGCCAGCTGCCGAATATAATATCTGGGCAGACGCTGAAGCTGCAAAGGTCGTATTCAACAGTGAAATTGAGATTCTAATGGCGGGTTTAGATGTTACTCAAAAAGCTTACATAACACGCGAAGAAAATGAAATTTTGAGAAAACAAGGAAATAAAGGATCTATATTTGCTGCAGAGTTAATTGATTACTTCAGTAAATATCATTATGAGGTTGAAGGGTTCCCAGGCTGTACACTACATGATCCGACTGTAATTGGTGCACTTGTTCACCCTGAAATGTTTGAATCCATTCAATGCAATGTAGATGTTGAAACACAAGGAACGCTAACCTACGGAATGACTGTAGTGGATACGATTAACTATCAAGAAAAAATCTTTGGCGTAAAACGCCCCCAAAATGTCAAATTCTTAAAGGGTGTCAACCGAGAAGTCTACGTTGAAAACTTCTTTAAGGCAATGAGTCGATTATGAAACATAAAAAACTACCGATACGTATCTTGATTGCGGCAATTGGATTAATGATTTCAGGAATCGGTGTCGGAATCTTTATTTTTAGTCAATTAGGTGTTGACCCAGCAAGTGTTTTTCAACTGGGTCTCGCCAAACAACTTGGGATCCGTTATGGAGATGCATCCGCTTTGATGAATCTGGTTATTCTAACCATCGTTTTCATCATTGATCGCAAGTTTATTAACATTTCATCTTTTTTAGCGATTTTTTTAATCGGATACACAGCAGATTTTACCAACACAATCTTAATGGGGATTTTACCATCAGATTTTTCAGTTGGTATTCGGATGGTGTTGATGATTATCGGATGTGGGATTATGGCATCGGGAATCCCCATATACATTCGTGCTAATTTAGGTGTCGGTGCAGTTGATTTGATTTCCGAAATTATTTCGGATAAAAGTGGTGTTGCTTATCGTATGGTTCGCATTGTTGGCGATTTAACCCTGGTTATTGTAGGTTATTTTTTGGGCGGGACAGCAGGCGTTGGTACCATCGTGGCAGTTGTTATGACGGGCCCGATTGTACAATTCTTAAGACCCCATACCAATAAGATGGTAGATAGGATAATAGGTGAATATGATGAATAGAGTGATATTGGATATAGATTCTGTTGGCGATGACATTTTAGCTGTAATCTTTGGTGTTTTAGATCCGAAAACGCATCTTGAGGCGATCACGACAGTTTGTGGAGCAAGTGGCGATATTGAACAGGCTACATGGGTTGCATTGAATACGGTTGCCCTTACACACCGTCACATTCCTGTGTATGCAGGTATGGCTCAACCGATGAAACCTGTTTCCACTGAACACGGTGACCCTGTGAACTTTCATGAGTTACTTCGTGATAAGTTGGGTTCACGTTTGGATCGCTTCAATGAAGCGCAAACAAAACCACTTCAAGAAGCAGAAGTGATGAATGCTGTGGATTATATCATTGATACAGTGAAAAACAATCCGAATGAAATTACGATTGTGACGACGGGACCAATGACAAATCTCGGCGTTGCTTTACAAAAATGCCCGGAAATTGCATCGAAGATCAAGCAAGTTATTGCGCTTGGGGGTAATTTCCAAATTGCCGGAAACATCACACCTTTATCAGAATACAATATTTGGGCAGATCCTGAAGCCGCAAAGATTGTACTTAATGCAGACATCGATGACATCACTTTAGTACCACTTGATATCTGTGAAAACAATGATTTCGCAGCGTCGATGCTTTCAAGAGATGATTTATACGATCTTGAAACGTATGGAAAACGTAATGATGTAATCGAGTACATGATTCACAAATTTCCAGTCTATATTGATATTTGGCGTGAGTTCTTTGATTTATCTGGATTCCCTATGGATGATATCATCACGTTAGCATTGGTTGCACACCCACACTTGTGCACTTATTCCGACCCCGTTCATGTGGATGTTGAATTGGAAGGAAGCCTGGCACGCGGTGCAACCGTCGCTTACTTTGGTAAGCAAATTATGTACAATCCATTGAAAGAACATCGCAATGTTCGCATTGCACAATCTGTCGATGGGAGAGCGTTTATGAAACTGTTTGTAGACACAATCATTGATGACTCTCATTTGTAATTAACCTCTAAGAATAGAATGATTCTCAAAAAAGACTGGTGCTAAAGTTAGAGTCCCCGCATGGTGGGACTCTAATAAAAAATAAGCTGGGATTTGTGACTCGCGGTATTGTACCGGAGACATGAATCCCAGTTTTGCTTGAATTCGAGTGTTGTTGTGATGTTTAGTGTATACACGATGTATAGAGCGAATTTTGATTATTTGAATTGTGCACTCACTCATAATCTTTGGGAGTTGATTGGCTGTATTTGATACAAATTCAATATCTTGAATTGTTCTAAGTGTATAAGCGATAATTTGGCCGTCATATAAATCCATAATCGACGACAAGTAAAAGTTAGTTTCTCCCCAAGGAAGATCGGTAATATCTGTGGATAGCTTTTCTAATGGACGCGTTGCTTTGAAATTTCGATTCATAACATTATTCGCGACAAGAGCTTCTTTTCCTCTATAGAGATTTTGACGTTTTTGCTTAGCGCGACACTGAAGATTGAAACGTTGCATAATTCTTTGAAGCGTGTTCTTTCCAATAGGATATCCATCTCTTTTAAGTATCCCTGTAATCATGCGATAGCCGTAGTTGAAGGTTGTATCATTACAGAGTTTAATGATTATCTCTTCATTTTCAGTAAGACATGTTTCTACTGATCTTTGTTTCCAACGATAATAAGTTGATTTTGAAATGTTGAAGAGCTCTCGTATTGATTTGACTGAAATGATACTTTTAAATTCATCGACAAGTTCTAGGAATACTTCTCGTACCACTTCCTTTCCATCTTCTTGTGCTTTTTTAGTATCTTTACTTGCTGATCCAAAATTTCATTACGCATCATCAAAGATGCTTCGGTGCAAGATCCTTCGGGGCCCAATCCATTACTATATTGTTTCCCAATGGGTTGTGAAAGTCTATGATGTTCACCATCTCGATATATACTTGTGACTCACTTTTGATATCAAGTAATTTTTGAATTTCTTTAACACTATACCCTTCTTGTCTCAGCCTAATTGCTTCCAATTTAACCTCAAGAGGATAGACACTTTTTTTGTGGAGACCCATTAACAGTGGTCAGTTTCCAAATTTGTTATGATTTTCTGTCTATAAAATAATCGTCGTGAATAAGGTGTTTTTTAGCTCTGAAGTTATTGGATTTAATGAAATATGCTTGAAAAATTGTGATATAAATGAAAATAAAATTTAGTTAAAAAAGATTTGTGTTATGGTAGTGATAAATAAGGAGCGTGATATTTAACTGTAGGATTCTCAATAATCGTAGAATTATAAGTTATTACCCCTTTTAATAAATGGGGTAAAAATTTTATATCGATGTTTATTATTGCTTCAGAAGTCATGTTAGTAGTTGATGAGGAGAAAATTATGAAAAAAAGAAATAGTTTGTTTTTACTTACGCTTTCGTTTTGTCTGTTAATTTCACCAATTTTCGCTTTTGCGGATGAGACTAAACCTATCAATGAGTGGTTTAAAAGACCCTCTATTGCTCAATTTGTTGCTGATAAATTATCGTTAACAACGTCAGATCTTGTTTCACAATCACAGTTAGATGAGATTAAGACATTTAATCCAGCTGTTGGTGAATTAGTTGATATGGAGTCTTTTCTTGAGATTGCAAGTCTTAGAAAACTAGAGAATATTTATCTACGGAAACAAAGTCTAAAGAATTTTGAAGGAGTAGAAAATTTCAAGGAGCTCGATAGTCTTATGGTGGTCGAATCGCCAATTGAGAGCATATCAGGAATTGAGCAATTACCCGTGCTAACTTTGTTGTCTATTGGATACAATTACTCACCTGTTTTTATAGAGAATCCAAGTGCTCTAGCTCCAATTGATGGAGTGCCATCGTTAGTAAATATCGACTTAAGAATGTTAGATCTGACAAATGATCATTTAAGTAAGCTAAAAAACAATAATCAAAACTTGAGAAATATAAATTTACATGGAAATAATCTTACGAGTTTTAAAGGTCTAGATGTATTCCCGAATCTAAAAAATCTTAGAGTTTCACAAAATAATCTAAAAAAAATGGATGGTATAGAATCTTTAAAGCAATTAGAAATGCTTGATATAAATAATGAAAACTTTGATAAAAGTTATGGTAATGGAATCGTTGATTCGTCGCTTTTTACTATGTGTGATGAGAGTTGCCTTTATTATGACATGGACCGTCATAAAGTAATATTAGAGATGGAAAAAGGAATCGATGATAAATATTATATTGATTTAAATCAGTTCATAGTTCCAAGTGTAAGTAATAATGCAGTCAAGAAGTTCCATTTTAAGCTTACCAATATTGCTGCTGGTAAATATGACGAGGGTAAAAATATCGTAGAGTTTACTACTGAAGAAATTGAAAATATTAATTTTTCCGAAGATTTTCTAGAAGTAACTCTAAAAGATCATAATAATCAGAGTTATGGTAGAATTTTTATTTATAGTGATAAACCTAATGTGAAAAGAGATGTATTCAAAGTTGTGTATCGAGATGGTATTCAAGATGAACACAGCTTTAAAGACCAGGTGTATGAGGGTATTGAAGAAGGGAGTCTTACCCCTAAATATGTTGGAACTCCACAAAGAGAGGGTTATCGCTTTAAGGGTTGGAGTCCGGAAGTATCCGAAACTGTTACAGAAAATACTGTATATGTAGCACAGTGGGAAAAGAATATTGAAGTGAAAAAGACATATGAAGTAGTATACCGAGATGGTATTCAAGATGAAGACAGTTTTAAAGATCAAGTGTATGGAGGTATTGAAGAAGGAAGTCTAACGCCTGAATATGTCGGAACTCCACAAAGAAAGGGTTATCGCTTTAAGGGTTGGAGTCCTAAAGTGTCCGAAACTGTTACAGAAAATACTGTATATGTAGCACAGTGGGAGTTAAGCGTAAGTATTGCGAATCCGACAGCACTTCCTCCAACAGGTTTATCAAATAACAATTTATTTTTAATTGGAATTGGATTAGTGCTCACATCGTTAGCTCCATTAAGTATCAGAAAAAATCGAAATTGAACTCTTAAATCAAAGGTAGACAAGTAATCAATCTTGTCTACTTTTTTCAAAAAAAAAGGTAATACATAATATTGCTTCGTGTGTCGGCAAAAAAATATAGGTACATGGGTTTAAAGATTTTGATAGAATACAGAGAATCTTTTTTTATTTTTTATATTGAGGTTTATTCGTGAAAGATTAAGGAGAGTATAGAGATGCTTTCTACTATACGAGGATAGCGCTCAAAACTAGATTCAACTCATAGATCATATTCTTTTTAGAAATAGACTGATTGTAAATGATCGTAAAGAAAAGATAAAAATTAATTTAAGCCCATGAAACTTATGATGAAATTTTAGATTGAAAGAGGTAGTTATGAAAGAAAATATATTTTATAAAATCAATTTTTATTTTAAAAAATGGTTTGCAATTAAATTGTCTAAGAGTATTTTTAAAAGTTTTGATTGGCTATTTTATTTACAAGGTAGTGAATTCAGAGAAGATGTATCGCCAAAATATCAAGGACAGTTTTGTGCGACAGAGTTATACTTTGATATACAAAAGCGAATAATAAAACACATTCTAAGCGCTGTAGAACGTCTATCAAAAATTAACATTGCTATTAGTTGTGAGTAGAATACAAATCATGTTTTATTTCGAACTGTTTTTAAAGCTTATTGTAAGTTTTTTTTCTGTCCTTGTTTTTTCAAAATTACTTGGTAAAAGAAATATTTCACCAACCAGCCCAAGTGATCACATAAACAACTATGTACTCGGTGGACTCGTTGGTGGTGTTATATATAATTCAGAAATAGGCGTTTTTGACGTTATATTAGTTTTTGTACTTTGGGGAAGCTTCATTAAAATTCTTGATTTTATTAAAACTTGGGTAAAAAAAATTCGAAAAATTATTGATGGAGAACCAATATTACTTTATTATAACGATAATTTTATAATAACTAATCTTAAGAAATCAAATTTGTCTGTCGCAGATTTTTATTACAGCATGCGAATGAAGGGTATTCAAACAACCTCAAATATTTCCAAAGCAGAATTATTACCAAATGGACAGATTGTTTTTATAGAATCGAAGGTAGATGAACTCAATTATTTGGTAATTTCAGATGGTAAGTTTAATAAAAATGAAGTTGAACTGGCAGGCCTAAAGGAAGAATTTATACTAAATGATATTGGTATTCAAGATGTGAAGGAAATAAGCTCTTGCGAGTATACTAACGGTACATATCGTTATACCAAATATTGATTATTATACGTTCAATCTGTATGGCATGTTTTATAATGAGGTTTTTTGTAAATTAGTGTTGGTGAGATTACCCGACATATTTAGAGTCAAAACCATCATCATAGGAATATGATGATGGTTTTTTATATCTTAGTGTACCCGTATGGTTGTAGTGGTCAAACTTTTTTATAACTCAGGTGGATAAATAGATTTAAGTATTTCTAATTTCATTTGGAATTCTATAATCATTTGATGCATGTGGTCTAATCTAGTCATACCATCTAAACAAATATTATGATATAGCATTTTCAAGTTGTTTGTCACTATTAAATTGGTAACGGTTGATAAGCACAAATTTCAAAGTTCTAAAGAATCGCACTATTCCTACATTATCATAAGGGCATCCGCCTTTGCTCATACTTTGAGTCACTTCATTTTCTACACAAAATTCTGTGAAATTGTATGAAGCAAATTGACTTTCTTGATCACTCTGAAGACTTAAATCCTTTGGTTGTTCATTTTAGGTTAATAATGCTTCGGTCTGAGAGGTCTAGAATACTGCAGTTGTATTGAGACTTTACATTCAAACCTTGGATATATGTGAAATCAGTACACTAAACTGTTTTCTGTTGCTCAATATTTAAGTCTTGAAGCGATTGGGAAAAAGTTCGTGCTTTGTTCCTTCGACGTAGAGTAGATGATTCTTAGCCGGTACGCAGTAGGTCTGAAGCTCTTGATTCATAAATTTGTGAACTGTGGTTTTGCTAAGTTTAATCCCTTGCCGCCTGTTGAATGAAAAAATCTTTAATTCTATCTTAAACCAATTTCTTCCTTTGATAATAATCACTGCTGATATTATTGAGATAGTTATATTAATCATCGGCATCAACACCACACTGCTAAAATAATTAACATAAGCCAAAGTGGCACTTATACTGATTAATGAATTCATGTATTACTTGCCTATTTTCTTCGCGGAATTAGATAGTTTTTGTTTGAGTTTACGGTTCTCTTCCATCAATAAGAGTTCGCTTTTTGCTTCAGGAGTTGTTGGAAATTTTTTTGGTAATCACGAATCGAGTTGTTGCATGTTCACTATACCATTAAACGCTCTGTTTCATTTGAGATAAAAACATTGCTTTAAGTTTCTAAAAGCAGTTTGTGAACTTAGGATGAATGAAAACGAAATCATAGTGATATCGCAGCAGATAAGTCGATATATTTTATGTGTTTGATAGAATTGGTTTGTAATGTCATGTTTTTCAGTGATTTAGGTTGCTGTATTAAAGGAGGGGTTACTTATAAAGTTTATGAATATGCAATAAAGAATAACTTAATCTTATAGAGTACATTAAGGAGGAACAATGAAAAAAACGTTAAAAAAATTTTTACATATAGCTTTTTCTTTGACACTAATTTTAAGTAATGCTTTTATTACAAATATCAATGCTTCGACAGTGAGCGATGGTGATATTATTACTCTAACGGACCCAAACTTTAATAAATCCAACGGGTATAATACTAATATAGAGAAATATATGACTATAGAAGTTGCAGAAATAAATGAGAATCAATCTAACATTATATTATCTATAAATCGAGAAAACGGTATTTTGGCGTATACGCCCTATAATAGAAGTACTAAAACTTATGGTGAAACTGTAGAGTTCTCGAACACCAGTCTCAATGTTGAACGTAAAGTCTATTCTAGAACCAATCTTGAAGTTGATCACAAGGCAGGTACGTACAAATATACTCCTGATCAGAACAGAACTGGAAACATCTATAACGGTAAATTTAGATACGATGGTTCCAACATTGCTTATACATATGGAAAAGGGTTTGCAGGAATACCAAAATTTGTGAATGTAACAGCTAAATTTATGAGTGATGGAAAAGAAATCAAGCCAGCTGTGACTAAAAAAGGAATCCAATCACAGTCCTACATTTTTTTAGAAAACTATCCAATCGAGGGATATTCACAAACAACTGTTAGCGGAGTCAAATCTGGGAAAGTTGGAAAATCAGACATTACAGTGATTTATAATTATGTTGAAGACTACGATGCAGCCAAACATGATATTGTGATTGATCCAGCTAGTTCAGGAGACACGAAAATAATTGGAACTGGATTTCCAGGTGATACAATTGTATTCACGGATTCTTCGGGAGAAAAAATCGGTGAAGGTGTCGTTGATTCAAATGGAGATTACGACATTACATTAGATAGACCTTTAATTGGTGACGAAATTATAACAGGTCAACCTATTACAAATGGCATTAAAGGTAATAAAGAAAATGTTGTTGTTTATAATCGTGAGAAGCATAAAGTAACGATTGAACAACCAGTAGAAAATGATATTATTGTAAAAGGTAAGGGAATCGCGGGTGATTTATTAATTCTAAAAGATGGCAATGGAATAAATATTGGCGAAACAACTGTCAATGATGATGGGTCTTACACTATTAATGTATCTCGTCCTCTAATTGGCAATGAGGAAATCAAAGTTATCCCTTATACGAATGATATAGAGGGTATGGAGACGAAATCTACCGTTCTCGATAAAGATGCACATAAACCAACGGTGAATAAGCCAGGCTCGGGTGAAACCAATGTGACTGGAAAAGGAACCCCAGGTGATGAAATCATCATTACTGATGGTAAAGGTAAAGAAATCGGAAAAGGTACGGTTGATTCGGAAGGTAACTTTGATGTGAAAACAGATCGAGCATTAGAACCTAATGAAGTGATTACAATCACACCCCAAACGGATGGGAAAGCAGGGACACCAGCAGAAGAAACCGTTCTCGATAAAGATGCCCATAAACCAACGGTGAATAAGCCAGGCTCGGGTGAAACCAATGTGACTGGAAAAGGAACACCGGGTGATGAAATCATCATTACTGATGGTAAAGGTAAAGAAATCGGAAAAGGTACGGTTGATTCGGAAGGTAACTTTGATGTGAAAACAGATCGACCATTAGAACCTAATGAAGTGATTACAATCACACCCCAAACGGATGGGAAAGCAGGGACACCAGCAGAAGAAACCGTTCTCGATAAAGATGCCCATAAACCAACGGTGAATAAGCCAGGCTCGGGTGAAACCAATGTGACTGGAAAAGGAACCCCAGGTGATGAAATCATCATTACTGATGGTAAAGGTAAAGAAATCGGAAAAGGTACGGTTGATTCGGAAGGTAACTTTGATGTGAAAACAGATCGACCATTAGAACCTAATGAAGTGATTACGATCACACCCCAAACAGATGGGAAAGCGGGAACACCAACAGAAGAAACCGTTCTCGATAAAGATGCCCATAAACCAACGGTGAATAAGCCAGGCTCGGGTGAAACCAATGTGACTGGAAAAGGAACCCCAGGTGATGAAATCATCATTACTGATGGTAAAGGTAAAGAAATCGGAAAAGGTACGGTTGATTCGGAAGGTAACTTTGATGTGAAAACAGATCGAGCATTAGAACCTAATGAAGTGATTACAATCACACCCCAAACGGATGGGAAAGCAGGGACACCAACAGAAGAAACCGTTCTCGATAAAGATGCCCATAAACCAGCGGTGAATAAGCCAGGCTCGGGTGAAACCAATGTGACTGGAAAAGGAACCCCAGGTGATGAAATCATCATTACTGATGGTAAAGGTAAAGAAATCGGAAAAGGTACGGTTGATTCGGAAGGTAACTTTGATGTGAAAACAGATCGACCATTAGAACCTAATGAAGTGATTACAATCACACCCCAAACGGATGGGAAAGCAGGGACACCAACAGAAGAAACCGTTCTCGATAAAGATGCCCATAAACCAACGGTGAATAAGCCAGGCTCGGGTGAAACCAATGTGACTGGAAAAGGAACACCGGGTGATGAAATCATCATTACTGATGGTAAAGGTAAAGAAATCGGAAAAGGTACGGTTGATTCGGAAGGTAACTTTGATGTGAAAACAGATCGACCATTAGAACCTAATGAAGTGATTACAATCACACCCCAAACGGATGGGAAAGCAGGGACACCGACAAGTCTTAAAGTCTTTGACAAATATAGTCATAAGCCAGATCTTAACCCAATGAAAGATGGCGATGAATTAGTTTCTGGAACCGGAGTGGCTGGTGATGTAGTTATTATAATTGATTCAAAAGGTAATGAAATCGGAAAAGGTAGAGTTAATATACTTGGGAAATTTTCAATCAAATTAAATCGTAAACTGAGCGGTGGAGAAGAAATCTCGGCTATTCCTTATACAGATGGTATGAGAGGAACTATGATTACTAAATCCGTAATGCATCAAAGTGATAGCAAAAATGTTCTTCCGCCGGCCGGAATAAGTAATAATTACTCATTCTTACTTTTAGGAGTATTACAAATAGTTTTTGGAATTAAAATATATTTGAAGAGAATGTGTGAAAAAGAATTATAATTAGACCTAAATTTTAAACAAGTGCTCATTGAGAAACCATAGATTGGATCTCATAAGCTTAGAGACACTTGGAAAACGCGGAGAAATTAGCGCATCCTTAATTCAATGATCTTTAATTTACAATGTAGATAAACCTACCTCGAGAGTTATTAAAGCTTCACCCCGTTTATAATAACGGGGTGTTTTTTTGTTATCGGTTTAGAAAACCACACGCTATTCGTGTGAGCGTGTGAGAACGGAACTAGGTCAGTTCCTACCTATGCATATAGAGTTGTAACAGAAAAAACCCTCAGTGTTATTGTAAATGTGACTGACAATCGCAAATATAAACAAGGAGGTTGTTACTTGACACCAAGAGAGAGTTGATGAATAAACTGAGCATGTTATTAACGTTTTCGTTGATAGTTAAAAGATTTATGGAGCACGTAAAATAAAGACAGTACTAGTCCAAGAAATATTTGTCTTATAACGCAGACGAGTATCGGGAATTTGTTGTTCGTAAACAGTTTGAAGTAAGAGTCAGCGACCTAACCTATGTAATGGATGGACATAGCTAGAATTACACTTGCACCACTATTGATTTATATATTCGTGAGATTGTGGGACACAGTTGTTGACAAAAGAAAAATAGCAAATTGTTTCATAAGGCGTTTGCAAAGATAAATTCAAGTTTAAGATCGATTTAATACTTTCATTCATATTGAGGAAGTGAGTTTGGTAATTACCTGATTGACGATATCTGTTCAACAGTTGGTGATTAAGTCGTAAGGTTAACTACATTTGACAATACCATCGCTGAGACAAAATTCAAGACAAAAAAAGGAGGTTGACAAAAAGCACATTTTCTCAATACTTGAGGAACTGGATTATGAGTTTGGATAATTGTTGAGTGGTTTAATTCCAAATTACTTCATGCATAGAACACCATTAGAATAGAAGCAACATTCTATCACTAATTTGTATATATCTGTTGCAATTTTAAGGCGAAATTTAAACCCGAAAAAATAGAATGTTTTATAAGAGAAGAAAACGTAAAAAGAGAATGAGTGGAATGATGAATCACTTGAGATGGAAATTGGAAGAGAAAACGGTACTTCCAATTAGCCTAAGACCTAAATATATTGAGGAACGAAACGAGATTGGTCAACTCGAAATCGACTCCATCATCGGTAAGAAACATGAAACTGCAGCGATTATATCTATTGTGGACCGCTGCTCAAGAATGATCTGGCTTATTAAAGTAAAATATCCAAATTATTATTACACATTAAACAAAATTCGAAAATTTATTGAAGAAAATAAAATAACAATCAAATCGATAACAGTAGATAATGGACTTGAATTTAAAACATTAGGGATTACAGTTAAGCGGTTGTACGTAAAGATATATAAGTGTAACTCGTATTGTTCTTTTCAAAGTGGAACTAATAAACGCGAGAATGCAATCGCACGATGGTTTATACTAAAAGGAAAATCGATGTCTAATATTTGCTTCAAAATTGCCTCAATGACGCGACAAATATTTGAGGTCAAAAAGACTTCACAGCATTATTTTTTCTTTCTGAATCGATTTTGATTTGCAATGAGTATCAAACCAATTACAAAACAAGCGATGGCACCATAGAGGGGTGCATCGGGGAGTCCATAGGGTGGTAGCGTTTTAACACCGTTACTGTGTGCTGGGAGTTCATGATCGCTTTGAGTAGAACGGTAATTTTGACTTGTAACAAAAACTTGTGAAGAGCGATTGTTCATCGGACTTGGGGAAATAGAGATTGTAAAAATAGAAACCATGCTTAGAATCGAAAAAAATGTTTGTTTCATCGTAGACCTCCACAATAAAAGGGGATTATTAGTACCTTATATAGGTATCATACCAACGATTCTATAAAGAATGAAACGAAATACCCTGAAAGACTTAATTGATTTAGAAGAAAATATGCCATATTTGTAATGTTTTTCTAACAATTATCATGAATGTTTCACCTAATTGTATTAATGGTGATTTAAAGGCTCTATATGTTTGATAAGGTGTTTCTATTAGCCTATTTAAATACTTGTGTTATATTTATTTCACAAATATAACGAATAATAATGATAGGATACTTTAAAGTCTATATCATTTTCATCACGTGTACGATGTATGATTTTATGAAAAATTATTTAGAAAAGAGGAGACACTATGTTATTTACGAAGAACCGTAAAATGCGACCGGTGAGTATCGTCGCATTAGTATTCGTACTAATTGTATCGCAATTGACAATTTCTGCTAATGTACCTGAGGAGGAGCTTCCCCACGAAGCGATGCTAACTGCGGTGATTGATTCCAAACAATCGAATGTCGTGATCGAATCACCTACGAAACCTTACACAGCGAGGCAGCATTGACATTGAATTTCAGTGATTCAGAGTGGATTAAAATTAAGGATGAATTTAATCCACTCATGTTTAATGTGCCCGACGAAGCTACCCTAGTCCATGTTGAGGATCCAGTACATACGGATAAGGACTTAAAGGCTAATACCCTTCAAGATTTAACTCAAATTAAGGTAAAAGAAGAAACGAATGGATTCAGTTTAGATTTTAAAGATGTAGATGTTAATCCACAATCGTTTAAAATGGTGTATGAAATTCTTATTAATGAAGACTTAAAGATGGTTGATGAAAAAAATATCCTGCTGTAGGAGCCGTTTTAGATCAATTAAGAACTGAAATCGCTTCGTTAGAATCACAAACAAATTATGTAAATGATGAAGATGAAAAGAAGCCTCCAAATGAAGTGAGCGTGCCTAAGGAAAATTAAATTGATGAAATCTTGCCAGTATCGAATGAAACAAAGCCGGTACTAACAGGTGAAATTGAGTTGAATCTTGAAGGCGAAACACACGCTAAACTTCGGTATAAGTGTCAATTAATTAGTGAAAAATTCCTGTGAAAATGGAAAGTTATACGAATCAATCAACAGATTTTAGTGTTGATATTTTCACAGATGACAAAGAATTTGTAGAAATCAGCTATAAAGTTAAATTTTATCAAGACTCACTTGATAAAATAACAGCAGATTCCACTATTTTTGATTTCCATTATTTAGAAAATGGAGAACGTGCTGTATATAAATATGAACATGATTTTCCAGAAGAAATAACTCTTTTTACTGCGACCCAGGAACAATTCATAATCAGTGATAAATTAGAGGAATACAGTACATCGAAGTTTGTACGTAAAAACCCACATCAAATGTCGGAGCATTTAAACTTGTTGTTGATGAATTACTTATATCAAATGAAGAGGCAGGTATTGAAAATCAGTATCGTTTCCAAAATTTAATTTCATACCAAATTAACAGTTATATTTCTGATCAAATTAAGAAAGGGACAGATTTAGATACGATTAAAGAAAATTTAAAAGAAGGATTTGAATTTGCTACCGATGAGTACATTTTTAATCAATATTCTTTTAAGCAAATGGATAAATCAGAACTTGATAAACTCGAAAATTATCCACTTGTAATCAATGACTTTATTGCTTCAGAAAATAAAATTGAAGAAACGTTCCCGGTTCAGCCAATCGGTGGCAGTGATCACAAACTGAAGGAAGCTGGGTTTAGTGAGATTAATGGAGGCTTAGAATTAAAATGGGAAGGGATTTTAAATTCAAGTCGTAACCATACGATGAACAACTTAAATCTTGCGTTCATAATTCCACAAATTGTGAAAACATCTGGTCTTGGAAATTGGGATGTTAAGACTTAAGTAGACATTAGCAACTTTAATGTTAAGAATGATGGTACATTAGAACCTTGTAATCAATATCCTTCAGTTTCAGAAGAATTTAAGAATACATCAACTCAAGGAATTGAAGCTATTGAAATTCCGCTGGTTGAAAAAATATTATTGTAAAATATTTTGTAACGCAAACGTATGTCAATGATAATCTGCAATTAGAAATTGAAGGGAATCAGTTGGGAAGACTCACAGCGTCACTCGACAACAAGCAGCTTCTACGTTCAGCAGATAATAAAAAAGTATATCCAAATTCAATCATCATAAAAGGTGAGAAGCGTGAGGAGGCAATGCCAACCAGTTTAATTTGGGATATTCGATATAATAGTGAATTGGTTCGTAAAGAAAATGATGGGTTTAATTTTAGAATAAATAAAGATACCATTAAAGCTTACCATGCAGACCAAGAAGATAAGTATATCGAGATTCCAGCAACCTATGACACAATGAAGTTTAACCATAGCGTAATCGTTGATAGCAAAACGATTGAAAAGGAGGGTCGTTTTGACGTGGTCTGGAATGATGAAGGTACAGATGCACAATTTCGTCTTAAGTCGAAAGAAACGTTATCGGAACCCGTAATGTTTCGTATTATTCTAGAAAACAAAATCAATGAGAAATATCAATCTGGTAAAACGATTCGTGATGAATTAATGGATTCGCCTAGTCTTAAGTTTGAAGGTGACGCAGAAGTGAAATCTTTTACAAATGAACAGGAAATCACAGGCACTGAGCCTACAGAAGCTGAATTTAAGGAACGCGAAGCAACAAATTATTTAGTATTGTTGGATAAAAAACCTATTATGATTGACTATCGAACCAAAGAAGTCATTTGGGGTGCCTCCATCAATACAACAACCGCTCACTGTATCGGACTACCAGGACTTTCCTATATAGATAAATTGGGTGAAGGACTTGAATTTGAACCGATGGATAGCGAGCATAAATTGCTTTTGTTTAAAATTGATCCAGCAGAGAACTCATACCGTGAGTATGAACAATTCCGCCATGAAGTTCAAAAAATCATGGATGATTCAGCACTAGAATCAGCAAACATTTTTGCTGCTGTTACTGAATTACTAACGAAACCTTTAGTTGAAGAAGGTGAGTCGGACAAAACTTACGGTCAAGTAGCACAGTTACTCGATGATACATTAGTGGGATATGCTTCTCTTGAAGATTGAGAATCGTTAAGTACAAAAAAATATATTGTTTCTCGACCGAAAGCTGATCCAACTTATGCTGATAAGATCAAAGGTATCGTTCTTAATGGTGTTGGTAATGATGTACATCAATCAGATATAAACAAAAATGATTTTACGAAAGACGCTGATATACGTGTTGAATTTGTTGATTCTGACAAAGCAGTCGGAAATGGAGAAGAAGACGATAACACTTATTTTCTTTTATCAAATCTCAACCGCACCACCCAAGGTGCGGTTGAGATTTGAATTTAGGAAAGGGATTAAACGTAATCAAGTTTGATCCCTTTCTTCTATTCTAAAACAAAATATTCTGTATTTTAGAATAAATATTTGTAGAGTTTGCATTCTACCCCCCTCTTTTATTATAAAGTTGACTAATCAATCGAATCCATAAATGGGAGGAATATTTAAGTGGGAAGTATAGGGTGTAATCTAGAAATTGCGAATAAAAATAAACAGTAATATAAAATCAACGCTCAAAACCAGATTATATTTTAACTCAATGTAATACCCCTAACAAAAACGTCTATAATCCAACATAGATTGTCTTGGTCGTTTTTAGTAGGAACTGATGTGATATAGGTCGAAAGAATTCGTAAAAACTGATAAACGATTTGGTTGATCGTAAGTTCATCACGAAGTAAATTTTCGTGCAGATGAAATAAGTTGAAAAACGGTTGAAAGTAGTTTTCTTGCCAAACTAAATAGAGCGTATCGCGCATTGATTGAGATTTTAGGGATTCCATATCATGAATCAATAAATTAAAATTCATGGGATGCTTTTCTTGAATAAATAAACTCATGGATTTTAAGTGGGTATTCAAATCCATACTACTATTTTCAGCGATAATTCTTAAATCATCACCGATTTTTATTGCAAAATCATTGAGAACCTCAAAATAGAGAATTTCTTTACTCTTAAAATAGTGATAAATAGCTGGTTGTGTGATTCCAAGATCACGTGCAATATCACGAGTAGAGGTTTCTTGGTACCCATATTTCATGAAATATATGTGGGCAGTCTCAAGTATGTGTTTTCTTATCGATTTCATATAATCACCTTTACAATATTAAATCAAAAAAAAAGCACAAATACAATCATTAGGCAAATTACTTATCAGGTGATAAAAAATCTGATAGAATGTGTTTATCGGCTGATAAGGAGGAAATATGTATTTAGCTATCAAAGAAATTAAAAAAGAAAAAGGACGTTTTGCAATGATTCTTATCGTCATGACCTTCATTGCTTATTTAGTGTTTTTCCTGTCTAGTCTAGCATACGGTTTGGCATCAATTAATCGTACCGCTCTTGATCAATGGCAGTTTGATTCAATAATATTAAATAAAGATGCAAACCAAAATGCACTTGCATCCTTTATTACGAATCAACAAATAGAATCGATGGATTTGAATGTCAAAGATGCATTGCGAATTCGTGGTATTACAGCTACGTTTGGTGATGAGCAAGACGATGCAATTTTGATTGGTGCAGATGCATCGCACTTTTCAGATATAGTTACACTTCAAGAAGGTGAATATCCGCAAACACAGCACGATATTCTTATCTCAGCTGATATTCGAAATGAAAAACAATTAAACATTGGTGATAGCGTCAGAATCTCTAAATACGGAGATTATAAAATTATCGGGATTACAACTTCTAGCAATTATAATACGAGACCCGTTTTTTATACTAACCTAGAAGGATCTGAATTGGATGATGACAATCTTTACAACGTGATTTTGGGAACAAACTCAAGTGAAGACTTTGAGACCTTATCAAAAGCTGAATTAATTGATAATCTACCAGGATACAAAGCACAAATTTTAACATTTGGTTTAATGATTGGGGCACTATCGATAATTTCAGCGCTTATAATTGGTGTTTTTATGTATATACTCACAATGCAAAAGAAACCAATTTTTGGTATCTTGAAAGTTCAAGGATTTAAAAATAAAACCATCATTAGTTCGATCATTATTCAAACATTTATTTTAACTGGAGTTGGACTTGGTCTGGGTTTTATTTTATCTGAAATTACTTGTTATGCCTTAAAAAGTACGGTTCCCGTTGCGACATATGTGCCTCTTTCCATAGGGGTAACTATTGCAATGATTGTATTCTCTCTTTTGGGATCGTTATTTTCATCACGGATTATTCTTAAGATTGATCCATTGAAGTCATTGTAGGAGGAAATGTTATGATATATTTAGAGTCTGTAACCAAATCGTTTAACGACGGAAAAAATCGCGTTGAGGTATTGCATCCAGTAACATTACACGTAAATCGAGGTTCTTTTGTTGCTATTGTGGGTCCTAGTGGTTCTGGTAAATCCACACTCTTAACCATTATGGGTGCTTTACAAAAACCGACACAAGGTACTATTACCATCGATAATCATCAACTTTCACACCTAACGGAAAATGAACTGTCTTCATTGCGATTTAATACACTTGGGTTTATTCTTCAAACCTCCAATTTAATTCCATTTTTTACAGTTTATGAACACTTTCAATTTAAAATTAAAGAATCAAAGCACAATATTGCAGATCATGAAATTCGCAAAATTTTAGAGTCCTTGGACATTGATAAGCTTCGTGATCAATATCCAGAAAGTCTTTCGGGTGGTGAACGTCAACGAGTAGCAATTGGGTTGGCGCTGATACTAAAACCGAGCATTATACTTGCCGATGAGCCAACGGCGAGCTTAGATACTGATCGCGCATTCGATGTGGTAAAGTTATTAAAACGTATTACCAATGAATATAATACCTCTGTCATTATGGTGACACATGACCTTCGCATGATTGAGGAATGTGATGAAACATATGAAATGGTTGATGGTACACTTAAGCAAATTTAAAGCTTCGAAAGGAAGTCTATGAAAGCATTATTAATAAGTACGATTCTGTTTAATATCTTTGCCTATCTAACGATTATCATTCGCCCGAAACTATACTCTGTAAAGATCTTTAAACCGATGATTTGGAATTTAAAATTATCATTAATCCCCTTTGTGATTGTTCTTATAACAACAGCAGTTACCTTTGGGACACGGTATGTTTATGCTCTCACGCATTCTCATATCATTTTGTACCTATCAAATATAATCTTTGTATTGGGGTTCGTTCTTTGGTTGGCCTTGCTTCCGAACGCTGCTTATTTACTCACCGAGTTAAATTTAACCCACAGAGAGATAGATGAACATGAAGTTCCAATTTGGTATGATATTATTTCGGTAACCTCGCTTGCATTGTCGGGTATTATAAATACGATGATGAATATCATGATCGTACAGTTGGGATATTTAATTATTATTGATCCCATAATCGTTCAAACACGCGATCAAGTCATCATTCAACTATCAGCAGTAATTATTATTCTGTTGCTTTCGGTGGGCATTTATCTTGGACGTGAGGTGAGATTTAATTCATGGGATTTATTACATCCCAAAGATTTCATCGTAAAATTTAGAGAGCATTTCAATCATCCGGGAATATGGAAAAACTTTTTTTATTTTGTGCTTTTTCATCTAATCTTCTTATTACTTGTTTATAATCTTCTAGGACTAAATAATATTTATTCTTTTTTCACATCACATTAGGTTTCGTTAATGTGATGTGCAGTTGTTGATGGATAACATGATTTTAGGAAAATTATATATTTGCAACCATTTGGTTGCATTTTTTGTATCACCCATTAATTTTCATTAAGAACAGATTATTATTTAATGACAGTTATTGCATAAAGATGGAGAAATCGTATGTTAAATTTATTGAATACCTTGGATCGTAATCATTATAAACTGATTACTTATCTTAACAGTGACGCACAACCACATGCATCAGTTGGGGATTTGTCGAATCACTGCAAATGTTCTGAAAAAACAATTTATACCTACCTTGATCAAATAGCTCAGGAGTGGGAACCATTATTAATTATAGAAAGCTATAGTGGACGATATTATGTTGATGAGTATAATCAAAAAACCAATGAGCAGATATTAAGGACATTTTTGATGCGATCGTTATCAATTACTCTTTTCATTGATATTGTAAAGAATCCAGAAACATTAAATGAAGATCGTATGAAGCAGTTTTATATTAGTGAATCAACTTTTTATCGAACTTTACGTATGATGAACAAAGAATTTGGATCAAGCGCAATTCAGTTTAAGCGAAATGGTAGTAGACCTGTCAGTATTGTATCCGAACAAGAGCATTATATCCGTAAGTTTGTAACCTGTTTAATTCTAGAACTTTATGGTACGAAAGATTTGGATGATATTCTAAAAATTAATTTAGAAGAAGCGAAATTAGTGATTCAAGAAGTTTTTGATCGTAAAGGGATATACTATGATAGTCTTACACTGATATTCAGTGTGACTTTATTTGTGGTTTCTGAATTGAGAGAGCGACAAGGGTTTCACAGTAATCTTTCCATGATACCGGCGACGATGGTTGAAGCGATAGATTTCTCAAAGATTTTCAAGGGATATCGAGATTATGAAACAACTCACTGTATGCAAAGCTTGTCCGAAGTACTGTACTACCATACACCAATTCTCAATCCTAGTGAAACAAAGGTGTTTTCGGATGCTTTTCTTGATGAACTTATTGCGAAACATGATTACATTCTGAGTAAGGATACTCAAATTTTTATAAGTTTAATTCATCAAACCCTTTTAAATAACTACAGTCTGTACCCTTTTAAAACATCTTTGTTTATTGATCGAATTGCGGATTTTATGCATGCGTTTTATGAAGAACATCCAAAGATTCGTAGCGATTTTTACCAAGCGCTTAACGCTTCGCAGACAATCTCACTTAATCCTGATTTATATCTCGATGATTTATTGTATTGGTCAATTATGAATTGTTCAGATATTTTAGATCAAAAACCAAAAATCATGCGCATTTTAATCTACTCGGATTTAGGCATTCAGCACGCGATGTACATACGAAACAATTTGATGTGTCGATTTAAGTTGGATGCGACCCAAATTCAAATTGATTGCATGAGTTACTTCGAACTTACTTCGATGGATTATGACCTATGCATCGGAAATACCCCCACCACGGGTGATGTTATTTTGATTGATGACTATCCAAGTCAAAAACAATACATAAATATTCTAAGGAAGATCATTTTTTGATGTGATTTTCATCACAATTAGATAGAACCAACATCTACAATATGATTGTAAATCGTGAATGTAAGACACCCCTTTGCTTCCGTTATAATAATAAAACAAAGGAGCGTTATGATGAAAAAGAAATTGATGATTGCATTATCGAGTTTTTTATTAATTCTATCTATAATTCCGTTAAGCGCAAGTTTTGAAGCGTTTAATTTAGAAAGTCATGCATACATGACTTATGATTCATTCAATAGTGGTCAAAAAAACAGTATTGAATTCAAACTTAAAGCAACCGGGGCTCATACAACCTTTACCAATTTGAAGGTCGATGTATTGATGCCAGATTTTGTTCAGATGGACATAACCTCAATAAAAAATGCTCTTGGAGCTGATTATAATGTAACTCGGACAGATCAAGGAATGTCGATTACAAAAGAAATTTTTGAATCGGGAACGTATATGGAGTTGCCATTTATTTTTTCAGTTCCAAATGGTGTTACCCCTACAAGTACGCCATTAACATTCAATGTGAAAGTAGCCACGGACCAAGTGGAAAAAACAGATCAAGTACTAACGACAACCGTTGAGGCAAGTAGTCCTCTTAAATTAACGAAGGCGTATGAAGGACTTAAGGATTCAAGGTATAGTGGATCTTTAGGTTTAAGTCCTGGCATGGAAAGTGTTTGGGTTACTAAAGCACAAATTGATCGGCAAGATCAAGGGCAACTTTATATTAAAGAGGGAAGCCGAATTAGGATCCAAGAAACTTATCATGAATCATTAGAATACCAAGGTATGATAGAAGGACCAAATCCTGATGAAGTAGATCGAGATACTCGTACGCTTATATGGTATTTTGATGCACCGACGTATCTTGAACAAGATCAATTGGATGCTTTATTATTTCAAAAAAATTTAAAAGTGAATTATAGAGCGAACCCACGTCCTTTGGATGTACCCATTCCCGAAGTACGAGTCACATCGCGTTTGGAGTTTACTAATGTTGATGATGTGGTACTTGAAGATACTTCGTATGCGGAAACAACCTTGTATCCATCAGAAAGTGAAACTCCTGAGGTAGATGGGAATTGGTATGTTCCAGGACACTTTAGCCCGATTGATCCATTTGGTAAACACTCAACGGATTTTGAAGCACTGAATAAGCGCCCAACCGTATACCCTTGGGCAACATTAACCTACGCCCATCAAATGACAGCTTTGGAACATGGTGCAGACGGTCGTTATGTTGAGTACAAGTGGAACTACTATATTAATAAACATTTACGCTTAGAATCATTTAAAGCGCCAGGACGCTTCGATTATCGACCAACAACAGATTATGGAGATGCAACACCGTTACACGAACAACCCATCCTTCATGCTCATGTCTATGATGATCAAAAACAAATCATCGCAACATTTAAAGATCTAAGCCATGATCAAATTATTACCCGCGAAGAAATCTTAAAACAAAAGAATTTACCCGAAACAACTCAGATTGCGCAAATTCAATACGATTTTGAGTCCACTGTTCCAGGAATGATGATTGATGAACCACTCCCTCAAGAACATAATGGGCTTTCTCGCATGCCTACGTATACATTTAGTATCAAAGATACATGGCGCGAGGATGCGAAGGAGAATATCACTGAATTAAAGAATGAGATGGACATTGAAACTGCTTTTAATTACGGCAGCAGTTTTGAATTAGTGCGAGAACTTTATGATTTCAAAGATAATGCAAAAAACGATTACACCATTACATTCCCGGATGGACGTGTGAAAGCATGGTTTGAAGGTTTCCACTTTCTAGCAGCCCCCCGATGGGCTAATGTAACCGAAAATCCGGAAGCATACCATCCAACTGTTACAAATAGTATTGAACTCCTTGATCAATACAAAGGACAAATTTATAAGGGTACGAATAAATTAAAAGTTCAAATAGTAAATGAACCTTCGTCTGTAGGTGCTGTTAGGGACAATGTTCATTCAATCATATATGTACCAAAGAGTTTACAATTTAAAGACTTAACGCCACAAGGGAATATTAAGTCGATTAAACGTCTTGGTGAGAGTCGCGGAAATCACGATGTTTATCATATAGAGTGGAATATCTCTCAATTGGCCCCTTATGAATTAGCAAGTCATTCTTTTGATGTGGAAATTTCGGGAGTGTTGCAAGACATTAGTTTAAAAATATTTACGATACTTGAAGCAAATGATACGTTTGAAACACTTGCAGTTTCAAACCCTACAATTCAAGACACGCTTGTGATTGACTACGATTATTACACAACCCAAGCTACATTTGAATCCAAGAAAATGCTTCAAAGTCAAAACCATTATCAAATGATTTCAGATTATCAACTCAAGATTAAAAAATGGGTAAAGAATGAAAATGATACCCTTTATGATACACAAGCATATATCGAGTTAAACGATAAGATTGATTATAAATTACAACTTACAAATCATACGGGGAAAGTGATCAATGAATTTGTATTGATGGATATTCTACCAAATATTGGTGATCGTGGGATTACAGACTTTACACAACGCAACAGTGAATTTGATGTAAGTCTCAATGGTCCGGTAGGTGTTGATGAAACATTGTTTAATGTATTTTATAGTACTTCTTCCAATCCAAGCCGTGAAGATTTAAATCGTGTCCTTACAACTGAAGGCTTTGATGCAATCGTGGATAAGGATACTTCTGAACCAAATTGGATCACCGCAGAAGATGTGACGGACTGGAAGACGATTAAAAGTTTTAAAATCGAATTGAAGGATCAAAAAGAGCTTTCGGAACTTCAAGATTTTGAATTCACCTTCCAATCTAAAATTACCAATCCAGATGTGGTTACTCACAAGTTGGAAAGCAAACCAAATCTTACTGCATGGAATTCATTTGCGGTCGCAATCAACGGTCATCCTACTATTGAACCGTTAAAAGTTGCGGTTCGAACCGGTACCACAATACCCGAAGACAAGCCAAATGAACCTTATGAAGAAGATCCAAAAGAAACACCAAAAGAAACGCCAAAAGAGTCAGAAAATCCGACTCCGGCATTACCTAACACAGGAATTGCATCATCAAAAATGCCTTACCTAGTAATTGGTTTCGGTAGTCTCTTTGTATTTAAAGGTTATAAGAAGCGTCGAAAATAAATATGAAATAAAAACAAACAATTCTTTTGAACTGTTTGTTTTTGCTTTTAGTTACATGATAGAATGAAGTTAATATAATGGAGGTGATTTAAATGGAATATCTATGGCCCATTACAGGTGTTTGTTCTGTTGTGATTGTGTTGTTGAATCTCTTTAGGAGTTTAACGGGACGCATGAAACATTGGTATCTTTTCTATTCTTTATCGTTTATATTTCCAATCTTGTTTTTATTGAGTGAATATTATCTTATAGTCCGTTTAGTGAATCACGATGATTTTGGTACAATTGCGGATGTAGCACCAACAATGTTCACGATTATTATGGGGTGTTGTCTGGTGGCATTTATCCTTAACGGCATTTCGTTATATTTTTATGTCAAACACTATAATTTAAGAGAAAGCTACTCATAAGTAGTTTTTTCTTTGCCGCAACCAAACGGTTCTAGGCTAAAAAAGGAGGTTATGATAGGATTTGGATAAAAGGAGCGGCGATCATGATTATAAACCAATAAATTAAATTTTATCGAACAGAACAAAAGATGAGTCAGGAAATGTTAGCGGAAAAGCTAAACATTTCACGTCAATCAATTTCTAAATGGGAACGCGGCGAAAGTCTACCTTCTATCGATAACCTCATTCGCCTGAGTGAAATACTAGGGATTCCCTTAAATGATTTGGTGAAAGGAAAAGAAAGTTTTCCAATACCCTTTCGCTTCGGTCAAAACACTACGAAAATCTTTTTTGTAGTGTTTGTGTTTTTGACAGCACTTGTATGTTTTGTGACTTACGCCATCAAACCAAATCTCATAGTTGTGCTACTTGTTTTTGGGTATTGTTGTGGGATGGTAAGTTTAATAGGATTTCGTCATTTCGAAGATTACTATGACTACTTTGTAGTTTGGCATCAAGGCATCGAGGTGTACACAGGAACGAAATTCAAACTAACAGCTACATTGTTAAGCTTCATGGGTAAACGTAAGACCAAGCAAATACCTTATGATACCATTGAGTCAGTCAAAATCTATTTTAATAATGAAGGGTATGATCTCGGCACCTATGAGGGTTTAAATTATCGAAGAAGACAGACAGTTGTTGGTAGAGAAGTGTTTAATCTGATTCTTACAACCAAAGATAAAGGAAACTATACCTTAAGTCTCGACCGTCTATTTTATCCACAAAGTGATGAATATAAATATTTTCCCGCAATTATTAGTTTTTTTGAAAAACATGAAGTAAAGATTAAGGATGCTTATGGAATCCTAACAGCAATCTCAGATGAATATGACTTAATTGAATCTGCATATCGAAACCGATAATCGGTTTTAGCCTCACCCTAAGTATTTGATAAATACGTAAAATTCAAATCTTAGATACATTAAAAGTATTGCCTATAATAATATGGTATTATAGTATTGGTATTTAACGAGATTATTACCAAATATTAATGTAGTAGTTTAATGAATGTGAGGAACTTATTGTGTATTATTTTAGTTTTATTTACTTATGTGCATTTTTATACTTTGGGAAGCATTTAGACTCAAAGAAAAAATTCATCGTGGCTGCACTACCGTTTATCTTAATTATCTTTTTAAGGTTTGGTGTAGGGGCAGATTATTTTTCATATCAAACGATATATGAGTCCATTGATCCTCACCGGATTAATGAATCTTTTGCAAGCCTACCTAAAATTGAAACTTTGTTTAAGGTATTGATGCTTGGTGGTCGTGCAGTCGGTATGAATTATCATATTTTTTCAGGATTACTATGCACGGCAATTCTACTTGTAGCATTATTTTGGATTAAGGACAGTTCTGATAACTTTGAGATGGCAACGTTACTTTACTTCTCAACTTTTTTCTTATACTGGAATTTGGGTGCGTTAAGACAAGTTATTGTTATTGTGGGATCGATGTATGTTTACTTTAATCGAGATCGAGATTTTGACTGGAAAATCAAGGGATTAACAACAGCTGTTTTATTCTTTATTCATGGAACTGCACTTGTTGTTCCAGTTATCTATATAGCTACAAAGATAAAATGGTCGTTTAAGTGGTTTATATTAATTTTTGTGCTATTTCCACTGACCCGTTTAATATTCACACCTGCAGTTTTATCAATTTTTCAGAACATCCCAATACTATCGAAACTGCTTCTATACTCAGATGCAGATCATATAAAAATATTGAGTGTACCCTTTTTATTGAGATTTTCAATTTTTACGGTTACAATTTTACACTACAATAAATTAACTGAAAAATATTCAAAACAAAAAAATCTTATCGATTTTGTGTTGTTGAATATGTTGCTCTACTTCTATCTTCCATTCTCAAAAGTATTGGGAACACGTATTACAGTATTTGGCTATTATGCTACTGTAATCACTCTACCGATGATTTTAAGTCTATATGAAGATAAAAAAATCTATAAATTAGCGTTTGTAGTCTTATTAGGTTTTAATGGAACTCAGTTCTATAATGAATTAGCAAAACAGGTAAAACGTACGGGTTATGAATATTCACCGACGCGACTAAACCTCGAGACAATTTTCCAAAAGAACTATGCAAGTTTTAATAACATGTACGCATTTGAAGTTCAAAATGGTGAATTAGTTAAAGCCCAAGTTAAAGATTATCAACAAAACAAGATGCGCACTGTTTACGCCCAAGAAGCACTATATGATCCAAATCTAGTTCATTTATCTGTGAAGTTCCCAGATAGCGAAAAAGTTAAAAAAGGTGAAGACTTCTTAACTTATGGTATCGTGAATGAAAAAGGACAAATTGTTGAATTACCGACGGCTAAGAGTCGATTTAAGATATATGGACCGTTTGTTGAAGAAACTATCGGCGAAAGATCATATTCAAGTAAATTGTATCGTAAAATCGGAAATCCATTAGTTGTGGATTATGAAACTGTAAAATCAACAATTGATGTACGAAATGAGTTTAACGGTGCACGTGATTCAAAACCGTTCCCAATGACTATGGTTCCAAAACATAAAGTCATTGAGTACGATGAACTTAATGCATATAACAAAAATACTGTTTGGAGAGGGTCCATATACAAAGACTTAACGTTTACAGATCGATCATATTTTATGATTCAAACAGAACATTCTAATTATTTCTCAATAATTGACGAAGAGGGAGCGATTCTTACAGATAAGTTCTATTCCTCTATCAGTCCATTTGATGCAGATGGTATAGCTGTAGGAACGACAAAATATTCTCGTGAATACTTAGACTATAATGGAAATGTAATTTGGATGGAATTGTACGAATAAATCTGGCTTTCACTGCCAGTTGCTAGGGAGGTATAGCCATGGAATCGTTAAAAATTGATTTTGTTGTCCCGTGGGTGGACGGAAGTGATAAAGATTGGATTCGTGATCGACTCCAACTCGAAGGTAAAGACGTAGAAATTACAGACAGTGATTATCGAGATTGGGATATCTTTAAATACTGGTTTCGTGCAGTTGAGATGTATGCACCATGGGTTAATAATGTCTATTTAATTACGTATGGGCATTTACCAGAATTTTTAAATGTTGATCATCCTAAGTTAAAAATTATTAATCATACAGATTATATTCCAAAGGAATACTTACCAACATTTTCATCGCATGCAATTGAATTGAATATGCATCGTATTGAAGGTTTAAGTGAACACTTTGTATATTTCAATGATGATATGTTTCTAAACAAACCTGTTACGCCAGAAGACTTCTTTAAAGAGGGTCTTCCTTGTGATACTGCAGTTATCAACCCAATAGTTCCTGCACGCTATGACACAATTTCGAATATTATGCTGAATGATATTGGAGTAATTAATCAAAATTTCAGTAAACGACAAGTTATCAAGAAGAATCCAGGAAAATGGTATAACTACCGTAACGGTGTTTTAAATGCATTAAATCTAATCTTTACGCCGTGGTCACGGTTCCCTGGACTTTATCAGCAACATCTTCCTACTTCGTTTTTAAAATCTACTTTTGAGACGATTTGGGAAAAGGAATACGATGTATTACATCAAACATGTTTACATCAAATACGTGACTACAAATATGATGTCAATCAATGGGTTATCAAAGAATGGCAAATGTGCGAGGGTAATTTCATGCCAAGAAGCCATAAAATTGGGGATCGTTTCCTTATTGATAGCATAGAAGAGGCTGAAAAAGGTGCACAGGCCTTAAAGTCAAAGAAATATAAGATGGTGTGTCTTAATGATCATTATGATGGAGAAAATCTTGATGAAATCATTAATAAACTAACAAATGCTTTTGAAATGAAACTATCCGACATAAGTGATTATGAGAAAAAATAATAGATAATAATCTAAACAGAGATGAGTTCGTGGTTGATTCCAGAACTCATCTTTTTCTTTTCTTAATCCATAGAATTATTAACTCTATAAAGACCTATTGTGTTATATTGGTGATAATTAGGAAAAGTAATGTCACATTGATAAAACGATATTTAATGATATTATGTGATATAATATTTCCGTTGTATATACATATATAAAGTAATAGGGGAAGGTTTGGGGAAATTAATGAAAAAGAATAAAGTTGTCATGGTGTTTTTTGATATTTTAGTTTTAATTCTTTCAATTATCGGTGGTTTAGCAATCCTTAATAATTCGCATTATGCAATGGAGTTATTGTATCAGCGGATTGGTCTTTTTGAAGTGGGATTAATCCTTGTAATGTATCTCATTTTCTATAAGATATTTTCACTTGATAAAATGATTTGGAGAAAAATATCTGTCCATGAAACAATACGAATTGGTTTAGCTAATATCGTGGCGTTCTTATCCTGTATGGTGATCATAATTATTCGTAATGACGAGCTCATTGGAACGCGTGCTATGATTGTGATTACGGGATTGAATGTACTCTTGCAACTCGCAGTACGTTTTGTTGTTCGTTACTATTACGACAAAAAAGAACGCGTAGCCGTAAAAGGTAAAAAACTCCAATCAATTCTAATTTACGGTGCAGGTAGTGCTGGACAAATGATTCTAAATGAAATCAGTCGAAATAATGAATATGGATATAAAGTTATTGGATTTATTGATGATAATCCAAACTTGAAAAATAGTATTATTTATTCAGTACCAGTTCTAGGTAGTATTGACGACATCGAAAAAGTTGTAAAGAAATACGCTGTAGAGTGTGTTTTTGTTGCGATGCCATCTCAACCATTAAATACCCAAAAGGAAATTATTAATAAACTCGTGAAAATTGGGGTGGATGTTAAAACTGTAGAGTCTGCTCAAAAATTAATTCAAAATAAAAACCTAAAAAATAGTCTTCGTAAAATTGAAATTAGTGATTTACTCAATAGACCGGAGATTATAATCGATGATGTAGAAATTTTCAGAAACTTAGATAGTCAGCGTGTGCTCATAACGGGAGCTGGTGGTTCTATTGGTTCAGAGTTAGTGCGGCAAGTAGTTAAGTATTCACCAATGTCCTTAACTTTAGTAGATATTAATGAAAATGGATTGTACGATATTCAGCAAGAACTTAGAATTATGGAACGTGAAGGTGTCATTCCGAAAATAAAAGTCTCGGCAATTATTACATCTGTTCGTGATCAGTCTTCTCTTGAAAAAGTTTTTGAGTCTGCAAAACCAACAATAGTCTTCCATGCTGCGGCTCATAAGCACGTTCCTCTAATGGAAGATGCTCCAGAAGAGGCAATTAAAAATAATATTTTTGGAACATTCAATATCATTCAAACATCAATAAAGTACAAAGTAGAAAAGGTCATAAATATTTCAACGGATAAAGCGGTGAACCCAACAAATATAATGGGGGCTACCAAACGATTTAATGAAATGATGCTTCAAGCATTTGATAAATGTTCAAGCACGAAATTTGTTGCTGTAAGATTTGGAAACGTATTGGGATCAAATGGATCAGTGGTACCACTATTTAGAAAACAAATCGAACAAGGCGGACCAGTTACGGTAACGCATCCAGAAATAATTCGATATTTTATGACAATACCCGAAGCCGTGAGTTTAGTATTACAAGCGGCTACCTATGCAGATGGTGGAGAAATTTTTGTATTAGATATGGGAGAACCTGTTAAAATTCTAAGTTTAGCAGAGAAAGTAATCGAATTAAGTGGCTATGTACCATACAAAGATATAGAAATTAAATTTACAGGACTAAGACCTGGTGAAAAGCTTTATGAAGAATTATTAATGGCAGAAGAAGGATTGCAAAAGACACCAAATGATTTAATACACATTGCAAATCCAATAAATTATGAGATTGATGCGATTAAAACCTCACTACTAACATTAAAACAAGCAGTTGATGGAGAAATCGATGTCTATGATGCGATTAAAGAAACAGTTCCAACTTATTCTAAGAATAACGAGAAATAAAAAGGGGTAAATATGAGTAAAAGAATATTATTAGCTTCTCCTCACATGAGTGAAGAAGGTTTTGAACAAGAATATATAAACAAAGCATTCGAATCCAACTGGATTGCGCCTTTAGGACCTAATGTTGATGGATTTGAACAAGATATTAGAGACTATACGAAATCAACTGAAGCACTTGCATTAAGTAGTGGTACAGCTGCAATTCATTTAGCACTTAAATTATCCAATATTAAACCTGGAGATAATGTTTTTTGTCAGTCTCTTACTTTCGCAGCAACTGCAAATCCAATTATGTATGAAAAAGCTAATCCTATTTTCATCGATAGTGAATATTTGACATGGAATATGAGCCCTGAAGCACTAGAACGTGCGTTTGAAAAGTATCCTGGTACTAAAGTGGTTATCGTTGTACATCTGTATGGTATTAATGCTCGTATGGATGAGATACGTCAAATTTGTGATGATAATAATGCGATACTTATTGAAGATGCTGCGGAATCCCTTGGTAGTTCTTACAAAGATAAAGCATCTGGAACAATCGGTGATTTTGGGATTTTTTCGTTTAATGGGAATAAAATTATCACAACTTCAGGTGGGGGAATGCTTGTTTCGTCAAACAAAGATATGATTGATAAAGCGCGTTTTTGGGCTACACAAGCACGTGAACAGGCTCGACACTATCAACATAATGAAGTGGGTTATAATTATCGTTTAAGTAACGTACTTGCTGGGATAGGTAGAGGTCAAATGCGCGTGCTCGATCAACGCGTTGCTCGAAAAAAAGAAATTTTCAAAAAGTATAAAGAAAGTCTAGGACATTTAGATGGAATCACATTTATGCCAGAAAATGAATGGTCAGAGAATAATTATTGGTTGAGTTCAATGATTGTTAAGAATTCACACATCACAGCTTTAGATGTTATTGTCGCATTAGAGAATGAAAACATTGAATCAAGACCTGTTTGGAAACCAATGCATTTACAACCTGTTTTCTCAGAGTATGATTTTATTAGTGTTGATAATCATGATGTCTCTAAAGATTTATTTGAACATGGTGTCTGCTTACCAAGTGACACAAAAATGACAGATGAAGAACTTGAGCGTGTAATTAAAATAATACATAACGTGTTTCAATAAGTATAGGGGTATATATTAACTCATTGAATACGTATAAAAGGAGCGAAATAATTGTGAATAAATTATATAGGAAATTTCTAAAGAGAGTATTAGATTTTGTTCTTTCTTTAGTTGGGATTATATTACTATCACCAGTATTAGTAATTGTTAGTGTAGTTGGGGGAATATTTCTAAAAGGTAACCCATTTTTTCTACAAGAAAGACCTGGTAAGAATGGTAAAATATTCAAATTAATAAAATTTAGAACGATGAGCAATGAAAAAGATGATAACGGTAATTTACTACCTGCGGATGAAAGACTTATTCCTTATGGAAAGTTTTTAAGATCAACATCTATCGATGAATTACCCGAACTTTTTAACATACTAAAAGGAGATATGGCAATTGTTGGTCCACGTCCATTACTACCAAAGTATCTTCCGTTATACAATAGTGAACAAAAAAGAAGACATGATATTTTACCTGGATTGACAGGATATGCTCAAGTTCATGGACGAAATGATATTGATTGGAGTAAACGATTAGCATTGGATGTTTGGTATGTTGATAATTGTTCTTTTGTACTAGATTGTAAAATTTTTATTAAAACGGTACTTGTAATTTTTAAACGCGATGGAATTACATCAACAAACGCGGGACAAACATTTATGACGGAGTTTAAAGGAGACGAAAATTAGTGAATATTCAGACACCATATTTTTTGATCGATAAAGAAGAATTAGAAAAAAATGTAAATACTTTTTCTAATGCACTTCAAAAATATTGGCCGAATTCAATATTTAGCTATTCTGTAAAAACGAATTCGTTACCATGGGTTTTGGAATTTATGCATAGCAAAAAAATAAGAGCAGAGGTTGTATCAGACGAAGAATATCAATTGTCCAAGCTTTGTGGTTTTTCTGATGACCAAATTGTATACAATGGTCCAATAAAAGGGAACGATCAATTAGAATCAGCTCTAAAGGGAAAAGCAATTATTAATATTGATTCAGAACATGAACTGATGTACATTCTCGAAAATTATCATTTGGTATCAGACAATATTGGAGTAAGAGTTAATGTTCCTACTCATATTTTTAAAAAAGAAGATATTGGTTATGAGGAAGATGGTTTTAGATTTGGATTTTCAGATGAAACTGGTAGACTTGAAAAAGTCATTACTGATTTAAAAAAGGTTGGTATTTCTAAATTTGGATTGCATTTCCATGTAAATAGTGTTTCAAGAAGTAATGATGTATATTCGTCAATTTCAAAATATGCTAAGAATATAATCAATAAATATCAACTTGACCCTTCCTATATTGATATAGGTGGTGGTTTTTTTGGAGGATTACCAACTAAGCCAAGCGCAGAGAGTTATATAGCAACGATTCGAGAAGAACTTGAAGACGTAGTTGATATCAACACTACGAAATTAATAATCGAGCCAGGATCAGCGATTATTGGATCATGTGTTGAATTGTATTCATCAGTATTAGATCTTAAAGAAACACAAAACGTTGAAATTGTCACTACAGATGCGAGTCGATTACATATTGATCCATTATGGAAGAAGCAAAACTATTTTTACAGAATTAAAAAAATGGGAAATGAGTCGTTAAATTCTGGAAAGGATAAACTAATATGTGGTTATACGTGCATGGATCACGATCGAATAATGAAACTTGATAAGGAAGTTTCTGTTGCCGCGGGTGATCAAATTATATTTGAAAAAGTTGGGGCGTACTCAATTACATTAGGCGGGCCGTTTATCAGATATTATCCTAAAGTTTTGGTAAAAGAAGAAAATGATTATTTAATCGTGCGTGATGAGATGAACGTCGGTGATTACTACTCTTTACACAGATCAAAAACATATAGGGGGATCAAAAATGACCAAAAATAATATTTTAGTTTTAGGAGCAACGGGTAATTTAGGTGCATACAGTGCAATCTCGTTAAAGAATAATGGTTTTAATGTTATTGCGGCAGGAAGAAGAAAGAGCGATAATGGATTTTATGAAGATCATGGTATTCCTTATTACTCAATCGATATAACACGCAAGGAAGATTTTGAACAATTGAATGATTTAGGAATTGATACTGTTGTACATCTTGCAGGAGAACTCCCTTCTCGATGTGCTTTTAATCCTGCATTACTTATAGAAACGATTACTGAAGGAACTTTAAATGTTTTAGAATTCATGAAAAACGTAGGGGCTAAAAAAATAATATTTCCAACTACACCTTATGATGTTTTTGCGTATCATGAAAATGGCGAGCCGATGGATGCAGACCTTCCAAGATCATTTCCGCTAACAGGAGATCATAGTATTTATGCAATCGCTAAAAATGCGGCAGTTGATTTGATTGAACATTATCATCATGAAATAGGTATTCAACGATTTGTTCTTAGATTTTTTACAATCTATCAGTATCATCCTAATGCATATCATTATGTGGATATGAAGAAACAAATGATGCCCTACAGATCGTTAATTAAAAGAGCTCAAAATGGAGAAGAAATCACAATTTATGGTGATCCAACACGCGTGAAGGAAATGGTTTATATTAAAGACTTTACGCAGGTTATTGTGAAAGCATCAGAATCTTCTCTTGAAGGTGGTATTTATAATATTGGTAGTCCGAATCGTGTTTCACTTGAAGAAATGATTAGAGGAATTGTTGAAGTATTTTCACCAGCAGATAATAAGTCGAAAATCTCAAATGACTTCGATAAACCGGATACTTTACAATCGATGCTTGATTATAGTAAAACAATAAATGATCTAGGATATGAACCTAAATATGATTATATTACTATGCTTGAAGATTTTAAATCTGAAATGACCAACAATCCTTTTGAAAAATTATGGGGTAAACCAGAAGATTACGAAAATAATTAACGATTACGCATAAATAAATATGAAGAGAGGTAGTAAAATGAATTTACTTTTTTGTAGTGTGGGAAGACGTGGAGAATTAGTCAAAGATTTTAAACAAACAATGAAAAATCACGGGAATATTATCGCTACAGATTGTAGTGAATATGCACCAGCTATTTATTTAGCTGATAAATATTATATTACATCGAGAATCGATGATGAGAATTACATCTCAGAGTTAATTAATATTTGTAAGAAAGAAGATATTAAGGCTATTATGACATTTATAGATCCTGAAATTGAAATTCTTACTAAAAATAGAGAATTATTTAAAGAAATAGGCGTAGAAGTTTTACATCCCGAATACGAAACAGCCAAAATTTGTTTTGATAAATATAAATTTGCGAAACATCTTGAAGCGAACAGTATTTCTACAGTTAAAACTTATGGCGATATTAAAGAATTTTTAGAAAATAAAGATGGTGTTGATTTTCCTGTTTTTGTAAAACCAAGAACTGGTAGTGGTAGTGTTGGTGCTCGTAAAATAAATAATATTGATGAACTTGAAGTTGCCTTTTCGGATGACAATTCCCTAATTATTCAAGAATTAATGGACGAAGAAGATGTAGATGTAGATGTTTACGTTGATACTCTTAGTCGAGAACTTGTGAGTTTCTTTTCAAAGCGTAAAATTGAAACGAGAATCGGTGGTGCCAGCAAAACAATTTCATTTATTGATAAAAACATAGAGCCATTACTTGAAGAATTAGTAAATTGTTTAGATTTTTATGGGCCGATGGATGTTGATTTATTCTATAAAAATGGCCAATATTTCATATCTGAAATTAATCCGCGTTTTGGTGGCGCATATTTACATGCTTATGGTGCCGGTGTGGATTTTGTAGAATTTATTATGAATAATCTCGAAGGGAAAGAGAACTCAAAATCATTCTACCAATATGAAGAAGGCGTTTTGATGATGATGTACGATAGTGTCGTTATAAGTCAAGCGACGGTAGAACGATGAAAATTTTATTTATTTCACTCTCTAAAATTGAAAGTTTTGAAGATGAAGGTATTTATTCTGATTTACTGCATGAATTTATCATAAATGATCATGAAGTAACTGTAATAACACCGGACTCCGAAATGAAAGAAAGACATCTCGAAATTAAGAGTCTAAAGAACAACATTATAAAAATAAAAGTTCCTCAAGTTTCTGGTTTGAAATCCAAAATAGTTAAAGGAATTAATACAGTGCTTTTTCCTCATATACTTTGGAATCGCATGAAATCATTGATAAATGTAAAAAAATTCGATTTAGTCATATATCCTACACCGCCCATTAGTATTGAGAGGATAATACAAAAAATTAAAAAAAGCAACAAGAACATTCAAACTTTATTGTTGTTAAAAGATATTTTTCCACAGAACGCAGTAGACTTAGAATATTTTAGTAAGAGTAGTATAATCTTTAAATATTTTAGAAAGCAGGAAATGCGATTATATAATGTCAGTGATTCAATAGGTTGTATGTCTCAGGGAAATAGACAGTTTATATTAAAAAATAACGAATATTTAGCAGAAAGTGATATAACTATTGTCCCGAATAGTATATCTATAAATAGAGTATGTGGTAGGGTACAAGCTGAAGTAAAACAAATCAAGAGAAATGAATTTCTACTGCCACTAGAAAAAAAAATAATTGTTTATGCAGGGAATTTAGGCAAACCCCAAAGTATAGATTTTCTAATTGAAAGCTTAGAAAAGATTAAAGAATCTGAAAATTTTGTTCATTTTGCATTTTGTGGGAGTGGCACAGATGCGAATAAATTAAAAAAATACTGTATAGATAATCCCACACAATGTAGTTACTATGGACAATTAAGTAAATTGAAATCAGATGAGCTAATCTCAATATCTGATTATGGCCTCATACTATTAGACGCTAGATTTACAATTCCTAATATTCCCAGTAGGATGCTTTCATACATGAAGTTTGGTCTTCCGTTGATAGCATTAACAGACATCAATACAGATATCAAGGATACTATAATAGAGAATAATCTTGGTTATTGGGCAGAAAGTAGGGGGGAGGAAATGAAAAATATAATTAATAGCATTCATGGACTATCAGATGAAAACTATGTCAAAAGTTCCAACTGTGTTATAAAATACGTAAAGGATATGTGCAATACTGAAAAAGGTTATAAAGAAATTATCAAACAATTAAAATAAGTATCATAAATTTGAGAAGAACATTATTGTAAAAAAAAAGGTGGTTAAATTATGTTTAAAGATAAAGTATTACTTGTAACAGGTGGAACGGGATCGTTTGGTAATGCACTTGTTAGACGATTTATAAAAGAAGATATTAAGGAAATTAGAATTCTTTCTCGTGATGAGAAGAAACAAGATGATATGCGTAAACTATATCAAGATGATCGCCTTAAATTTTTTATTGGCGATGTAAGAGATCGCTCATCACTAGTACATGCTGTTAAGGGGGCAGACTATATTTTTCATGCTGCAGCTTTAAAGCAAGTACCTGCATGTGAATTTTTTCCAATTGAAGCAGTTAAAACCAATGTAATTGGAACAGATAATGTATTAGAGGAAGCAATTGCTCAAGGGGTTGAGCGTGTAGTTTGTCTTTCAACGGATAAAGCAGCCTATCCAATTAACGCTATGGGAATTTCAAAAGCAATGATGGAAAAATCATTCATAGCTAAAGCAAGAATATCATCTGGAACAGTAATATGTGGAACTCGTTATGGAAATGTAATGGCCTCCCGTGGCTCTGTAATTCCACTGTTTTTAGATCAAGTCCAAGCTGGCAAGGAGTTAACGATTACAAATCCTAAAATGACACGATTTTTAATGAGTCTCGATGATGCTGTTGACTTGGTGTTATTTGCCTTTAAAGAAGGACAATCGGGTGATTTGTTCGTACAGAAATCTCCAGCAAGTACAGTTGAAGATTTGGCACAAGCAATTATCGAAATTACGAAACATGATAAGGGCACTCGTGTTATTGGTACTAGACATGGAGAAAAAATCTATGAAACTTTACTTACAAAAGAAGAATATGTTAAAGCTGAAGATTTGGGAGACTATTATCGTGTACCTATGGATCAAAGAGATTTGAACTATGATAAGTACTTTGTAGAAGGTGAAGAGCACGATGTTATTGATGAATATCATTCACATAACACATATCGTCTAAATATAGATGAAATTAAAGATAAATTATATAACTTATATGAAATTAAAGATAAGTTAAAGGAGTTTTAGTCCTGAATTTTCGATTTTTATAGACTTAGATGATACCAAACCAAAAATATAAAAGAACAAACTAGAAATATCTACTTAGTTGATTTAAACTCATTTAAATATAAGAATAATGATGTATAAAACTTCACATATGTGAAGTTTTATACTTATAGTAAAATATGAGAGGTTTTCAAAGGAATGGATTATAGTATGAATTAGCAAAAAGTAATAACAAATTTTAGAACGTGTCTTGAAGAAACTTGTAGAAGGTCGTTAATCATATTTCTAAAATAAATCTTACTTAAAGCGACACTGCAAGAAATACTCTATTTATGCAGGTATTCTAGCTTATCTTGTAACCAAATAGAAAAGTAAAATATAAGAAATTTTGTATAGTATAAATTTAGAAATAAGAAAATACAATGTGGTATTTGCACATACGTAAGAAAACATCACTAACGAAGATAACTTTTTATATTTAATACAGAGTTTGAATACAACTGCTGATATATTGGGTGCTTCACGAATCATTAGTACAAATTCGAGAGCAAAATAGTTGTTGGATTCATCATTTAATTCTATGTATCCCTACATTCAAGCACAATAATGTTTAGCTTTTAATGATAATGTGGTCTTATAAAACTATTCTAAGACATCTTTAAGTGATTGTGGTACGATAAGTTAGTAATCACCAATTATTGCCTTTAAAGCACAGAATATAAGACTGAAGATTAACCCCTAAGAAGGAATAATGGAGGGATTGCAAAGATGGTTTGGTTAGGTAAAGAAAGATTTATAAAAGAACTTAGAGTATAAGAGACACAAGAAAAAAGCAAACTACGGACTATTTTAGCTTTTAGTATGCCGAGAGTTTCTGATTTAGTGTTACGAATTAATATTTCTTATACTGATTATATATAAAGAAGAGTGTGGTAAAAGTGAAAAAAAGAATAATTTATGTAAGTCCTCATACTGATGAAGATTTAGGTCATTTGTCGAGTTCTTTGCAAATTCAAAATATAATGTCAAAGAGTGTTTATGGATTATTAGAAAAAACGGATTTTGAAACATTAGTTGTAAACAGTCCTTCTAAACTTCAAGATAATGGAGTTTTTATAAGGAAACAGCAAAAAAAAGGAACCATCCGGTTGGGATATATCAATCTTTTCTTATTGAGAGAAATATCTCTATCTTTTAATTTGTTCAATTGTTTGAGAAAAGAATTAAATAAAAATGATATAGTTTTAGGATACAATTTTGGTCCTACGTTTTTCTTGGCGCTTTTATTCTGTAAAAAGAAAAAAGTTCTTTTCGGAACATTCTTTTTAGATCCCCCTACAATTTTTCCAGGCTTGGGTCGACTAAAAAATATTTTGTTTAAAATTTGGAATAATATTTCAAAGGTTTTAAGTAAAAAAATTAATTTTGTAATAACTATTGCCCCTCCAATTATTGAAGATTTCTTCCCAAACTTACCGTCAAAGAACAAACTCGTTTTCCCACTTTGTTATAGTCATGACTACCTAAATGAAATTAATTCTTTTCGATACAACGAAACTGAATTTAATTCAGAAGACAATTTAAGTTTTTTGTTTGCAGGGAATCTAGATTATCACAATGATATTGAATTATTGCTGAAAGTTTTTTCTCAACGTCCTAATATAAATCTCATTCTATATGGGGGAGGCAGGTTAGAACAAAAAGTTATAGAATATTCAAAAAAATATGATAATATTAAATATAATGGACTAGCAGATTACTCTACGTTAATAAAGGCATACCAATCAACAGACATTTTACTTGCGCCTAGAAGTATCAAAAATGATAGGGATAAATTTTTATCCAAATATGGAGTGTCTTCAAAGCTCTCTGAGCTTCTACTGTTTGGTAAACCAGTCATAACAAGAAATATTCCAGCTATTCCTGAAAATATAATTGATTATGTTTTTAAATATGATTCGGATGATGATTTTATTAAAATAATTTATGACATGAATAATGATTTTAAATGCTATTACGATCAAGCCCAAGCTAATAAGGAAAAGTATGTTAGAAATTTTTCATGGGACAATCAAGTAAACTTATTAGAAGAATTTCTTGAAAGTCTTAAGGAGGACTAAAATGTATTATTCGATCTTTATTTACTTATTTATACTGAGTTGTTTCGAGATTTATCAAAAAAAACTTGGAAACAGGATAGAAACAAAGAAAAAAATTATTTTTATAATTCCTGTTGTTTTAGTACTAGCTTTAAAATATGGGCAGGGTGCAGATTATGTTGTATACGAATATTTTTACGAAAATCCTAATATGATAAATAATATGGATATTTTCTATAACTTAATAGCAAAAACGAGTTATAATTTAGGAATCAATTTTTTTGTATTTTACTCATTAGTTACAGTTTTCCTGTGTGCCGCATTAATATACTTATTGCTAGATTATACAGAGTTATTTTTCTTTCCGTTCTTTTACTTTTTTGGGAGATATCTAGTCTATTTTCACACTACTATTCGACAAGGTCTTGCGATAGTGTTTTATCTGTTTGTTCTTTTTGAAATTGTTGTAAAAAATTCAAGAAGTTCGAATAAAAAAGCAATATTTTTTTCTCTATTATCGGTTTTATTCCATAGTTCGTCGCTTCCATTTGTGCTTTTACTAAATGGTTATAATCTGTTCGTTAAGAATAATAAGTTTAAAGCTTATTATAAGAGAATTTCTAAATACCTAATTGCACTAGACTGTTTATATGTAATACTAGTCTCTTTTGTCTTGTACATTACTCTATCAAAGATCTTACCATTTTTTCTACTTTTCTTAAATCGGGATTTTATTAATCACCGTCTTCAGTTCTATCTTAACCCTACTAGTTTAACTTCTTTTATGTATCGTGTAATAGAATATTATTTGATTAATATTATCATCAAGGGAAATATAGGAGATAATAATTCTATCTTTAGTAAAACAAAATTTATTACTACGGTTTCATTATTATTCTATGGTATGTTAGGATTCTCCTCTTTAATTTCAACACGAATGATTATCTATATTGATATTCTGAAAGTCTTTTTGATTCCACAAGTTATCATCAGCAAAATAGTTAATTTGCAAATAGGTCTGGATATTACTCGACTTAAATCAAAGATTACATATGCAATAGCTTTTATTATCTTATTTATTGCTATTGATTACATTAAATTTATGAGAACTGAAAATAATTTTGGAAATTATTATAACAAGAACTACTATCCATATGTTTCCATTTTTAACAAAGATAAAATTGTCGAATATTCAGATTATTATAAAATTCTCTCTGAATAATTTGAATGTTAATTACAGAATTATACGAATATTTAGTTCTTTAAATCAAGCAAATATCTAGGATTAAAATTTTACAGAGAAAAACAAAAAATCTTGAACCCGAACAGCAACACAGCTCTAGGGTTGCAGGGGATAGTGGATTTTTAAAAAGTTTGTATAATTTAGTGAAATCAACCAAACAAGAGAATCATGTTAAGCGTTAAAGAGAAACGAAGATGCAAACTGTAATAGAAACTACCTTTTAGCATTTTTCTCTAAATATGGTGTACAAAACGGATCTATGAATTACTGAATTCTAATTTTTAAAAGAAAGAAGATTATTATTTCCTTTAGTGGCATTGTAGATTGTGAGGCTATGGACAAATTCTTAGTGCACGATGGTATTAGTCTTAGTCAAACTTATTCTAACGGGAATAGCGCAACACTTATATAGACAAATTAATAATAGAATGTTGCTTGTATTCTAATGGTGTTTTATACTCCAATGCTGCATGAAACCTCTGGAATTAAACCACTCAACATATTTGCCGAACTCACAATTCAATTATTCAAATATAGATAAAATATGCTTTCTGACAAGCTCTTTTTTGATCGTCTTGAATTGTGTCTCAGCTACGGCATTGTCGTAAGGGTTGCCTTCCGACTTAATGACTGTTTAATCCCAAACGTTGATAAGACATCATCAATTGAATAATTATCGAATTCACTTCCTCTATCTGAGTGAAAGTACTTAATGCTACCTAAATTTGAATGTATATTCGTAAACGCCTTATGAACCAGTTCGGCGTTTTTCTTTTGCCAACAACTGTATCCAACGATTTCACGATTATGTAAATCCATGATGGTGCAGATGTAACTCTAACTAGAACCAACTCTTACATAAGTTAAATCACTGACTACTAATTCAAACTGCTGACGATCATCAAACTTCAGATTAACTGCATTTGTTGTAGTACTTTCATTGACCTTTGATTTGTATGAACGATATTTCTTGTTGTATAAACCGATACTAGGCGATTGTCACACTTGATTCGTGATATATGTCTAAAGGATAAAATAACTTCTTCGAGGTCAATACCCCCTTTCCCTTTATTTTTCGTGTTCCATAGATTACATGACTGTCATAGAATACTTTTGTGACTTTCTCGGCGTATTCATCAACTTTCTCACTTGAATCCACGTATATATAAACGTATTGTCTAATAACGTTTAGAATGTTGCGCATTGCTGATATGGGATACTTACGGCGATTTGACCGGATGAGTTTTACTTTCGTGCCATTATCAGCGCCGCTTGCTTTAAAATATCATTTTCCATCTTGAGTTGCCTGTTCTCTTTCTCAAGTTCAATGCGTCGGTTCTCTTCAGGAGTTCTATTTTCATATGCCTTTAATGAACCACTCTTGTTGAGCTCTTCATGCATCCGTAGATCACAGATGCATGAAGGTTGTGCTATCGCTCGAAATTTAGGATGGTTTTGCCACTGTTATAAAGCTCAACGATTTGCTTCTTGAAATCCACACAATATCTTTTCTAGTCCTACTAGGTTCCCTGCTTTCTTGCATTACAGCATGTCTATTAAGAAAGTGTCATCTAAAGTGTACCCATCGACACTAACGCTAGATATTGTAGAATATACTTTTTTTTCTGACTGTCATAAAAAAATTACATAAACAAATTATAATAACTTGACGTCTTTTATTTAAAAAATCTCTGTATTGTCGTAAATTTGCTGATATCTGAATTTATAAAAGTATGTTATTTAGAATAGATAATTTAGATTTTGTCATAAGTAAATTTTATATCTTAATGTGTGAATCAATAGTTTATCTTATTTATATACTCAATGTTCTCTGATTTTTGGCGGATTCTAATTGGAAGTGAAAGAAATTGATATAAACATTTGATTCCTAACATAATCATTGTTAAAAAAACTGCCGTATTTCACATACTTGTTTGAATACCGGTATAATATTTTATATTTATCGCAAAAAGTCTATAATACTTTTTATTATCTCTCCATAAGTGCACGTTATGGGAGTATTATGTTTATACCAAGAAGCACAGGGGAAGCAATCGTGCTTTTTGAAATATCAATTAACGGAGGAGAATTTAATGGATATTATAAAACAAGTCCTGTCTGATCAGGCGTTTCTAGGAGCGATATTCTCAACAATATCAATCATCCTTTTAGGTTACTACCTAAAGAAAACAAATAAAGTTACAGATGATGCATCAAAAGCATTAACTGCAGTATTACTTAATGTTGCGTTACCAGCATTAGCATTTAAAGCATTTATGACAGATATTAAACCTGAAACATTTACTGTTGGTTTAAACTCATTCATCTTTGGTTTTGTGGCATATGTACTCTTAATTCTTATCACATTAGCTTATACAGCTAAATATAAAGGTGATAAACTTGATGCAATGCGTGGACTTACAATCTTTGGATCCACAACATTCTTCGGTATTCCCATCATTTCAGCTTTCTTAGGAAATGAAGGAGCACTTTACGCAAACTTATTTAATGTAGCATACCGTGTATTCCTATACTCATATGGCTATATCTTATTCTCAGGTTTAAAATTTGAGAAGAAAAACTTAAAACAAATTATTCTTAACCCAATCATTATTGCTACATTCTTAGGATTCTTAATTTGGATGTTCCAAGCAAGCCTGCCACAAGTAACTGTAGGCGCTGGTGAAACTGCTAAGACAGTTGCATTCTTACGTTTAGATGTGACACTTCCATGGTTCATGAAAGCTGTTGGTTACTTAGCATCATTATCATCACCACTTGCATGGTTAGCAATCGGTATGACATTAGCAAAAATTTCACTTAAAGATGCAACTAAAGACGTTAATGTTTGGATCTACTCATTTGGAAAACTGGTTGTTGTTCCAGCAATTATGCTACTTATCATGATTTTCTACAAGAAAATCGGATTCTTACCTTTAGACTACGTTGCGATTACTGGTGTAATCATCATGCTTGCAACACCACCTGCAACCGTTGCCGTAAGTTATGCAATTAATTTTGATAAAGAAGCATTATTCTCGTCAAATGCATCACTTGTTGCTACAGTATTATCGATTGTTGCAATCATTTTATGGTTAGTTATTCTTACAGCATTACATGGCGTAGGAATTATCTAAGAATCAAAAAAGGAGATTTAAAATGAAACTATTATGCTACGGTGTTCGACCAGTAGAAAAACAATTCTTTGTAGAGTTAAATGAAAAATTCAATTTTGACTTAGTCTTAACAGAAAAAATGCTAAATGACGAAACAGTTCATATGGCAGAAGGTTGTGAGGCAGTAATGCTTCGCGGGAATTGCCCAGGAAATCGCCAAAATTTAGAAATTTACAAAAATTATGGCGTTAAGTATGTCTTAACACGTACTGTAGGATATAACCATATCGATTTAGAAGCTGCTAAAGAATTTGGTTTAAAAGTTGCTTATGTACCATTCTACTCACCTAATGCAATTGCTGAATTAGCATTAACACTTTCATTAACACTTGCACGTCATACTCAATACACTGCAAACAATACACATAAAGGAAACTTCAAAATTGATGACTTTATGTTTAGTAAAGAAATTCGTAAATCAACAGTTGGGATTATTGGTTTAGGTAAAATCGGATTTACCGCAGCTACAATCTTCAAAGGTGTTGGTGCCAATGTTATTGGTTATGATGTTGTTGAAAAAGACTATCTTGGAGATACATGTACTCAAGTAGATCTTGAAACACTTTTAAAAGAGTCAGACATCATCTCGATGCATATGCCTTACTTCAAGGGGTCAAATGATGAATTCTTGAATGCAGAGAAAATTGCTCAAATGAAAGATGGCGTTATTGTTGTGAATACTTCACGTGGAGAACTTCAAAACATTAATGATATTCTTGATGCTGTTGAATCTGAAAAAATCCAAGGTTTCGCGGCAGATGTTCTTGCAAATGAAACAAAATACTTTAATAAGGATTTATCAGGAGAAGCGTTTGATGAATTACAAACACGTTTGAATAATCTTTATCCACGCGTTCTTGTAACCCCACATGTTGGTTCATATACTGATGAAGCTGTAAGTAATATGGTCGAATACTCATATGAAAACCTTCAAGAGTTTATCGACAAAGGTGAATCAAAGAATCAATTAGCTTAAATTTACTAAAACCGTCGTAAGACGGTTTTTTTTATCCACTAACGATAACGATTAAATGCAATTATCATTTAAAGTTCAAGGTATCATGATACCATGTTCTTAAATATTGGAGGATTTTATGGGGAAAAATTTAAGCGTAGCATTAATGGCGTTTTTAGTATTTATATCATCGGGATTCATAGCTCCCGTTTATGCAGATAATCCACCTGAAGTTACAGAAACAGAATACAGTGAAATGAAAGATGCCTTTGATTACAGCATCGTTTTGTCAGGATACCACTCAGCACGACAATCATTTGTTACCGGACCTGTTGCCGTTCGTCGTGATTCGAGTTTACCGACTAATTTGATGTCTTTTACCTATGGTGCCGAAGCATCACTTTCTTTGGTTGAAAATGCGGAGCCACTTGCTTTACTGATTGGTGGTAGAGTGCGCAATTTAAATGCGCACGTACAACCGCAAATTCAAAAAACAAATATTTCGGGTCAACTGATTAATTCGAAATTAGTTACGGATGATTTCACATGGCCTGATCAAGTTTTTAAAAATGCCGATGGTACACCAAGTTTAGGTGCAGAGCAAAAATCATATTTGCCGACATCTCGAACAACGGAATTGTTTTTAGGCTTTGATAAGCAAGTTAAACTTACCTCTGATACGATGAAACCGTTGGTGGAATCATTGGGTCAATCAAATGGTAAAACGCTTGGTGGAAAGTGGGTCAATGGTAAGCAAGTTAAGTATAATATTCAACCTTCACAAAAAAACGCTAAAATTCTGGTTGTTAATATTGAACCCAATGAGAAGGGTGAGGTTTTAATTTCTGATTTTGGCTTTGATTATGAATCCGTAATTAATAATAAAAATATCGAACAGGTGATTATTACATCGTACCGTATGGTTCAAGGAAAACCAGAATACGCGAAAAAAGTGATCCATCACAGTAATTTTATGTCCAATAAAGGCGGGGCTGAACATACTCTTCCCAGTGGAAGTTCGGAGATTGCTGAACATGGTGCAAAAATCATTCATTACATGCCTGAAGCTACTCAACTAACAGATTTTTATAACGATAAAAATCAAAATGGTGATTTCTTTGCACCGCGTGGAATTTCAGTTATGCATAGTGGCTTGGATGTTGATGGAAGCTTGCACTTAGACAGCGATGAAATCAGCAAAGAAAATAACATCATTTCCTATGACGATGTATTCGGAACAATCTTTGCACCGAAGGCAAGTGTTGTGTTAAGCGGTGCGAATGTTTATGGTCAAATTTTTGTGGTTGATTACCACCAACGTGGTAATAACACTCATGTCTTTATTCCCAATACATGGTTATCCTCAATGATTCCACCACAAACTGATAATCTTCACACCATTCAAATTCAAAAAGTTGATCAAGATGATCCAAACCATGTTTTGGCTGGTTCTAGGATAACTTTAGGGATGGTTTTCGGTAACAAGCTCAAGTATTATCGTATTCGCAACAACGTTGTTGATTGGGTTGAAGATGTAGAAGATGCGGCAGTGCTAGAGACAGGAACGGATGGGTTGGTTGCCTTTCCTAGATTAATTCCGAGCACGCGTCCTTATTATGTGATTGAAATGGAAGCTCCCACGGGTTATGACCTAGGCTTTATCGATGAAGAAGTGATTGTTGACCCTGATCATAAGGGCATTCAACGTAAGGGAGTGCCAGTGACCATTACACAATCTTCAGGTCGAGTCATTGAAACTCACGTTTATAATAAGAAGACACCCAAGCCAAAAGTCCTTTTCAACATCAATAAACACAATCAACAGGGGGATTTATTGAATCATGCAGGTTTCTTACTTTTCAAAATAGATAAGAATCATCGTTTTTACTACAGCACAAGTTCATCATCGTCTGAGACTGTGTGGACACAAGAAGCTGATGAAAAAAATGTGTTGTTTACGGAACAAGGTCGATTTAATACTGACTTAAATTTAGAAGTTGGAACGTATTACCTTCAAGAAATTATCGCACCAGAGGGTCATGTGTTGAACTCTACAATCCGTGAGATTACTCTGAGTGAGCAGGATAACCCTCATATGGAAACAATTCTTAATCAACAAATGGATGCAGACAATCAGTTACAACTTTCCAAAGTAGGGGTTGAAGATGATGACAGCATCACACCGTTCATAGCACCACTTTGGGCTCGCTTTAAGCTATATAACATGCAAACAGGTCGCTATTATGCTGTGAAAGATCAGAACGTTGTATGGACTGTTGGAACGGATCCCAAGGCGGTAATTGAAACGGACGGGTTAACTGGAGATATTCTTTTTAAAGAATTACCGAAGGGGGATTATGTTTTGCTTGAGGTAGAGACATCTCAAGGTTACGTGGTGGATACCCAACCTCGCATCATCCATGTCGAAAATGCTGCGGTGACACCAGTTGAATACCAATTTGAAAACTATAAAAAAGTACGTACTATTTATGGTACAATCGCAATTGAAAAAGTTGATGCATCAAATCCTTTAATTAAACTCCAAGGCGCACAGTTTGTTCTAACAAAAAACGATGAACACGGCGATACCTACTACTACACGATTTCGAACCAGGCTGTAAAATGGGTAAAAAGTACAACGCCTCCAGCTGATGCAATTGTGGAAACAAACGAGAAGGGTAAGGCTGTTTTTATTGGGGTTGAACCAAACCAAGATTATCAAGTTCAAGAAGTAAAAGCACCGGATGGTTATGAGGGGAATGTGACGGTGGATATTACGAAAGCTGATTTTGATGACCAGCTAGCAACTGTACCTCTTGTTGTACGTAAAACCGTCACAAATACGAAAACTCATACATCACGTGATTATAGTTTTATAAAAGTTGATGAACGCGATCAACCATTATCTGGCGCATCCTTTTTACTCTATAATATGATCGATGGAACGCGTAACTATTATCGTGGCGATGGCACATGGACTGAAGACCGCAATCAAGCGGACCCAAGCGTATCGACACCTTCAGGTATCGTGACGTTTAATGATGTACCATTAGGAAATTACTTTATTCAAGAAGTTGAAGCACCACAGGGATATCAGTTAAAAAACCAACCGTTATCCATTCAAGTGAAGCAGGAGGCTGGGATGCCTTTACGCTTCAAGAATCTAAAAGTACCACGACACCACCGTTTGGAAATCACTAAGTTAGATGGGGATAACCCTCGTGTCACCTTACGCGATGCTATCTTTGTCTTGTATCGTGACCAAGACGGTCAAAAAGAATATTATAATTCGGAAAATGGAATTACTTCCTGGGAAACGAGGGAGGTACGCCATCGTAGTGACCGTTATGGCCACCTCTACTTTGAGAACCTTGAACCGGGAACGTACACAATCGAAGAGGTGCAAGCACCACTGGGATATGAAACGGCAACCTATAAAGAATCGATAACGATAACGGATAAGGATGATACCCTGATCACCCGACAAGTTTTAAATCATAAAGAGGCAGATCCAATCACACCCGGAACGCAATACCACGCACTCAATATCTACAAAGTTGATGCAGCAGATGATACCAAATTGCTTCAAGATGCCGTATTACGCTTAAGTCGTAAGGGTCAAGGAACAACATGGTATTATCATCAGGATGACTATGGTTTTGTGACTTGGCGACTTGATCCTTCTGAGGGAACCGTTATGAATACCGATGCCAAAGGATTTACTCAATTTTCTCAACTTGAAGCAGGAACTTATGAACTCGAAGAACTCAAAGCACCTCAGGGTTATGAGTTACTCAGAAACCCCGTATCTATTGTGGTTGAAGATGGTGTAACCTCAGGTGATACATCGTTTGTTTTAAAAAATACGAAACAGGAGGACCCAATGGAATCTTTTGATTTGCTTTTGGTAAAACGTGATGCGCAGACATATAAAACACTCAAGGGTGCTGAGTTTGGACTTTATCGTATCCATGAGGGGCAAAAAGAGTATTATCAACAGGATGGCTCATGGTCTAAAGATATCGCAACGTGGGTTAGCGATGCATCCGGATCCATTCAATTTGAGAAATTAGCACAAGACACCTATTGGTTAAAAGAATTAGCAGCCCCGCAAGGGTATCAGCGCTTAACAGACCCTGTGGAGGTAACATTAACACGTTCGATGAGTATGGATGTCTTAAACACAAAAGCAACCTCAGAGGTTCCTCAAACACCTCACAAACCGCAAAAACCGGAGATATCGGTACCAAGTGAAAAACTTCCTGCTACCGGTATCACACCAAAAGGAATTTGGCACTATGGTATTGTTCCAAGTATCGTGGGCGGCTTGTTGTTGTGGATCAATCGGAAACAAAAAAAGAAGCGAAATTTTAAATAATTTCACTTGTGATTTTGAGAAGAACCTTAACAATTATCACAAGATGGATTTACTTTAGGGTGAATCCATCTTTTTTGAGAAAAAAAGTACTAATTATGCAAGATGGAACTATGACAAAGTGTTTAGTCATGCTAGACTTGATACGGTGATAAATATGAAATCCATATATGGATACGATCTAAATGAAATGGGAGATTTATTTGAATCTTATGGTGAGAAGCGTTTTCGTGCAAAACAACTCTTCCAATGGCTCTATCAAAAACGAGTTACCTCGTTTGATGATATGAGTGATTTAAGCATCTCTTTACGTGAAAAATTAAAACAAGACTTTGAATTGGATACACTTAAAGTTGTTATGAAACAAGTAGCTTCCGATGAAACGACAAAATTCTTATTAGAGTGTAGTGATGGCGCACTCATTGAAACAGTTATGATGAAGCATGATTACGGATACAGTGTATGTGTTACATCTCAAGTTGGATGTGCGATGGGGTGTAAATTCTGTGCTTCAGGACTTTTGAAGAAAAAACGTAATCTTACATCTGCTGAAGTAGTTAATCAAATTATGTTTGTGCAACGTCATTTGGATGAACAAGATAAACGGGTAAGCCATATTGTTGTGATGGGAATTGGTGAACCCTTTGATAATTATGATAACATCATGCGCTTTATACGTATTGTGAATCATGACCATGGGTTAGGGATTGGTGCGCGCCATATTACAATTTCAACATCAGGCGTTGCGCCGGTGATTAAAAAATTTGCAGATGAGCAAACCCAAGTGAATCTTGCGATTTCACTCCATGCACCAAATGATACGCTCCGTTCAGAAATCATGCCGGTGAATAAAATGTTCAATCTTGAAAAACTCTTTGATGCCTTGAAATACTATCAATCAAAAAGCAACCGTCGATTGACGTTTGAATATATTCTAATTGATAACGTTAACGACCAAATCGCTCAAGCAAAAGAATTAGTAGCCCTTATTCGTGGAATGAATGCGTATGTAAATCTTATTCCTTATAATGAAGTCGATGAAAATCCGTTCCGTCAAACAAAACCGGAACAAGCGGCTAAGTTTTATGATTACTTAAAACGCAATGGAATTCAATGTACCATTCGTCGTGAAAAAGGAAGCGAAATTGATGCAGCATGTGGACAATTACGGGCGAATGTGGAAAAACAACGTAAACAATAAAAACCGAGTTAAAAAACTCGGTTTTTATTTGGTTCTTTGAGTACGATTATGTTAGAATTTTGATACAAAAATAAGGAGTTACTTATGGCAACACATCAAAATATAATACTCAAGACCTACCGTAAAGATATTTGGTCAAAATTTATGAAAGGTATTACACATTATCAACTGATTCAACCCAATGATTGCATAGGAGTTTGCATATCAGGCGGCAAAGACAGTATGCTCATGGCACTGTGTTTCAAAATTCTTGTCCAACATTCAGAGGTTCCTTTTACCGTTAAATACATTGTTATGGATCCTGGATATAATGAAGTTAATCGTCAACGCATCTACCAAAATGCACATGAACTGGAACTCGATATTGAGATGTTTGATGCGAAAATATTTGACTATGTAGATCACATAGAAAAGAGTCCGTGTTATTTGTGTGCTCGAATGCGTAGGGGTCACTTGTACCAATTTGCAGAACAATTAGGCTGTAATAAAATTGCTTTGGGACATCATTATGATGATGTTATTGAAACGACTGTCATGAATCTGTTTTATGGGGGCCAATTTGGGACCATGATGCCACGTCTTAAATCCACAAGCCATCCAGATATCGAACTTATTCGTCCCTTGTATTTAGTTCGTGAGTCGTCAATTATCAAGTGGGTCAACTGTACGGGTCTTGAATTCTTGCAATGTGCGTGTCGTTTCACCGAACGCGATGAAAAACTGCATCATGAAACAGAAAGTAAACGTAAAGAAATAAAACAGTTTATCCAAACATACAAAGCCATTAACCCATTTATTGAATCGAATATTTTCAGGAGTACTGAGAACGTGAACCTTAATAAAGTCATTTCTTATTTTGATGATGAAACCCAACATCATTTTTTAGATGATTTCAACGAACCAAATATACAGTAAAAATTGAAAGGTCCGTGAGATAGAAGTCGAATCATTTATTTCGTGATATGATAGGAACATCAAGAAAGTGAGTGATAAACCATGTATGATTATTTAAAAGTAAGCAATACAGATTCTCTTTTTTATATTAAAGATATCGTACCAAATCCCCGTGGTGTAGTGCTCATGTGTCATGGATTCACCAATCATTCGGGCGACTATGATGTATATGCACGTGAACTGAATAAAAACAACTACTCTGTATACCGTTACGATATGCGTGGTCACGGCAAGACCATTTCAGAAAAAGGTGATATTGACACGTATAAGACCTATATTACGGACCTACACACTATGGTTCGTATGGCAACTCGTGAAAACATTCATATCCCTTTATTTACCCTGGGATTTAGTATGGGTGGTCTTGTTTCAGCGCTCTATGGTATTGAGTACCCAAACAGCTTAAGTGGACAGGTATTCCTTGGGCCTGCGGTCGGTTATGTCAGTGGTGTTCGAGGTCCCAATCGACTGGGAATCAAACTGGCAAGTAAATTAGCTGATGATATGCTTGTGAAATTCACGGAGGACTCGTTGGAAATTAATAATCCAATCAAAAAAGAAACGCTGGAAAAAGATTATATGTATACCAGCAAAAATCCGATGCGTTTATCGTACTTTACCGTTCGTTTTGCACGATCAGTATTTATTGATGGGGCTGAAGATTTGATGAGTCGACGTGAATTTTATCGCTATCCAACCTTTATTGCGCAAGGAGAAGAAGATCCAACCGTTCCTAAAGATGTTTCGGAGTCTTTTTATGAATTAATTCAATCAAAGGATAAAACTTTAAAAATCTATCCCGGCATGCGGCATGTCCTATATGATGAGCCAAATGGGATGGAAGTCATTCAAGATACGATTGATTGGCTTAGCAATCGAACAACCCCTCTAAAATAGTCTCTCAAGACTATTTTTTTGTAATAATACCATTTTGATTACATTACCTTTAACTTATATAACATTCTTCATTCCAATGATTTAATATCTTATATATTAATCGTGATGAAGTCGTGAAAATAGGAGACGTTTATGAATCAAAATAATTTTTGGGCAATTATTGCATCCATTCGAAATCAAAGTCAGAATGATGATGCGTTGTTTTATTTCCTTTTCCAAAAAAATGTTAAAAACATGGCTCCCCAAGATTTAGAAAATTTTAACTTATATTTTTATGGATATCTCGAAGCCTTAAATGAGAGTGTTTGGCCCATCATGCTCTGTCAAGTCGTGAATGACTCAATTGAGTATGATACCGTTCGAAACTTTAACTTATGGGTTTTAAGTCAAGGCTACGGTGCTTATTGTACTGCCTTAGATAATCCAGATATGTTGGGAGATGTGGTAACATATATTCCATATAAAAATGCACAATTCCCACAGTTAATTGATGTTGTGGGAGAAAGAGGATATGGTGACATAAGGGTTGAGACACCAAACTATTATCGTAATCTAAAATGGGGAAACTACAAAAACACAGAACATGCGTTACTGGATATTTCAAATGTCCTTCCACGTATGAATTCAGCGATGGAACTTTATGGTATGAAAAATTTATCCTCGGAAGATGTAGAGAAGTTACTTAAAAAATGGGGTGTTAATACTAATTTTTTTGCAGAATATAAAAATAGTAAGGAAGCATCAAAGTTTACTGAGATAGCTAGGAATGTATGTACTGAATATTTTGATATCCAAGAATCGCTCCATGAAATTGTGGAACTTTTGACGATTCAAGCGCACCACTTGTTTTACTGTGCAGTTAATCCATTTACCCATACAAGTAGAATCGTTCGTTTTAATATTGATACCAAGAAAAAAAATGATATTTATAAATCGACATGTATTACAAAAGTCACTTACGTCGACCGCAACCAAGAGTTTCTTGTTTTTTTTGTTGATCATGGCTATGAGAATCAAAGCTGTGAAGATATGTATTTGATTTACAATATAAATGCCAATACGATTAATCGGGTAAAACCACAGTTAAGTGAGCCAATGACATTACTGAATAAGGCAATTTTGATTGAAAAAGATTTATATTTTTGTGCTAAAACCAATGATTCAAAGTCATATGATATTTATCGATACAGTACGTTAACACACACAACATTTAAAATGATTTTAAATGCAGGGATGTTGACTCGGTATGAGGATACATTTATATTCGGAAAAATAAATGCTTCGGACAAAGTTCACTTTGTTCGTGGTATCTATGAATTTTCAATCGAGCGCGAGCAAATTATTACCCACAATTCAAACATATTTTACAATGAAGTTTCTATCCATGGAAAAGAAGGCATTTTTGGTTTGAGAGAAGGACTTCACGTCTGGTTGAATTGCTTCGATTTTGAAAGTCATAAAATGTGTCCCCTCGAATTTGATGATGTCATCCCACTTGTCTATAATGAGCGTATGTTGGTTGGATGGATGCGTGTTGAAAGTGGACAGAAGCTTGTAATCATTGATCGGTCTACGAAAAAATTATATAGTTTAGAAAAAGGGGTTATTTATGCTTTTGATGAGAATCATTTAGATTGGATAAGTACGGATTCCTATCAAAAATCAATAAAGATAAATCATCTGTTGTATTAAAAAAAGATCAGAACCTAAGAGTCCCGATCTTTTTTTGATGCATGGTATAAAAGTTCATCAACTTTCTTAAACTGTCTTTGAATATAGAGATATATCACTATAATAACAAGTAACGGAATTAATAACAAAACCATTACAGTAATCGTGATTGATCTTGGATTTATCGTTTCAAATGCCCCAACTTGACTAGCGAGTGATGCATCACGATTTATAGAATTCCATGTTGCATTTTTTGCGGGGACCTCAAACACTTTAATCTGAATCATAGTCTGATTGCTCGTCTTGAAAGTGACCGTTATCCCATCCGCGCTTTCTTTTCTTAATACTTCAGTAATTGGAATTGTTTCGCCGGTTTCTTGAATCCAAGCTCTTACGTGCGCGAGGTCGATTAACCGTTGATCTGTTAGGCGACTAAAGGTTCCTATTGTAATTTCTATGTTAGAAGCAACAATAACCTCAGTACTATCGGTAAGTTTTTTATTTTCGGTTTGTGGTTCTGACACAGACTTTATGATTGGATTGGGTGTATTTTTTAAATCGTCTTCAGTTATTGTTAGAGTAATAATATCATATTGTTCGAGCCCGTCATCATCGATATAATAGATACGAATACGATATCGACCAGCTTCGGTAATATGTTCAACTGAATCGTAAATCTTTTCATCTTCGAATGAAAAAACAGGTACTAAAATAATTTCGAATAAAAATATTATAGTAAATAACCTAGTGAGTTTCTTCATCATGTTCTCCACGTTCTTTTGGAAGTGTAATTGTAATAAATACATTCTTATTATTAGTTTTGAGGTTGTATGATCCATGAGCCAAATTTGCGAGATCTTTAATTAGGAAGAGACCATTTCCACTACTGTGTTGATGCTCTTTATCTTCATTTAGAACGTTAAATAGAAATTCGGATTTCTTCATGCGATCGAGATTCTTAAGACTGCTTTCATTTTCATAAATCATTTCGACCGAGTGAGAAAGTTCGCGAATAGAAATGAAAACGGTTGATTCAGGGAGTGCGTAATGTCCGATATTCGACATTAAATTATGAATCAACAATTGTAAAATAACTTTATTGGATTCAATATTTAACGATTCGGGCCCATCAATGTCAATCATTAAAGCTTTCTTTGAAAAGCTTTGTCCGAAAGAACGTAAGGTTGTATAAGTTAATGCGATTAAATCAAAATTTGAAATATTTTTTTCCAGTGTAAGATTATCTTGGTTTAATACTTTTAGAATTTCATTAATACGTTCCATGAGTTTGGTGCTATGTTTTATGTTCATAGACGCAACAGATGATGGAGTATCTGATGGATTAGTGTTATCAATTACCAGTTCATTAATCATCAACTGTTGGTGCACCGGTGTTTTTAAATCGTGAACGAAAGAACGTGAAACAACTAAAGCGTTGTTTAAACGTTGACGACTAATTTCTAAATCTTTTTCAAAGTCAGTATAACGGTGTGACGCTTGTATCATTGCATTATCAATTTGAGATGAGACATTAGAAAGACGTTGATTGATCACATCATCACTGGCTTTGATTTGATCAAATTCGTAATTTTGAAGATGCTCGAGCGATACTTTTGCTTTCTTTAATGGTTGTATAAGCGAATTCATAATAAAGAAAAATGCTAATGTAATTATGATGAACGAGAAGCTTAGAATAATTATTTGTTTTGCTAGAAAAGGCATTAAATATATATCGTCAGGGAAATTATACAAACGTATAAAAAATTGATAATCATCTTCGTGAGAATTCAAGTTGCCTTTCGCTTCGTATAATACTGCTTTTGAAGAAACAATGTCGAAGAAATTTCTATCATCAAGTGCTATTGAAGATTGATAGATGGTTTTCTGATTCTCAATTACAAGAAGATCAAGAGGATACCGTGCTGCAAGAGTCCCAAAGTGATTCTCTTTCGTTAATGCATAATCATCAACAGATTTGCTGACTTCAGCTTCAATTTTTTCGACAGCTTTAGACTCCTCTAGCCGGTATTGAGCAGGGAGGTTGCTGAGATTTATAACATAATAGGCTATTATAACGACATAGCCTATAGAGAGCGCGATTCCGAAAAGAAAGCTACTTTTACTATGCTTCATTCCACTTATAGCCACATCCTCGGACTGTGACAATTGAAAAAATATTCATTTTGGTTCGCAAGTTCTTCAAATGTACATCAACCTTACGAATGTTTTCAGGAGTAGGCTCCTCAGCCCATACAGCTCTAAGTAAATCTTCGCGCGTGATTAATTCAGACTTATGACTTAAAAAGTATTCAAGAAGACCGAATTCAGTAGGGGTTAAATGATGTTCTACATTGTCTTTGTAAACACTTCTAAGACGCAAATCCATCATGATATTTTCAATGCTTGATGCTAAAAATTTGATGTGTGTGATAGGGACTTCTTCACGATCTAAAATATTCGCAATATACTGAAGAACTACCTTTAAGCTTTTTGATTTTTCAATATATAAATCTGTATGAAGTCTGAGTGATTCGAGTTCGGTACTGTTGCTTGGTTTTCCAGTTAAAATAATTGAACGTGTACCTGGCGACATTTTTCGTGATGCCTCAACAAGACGTAAACCATTAATCACATCTAATTCAAGGTCAGTTAGTAATAAATCATAATGATTTAAAGCTAAACTTTCCATTGCATCAATTCCACTGTAGACACAATCCACATCATAAGGAACTTTCTCAAGCTTTTCTTTTAGAAAATCAGAATATTCAACATCATCTTCAACAAATAATATTTTTTTCATAAATTTACCTCTTTTAAATTACTCATATTTTATCTTTATTTTCTACACAAGACCTCAAAATGCTATATAAACATTGAAAAATGTAATAAAAATCAAAAATTGGAAGTATAAGGTTCACAATATGGAATAAACAAATAAATTCAAAATAAGGAACTGTTTATTTAATATCATATGATTTTCTAATGGTAATTAAGCCTAATCCAAGATTACATAAAAAGGTTGTAATTATATTAATCATTTATAATTTTTTACATTAGCTCTGATCATTAGGAAGAGAAATGTAGCGTATTAATAATCATAAGTCTTTCACTTAATGAATTATTGAAATTGCAAAAATAGAGCGTTTTAAAGAAACATTCTTTTTTAAAAAATTAATTATGAGTATTAGGAGGATTGAAACTGATAAAAAACAGAATGTATTAACAACTGAAAGTACACATGTTTTTATGGAATGATTAGTATTTAAACCTGGATGAAAAATACAATTGTAAACGGTGTAATCAATATTTTTAGAAGCCAACATACAGGTTTGTTTTTGTATGTAAAATAACAAAAAAAGTTTGTTTGTTTTGCTGTTTGAATTTAGTATTAGAATTTTGAGTGAAGAACTCGTTATTTAAGTGAACTATGAAGACGGAAATTCGTTTTTCGTATCCCTTTATAATAACAAAAATGTTGTAATATCCATTTATAAGTAGATATTATCAATTTTTACAAAAATTTAATATTCAAATTATGCACTTAATTAACTACATATTTCATCTATTTTTTTATAACATTTAAGCTTTTGTTTATGACAAATTGCGCACAAAAGTCACGTCGGACTTTAAGATAATTTCGTAAACACACGCGACGTGTGTTAGAAGGAGGATGAGATATGAAGGGTATTAAAAAACATTTAGTTGCTTTATTATCTACAGTATTGATGATGACATCACTCGGTATCGCACCAGCACTCGCTGATGATGCGCCACTTGGAAACGATGACTTCAATATCGTAGTGAATAAAAAACTAAACCCCAAAGATCTTACATTAGATTTAAAAATCAAACTTGAAGATAAAGATCCGACTACGCCTAAAGTAGTTAATGACTTATCACAAGTATTCAAAGACGAGGGAAAGGAGAAAGAGAAACTTGATCTTGTAAAAGATAAAACCGACGAGTACGAAATGGTTGTATCTGAGAATGGCGAAGTTGAATTTGAACTAAACTATTCAAAAGAGGTCAAAGCAGCAGAAGGTGAAGCTGAAGCGATAAACCGCGATGAAAAACATAGCTTTAAAGTTAATGTAACTGAAATCGAAGAAGCTAAAGCAGAAGAGCCCAAAGTTGAAGAACCTAAGGCAGAGGAACCTAAGGCAGAGGAACCTAAAGTGGAAGAACATGAAGCCGATGAAGATGTAGTGGATGAACCAAAAGCTTCGGCAGATGGAAGTACACGTGCAGGGCAGGCTGGGTTGGAAGTATTAACAAGTTTAAATGCTCCGATTAGTTTAGACGCTAAGGATACTAATCCTATCAACATAGAGTTTGAAGCATTATTAAGTACTGCAACTGTTGTTTACCAACCTAAATTAGTAATTGATTATTCAGCCGCAAAAATCATTGTAAACAAAAAATCTTTTAACCATGGTACTGATATTGCCTCGGTTAGTGACGATCCAGTTAATAAAAAAATCACTGTTGTATTCAAAGAACCGTTCTCAGGTAGAAGCACAATCGATTTTGACTCCGTTTTACGCCTAAATGCGCAAAATGGAGACTCGTACAAACTTAAAGCAACTTTTAGTGGGTTTGTTGACTCAGCTAAAACGATTGCATATGAACCTAAGACGATTGAAACAGCAGCCATTAATGTTACAGGGGTAAGTAATGATTTAGAAAATGCGACTCCTACCAGTGTAGCAACTTGGAATAAAACAGCTGGTGCCTATACTTATGACCAAGTAGCTGGAACTAATTTATACAACCGTTCATTTAGACCAATCACAAAACCATCAGGAGCCAAAAATCTTTACTTTGAAAATTTAATCATTAAACGAACACCCAATGATGGTAGAGTAATGTCTGTGATGACAAATCGAAGTGGGGGATTGAATTCCAAAAGTAGTGATGCTACGGGTAAAGTCACCACAAATAATAACAGCGTTTTTGTAAGTGAATATGGCGAACAAAATCTTGATAGTTTTGTATACTACGAAGATACATTTGTTCAATCCAATGTAGCAGCAGGTCCAGTTACCACAACATATGAAGTTTATAATGGAACTCAGCTCGTTTTCACATTTACACGTACTGTTAATGTGAAGCACACATCTAGCCTTTGGCAAAAAGGATTTATGACGAGTAGTAAAGTTAATATAGGTGAGACTGTTGTACAAAATTTAACAATTGGAGCAACAAGTGGACCAAAAGGAATTACAGATATTGAATATATTACCAATGTACCAGCGGGTTTTAAACCACGAGAGATTTTAACTAAAGATTATTCAGGTATTGATAAAGTATCGTATGAAGTAAATAATAGTGGAGTATATGTAAATATTCCAAGAGAACCAGGATTTGCAAAGCGTTTCCTTGTGCCTGATGTTGCTAATATTACTTCGATTAAGTTTGAGTCAGCAACCGAGTACAATACTATTAGTGCTTGGAGCTACACGACTGTTACGTTTGAAAACTTAAGTGTAGGTGAAGGATCACAAGTTAATTTCGGTCCAAAGTCTCTAAGCTATAAAAATACCCAAGGACAGACTATAAACTATTGGGGTTCAGTTGCTCCAGATAAGTATTTAGTAAAAGGTGGTAGTGGAAGTTCGCAGTCAAATCCATCAAATCTAAGTGCAAATGTGTTGAATGGTACTGCATATTGGGAGTCTAAATTTCCAACGCAACCAGTTACATCGTTAAAAACAACACAGCAAGTACGCATGATGACATCCGGAGGAGCTGCTATTAAAAATCCTTATATCTATGTAATTGTGCCTAAAGGAGTTAATGTTCAGTCATACTTTTATCCATTAAATAGTGGAATGTCTTTTGCTCCGGACGGATCCAATCATTTAAATGATCCACGGATGTACGAACAAGGAGTAGAACGCTTTAGACATAGCCTTCAAAAAGCATCTCTAAATGATCAAGAAGATATTTACTTTACGGACGAAATAGAAAATGAAGCACTCCAAGGGTATTCAGCATCTGAACAAGCATATTTAAATGCTCATCTTGCATTCACAAGTTCAAATATTGAAGCGGGGGATTATACAATTAAGTTTGGTGTTGGTTCAAGAGAAAATGCTGATTTTGTTGAAGAAAACTTAGCGGGTGGAATGACCAAGAGTAATTTAGATTCAAATATTAAAAATACAATAAAATCAAAAAATAATGTTGTTTATACAACAGCAAAGAACTTTACAATTAAACGTGTAGATGGTGTGCAGGCTCTATCATGGTCAAAAGGTGAGCTAGATAGCGATTATATTTTAACAGGTAGTGGAATAAGTACTACCATGGTTAATAAAACAGTAGATTATAAATATGAAATAACTAATACTTCAACAACTAATTTTGACAAGTTTGAAGTAATTGAGGTACTCCCTCATTTAGGTGATTCATTTATTATTAATAGTGGAGCTCGAAATTCAGAATATGGAATTAATTATAGTGGTGCTCCAATTACTGCAACAATCAACGGAGCAACATCAAATATTAAAGTGCAATATGCCTTAACATATAACCCAGATCGCTTTGATAGCAACGCAAATGATGTAGTTGGGGATGAACGTTGGGTAGATACTATGCCGGCAGATAAGGCTCAAATTAAATCTATACGATTAGTACTAGATGGAAGTACGTTTAAACCTGGAGATAAATTGCAACTGCAATTCCAAGGAATTTTACCATTCGGTACGCCACGAAACGATGAACTTGCAAACAACACCATCGCAATTCGTGGAAGTTATGAAGACAATGGTACTAGAATTAATAAAGCTTTAGAGTTACCTGTAACTAGTGTAAAAGCTACAAAACCATTAAAAGACGGAGAAGTTCAAGGGTTGATTTACTTTGACTTAGACGAAAACGGAAAATTGAATGGGTCAGAATTAGGTTTAAACCAAGTTAAAATTGACTTATTTGATAAAGATGATTTAGTAACACCAGTTGAAAGCACAACAACAACTACATCATCACCTGCAACAGGATCTAAAGTAGGTATGTTTGCCTTTGCGGCACTTGACTACAAAACTTACAAGATTCGAGTTACACTTCCTGAAAATGGTAAAGCGGTAACAATTGGTGACAATAAACTTGTAGCAGATCCATCTGAACCTACAAAATATGCTTGGTTAACAAAAGGTGGATCAGATGAATTCGTTGTAAGTGATATTTCCGGAGTTGGTGAAAAATCAATAACAGATATTCACGGCGGTGTTTCACTTATTTCTAATATTGAAGGAAAAGTTCAATTTGTGGATAAAAATCTCGCAGATGCAGGTGATAAATACGGAAATAATTGGTCAGTCGAACTATTAGACGGATCAACCTCATATGGAACTGCAGCAACAGATTCAACTGGTATTTTTAAAATTGAAAATGCTAAAGTACCAACTGGTAATAGCTACACACTTAAGTTTACAAATAACTCAGGTAAATCATTTGTAGTAGCATCAAATAATGTTGTTCAAGATGGGACAATCTCATTAAACATAAATCCAGGAGAAAATGTAAATACAGGAACAATATTCTATATTACAGACACTGATAAACCAGTAATCACAGGTCCAACGGCAGACAAAGCATTACAACCAACAGATATTTCATATACTGTTACAGATGCTACAACAGATGTAACTGAGGCTTGGACAATTAAAAATGCATCTGGAGCAACTATTGCTTCCGGTACAAAACAAGCAGATGTAAAAGCAGCGATCGCAGCAATTGATGCAGCTGGTGAATATACATTTGAAATCGTTGCAACTGATGCAGCTAAAAATGAAGCCAAAGGAACTACAACATTCAAATTCATTCCTAACACAGCTGGAAATGAACCAGCATTAAATGTTACAGGAACAAGTAAAACAGTAGAATTAGGTTCTGCAAAACCAAACCTAAAAACAGCATTCGGCGTAACTGCTACTGATAAATTAGGTGGTGCAATTGCAGATGCTCAAATAACTGCAACCGAAATTGATTCAATTCCTGTAGACTCAAGTGGAAATGTAACAACAGAGGGAAGTTATAAAGTTAAGCTCGAAGTAACAGATCCAACAACAGGTCTTAAAGCTAATAAAGAAGTAACTGTAACTGTAGTTGATACAACAGCTCCAGTATTAACCGTTACTCCTACAACAATTAATCTAAACCTTAAAAAAGGTAAAGCAAATGCATTAACATTTGATGAATTTGTTGAAAATCACTTAACAATGACAATGGTCGAAGCTGGAAGCCAAACAGGTATCAAACTTCAATCAGATGATTATAGTGTAGATTTCGCTAATAACGGAACTAACACATTCAAAGTTTATGTTGTTGATAGCGCAGCAGCTAAGAATAAATCAAATGAAGTATCAATTACTGTAAATGTAGAAATGTTTGATGAAATTGATGATAATAATAATGAAGCAATCAATGCACATGACTTCAACATTAAGTTAAGTGATGTAAATGATGCAAACTTAATCATTGGTGCAGATGCAAAAGCATATGACATTAGTGTATCACCTAAAAATCCAGTAGGTTTGACGGTAGTATCGCCATTACCAACAACAGTTGGTGATCACACAGTAAAATTCGAAACGGCAAAAGGAACTTCAAAAGAAGTAAAAGCCCATGTATTCGATGATATCGATTCAGTAACAAAAGAAGCAATCAACGGACATGACTTCAACATTAAGTTAAGTGATGTAAATGATGCAAACTTAATCGCTGGTGCAGACGCAGCAGCATTCGATGTAACGACAAATACTCCAGTATCTGTAGCAATCGCAACAGTGACACATTCAATTACAAGTGTGGGAGATTACCCTGTTAAATTCGAAACAGCAGCCGGAACTTCAAAAGAAGTAACAGCGCATGTATACGATGAAATTAATCCTATAAATAATGAAGCAATTAATGCACATGATTTTGTAATTCAATTATCATATGTAAACGAAGCAAACGTAAAACAATTATCAGGTCTAAAAGCATTTGACCTAAGTGTTGATCCTGCAGTTCAATTAAACAATGATGATATTAACGTATCAGCATTACCAACAACTTCAGGTGTTCACAACATTACATTCACAACAGCTAAAGGCTCATCAATCACAGTTAAAGCACATGTGTTTGATATCGTGGATAATGTAAATAAAATTGCTATTAATGCTAACGATTTCTCAATGCTTATTGATGATGTAAACGAAGCTAAATTTATTGCAAATTCAGGCGTTGAAGCATTTGATGTATCAGATGTTAATAACATTACGCCAATTACAGACATCAAAGTGATTTCACAATTACCTACAACAGTTGGTAAACATAAAGTTAAATTCGAAGCAACTAATGCAGCTGGTAATACAGCAAACATTAAGGTAGATGCATCACTCTTTGATCATGGAACAATTACTCCAGGTCAAGGAACAATCTTTGCAAACAACTTTGACATGAAGATGAAAAACATGAACAACGCAAGTGTTATCGCAGCAGCAGGTGTAACAGCATTTGACGCAAACGGTAATGCAGTTGATGTTAAAGACATCAAACTCGTAAGTGCACTTCCTACAACAGCTGGATTCCATAACTTCATCTTTGAAGCAAATGGTGTTCAAGTTACTGTTCTAGGACATGTTACAGCACGTTATCAAGTTGTTGGACATGACTTAAATATGACAATGGCTGAATTCAAGGCATTCAAAGCTAACGGTACGATTGAAAAAGAAATTATCAAACGTGCAGAAGGTAAAGTAATTAACTTGGATACAGGCGAAATTGCAGAACTTGCAAGTGTTGATTACCATACAGCAGATATTACAAAACTTGCTCCTGGTAAATATGATGTGGTCTTGAACTACACAATCGATGGTGACTTTATTGATGAAGAAACACCTTCAACATTTGGCATGAATAAAACAATCAGTAAACATGTTAACTTAAATATTACTGATGATAGTAATTCTGGAAATGGATCGAATAACGGATCAAATAACGGTTCAAACAATGGTTCTACAAATGGATCTCAAAATGGTTCAGGAAATGGAACTAACACAGATAAAAATGCATCATCACTTCCTTCAACAGGTATTGCAGTAGATAGTACACCAGTACTTCTTGCAAGTGGTCTTGTTGTTCTAGGATTTGTCTTAATGCTTATGAATAAAAAGAAAAAAAACGAAGATCAATAAAATGATTAGCGTAATTTTAAAACACCCTTTATAAAGGGTGTTTTTTTATGGAATGGGTTGATGATTTTAATCTAGATTTCACGATTGTCATGTAAGATTAAGATAAGAAGGAGGGATTCTATGAATATTGAGAAGAAATGGTTTCAAGATTTAACGAAAGAAGAGTTGTTTGAGATGTATCGCTTACGTATTGATGTTTTTGTGGTTGAACAAGAATGTGCTTATCAAGAGATCGATGATTTTGATTTAACGGCACTTCATGTTTTTGCTCGGGATGATGCAGGCGTTTTAGTCGGTTATGGGCGTGTTTATGACGCGGGTGACTTCAATACCTTCGGACGTGTTTTAATCTTGCCTAAACTGCGTAATCAAGCTCTGGGCTCAATTCTCGTTCAAACGCTAATTGATACCATCAAGACAACCCTCAAAGATAAACCGATACAAATTCATGCAATCGCATCCCTTAAAAACTTTTATGAGAAAAGAGGGTTTAAAGCCATTGGACCCATCGTCGTTGAAGATGGAATTGAACACATTGATATGGAATATTGTGCTTAGCGAACAAGAATCTTATTTAGCACTTTCTTGCTATTTGACCCATAAAAATCACGATATTTGCATACTGATAATTTGTATATTTGCTAATTTGGTGTTTTTTATATTTGAGCATTGCATATTCCCAAAACCTAGCGTATAATAGGAAACATCAACAGGGATTATGTTGAAAAACACAATGCGCCCGTAGCTCAACTGGATAGAGCACTTGATTACGGCTCAAGAGGTTATGGATTCGACTTCTGTCGGGCGCGCCAAATATTAAATAAAACACCTACTTCTGTAGGTGTTCTTTTTTTATTGGTCCTGAGGTCTAAAGAGACGCCGATAAATATAGAATAAGAATCGATCATAATAAGATACAATACGTTTGTTTGAGAGTGTATAAAGAATTACACCACACCAACTTAAAACAAGAAGAAGTCTTAGATAGAGATTATCAAGGTTAAATGTAATCGGAGCCATTAGTACGAGTAGATATGTATGAAACATATAGATATTTAAAGAGTTCTTCCCAAAGCGTTTAAAAGGTGTCTTACGGTCTGGCACAAGATTGAGGAGAACATAAATACCCATAAAACCAAGACCATAACGCACTAAGGCTAAAAGCATTGGATATCCCATTGTGGAAAAGAGTTCATGATACGAACGATCTCCCCATAGAAACTCCGCTGGAAGTTTGAGGATAAAGGTATAGAGATATGCCGCAATGATTAGTAATGTAAGTACAAGGAAAGGATAACGTTTTGGTTGTGACTGGATTTCCTCAATAGTTTGATGTGAGGTGAAATACCCTGCAAGAAAATAGGGCAAGAAGACAAGAACACGAGACAGGGTTAAATAGTCCCCAAACTCTGTGAAAAGACCTCCGATAACGCCAATAAATAAGCTTAAAGCAAAGATATCTTTGACTTGAAGCAATGATGGTAAAAGTAACTTCCAAATAAACATAGCAAGAAGAAACCACATTGCCCATCCGGGTGTTAGAAAACTAAAAATAGGTAATGAATCTGAAGTTTGCATTCCAATTGGAAGCATCTTCAACAAAGCCCAAAGTGTATTAAAAATAAAGAATGGAATAAAGAAGTTGCGAAATGCATCATTACGTCCCTTTTGAATATTTTTAGAAAGATACCCTGAAATAAATACAAAGGCAGGCATATGAATCATATAGATGAGATTATAGATGAACTGAAGACTCTTGAAGTCATGACGTAAAAATTCAAATCCATGTCCAAATACGACCAGCATAATAAGTATTCCTTTGAAATTATCGATCCAAAGGTATCGTTGTTTAAGTGTAGTCATAAAGCCTCCGATTTCCTTTATAATAACAAGATTCATACCGCAAGTCTATGAAATAGAAAAACTGCCGAAGCAGTTAAACACGAACCTTATAGACAATTTTAGAAATGGGATTATTACCTACGAGGTCATAACCCACCTTATGTGCTTCATGCTCAAAGAAAACAACAAAACTCTTGGGTGGTAGAGAACCTTTAGTACAATGTGTTTCGCAATCTCCAAACAAAATATCACCTGCTTCATCATAGTCGGTTTGATGAATGAGTTGATCCTTGTGTGTCATTTTAAAATATTCGGTACCCTCTAAAATGACATGTACATCAAAATAATCACGATGTAATTCATAAGACTTTTCTTCTTCAAGACCGGTCTCAAAATTAATGAAGTTTTTAATTAAAGTTGATGAGGGCTCAGAAATCGTTGTCTGTATATCCTTCAATACCTCATCCAGTTCTGAGCTTAAACCAAGGTATAAATGTGCATTACTGATACGGTCGTAGATCATATTCAATCCTCCTTGACACCATCATACACAAGATTTCAATCGTGTTATTTAATTTTGTGCATTAGTGCCATAAACTATGTATTTCATGACATATAGCTTTGAATACGGAAGTATTTAAGTAGAATATTGATAGGGAAGGAAGTTTAATTCAACATAATAGATTAAAAACACCTTCTCAAATAATAATAATAGTGAGCATAAAACGTTACCATCAAGCACATCCCCTTGCATATAAATCGGCGGTTGATTTATGTCGTGTATTGATGTTCTTTATGTTCAACCTCTATTCAATCATTCCCAATGCAGAGTTTATCCATTCTTTGCAATTGATTGAATCATCCAAAGAGCACTGTGTCGGACAACGCAGTGCTTTTTTCGCATTATTTGAATGAATCAACCTGTATATTTGTCTAATTATGCGTTTTACGTTGACAAGTTAGTGAACTGTTTGTACTATAAACAAAAAAGGAGATGATGATATGAAACGGATTGATTGTTTAGGCGAAATTTGTCCTTACCCAATGCTTTTACTCCAAAAAGAATATGATGCCTTATGTTCTGGAGAGTCTGTTTTATTGATTACAGATCATCATTGTACTTTATCTGCCGTTGGTGTTTATTGTGATGCGCAGGGGTTTCGTTACAGCCCTGATGAGGTAATACCTGGTGTGTGGGAAATTACGATTACCGCAAAACAATAACGAAGCGCAATCAAAATCTTGAGGGGTTCTATGAAAGATTTAGAGAAGAAACAACGTTATGTTTATCTCGCAGCATTGATGATGCTGCTTTTTATTGTATTTGTTAGAGGTGGGGCACGTATTAAAATGAGTCACGATACGTTGCGAAAGCCAGCGACGTCTGAATCGGATGTGATTGTGTTTCTGGTTACATCTGATAATACCCTGGATACCATTGCTGAGCGTCTTGAAGGGCAAGGGATAGTCCGTTCAAAAAAATTTTTCAATAAAACAATCCAACGATCCACAACGCAAAACATTAAGCCAGGAAATTATTTTTTAGATCGTTCATCAACCTATGAGGAACTTGCAACCCAATTAACCAATCCAGAAAACAAAGTTGGACGCGAAGTTGATATCACATTTCTCCCAAATGATTGGGCTAAAGATTTTGCGTTTAAAATTGGGAACATTACCAACCTCAAAGCAGATGATATTTTATCGGCTTGGAGTGATTCAGTGTACTTAAAATCCCTAAGCAAGGACTATCCGTTTTTAACTGAAGCTGTATTAAACCCCTCGTTAAATGTTGGTTTAGAAGGGTATCTTACCCCTGAAACCTATCGTTTCTTTACTCAAACAACCGTCGATGCGGTTACGCGAAGACTTTTAGACCAAACCCTTGCGTTTTACCAAGAACATAAAGCTTTATTTGAGACTCAAAAACTCAAGATCCATGAAATCTATACACTGGCTTCAATTATTAATTTTGAAACCGAAAATTTTGATGATATGAAACGGGTCTCCGGTGTATTTTATAATCGACTCCAATCGGAAATGCCCTTGCAATCCAGTGTTACCGTCTGTTATGCATTGTATGAATATGAAACCTGGCAACAATGTGAATCGAATACAGATATTGATTCTAAATTTAATACATATCAACATTTGGGACTTCCTATTGGTCCGGTTATGAATCCATCTCAAAATGCACTCTTAGCTGCAATGGAACCGGAAAGACACCAGTATTATTATTTTGTTGGTGATATGAAACATCATGATGTTTATTTTGCGGAAACGTTATCAGAACATGAGTATAATGTGGAAACATATGTTGATCCCTATCGATAACCCAAAATTCAAAAGAGCAACCACCTAAGGGGCGGTTGCTCTTTTGAATTTAGTCTAAACCGTATCTACCCATCTTCCGAAAATTAAGAAAGCCGTTGTTTATGGAATTAGGCAATCGATTTTTGATTTTTTTGTCGAGTATCATCAATACAGCAGAAATCACATATGTAAGTAACACAAGAATTAATGATATATAGATTGGTTTAACAAAATATTGATCTACATCCAACCATTTCGTCAAATCAAAAGATTCACTACCGACCGTAATTAGCATTGGATATATTGACATAAATATTAATGCAGTGTACAAAACTAATAACGTTCTAATTATTGAAATTATTTTCTTCATATTTAATCACCCTCTGTTCCATTTGGAAGAAGGATTCGCAAATCCCGAATACATTCTTCTTTAAATCAATTCTAGTATTTTAGAAAAAAAGGAAACGATTTCATAATAGAGTATTCACTACATTATTTTTAATAGTACAGTCATTAAGAAAAAAAAGTAAAAGCGCTGGAATATACTTGGTACCGAACCGAGTTAATCAGAATTCATAAAAGGGAACATCTTGCATTATCCTGTTCTTGAAAGATCAAATTAATATTCGTGAAAAACATTCCCTCTATAATCCAAAAGTATATTGAATTGAAGTGGATTAATCATGGTGAACGTTTTAAAAAAGAAAAAGCAGAATTCATCTGCTTTTTCTAACACTTCGTCGCATCAACTTGATCTTCAATATAGTGCATAATTTCTAGGTGTTCTTCCATATTTTCGTCTGTAATATTTTTACGGATGAGATGGTACTCTGACATAAACTCAAATCCTTCAAGTTTAATAATTTTAAGTTGTTTATTATAAACTTCTTTTTTAATAGACATGTAAGGCAAGAATGCCAGGCCGAATCCACGCACGGTTGATGTTTTAATGGATTCAGTTGTATCCAATTCATAAGGGATGCGTAATCTTGATTCATCAACATGACATTTCTCAAGTTGTTGGCTGAGTAACTGACGGCACTTCTGGGACTTCTTCAACATCAATACTTGATATTCATAAAGTTCTTCGACCGTTAAGGTATCTGGAACATCTAAATCCGTACTTGCGACCAGGTAGTATGGATCTTGAATTAAAGGACGGCAATAAAGGGATTCATCAAGAGGCGTTCCAATGATAAAACCGATGTCTGCCTTTCCTTCTACAATTTGATTTTCAATTTCAATACTGGACGCGGCTTTCATTTCTAAATCATAGGATTCAAAATTTTCTTTAATGCTGTGGATGGTGCAAGGAAGGGCATAAGCATATACAATTGGTGTTGCCATGATATTGATGCGATGATTTTTATCATGTTTAAGGTTTTCGACTTCTTTGATCATTTTATCGTGACATGAAATCAATCGTGTTGCATATTTTAAAACGACTTCGCCTTCATCCGTGAGCGCCACCCCTTTGTGGGTCCGTTCAAAAAGCGTACAGTCAAGGTGGGTTTCCATTGCTTTGATTTGTTGACTCAATGCGGGTTGAGAGATATTCGCAAGTTCCGCAGCACGTGTGATGCTTTTATATTTTGCGACATCTACAAATGCCCGATAAAAACTAATATTCATGAGGATTCTCCTTGTGTAATTTAGATAATTATATCACAAGGCTCTTGATTTGGTTTATCAACCAATAAGTAATTGTTATGGCACAAACAGATTTTTAAGTGTTTTATCAGAAAAGATATAAACCTTGTGAAATGTGTTGTTTTCTAACAAATATTCGCGATCTTAATATCAAATAAACACACTTTTGAGCTAACTTCGGTATAATAAAAGAAAAAGGAGTCTTTATGGAAAAACAACGCTGCGAGTGGGCGAATCGTAATCCCTTAGAAATGATGTATCACGATACAGAATGGGGTCGTAAATCTGAAGATGATCGCTATTTATTTGAAATGTTGATTTTAGAAGGTATGCAAAGTGGTTTAAGTTGGACCACGATTATTGCGAAACGTGAGGGGATGCGCGAAGCCTTTGCGAATTTCGAACCGGCACGACTTATCCGCTTTACCGAAGAGGATGTAGAACGTCTTGTTTTAAATCCGAATATTATCCGCCACCGTCTTAAAATTCAGGCAGTAATATCCAATGCGCATGCATACTACAAACTAACAGAAGTTCATGACAGTCTCGCAAAGTTTTTATGGCATTATGTTGACTACAAACCAATCATCAATCATTACAATGATATGTCAGAAGTTCCAGCATCCACACCACTATCAATTCAAATCAGTAAAGATTTAAAGAAACTGGGATTTAAGTTTGTCGGTCCAACGACGATTTATGCTCTCATGCAAGCTGTGGGCATGGTAGATGATCATTTAGAAGACTGTTTTTTAAAACTAAAGACTGATTAATAATAGTTCTTTGCTATTTTCATAAAAGATTACACACTATACATATTTAGGTTTCTTTTAGTCATATATCCCTCGTATTCCACACTTTTTGGTTGTACAACTACAGGAAGTTATTTATTTCTTTCTTCTGTGTTTTAATATTAGTGAAGACTATAGAGTCTGAAGGAGGAAACATGAATCGATTTTTTTCTATAATCTTGGTTTTTTGTCTATCAATTGCTTGCATGGAACAAGTTCTTACAACAGAAATTAGAGCAGATGAAGTAATTGAATTTCCAACTAATGCACAGGTATGGAACGAAGAGGAAACGAGTTTAGAAAAATATATTCCTATCACAACATTCCAATCAAGTGTTGATAAACCACACCGTCGATCTAAAAGAGCAATACCATTATGGATTGTACCTGCAATTTCATGGTGTATTTCAACTAATTGTATCCAGGGGATTAATACTCTAGTTCAGAGCGCTCTTCGTACTCCTGGTAAATGGAATATGCTTTGGAATCGAATAGAATCCTTATGGAATAATCGAAATTCTTAAGCAAGAAAAAGACCCACGATACAGTGGAGTTGTCAAACATAAGTAGACATTAATAAAAGACTAGAAACCCTTATCCATTTTATATTGGATAGGGGTTTTGTAATTTAAACAATAAGCAGGTCTTTCAAAATTAAAATAATGTACATATTCTTCGCTAAAACTTTCAAAGTTATCTACGGACCAGTATTGATAATCACACGCCATTTCTGTTTTAATCCATCCATTTAATGATTCGATAATTGGATTATCTGTAGGTGTTCCAGCTCGCGACATAGATCTAATTATGTTATGATTTTCATGCGCTTTAGCGAAAGCTTTAGAGTGGTAGACAGCTCCTTGATCTGTTTGAAGAATCGTGGGAGCTGTTTTTTTATTATCCTTAAGTAGCGCAAGGAGATCCTCGAGACACTTGTAGTAAGGCTTAGGATCACCAGTTGTACGCGATAATGCAGAACTTATAATTTCATTGTTGAAGGTATCAACCATTAAGGTCCATTCATAATTAATCCCTTTGTTTCGAATATGTGTCATATCTGAAACAATAATTTCCAAAGGTTTTGTTGCCTTCCATTGATTCTTTATAATATTGGGATAAATTCGACTTTGTGTTCCAGATTTTTTATAGGAATAGTGTTTAACTTTTGATTTAATATTTAAAAACTTGCAGCACTTGTGGATTAAATTATCTGAAAATTTAAACCCTAAATCACTTTGCTTTCTCATGACTGCAGCGATATCATGGTAACCATAACTTGGAAAACGGCGATGCCAGTCTTTAATCACAAAGCTAAGAATCGCTCTTTTTTGTTCATAAATATTGAGATCATTCTTATGCTTTAACCACTTGTAATAACCAGATCGGTTCAAATTCATAAATCTAAGAATGAACGTAATCGGATGTTTAAAAGATAAGTCATATGCTATTTGGAATTCTTGTCTTTTAAAGTAACGAACGCCTTGTTTACACCAACTCCTTTCACCTGGTACCCTTTTTTAATCGTGCAATCTCAATATCTCGTTTTAGAATTTCGAGTTGAAGTCGTTCGACCTCAGTTAATGATTTCCTGTCTTTTTCTTGTTTTTTAAACCCTCTTTACCATCGCGCATGAATCGATCAATCCACCCATTAATCGTTCCTTTAGGACTTGTGATAGTTTCGCAGCACTTATATGTTCATCAGTATAACGTGTAACGACTTTAATGCGATCCTCATAAGTCCATTTATTATTTAATCCACCTTTGGGTCTTCCCATCATTAATCCCTCCGTTTTATCTTTGATTTTATTATTACACAAAAAAAGTAGACAAGTCTTTTTTACTTGTCTACTTTTAGTTTACTACTCCACGATACAGTGGGTCTTTTTAGGATCCAAAAAAGAAAATTAAGGAAGCAATCATAAAGGCAATTAAAATCCAGTAGATAAGCATCGCTACCACTTGCTTTTTTGTATCGCTCCATTCTTTTGCATCGACGTAGAAAATCGCAATACATCCGATAACAACTTCCAATAATACTTCTAACATCGTTCCCCTCCCATAATAGATATATTATAAAGCATAGGTTTATGAAATCGTTATCCACTCGATCATTTTTTAGTAAATTTAAGATATGCGTCCAAGGCATTCACGGTCGTTACGGTTAGATTCTGTGGTAATTCATCAAGGGGAAACCAACCCATACCACCCAATGCGTCGGGTTCCATTAAACATGGATTGCCATCGGTAATGTGCGCAAGATATGTTGGTGCAACATAGTGCACGGCTTCTTCAATCAAAATATGATTGGTCGCACACAAAAGCTGATCCAATTGGATCTCTAGATTTAATTCTTCTTTAATTTCGCGTTTTACCGCATCTTCCAAGGTTTCATAGAGTTCAACTTTTCCACCAGGTAAACTCCAGTGATCTTTCTCTGGATTTTTTTTTCGTAAAACAAGCAGGACTTCACCTTCTTGCATAATCATGGCACCTACGCCAACACGGGGTTCATTTTGTATCATCAGGATCTCCTTGTTATTACTTCAAGTATACCGCATCTTAAATTGTTTGTGAGTGAATATCACGAGTTCGGGCAAGGGTAAACGGTGAGAGGGGTACTTTATCCATGCACTCTTTGGTATAATAATAAGAGAACGTTTCAAGCTTACTTGAAATGAATGAGGAGGATCTATGGACTTAAATACAAAAGTAGAATCAGTTTTTGAAGATTATAAACGTGATTTGGAACGCCTTGTATCCATCGCAAGTGTTCTTGACGAAGAAGGTCAAAAACCATTTGGACAAGAAATCCAAAAAGCACTTGAAGAAGTGTTAGCGATTGCGAAGGAAATGGGCTTTAATACATTTATCGACCCAGAAGGCTATTACGGTTATGCGGAAATTGGTGAAGGTGAGGAAATGTTTGGTGTGTTGGGACACATGGACGTTGTACCTGCCGGAAATCTTGCATCATGGAATACGAATCCTTTTGAATTGGTTGAGAAAGACGGCATGTTGTTTGGACGTGGGACTTCTGATGATAAGGGACCAACTTTAGCCGCTATGTATGCATTAAAAATGTTGTTGGATGAAGGGAAATCTTTAAACCAACGTGTTCGCTTTATCTTCGGTACGGATGAAGAATCCTTATGGCGTTGTATGAATGCTTATGTTGCGAAGGAAGAACTTCCAACTCAAGGATTTACACCAGATTCATCATTCCCATTGATTTATGCGGAAAAAGGGTTGATTGAGTTTACTCTCACAACACATCAAATTACCGACATTCAATTTAATGGTGGTGGTGCCTTGAATGCAGTACCGGCTGAAGCATCAACGACATTTGATCCTGAAGTGGTGAAAGCCTTGGATGAATTGGGTTATCCTTATGAAATTAAGGATGATGTGATTACCGTTACGGGTAAAGCGATGCATGCACAAGTTGCCGATCAAGGTGAAAATGCAATTACGCATTTAGCTCATGCATTGTATACAGCGGGAAAACGCAGTGAAATGATCGATTTTATTGTGGAAAAATGCTTAGATCCAAATGGTAAACTCATCTTTGGTGACGTTTATGATGATGTATCGGGTAAATTAATGCTTAATGTTGGGAAAGTAAGTTTTAAAGAAAACATCCAAGAAATTGGAATTGATATTCGTTTCCCTGTTACTTATCCAAAAGAAGAAGTCGAAACAAATCTTAAGAAAGCAGCACACGCACATTCTGTTGTCGTGGAATTGTTTGACTATCTAAAATCCATTTATGTGGAAAAAGATTCTGAGTTTATTCAAAGTCTCATGGGTGCATATCAAAGTGTTACAGGGGATATGGAATCCGAGCCGAAGACAAGTGGTGGTGCAACCTATGCACGTGCTATGGATAATGTCGTAGCATTTGGTGCAATTTTACCTGGAGGGTTGAAGACAGAACATCAACCAAACGAATGCATTAGTATTAAAGATATGAAAGTTGCGATGGCGGTTTATGCGCAAGCATTCTTAAATCTTGTTATTGAATAAATAGAACTTAGTAGGGGAAAATAAAAGTATGAGTGAAACAAAAAAACGTTTTAAAATGCCTACGTCTTATACAATCGTGTTTTTTGCTTTAGTTATCACAGCGATATTGAGTTATATTGTGCCTCAATCGGTTTTTGATAAAGAAGCGGGAAGTATTGTATTTAACGCAGCATTTGGTGAACACGGTGAGATTATCCGTGGTGTGGGTCTAAGACCGTTTGGATTTTGGGATGTCTTAATGGCTCCAATTCAAGGATTTCAAGCAGCAAGTGATGTTGCTGTTGGGATCTTATGTGCCGGTGGTTTCTTAAATGTGTTAAATCATGTCGGCGCTTTGGATGCGGGTATTGGTCGTATTCTAGAGCGTTTTGAAGGAAATATCTTAATTGCAGTGATGATGTTTATTTTTGCTGTATTAGGAACTTCATTTGGCTTCTGGGAAGAAATTACAGCGTTCTCAGTTGTTATTGTGCCAATGTTTGTTCTTGCGGGATATGATGTAATGACTGGTTTGGGTGTTCTCTTTATCGGGGCAACAATTGGTAATATGTCCAGTCTTGTAAACCCATTTTCAACCGGGGCTGCTGTTGCCGCAATTGGAAATCCAGATCTTACAATTGGATCAGGAATTGTATTACGTTCAATTATCTTCTTAGCACTTTATGTTGTTGGGACGATTTTAATGATTCGTTATGCATCACGTGTTAAAAAGAATCCTGAAAAATCAGTATTGGCTGATTGTGAAGGTGTGAATACACTTGTGGATAAAAATGAATCTTTACCTGAGTTCACGACACAACGTAAATGGTCAGCGTTGGTATTAATTCTAATCGTAGTTGTCATCATTCTGGGATACTTCCCTTGGGAAGAAATTGCAGGTGTTGGAGTTGCGAATGCGGTGAACAGTCCATTTACAGCTCTTGCGAAAGTGCCAGTATTGGGATCAATTCTGGGAGCAGGTCATGTTTCCAGACTCGGTACATGGGGATTTAATGAGTTTGCGTTCCTCTTTGTATTAGGAGCATTCTTACTCAAATTTATTAATAAAATGTCCGAGACAGAATTCTTAGATGTATTTATTGACGGAATGAAAGATTTATTTGGTGTTGTGGTTGTGCTTGCAATTGCACGTGGTATCGCAATTATTATGGGAAGTTCAAGCGAAGGGATGTCAATTACCTTCATCTATTGGATTTCAGGAGCATTAAGTGCAGTACCAACTTGGGTCTTTGGTTTATTTGCGATTGCTTCTTATGTTTTAATTGGTGTATTCCTTCAATCCACAAGTGGTGTTGCTGGGATTTCAATGCCAATTCTTGGAGCCGTAGCTTCCGCAGTGTTTGCGGCAAGTGCTATTGGGGAATCGGGTGGTCAAATAATCTTAATCAGTGCCTTTGTGGCCGGAATTAACTTTATGGCTGCGATTTATCCAAGTGCAACGCTGATGGGAACACTTGAGTTTGTGAATGTTCCTTATGATAAATATCTTAAATTCACACTTCGCATTTTATCAGTCTTATTAATTATCGCTGCGGTTATTATATCCGTTGCCTCCGCAGTTGGATTTGTAAAATAGAACGAGGAAAACATCATGAACTTAAATTTTAAAAAATTCACAGCAGAACATATTCCGGCCTATTACACATGGCGTAATGACCCTGAGGTTGCAATTTTTGATCAGTCTCAATTTCTAAGACCGATGTCTTTTGAAGAAGTTGAAACATGGAGTCAAATTATGGTTGATGGGATGACTTATGTAATCTGTGATGGGGACAAACCGATTGGAACCTGCGCATTTATGAATCTTGATCAACGTAACCGTCATGCGGAACTTGCGATTGTTATTGGAGACAAAGATTACTGGGGTAAAGGCTATGGGAAACTTATTATGGCTCAACTCATTGAGTGGGGCTTTGAAGGGCTTAATCTCAACCGCCTTTATCTTCATGTGTTTGACTTCAATAAACGTGCCATTGCACTCTATGAGAAAATGGGCTTTGTGGAAGAAGGACGAATGCGTGAAATGCTTTATCGAAATGGTAAGTATCACGATGTGCTCTGCTATGGTTTATTAAAATCAGAGTTAAAATAAGAAAAGACGCTAGGAATAGCGTCTTTTTTAGTGGCTTCGATTGTTTTTCGAGAATGTAAGATAAACTCGAATGTTTAAAAGTAATAGTGAAATAAAACATAAGAAGAATAATGGTGGAATGGTCCAAGAAGCAAAAATCGTCTTGCTTATAAAATCGTAGTAAATTCCAAATGGTATAACAAAATGTACGATAAAGGTAATCATAAAGATTATGAAACATAAAGCGATGTGAAGCTTATAATCTCGATAGAGATCAAATATAGATTCGTGATGCATTGAAATCCCCCCTTTGACTTCTTATTCTACACTGTCATCTTTGAGAATACGAACGGAAAGTTCAATAATAAACTCATCTTCAGTTTTAACCGTTATCTCATTAATAAGCAGTTTCTCAAAGAAGGCCTGATCCAGGTTAAAATTATGTTTATCAGCATACATTATCATCGCATCATACCCAATAGATAAGGTATCGTAAGATCCATGATGATAGTAAGTAAGATACGTTCCCCCCGGTTTCTCGTAAAGCTCCACATGCTCTAAATCACCCAGTGAAATTGCATACAAGTAATCTAATTCACGGTATCGCTTTTCAAGAATAGCTTGCTTTGATGTAATTGACCCCACGTAATTGGTAAAGGTGATACCATTATCAATACAAAAATTAACGTAAGCCTTAAGAAAACTGTGAGGATCTGAGCTTACGGTCTGTCTACTTATAATTAAAGACTCCGGTTCGAGGACTTTTACTTCACAAACATTAGCGTTTGAATGCGCCGCTAAATCCATTAAATCCAGTGTATGTTTTATGAAACTTTGACTTAGTTTTAATCTCTGTATCTGTTCATCTATTTTTTGATTTCTTTGTGATAGAATATGAGTAAGGTTCTCGGGGGAACGAACATCCAGATACTCTTTAATATCTGTGAGTGGCATTCCTAAATCTTTAAGGAATGTAATAACAATAAAAGCATAATACTGATGATAGGCATAGTATCGGTAGCCATTTTGATCGGTAAATTCCGGTTTAAATAAATCGATTTCATCGTAGTAAAATAAAACATGTTTCGGTACATGGCATATTTTTGCGAATTGACCGGTAGTAAGTTTATCCTTTTTTATGCTCATTATGCGTTTTCTCCTTGACTATAAGGTTACCTTATACCTTATTATAGTTCAGTTGCAAAAAAATGTACAGGAGGTAAAACTATGAGATTAATTATTAGATATTTAAAGAAATATAAAATGTTGTTTCTTTTAAATATTGTCGCAATTCTGGCCTTTGCGCTTGTTGAGTTGGGAATACCAACAATCATGGGAACCATGATTAATGAGGGTGTAGGAACACAGAATATGGACTTAATTAAGAGCCAAGGTTTCTTGCTCCTTGGAGTTGCCATTCTTGGAGGTTTGGGGACAATCTTACTTAACTATACGTCGAGTCGTATTGCTACACGTATCACTCGCGATATTCGTAACGATATGTTTGAAAAATCTCAAGAATTTTCACACTCTGAGTATAATGAAATCGGGGTATCATCATTAATTACACGTGTTTCTAATGATGTATACCAATTACAATTATTTGTTCAAATGTTATTACGTATGGGGCTACATGCTCCCTTTATGATTTTATTCAGTTCGGTAATGATTTATCGTACCAATCAACGTCTTGCACTTGTGATGGCGGGAAGTGTTCCTTTTATCCTTATAGTAGTAGGCATTGTTGGGAAGCTATCCGGACCCTTAAGTCGAAAACAACAAAAACTTATGGATACACTGAATCGTGTAACCCGTGAGAATATAACCGGTGTTCGTGTTATTCGTGCATTCCGTAAGGATAAACACGAAACAGCACGTTTCCAAAAAATTAATAAAGATTATGCGGATGTATCTAAAAAACTATTCCGTGTTATGTCACGGGCAGAACCACTGTTCTTCTTTATCCTAGAATTATCAGTACTAACCATTATGTGGACAGCATCTGGAATGGTTGAAGCAGGAACGCTAGAAGTGGGTTCAATTGTTGCCTTTTTAGAATATCAATTCCATGCTTTATTCTCATTACTCTTGTTCTCAGTTGTGTTTATCATGTATCCTCGAGCTGCAGTCAGTGCACGCCGTATTGATGAAATCTTGAATACAGAACCAATTATTAAGAATCCTGAAAACGGAGTTCATGAAGGATCTGAAGAAACGTCAATTGTCTTTGATCATGTTGATTTCGCATATCCAGATGGTGAAGCGAATGTTTTAGAAAATCTAAACTTTAGTGCTAAAAAAGGTGAAACTATAGCCTTTATTGGTTCTACAGGTTCAGGGAAATCAACGCTGATTAATCTTATCGTTCGTTTTTATGATGTGACTAAGGGTCGTGTCTTGGTGAATGGTGTTGATGTTCGCGAATGGGATCTATATTCCTTACGTTATAAAGTAGGGTTTATTCCACAAAAATCACTTCTCTTTAGTGGTAGTATTTCTCAAAATATTCGTTATGGGAAAGAATCTGCAGATGATCATGAAGTTGAAGAAAGTGCAGAACTTGCATCCGCTAAGGACTTCATTGAACAAAAACCTGATAAATATAATGAATGGATCAGTGAAGGCGGATCCAATGTATCCGGTGGACAAAAACAACGTCTAAGTATAGCGCGTGCGCTTGTACGTAAACCTGAGATTTATATCTTTGATGATAGTTTCTCAGCGCTTGATTATAAAACGGATGCGTTAATTCGTAAGAATTTAAAAGAAGAAACAAAAGATGCAATTATGTTGGTTGTCGCACAACGAATTAGTTCGATTGTGGATGCAGATCGCATTATTGTGTTGAATGAAGGAAAAATTGTTGGACAAGGGACTCATTTAGAATTAATTAAGAATTGTCCAATTTATATTCAAATTGCAGAGTCTCAATTCAGTGAAAAGGAGATGGCAAAGTATGAAAAGTTATAAAAAACTCTGGCGTTTTCTAAAACCTTATAAACTCAAACTTACAGGAGCTGTCTTATGTCTTCTTGTAGCGGCAATCTTAACGGCTGCTGCGCCGATGATTGAAGGGTTTGTGACGACTCAGCTTGCAAGTGATGTGAAAGATATCAGTTTAAATGTAGCAGGTGCTCACATTCAGTTTGATGTGATTATTCGCATTATTAGTATTCTATTTGTAATTTATGTTACCAATGCATTATCGCGTTTATTTCTTCAATATTTAATTTCAGATGCAATTCAATCAGCTGTTTATGATATGCGTATGGAAGTTAAGAAGAAAATGGAACGACTCCCTGTTAGTTATTTTGATAAACACTCAGCTGGGGATTTAATGGCGCGTATGTCTACGGATATTGAAGCGTTATCGGGTGCACTCCAACAGTCTTTTGCGCAAGTCGTGATGGCTGTACTTGGAATTATTTTTGCGGTCATCCTTATGATTTCCATTGATTTTACGATGGCACTTGTCGGGATCGCAATTATTCCATTAAGTATTCTTGTTGCCCGTTTTATTATGAAACGTTCACAAATACTCTTTACCCGACAACAAGAAGTTTTAGGGAACATGTTCTCGGTAGTTCAAGAGAAATTTACGGGTTTTAATGAAATTAAACTGTATAACTATCAAGAAAATGCGACGGCAGATTTCCGTAAAGCCAATGAAGAATTGTGCGAAAATGGATTTAAAGCAAACTTTTTCTCGGGTTTAATGACACCAAGTGTTTCGATGATTACGTATATTGCGATTGCACTTGCAGTTTACATGGGTGCGATCCGTATTATCGAAGGTGCTATGGCTGTAGGGGCTTTACAAGCCTTTATTCGTTATATCTGGCAAGTTAACCAACCCTTGTCACAAATTACCCAAATGGCTCCAACCATCCAAGCGTCTATTGCGGCGATGGATCGTGTCTTTGAGTATTTAGAAGAACCGGATGATGTCTATGATATCGAAAATCCGATTAAAATTGATGATTATGAGGGATCGGTTTCATTTGAAAATGTTTATTTTGGATACGGTGAAAAAGCAGTTATTCAAGATTTATCCGTTGAAATTAAGCCAGGAGAAATGGTTGCGATTGTAGGACCAACAGGTGCTGGGAAAACAACGATTATTAACCTCCTGATGCGTTTCTATGATGTGAATGACGGATCGATTAAAATTGATGGAATCGACATTCGTGATATGAAACGTGATGATCTTCGTTCACTGTTTGGAATGGTCCTTCAGGACACATGGCTCTTTAGTGGAAAAATTAAAGAAAATATTGCCTACGGTAAACCGGATGCAACCGATGAAGAAATCATCGATGCAGCGAAACGAACCAATGTGCACCACTTTATCACAACCTTACCAAATGGTTATGACATGGTTTTAAATGAAGAGTCCTCAAATATCTCAAATGGAGAAAAACAATTAATTACGATTGCACGAGCACTGTTAAGTGATCCGAAAATCTTAATTCTTGATGAGGCAACCAGTTCTGTTGATACACGACTTGATGCAATGATTCAAGAAGCGATGGCTGAATTGATGAAAGGTCGCACAAGTTTTGTGATTGCGCACCGACTTTCAACCATTAAAAATGCAGATAAGATTCTTGTTGTTAAAGATGGGAATATTATTGAAATGGGAAATCATGATGACTTGATGGCTAAAGGTGGCTTTTATGCAGATCTTTATAACAGTCAATTCACAGATGACCAAGAATAAGAAATAAATATATAGGCTGTTGACCGTGATGTCAGCAGTCTTTTTTTATGCCTATAAATTATATTTTGTGACAATATAAAAATAATTTATAGGCATAAAAACGTTGTATTGGTCGGCTCTGCGTTATCGGCCTATAATGGAGTCAAGTAATGATAGCGCTATCATTCTTTGTATATTTATTTTTGATCATCCCGACACCGGGAAGATGTCAAAACATAGAAAGGGCACAATATGACAAAAGTAATAGATTACAAGAAGATTCTAAAGGAAACGAATACGGAGCCTAAGTTGTTCCAAATTATGGACGAAAACGGGAAAATCGTCAATAAAGATTACTTTCCAGAGTTAACTGATGAACAGATGGTTGAAATGATGGAGGTTATGGTTTGGGGACGTGAATACAACAATCGTGTAAGCATCCTGAGCCGACAAGGAATTATCGGAAACCTACCACCAACTGAAGGACAAGAAGCAGCACAACTAATCAGTCAATACGCATTACAAGAGGGAGACTGGTTATTACCAACATATCGTGATGTGCCACCATTGATTCGTCATGGAATTGAAACACGTCAAGCGATGAACTGGTACAACGGTCATACAGATGGATTCGCATACGATCATTCAATCAAAGCATTTCCACCTCAAGTTATTATTGGAGCACAAATTATCCAAGCCGCAGGAGTTGGTTTAGGGCTTAAGAAAAACAAAAAAGAAAATGTCGCAATGACTTATATAGGTGATGGTGGGACATCACAAGGGGACTTCTATGAAGGATTAAATTTTGCGGGAGTTTACGATGCACCGGTAATCTTTATCGCTCAAAATAATGGATTTGGAATCTCTGTACCACGTAGTTTCCAAACAAAATCTGCGACACTATCCCAAAAAGGGATTGGGGTAGGGATTGCACATCTCTTTGTAGATGGTATGGATCCTTTCGCAGTTTATGCAGCAACAAAAGCAGCACGTGAATATGCTGTTGCGGGAAATGGACCCGTACTTCTTGAGTTCTTAACATTCCGTTATGGACCTCATACATTAAGTGATGATCCACGTCGTTACCGTGAAAACGAACTCGTTGATTCATGGTTACCAAAAGATCAACTCATTCGTATGCGTAAGTTCTTAACTGAAAAAGGACTTTGGTCTGAAGAACAAGAAGCAGCAATTATCGAGAAAACACAAATTGAAGTTAAAGATGCATTGGATGCGTCACGTAAACTTCCTAAACAAAAAATATCAGAATACCTGGCAAATATGTATGAAGTGATGCCACCTTCAATTAAAGAGCAATACGATCTTTATGTAGAAAAGGAGAACGCATAAGATGGCTGTTAAGAATATGGTAGAAGCAATTACGGATGGACTTGAAGTAATGCTTGAAAATGATGAAAAAGTTTTAATTTTTGGAGAAGATGTTGGGAAAAACGGAGGGGTTTTCCGTGCTACCGATGGTCTTCAAGCAAAATTTGGAGAAGATCGTGTTTTTGATACACCGCTTGCGGAATCGGGAATCTTAGGGCTTTCAATCGGTTTAGGTGTTGAAGGATTTAGACCGCTTCCTGAAATTCAATTCTTTGGATTTATTACAGAAGCAATTGACTCCATTACCAACCAAATGGCTCGTATGCGTTACCGTACCGAAGGTCAATTATTTGCACCGATTACGATTCGTAGTCCTTACGGTGGTGGTGTCGCAACTCCTGAAATTCACTCAGATAGTTATGAGGGAATGATTGCACAAATGCCTGGGATGCGGGTTGTAGTTCCATCAAACCCTTATGATGCGAAAGGACTCTTAATTTCATCCATTAAAAGTAATGACCCTGTGTTGTTCTTAGAACACTTGAAACTGTATCGTGGTGAAAAAGTAGAAGTACCTGAAGGGATTTATGAAGTACCGCTTGATAAAGCAAATATTGTTCGTGAAGGAACAGACATCTCAATTGTTTCATATGGAGCGATGGTGGTGGAGGCACGTAAAGCTGCAGATATCCTTGCGGAAGAAGGCATTAGCGTTGAAGTTGTTGACCTACGTACCATTGCACCTTTAGATATGGAAACAATCGGAACATCTGTTTCAAAAACAGGACGTGTATTGGTTGTTCAAGAAGCACAACGTATTGCAGGGGTAGCGAGTCATGTTATGTCTGAAATCAGTGAACGTTTCTTCTTAGACCTTGTAGCTCCTGTATCACGTGTAACAGCGCCCGATACAACATATCCTTTACCACAAGTGGAACAAATTTGGTTACCCAATGCACAGGATATCGTTACATCAGCACGTAAATTAGTACAGGAATATTAGGAGGAACTCATGAATTATAAATTTAATTTACCCGATCTCGGTGAAGGAATTACCGAAAGTGAAATTTTACTTTGGCATGTAAAAGAAGGGGATGTCATTAAAACTGATGATCCACTCTTTGAAGTTCAAAATGATAAAACTACAATTGAAGTGCCATCCCCTGTTAAGGGAACAATTAAGAAAGTTCTTGTGGAAGCAGGAGTCGTAGCGAAAGTAGGTGCTACGCTTGTGGAAATTGAAGTGGATGCTTCAGATTTACCTAAAGATGCGAAACAAGAAGAAACACCAAGTGTTGAAAAAACGGAAGTGGAAACCAAAGTGGCTCCTGTTGTTAGTCAAGGGAAAGCACGAGCAATTCCATCAGTTCGTAAATATGCACGAGAAAAAGGGATTGATATTGCCCTTGTAACGCCAACAGGAAAACATAATACCGTTACAAAAGAAGATATAGATAACTTTACTGGAGAAGCAGGTGAAGTGGCAACGCCACAAGTCACAACACCAAAAGAAGTTGTGAAAGCTCCGGTACAAACAGTGGGTACAGATGGCTTACGTCGTGAAAAAATGACACCAATGCGTAAAGCAACAATGCAAGCAATGGTTCATTCCACATCATCCATCCCACGTGTTACGGTATTTACCAATATTAATGTATCCAAATTGGTGGAACACCGTGATATGTATAAAGATTATGCGAAAGCAGAAGGTGCACGTTTAACGTATACGGCATATTTTGTGAAAGCAGCCGTAACCATGTTGAAGAAATATCCAATCTTCAATGCGATGGTTGATGCAGAAAAAGGTGAGATCATCTACCGTGATGCAATCAATATCGGTGTCGCAACGAATACCGACGCAGGACTTTATGTACCAAATATTAAAAATGCAGATACAAAAAATCTCTTTGAGATTTCAAAAGAAATTGAAACAAATGCACGTTTAGCTCAAGAAGGAAAACTACCAATGGATGCAATGCGTGATGGTTCATTCACAATCACAAATGTTGGTGGGATGTCATCAGATGGTGTTTACTCAACACCAATTATCAATGCACCTGAAGTGGGAATTTTAGGAACCGCGAAAATTGAAATGGAACCATATGTTACAGAAGACATGACTGTCGCAATCGCACCATTTATGAAACTATCCTTTACCTTTGATCACCGTATTATCGACGGTGTGGAAGCACAACATGCTTTAGATGAACTTAAAAAAGTTCTAAGCGACCCAAACAAGCTTGTATTGGAGGGGTAAGAAATGGTAGTTGGAGATTTCGCAAAACAAGCAGATGTCATTGTAATCGGAAGTGGACCGGGTGGTTATGTCGCAGCCATCCGTGCTGCTCAACTTGGAAAAAAAGTTACCATCATCGAACGTGATGAAATCGGTGGCGCATGTCTTAATGTTGGATGTATTCCTTCAAAAGCTATGATTCATGCAAGCAGTGAATATGCAAAAACACAAACAAATACACCATTTGGTTTAAGCTATGGTAAAACAAGTTTTGATATGAAACAAGCAAAAGCTTGGAAAGACAAGGAAGTTGTGAAGACCTTGACTTCAGGCATTGGTGCACTTTTAAAGAAAAACAAAATCGAAATTGTTAAGGGTGAAGCACACTTTATGTCGGAAGATAAAATTCGTGTTGTAAATGACATGGATGTTCAAACATTCTCATTTAAAGATGTGATCATCGCAACTGGAAGTAGACCGATTGAAATACCTGGATTTAAATTTGGTAAACGAATTTTAGATTCTACAGGAGCACTTAACCTCGAAGTTGTACCAAAATCGTTAACCATCGTCGGTGGTGGCTATATTGGTTGTGAACTTGCAGGGGTATTCGCAAACTTGGGTACCGAAGTCACAATTCTTGAAGGTGCGCCAAATATTCTACCGCTTTTTGAGAAAGATTTAAGTGCTTATGTTGTGGATAATTTTAAACAAAAAAATGTAACGATCCATACAAATGTGAAGGCTGAATCCGCAAAAGTTGAAAATGACCTGGTAACAGTCACTTACAGTCAAGAAGGAAAATCAGTTACTCATCAATCTGAATATGTTTTAGTCACCGTTGGACGTCGTCCAAATACGGATGATTTAGGACTTGAGTATGCCGGTGTCACAGTTGGCCAACGTGGACTGATCGAAGTTAATGATCAAGGACTTACAAATGTTGCTCATATCTATGCAATTGGTGATATTATTCCTGGTCCTGCTCTCGCACACAAGGCTAGCTATGAAGCGAAAGTCGTTGCGGAAGTAATCGCAGGAAAAACAGCTGGATTTGACTATACGGTCATTCCATCAGTAAGTTATACCCATCCTGAAATTGCGGTTGTCGGAATGAATGCTGTAGAAGCAAAAGATCAAGGCATTCAAGCGAAAGCTTTCAAATTCCCTTATGCCGCAAATGGTCGTGCGTTATCCATGGATGATACACAAGGATTTGTTCGACTTACTGTAGAGACTGAAACAGGATTTATCCTAGGGGCTGAAATTGTAGGCGCACAAGCAAGTGAATTGCTTGCGGAGCTTACCATGGCAATCGAATCTCAATTAACGGTTGAGGATGTATCGTTGATCATTCATACACATCCTAGTTTATCGGAAATGATAATGGATACTGCAGAATTGGCTCTGGGTTATCCCATCCATCTCTAGAAAGGGTCATGATGAAAAAAATATTTGATAAAGGATTTGGAATGAAAATACTGAATGGGGTGGCGATAGGTTCGGTTGTAGTTTTGATTCCTGGTGCCTTGCTTAATGAAATCTTTAAAGCGCTCTTACCCATTTTTCCACAAGGTCAATTTGTTTTAACGGCAACATCTTTCGGAATGATTCTCATGGGTGTTGTGATTGGTGTGGCTGTTTCAATGATGTTTAAGTTTACGCCAATTCAAACGGCATCAGTAGGGATGGCAACCGCATTCGCATCCGGTGGATGGAAACTTGCGGAAGATGGAACGTTTATGCTTAAAGGCAGTGGTGACATTATTAATATGGCACTTACCGCAACCTTTGCAGTAATCTTAATCCTTGCGGTTGCAGATAAATTTAAAGCATATGCCATGCTATTAACACCAACGCTTGTATTAATTGTTGCGGGTGGTTTGGGAATGATTACACTCCCATATGTTCAAATGATTACAGGTGCAATGGCACACTTGATCAGTAACCTTCTTCAGCTACAACCACTTCTCATGTCGATACTTGTATCCATGATCTTTGCGATGATGATTGTTTCCCCACTCTCTACAGTTGGGATTGCGCTCGCAGTTAACTTATCCGGTGTTGGATCAGCAGCAGCCAATGTGGGAATTTGTGCAGCTGCATTTGGTCTTGCGATTACAGGTTGGAAATCAAATGAACTTGGAACAAAAATTGCTTTAATGTTAGGTTCACCTAAAATGGCGATGCCTAATGTTATGAAAAAACCAAAAATTATGATTCCTGTTCTATGTAATGCGGCACTAAGTGCTATTGTGGTTGTTTTACTTAATCAACAAGGTACGCCCATGTCAGCGGGATTTGGGATTAGTGGACTCATAGGACCCATCAATGCAATTAACCTTGCTGGTGGATGGACTTTAGGGAATATCATCAATGCAGTTCTTGCCTTTATGATAATGCCAATCGGTCTTGCGATTGTATTCAGAAAAGTCTTTACTGAAGTGAAGCCGATTGTAGCAGTGGATGATTATCATATTGAGGTACAATAAATGAAAAATTTTGTAGAATTGGAGGCACGTTTAGTACGAGAACGCATGACGCAAAAGCGTCTTGCGCTTGTATGTGCGGATGAAGTGAATACACTTGAAGCAGTCATCGATATGGAAGAACGTGGGTATATCAAACCAATTCTTCTGGGAAATAAAGAAGCAATTCAAGATGTAATTCGTGAAAACAATCTTGCGGTGAATTACGAAATTATTCATTGTGATCAACCTCGCGAAGCAGCTCAAAAAGCAGTTGCACTTGCGAAAGCAGGAGAAGTTGATCTCATTATGAAAGGGTTAATTCAAACCAGTGATTTATTATCCGCGGTTGTAAAACGCGAAACAGGGATTCGCGAGCAAAAAGTGCTATCACACGTTGCGCTTGTAGAAATTCCATTTAAAGAAACGATGTATATTATGAGTGATGGTGGCATGATTCCTACACCTAATTTTGATCAAAAGGTAGGGATCATTGAAAACAGTATTCAACTTGCTCACGCTTTAGGGATTGAAGAACCTAAAGTAGCATTGTTGGATGCTGCAGAGCATACGAATCCTCATATTCAATCTTCCGTTGATTCAGAAACCTTAAGTCAACGTGAATGGGAACATGCAATTGTGGAAGGACCTATATCCCTCGATCTTGCTGTATCAAAATATGCTGCAGAGATTAAAAAATGGGATGGTCGTATCCAAGGTGATGCCAACATTCTTATTACTCCAGATATTATAAGTGGAAATATTTTGGGTAAAGTTGGAACACTTTTCACCGATGGGAAAATGGCGGGTGTAATTCAAGGTGCGAAAGTGCCCATAATTTTAACATCTCGCGGTTCAAATCGTGATGAAAAAATTAACTCAATCTTACTTGCGTGTTCGATTGCGAAAGGGGATTTATAATGTATATTCTAGCAATCAATCCTGGGGCCAGCTCAACAAAGTTCGCACTATTTAATGACGAACAGGAACTCATGCGTGATGACCTAAAAATACCTTTAGAAAAAGTAGAATCTTATAAAACTTTAGAAGATCAATTGGAAGACCGTTATGTTTCAATTTATGATGCGTTGGTTGATCATGGATTTGATCCAAAAAAAGTTGAAATTGCAGTGGGGCGTGGCGGTATTTTGCCACCGGTTGAAGCCGGTGCAATTGCAGTTACCGACACACTCATTGATTACCTCTTACATAAAGCAGAAGTCATTCACCCTGCAAACTTAGGTGCTTCGATCGCTCAGAAATTTGTAGATCAAGCAGAAAACTGTACGGCGTATATTTACGATCCGATCTCCGTCGATCAAATGGATCCAATTGCCCGTATCTCTGGGTTAAAGGGTATTGAACGTAAAAGTATTGGACACATGTTAAATTCGCGTGCTGTTGCCATAGAACACGCGAAATCCCTTCAAACTCCTTATAACAAACTCAACATGATTGTTGTCCATGCTGGTAGTGGTATTACTGTCACAGCACACAAACAAGGTCGTATGATTGATCTTGTCGGTGATGATGAAGGTGCTTTTTCACCTGAACGAAGTGGTGGTTTACCCTTACGTCCCTTTATGAATCTATGCTATAATAATGACAAGGAAGCGGTTACAAAACTAACCCGTCATCAAGGTGGTCTTATCTCATATTTTGAGACCAACGATGTCCGAAGTGTCGAAGCAATGATTGAAGAGGGTCATGATGAAGCAGCGCTCGTTTTAGAAGCAATGGCTTATCAAATTGCGAAAAGTATCGGTACGCTAAGTACTGTGCTTGAAGGCAAGGTTGATAGTATCGTGATCAGTGGGGGATTTGCACGTTCGAATCGAATGATGAATTGGATTGAAGAACGTGTATCGTTTATTGCACCGGTTGCGATTTATCCGGGAGAATTTGAACTTGAAGCACTCGCTTCGGGAGGATTAAGAGCATTTCATAAACTCGAAACCACTCATTATTTCGAATAGAATTAAGAGGTAGCTATGGAAATTAGAGAGTTGAAATACTTTATTGCTGTTATTGAAGCAGGGAGTTTTACTGCTGCCGCTAAAACGTTACACATGACGCAACCTGCCCTCAGTTGGAACATCAAACAACTTGAGGCGAAACTTGAAACGCAACTCATTGAGCGTACTCAAACTGGCGTCAGTGTAACAGAAAGTGGGCAAGTGTTTTACGATGGTGCGAAAGATGTTGTTGCACATCTCAATCGCTTGGATCGATTAATGAAGTCTGAAGCACAACGCATCCGCCGTAAAATTCGATTTGGACTTACCATCCTTTCTTCCATTAACTATATGGATCAATTCCAAGGATATGTCGGCAAATATCCACAAGTAGAATTAAATTTTGTGCAACGTGGTTCTAAGGAAATTCAAGACATGCTCATCCAAGATAAATTGGATGCTGCTTTAATTTCAGAACCTATTTACTACTCAAAACTTGAAGAAAATGCAAAGCGTTTGGAAGGGTATTACTATGATGTTGGTGTGGTGGTCGCTAAAGATCATCCGCTTGCTAACCGTGAACGCCTAACGCTTCGAGATATTATGACGGAATCTTTTGCACTAGTCTCAGATGCCTATGCAATTGGTCAAGAAGTACCACGTCGTTGTAAAGAACTTGGCTTTATTCCGGCAATCAATTATCGTAATGACAACTGGGAAGTAGTATTGGAACATGTCGCTGCATATGGTTCTGTGACAATTCTTCCAGTAGATCTCCAACATATCATTGCACGTGATGATGTGGAGTGGATTGAGTTGGATGACGAGATCAGTCGTTTTCATCTACAACTTGTAATTAATTACGATAAAACAAACGTGGATGAGTATGCAATATTTCAAAATTTATATGAAGAACTGATGGTGAATCATTAAAAATATAATCCCAATCTTAGTAATAAGTTGGGATTTGTTCTTTAATCATGAAAGTCGGGCTTTAATAGTGGGATTTTTCGCTATGAATGAAGAGATTTACTCATAAAACTTAGTAAAATAACCGATTTCAACTATCTTTCAATGAAGGAGTGAAAAAATATGTTATGGTGAGTGCGTATTGAAACATATAATGATTTGATGCAATAGATTTTTTTTATTAAAAGGAAAAGGGGTAAAAAATGAAATATGCCAAATTAGTCATCAATCGAGTACTTATGATTTTAATCGTATTAGTGCTTTTGATTACAAGTTTTTCAAAGAACGGATTCTATACAGTTTCAGCAAATGAACAGGAAGAACTGTTTCCTTTTAGAGGGAATAAACTCCAAAATCCTTATTTGAGATATGGCCCAAGTGATACATCAATACCGAATTGGGTTATCAGTTCGACAAATAATATACTTTCTGGTGAAAAAAGAGGTACAATAAGTAAAACCTCAAAAAATGGATTTAGGGATATCGGTATGCCTAACTATCTCGTGGGGACTCAAAATAATTCGGATACATCCACGTTTAAATCTAAATCATATAGAACATCAGAATCATCATCAAATGCAGCCGCCGCATTTATGTTGTTTGGACAGACCATGAAACTACAAGCTAACCGTGAGTATTATTTTAGAGCGGAAATAAAAAGTTCTAATGGTAATAATGACGGGGTTTTAAATATATATCCTGGCGATCGAACCTCGGGTCCAAATGTACTTGCTTCGCAAAAATATAGTGTTGGTAATAAGATGATGATTGTGAGTCTTCCTTTTACACCAACAGGCGATGGAAATGTCACGGTTTCGTTACGTCATTTTGCAAACGCAAAGCAAGATACACATTTAGAAATACATCGTATGGGATTTTTCCTGAAGGATGATTATTTAATTCAAGAAGAAGCTCATGCATTGTTTAATGACAGTGAATTTAAAGAACTTGTCGGTAAAGATACTGCTGAGATACAAAAAAACATTGATGCAATTCGTTCTAAGATTACAGCGTCAGACAATCCATATGCCGAAGATGTCAAAGAATATGTAAATGGATTACTTAATAAAGCACAAACATTGTTAGATCAAGCTAAAAGTATCGAAGCGTCGATTAAGGATACTTACGAAAATTTTGATGAAAAGGTTTTAAAAGGAGACGTAACTCAAGATACAATTGACGAACTCAAAAAAAGAATTGAAGAAGTTTCAAGTCCCGGACTTAAAGAGAAACTAAACAATGATTTAAAGGAAGTTGAACGTGTTTATGATTTACAAGTGTTAAAACCAGTTCTAAAAGAAGAACTTGAAAAGAAAGCAAACGACGCAATCAAAGAAATTGAAGACTTAAAAAATGTACCAGAGTCTGAAAAGCAAGAAAAAATTGAAGCAATTCAAAAAGAATTAGAGAATGTTAAGAAGGTCATCGATGATGCGAAAACGCGTGAAGATGCTACGGATGCAAAGGATACTTCTTCAGGAAATATTGATAAAATTATTAGCGATGTAAGCCTTGTAGATCGTAAAAACGAATCAAAATCGGAACTTGATAAAAAAGCTGAAGATGCTAAGAAAGAAATTGATGCGTTACCAAACTTAACAGAAGATGAAAAGCAAAAAGCTAAAGATGCGATTGATCAAAAAACAAAAGATGGTAAAGATGCAATTGATCAAAGCACGACACCCAAAGATGTCGAAGATGCAAAAAACACGACCGATACATCGGTAAAAGAAACTGTTGATCAAAGTGTCTTACAGGATGCTAAAAATAAAGCGAAAAAAGATTTAGAAGCGAAAGCTGATGAAACGAAAAAATCGATTGATGCACTACCTGGAATTTCCCAAGAGGCTAAAGATAAAGCCAAAGGTGAAATTGAAAATGCGTTGAATAAAGGGCTTGAAGGGGTAGAATCCGGCGAATCTGTTGATGTTATTAATCAAGTAGTAACGGATACAAAAACTGAGATGAATGCAATAAAAGATGCAATCATTAAAGAAAACGATGATACCATTAATGCACTAATCAATGATAAAAAAGCCATCTTGAACGCTGAAGCAGAGAAAGCGAAAGAAACAATCGATAAACTTGAAAATGTATCACAAACTGAAAAAGATGACGCGAAGAAAGCAATAGATAGAGCGGTTACAGAAGCTTCAAATGAACTGGATAAAGCAACAACACCTTCAGATATTGATTCGATTTATAACCAAGGAAAAGGTATTATTGATAAAGTTGTTATAAAAACAGAACTTGCTGATGCTAAAATTGATGCAATTAATGTATTACAGAAGAAATCTGAAGCAGTCCGTGATGCGATTAATTCGATGGAATCATTAACAGATGATGATAAAAATGCCGCAAATAATGAAATAAATCAAACGTTAGAACAATCTATACAACGTATTAATCAAACTCAAGATGTTAATGTTTTACCTGAAAATCTACAAATAGGTATGGACGAGCTTGATGCGCTATTGGTCAAGTATGAACAAATAAATTCTGATAAATTTAATAATCAAAAGGAAAATTTAAAAACAGAACTTGATAAAAAAGCTGAAGATGCTAAGAAAGAAATTGATACGTTACCAAACTTAACAGAAGATGAAAAGCAAAAAGCTAAAGATGCGATTGATCAAAAAACAAAAGAAGGTAAAGATGCAATTGATCAAGGCACGACACCCAAAGATGTCGAAGATGCAAAAAACACGACTGATACATCGGTAAAAGAAACTGTAGATCAAAGTAACTTGCTGGATGCAAAAAATAAAGCGAAAAAAGATTTAGAAGCGAAAGCTGATGAAACGAAAAACGCGATTGATGCACTACCTGGAGTTTCCCAAGAAGCAAAAGATAAAGCTAAGGGTGAAATTGATGACGCTCTAAATAAAGGAATTGAAAATATTGCATCGGGTAAGAGTGTAGAAGATGTTAATAATGCTGTTTCCGAAACAAAAACGGAGATGGATGCAATAAAAGATGCGATTACTAAGGAAAATAATGATAGTATCGATGCATCAATTAACGATAAAAAATCACATCTTGATGCTGAAGCGAAAAAAGCCAAAGAGGTAATCGATAAACTCGAAAACTTATCACAGACCGAAAAAGATGATGCCAAAAAATTGATTGATGAAACGGTCAGTGACACATCAAAAGAACTTGATAAAGCAACAACACCTTCAGATATCAATACAATTTACAATCAAGGTAAAACTGATATTGGAAATGTTGTGGTAAAAGCAGAACTTGATGATGCCAAAATTAAAGCCGTTGCCGATTTAAAAGCTAAAGCGGATGAAGTTCGAAAACAAATTGCAGATAAACCGTCACTTTCAAATCAACAACGCAAAGAAGCAAATGATGAAATTAATAAAACACTTACGGATGCAATTAAGCGTATTGAAGACACAACTGTGATTACTGATGTTCCTGAAAATTTAAAAACAGGAATTGATGAATTAGATGCAATTGAACAAAAATATGAAGCAAAAAATAATGAAAATTTAGATAAGAAAAAAGAAGATTCTAAATCTGATTTAGACAAAAAAGCTGAAGATGCTAAGAAAAAAATTGATAAGTTACCTAACTTAACAGATGATGAAAAGCAAAAAGCCAAAGATGATATTGATCAAAAAAATCAAGATGGAAAAGATGCGATTGATCAGTCAAACGATCCAAAAGAAATTGACAAAGTGATTGATACGACGGATAAAGGAATCAACGATATTGTTGACGACAATAAACTTCTTGATACAAAAAATAAAGCAAAAGATGACCTCGATAAAAAAGCTGAAGATGCTAAGAAAGTAATTGATAAGTTGCCAAACTTAACAGAAGATGAAAAGCAAAAAGCTAAAGATGATGTTGGTCAAAAAACAAAAGAAGGTAAAGATGCAATTGATCAAGGTACAACGCCAAAAGATGTTGAAGATGCAAAAAACACAACAGATACTGCGGTGAAAGACATTGTAGATCAAAGCACATTACAAGATGCAAAAAATAAAGCGAAAAAAGATTTAGAAGCGAAAGCTGATGAAACGAAAAACGCGATTGATGCACTTCCTGGTCTTTCTCAAGAAATTAAAGATAAAGCCAAAGGTGAGATCGATAACGCTCTAAATAATGGACTTGAAAATATTGAAACAGGTAAGTCTATCGAAGATGTTAATAAAGTTGTTTCCGAAACAAAAACAGAGATGGACGCAATTAAAGATGCACTCATTAAAGAAAATTTCGAGTCACTTGAAAAACTTAAAGATGATAAAAAAGCAAATTTAAATGCTGAAGCTGAGAAAGCTAAAGAAACAATCGATAAACTTGAGAACTTATCACAAGCTGACAAAGACAAAGCGAAGAAAGTTATTGACAAAACGGTCAATGATGCTTCAAAAGAACTTGATAAAGCAACAACACCTTCAGATATCAACACAATTTACAATCAAGGTAAAACAGATATAGGAAATGTTGTGGTAAAAGCAGAACTTGATGATGCCAAAATTAAAGCCGTTGCCGATTTAAAAGCTAAAGCGGATGAAGTTCGAAAACAAATTGCAGATAAACCGTCACTTTCAAATCAACAACGCAAAGAAGCAAATGATGAAATTAATAAAACACTTACGGATGCAATTAAGCGTATTGAAGACACAACTGTGATTACTGATGTTCCTGAAAATTTAAAAACAGGAATTGATGAATTAAATGCAATTGAAAAGAAATACGAAGCGAAAAACACAGGCAATTTAGACAAGAAAAAAGAAGATTCCAAATCTGAACTTGATAAAAAAGCTGAAGATGCTAAGAAAGAAATTGATACGTTACCAAACTTAACGGATGATGAAAAGCAAAAAGCTAAAGATGAGATTGATCAAAAAATAAAAGATGGTAAAGATGCAATTGATCAAGGTACGAAACCCAAAGATGTTGAAGATGCAAAAAACACAACAGATACTAAGGTGAAAGATATTGTAGATCAAAGCACATTACAAGATGCAAAAAACAAAGCTAGAAAAGATTTAGAAGCAAAAGCTGATGAAACGAAAAAAGCGATTGATGCACTACCAGGAATTTCCAAAGAGGCAAAAGATAAAGCCAAGGCAATGATTGACTCAATTCTCAAAAAAGGCTACCAAAGTATAGATTCTAGTGATTATCTTTATGAAATCGAACGATATGTTCAAAATTCAATAAAAGATATGCATAAAGTGCTTGAATCACTAAATAAAAAAGAGAGTGATCTCGGACCTTTAGGTGTAAATGATTCCCATACACCTGCTATAGGAGCTCTAATAGCCATATTTGGTTTGGCTTTCACTTTATTTGATCGAAAAAAGTATTTTTTTAAAAAATAACTATGTAAAAACTTATTACGTTTATTAATAATTATAGTTTTTCATTGAACATAAAAAAGAACTTCATAAACCCAAAGAACTAGGTTAGCGCGCCAGTTCCAGAATTTGGATTGAGGTTCTTTTTTATACATATTAATTTTAAGGAAGGTAGGCTAATATATATTTAACGATATATTAAATCCTTTATTAATTTGGTTTAGATGACATTCCTATTATTAGAAAACCACGAATTAGTATTGGTAAAAGTTATTTGTGTTTGTTACGGAATGAACTTGGAGACATACATTCCATATTTTTAAAAAATTGTGAAAAATAAGAAGGTGATCTAAAACCTACAATATCTGATATTTGTGTAATAGATAAATCGGTGTTGATTAATAGCTTTTTGGCCTCAATCATACGTTTTCGTAAGAGATAATCAATTGGAGAGAGTCCGGTTTGTTCTTTGAAGATATGTGATAGATAAAATTTGTTCAGAAACGTCAGTGATGCAAGATGATCAAGCGTAATGTTTTCACGATAATGAAGATTGAGGTAATGTTCTAAAAAGATACAATCTTTGTTATCTCCTCCAGTTGATGTCTCAACATCCAAAAGTGATGTAGTTCGACGCATTGTATTTAAAACTAATACACGAAGAAGGTTTTCCACAATAAGTTCAGACATTTCATCGTGTGTTTTGCCAGCCTCCAAAATAGCCTTAATATAAAAAAGAATTTCGTGTTTGTAATCTTCGTAATTATGGATTGAAACGCCAGGGTGTGCATTTTGTTCAGTGTAGAATTCGACACCATCAATCCCTAAAACGATATATTCTAATCCGCCTTCAGCGTCACTGCATTCCGTGTGCAAAACATTTGGATTAATGATGATTAGGTCATCAGCTTGTATGGGGAGTTTAAGGTTGTCTGCAAAGCGAAAGTATCCGCTTCCCCGTACAACATACATCAACTCAGCAAATGGGTGTGAATGAAGTGTTGAATGCCAATCAGAATCAAAGCGAGAACTATCAATGTAAAGCAATTTAAGTCGGTTAAGACGTTTTGTAAGATCGTGTTTTGTTTCCATAAGTACCCCCTATATTAATTAAAGTATATTATGATTTTATGAATTAAACAAGATAACATAAGAAACTAACAACATCTCAATTGCTTTGAGTCTGTTCGAGTCGTCATAATAAAGATATAGGAGGTATATTATGAAAATACTTAATCAATTTCAACTAGAGGGCGCAATTGTAAACTGTGCTCCTTATGGAAATGGACACATCAACGACACGTATCGTGTTGAGACTGTTTGTGATGTGTATATACTACAACGAATTAATACAAATGTGTTTAAGAGCCCCACGTTATTGATGGAAAATATTGGGCGTGTGACCCGATTTATACAAGATAAAATTCAGAAACAAGGTGGTGATCCCTTACGAGAAGCACTTACGTTAATTCCTACTTTTGAAGATTGTGATTATGCTGTGGATGAAGACGGTAACTATTGGCGTATGTACCGTTTTATACAGGATACAGTTTCATATGATCTCGTCTTAGATGCGCATGATTTTTACGAGAGTGGTCGTGCATTTGGGAATTTTCAGTTTATGTTGGCGGATTTTCCAGTATCGTCATTACACAGTACGATTGAAGATTTCCACCATACACCAAAACGATTTCAACAATTCAAATCGGCATTGAAAAATGATGTCATGAACCGACGCCATACTTGTGAAGCTGAGATTGAGTTTATCTTAGAACAGGAAGCATTCATGAATACACTTTGGAATCTCTATGATCAAGGTTCTCTTCAATTAAAAGTGACTCATAATGACACGAAGTTGAATAATGTTTTATTGGATGCGAAAAGTGGTGCGGGTGTTTGTGTTATCGATTTGGATACTGTGATGCCAGGCTTTGCTTTGGATGACTTTGGTGATTCAATCCGGTTCGGTGCATCCACAGCACTTGAAGATGAACAAGATCTAAGCAAGGTTCACTTTGATCTAAATCTTTACCGTGCTTATGTAGAGGGTTTTGTTGAAGGAGCTAACGGAAGTCTAACGAATTTAGAAATAGAACTGTTTCCGGTAGGGGCTAAAATGATGACCTTAGAATGTGGTATGCGTTTTCTAACAGATTACCTTGAAGGTGATGCTTATTTTAAAACAACATATTCCACTCATAATTTAGTAAGAGCACGTACACAACTTAAATTGGTGAGTGAAATGGAAGATTTTTGGGTGGATATGCAAGCAATTGGGAGTGCATATTGTTATTAATTTACGAATAAACTATGAAAAATTATATTTTTTTTAAAACAGCAAGATAACATAAGTTAAGAACAATATCATGAAAGATTAAACGCTTACATTACTCTATAATGAAAGTATCAGGGAGGAACTTTAAATGAAAAAAATGTTAGTAATTTGTCTTACTGCATTACTTATCCTAACCGGATGTGGAGAAAAAAAAGATACCGCATCAAATGAGGGTAAAGTTTTAAAAGTAGCGGGACTAAATAGTGGATACGGTACTGAAGGCTTTAAGAAAGTTGTGGAAGCATTTGAAGAAGCAAAGGGTGATGGTACAAAGGTTGAATTAGTACTTGAGAAAAACATCGCAGAAGTGCTCCGACCACAAATTCAATCAGGAGATGTTCCAGATGTAATCTACCTTGCAATTGGTTCAGAAGGTAAACTCACAGATACGATGATATCTGAAAAGAAAATTATGGATATTTCCGATATCATGGATATGAATGTGTTTGGCGAATCTGTAAAATTAAAAGATAAAATTAATGTAGGTGTTCAAGATACGATGCGTACAAGTCCATATGGGGATGGTAAAACATATTTAGCACCAGTATTTTACGCACCAACAGGCCTCTTCTATAATCAAACATTATTTACGGAAAAAGGTTGGACAGTTCCAGAAACATGGGAAGAAATGTTTGCTTTAGGTGAACTTGCGAAGGCGGAAGACATTTCATTATTTACTTATCCAACAACGGGATATTTTGATGCATTTTTCTCATCAATCTTGAATAATATGGTTGGTCCTGAAAAATTTGAAAAACTTATGAATTATGATCTTGAAACGTGGAAAGATCCTCAAGTTAAAGAAACGTTTGATTTAGTAGGAAAACTCCTAACGTATACACATCCAGATACTGTAGCACAAGCTAATGGTGAAGGATTTACGAAGAATCAACAATTAATCTTGGATAACAAAGCACTGTTTATTCCAAATGGTACATGGTTAGCGGGAGAAATGGAAAAAGCACCACATGCTGAGGGATTTAAATGGGGATTAACCACAGCGCCTGTACGTACAAAAGGCGATGCAACATATGCAACAACCTTTGCGGAAGAAATGTATATACCAGAGGGTGCTAAGAATGTAGACCTAGCAAAAGAATTCTTAACCTTTGTTTATTCTGATAAAGCTGTAGAACTCTTTGCGAATAATGGAAATGCAATTCAACCCGTCAAAGGGTCATCAGACTTGATCACTGATGAACAAACCAAAGATTTCTATGCAATTTATGGTCGTGGTGTTATTGCTTCATCCGTTGGATTTGCAGCGAAAGATCCAGTAGAAGGTGTTGATTTAACATCAGGAGATGGAATCTTATATGGAACCGTCAATGACGTTGTCTCTGGACAAAAAACTGCAGAACAATGGTATCAAGAAGTACTGGATGCAGTTTCGAAATATCAATAATTAATCAATAAGTATTTGATGTTTAAGGAGCGATGACACACGTGTTATCGCTCTTCTATTAAGAAGCCTTGAAATGGAGTGGGAATATGAATAAGAAAAAGGCAAAAAGACGGTTCGTAATTGGTTGCTTAACCCCGGCACTCATATTAATCGGGATTTTTATGGTTTATCCAACGATAAATATCTTTATGATGTCACTCTTTAAATGGGGTGGGTTATCCAGTACTAAAACTTTTGTAGGGTTAAATAACTTTAAGATATTATTTCAGGATTTAAAATTCATTCAAGCAGTTCAAAATTCAATCTTGCTTATTGTGATGGTTACGATTGTGACTTTTGGATTTGCGGTTGTATTCGCAAACATTCTTGTGCGTGAAAATGTAAAGGGAAAGGGTTTCTTTCGCGTTATCTTTTATATACCTAACATCTTATCTGTCGCGATTATATCCGCAATCTTCGCACAAATTTATGCAGTAGACCAGGGAGGCTTGTTAAATAGTATTATTCGGATATTTAAACCAGAGACCTGGAAAAATATTCAATTTCTAGGTGATCCAAATATTGTTCTGTATGCCGTTGCGGGAGCGATGATATGGCAGGCAATTGGATATTATATGGTAATGTATATGGCAAGTATTAGCAGTATTCCAGAGCATTTGTATGAGTCTGCGAAAATTGAAGGGGCATCCCGAACCCGTCAATTCTTCCAAATCACACTACCATTAATATGGTCGAATCTACGTACCACACTAACGTTCTTTATTATTAGTACTATTAACATGAGTTTCTTATTTGTAAAGGTACTTACAAGTGGTGGACCTGGTGGATCAAGTGAAGTATTCTTGAGTTATTTATACAAACAAGCATACGATAATGCTTCGTATGGATATGGAATGGCGATTGGGGTCATGATTTTCTTATTTTCCTTTGCACTATCTGCAATTGTAAATAAGATTACAGAACGTGATCCAATCCAAATGTAGGAGGATCTATGAAAAAACATAAGAGCATGAGTGCTGAGAAAGCATATAAGTTATTTATTTATGTTGTTCTAATCGCATTAACCATTTCCATAATCGTACCAATCGGTTGGGTATTTCTTGCATCACTTAAAGAACCATCAGAGTTCTTTATGAATCCATGGAAATTCCCGCAGAATCCGAACTTCAATAACTTTGTGGTTGCATTCAAAGAAGCTAAGATGGGTGACTACTTCCTTAATTCTGTATATGTAACGGTTTTAGGAATCGTTCTTCTTTTGATTACCGCACTACCTGCGGCCTATGTCTTAGCGCGATTTGATTTTAAATTTAAGAAACAAATTAATGGTTTGTTTATGGCCGGCCTATTTATTAACGTAAACTATATTGTTATACCCATATTCTTAATGCTTTTAAAGTGGAATGAAAGCAGTAAATCACTTTTAAATATGAGTTTATTTATAAACAATCGATTCATGTTAGCAGTAGTTTATGCAGCCACTGCACTTCCATTTACGGTTTATCTGTTATCCGGATATTTTAAAACACTACCGAAGGCATTTGAAGAAGCAGCATCAATTGATGGATGTACGTACTTTCAGACGATGACAAAAATTATGATTCCAATGGCAAAACCAAGTATTGTAACGGTGATTCTCTTTAATTTTTTATCGTTTTGGAATGAGTATATTATTGCATTAACCTTAATGCCAGGTGCTCAAAAAACATTACCTGTTGGATTAATAAACTTACAACAGGCAGCAAGAGGGGCTGCAAACCCTGGACCGCTTTATGCGGGGTTGGTAATTGTAATGTTACCAACACTTATCTTATATATATTTGTACAAAGCAAGCTCACTCAAGGGATGACCTTGGGTGGTGTTAAAGACTAGGAGATTAATATGAAAAAGAATAAAGGCCGTGTAACACTCCCAAGTGAAAACAACTTCCTTGAAGAAACCAAGGATTTAATGGACCGTTGGGGTGCAGATGCCTTGCGTGATAGTGATGGAACCAAATTAGATGAAGATTTAAAAAATCTTGATGCGAAAATCTATACAACGTATTTTGTAGCCCGAGGTCAAAATGAATTTGCGCTACAACATATAACGGAGGCTCAACAGATTTTCTTGATGAGTGATTACCATCTTGCTATCAAAACAGAGCTTGAAATTCCATTTATGACAGGATATCTACGGGAACAACTTTCACCTGATTACAATCATGATCCTAAAGTTTGGTGGCAAGTTATTGATCGAACACGTAATGAAGTGGTTGATGTTTCGAAATGGGAGGTTGATTCAAAACGTGATGTTGTCGTGATAAAGGATACTGAACCGTTCCATGAATATACCGTTAATTTCCTTTCTTATATGATTTGGGATCCAACTCAAATGTATAACTACATCACAAACGACTGGAAAGATCGTGAGAAAGAGATTCCTTTCGATGTTCGACAACCACACTCTCAAAAATTTATGATGGATACACTGAAAGACTTTCTAGAAACCAATCCCAAAACCGATGTGATTCGTTTTACGACGTTTTACTATCACTTTACTTTGTGCTTTAATGATCAACGAAAAGAAAAATTCGTGGACTGGTTTGGATATGGATCGAGTGTTTCTCCCCGTGCTTTAGAGGCGTTTGAAAAAGCGAAAGGCTACCGTCTCACCGCTGAAGACTTTATCCAAAATGGATATTATAATTCGACATTCTGCATGCCAACTCAAGCATATAAAGATTACATTGATTTCCAACAACAATTTGTCGCTCAGCAAGCTAAAGCAATGGTTGATTTGGTGCATTCATACGGTAAAGAAGCCATGATGTTTTTAGGTGATAACTGGATTGGGGTTGAACCGTATGGAGCGTATTTCCATACAATAGGACTGGATGCAGTAGTGGGGAGTGTTGGCGGTGGGATGACGCTTCGACTTATTTCCGATATTCCTCATGTAAAATATACGGAAGGACGTTTTTTACCGTATTTCTTCCCCGATACATTCTTTGACGGCAATGATGATGCAATTTTAAAAGAAGCAAATGACAATTGGATATCTGCACGTCGGGCATTAATGAGAAGTCCGCTTAATCGTATCGGTTACGGAGGATATCCAAGCCTTGCTTATAAATTTCCTAAGTTTGTCGATTATATTGCTAAAACTGCTGATGAATTTAGAGGGATAATTGATAAAATAGAAGATGTAAAACCGATGACTAAAGCAACGGTAGGGATTATGAGTGCTTGGGGATCTCTACGTAGTTGGCAAAATTTCATGGTCGCACATGCTCTCCATTACAAACAAATATATTCTTACATTGGAATTTTAGAGTCGCTTAGTGGAATGGATGTTGATGTGCGTTTTCTAAGCTTTGATGAAATTAAGTTGGGTATTCCTGAAGACATCGATGTATTGATTAATGCGGGGGATGCCAAGACATCATTTTCTGGAGATAGGGTTTGGGATGATCCAGCATTTGTTGCGGTTATTCGAAAATGGGTTTATGAAGGACATGGATTTATTGGAGTGGGCGAGCCTACAGCCTTTGAAAAAGGCGGGCATCTCTTCCAACTCCATGACGTATTAGGTGTTGATAGAGAACTCGGATTCACGCTTTCAACCGATAAATATTTCAAAGAACCCGTCTCACAACATTTTATTACAGAGGATCTTGTGGGGGCATTTAAATTTGGCGAATCAATAAACAATATTTACGCTCGATCTTCTGATACAGAAATTATTAAAGTAGAAAATGAAAATGTCGTTCTTGCATCGAAGTCGTTTGGTAGAGGCCGTGGTGTGTACCTTACGGGTCTTCCTTACAGTTTTGAAAATACACGAGTTCTTTACCGTTCAATTTTTTATGCAATGAATAAAGAAAATAAAATGAAGAATTTCTTTGCTACAAACATTCATTGCGAAGTGAATGTATATCCAAATTCAGTGGCATTACTTAATAATACACATGAAAGACAAGAGACAATATTCTATGATGGTTTGGGAAATGCATTTGAAATAACGCTTGAACCATCTGAAATTAAGTGGGGTGAACGCAATGAAGAAACTGTTGAATGGCATCATTAACGTTTGCGTATTATTATTGGGTATTTGGATGGTAATCCATTTCCAAAAAACGATCTCTATTCAATCGCTATTAATGATGATGATTGGTTTGGGGATGCTGCTCTATTTACTCTTTAGGTATAATAAACGTTTTCTTTAATGAATTAAAATAACACCTGGTACTACAGGTGTTATTTTGGTCTTGCATTTGACAATAGAAGGATGAAAGTATGGAATCTATAAACGAAGTTATAAAGGAATTTTGCTTTGATGGTGATGTAATAGAAGTTATACCATTTGGGAATGGACATATAAATGATACATATCGCGTTATTTGTTCACAAGGGAGTTATGTTCTCCAAAAAATTAACCATAAAATCTTTTTAGATCCTCGAGGTCTTATTGAAAATATTGAAAAAGTAACAAATCATATTCGCAAAAAAGTACTGATACGTGGTGGTAATCCAAGTCGAGAAGTTTTGAACCTAATTCCGACTCGGCATCAAGAATATATTTTTTAAAGTGAAGTGGGTGCTTTTTGGCGTGCTTATAATTTGATTGATAATTCAATGTCCTTGGATCTTGTCGATAATATCGAGGATTTTTATCGAAGTGGTGTGGCATTTGGATCGTTTCAAAAAGATTTGGAAGATTTTCCAGTAGATACATTAAATCTAACGATTCAAGACTTCCACAATACCCCGATGAGATATGAGCACTTCCATAGGTCTCTAGAATTAAATAGATCTGGACGAAAACACTTAGCATTACCGGAGATTGAATTTGTGCTAAAACATCAAGATTTTGCGGATACATTGTGGAATTATCATAGACTAGGCATGTTACCGTTAAAGGTGACACATAATGACACAAAGCTAAATAATGTTCTTTTAGATAAAGATACAAATGATGTTCTCTGTGTTGTGGACTTAGATACTGTAATGCCCGGATTTTCGCTCGATGATTTTGGAGACTCGATTCGATTTGGTGCAAGTACTGCCCTAGAAGATGAAAAAGACTTAACGAAAGTGCACTTAAACATACCCTATTATGAAGCGTATGTTGATGGATTTATAAAAGGCTCTCAAGGAAGCTTGTCCAATTTAGAGATTAAACTATTTCCAGAAGGTGCGAAAATGATGACGCTTGAATGTGGATTGCGTTTTCTTAAAGACTATCTTGACGGAGATACATACTTTAAAACAAATTACCCAGAGCATAATCTTGTGAGGGCTCGGACACAGTTCAAACTTGTAAAGGAAATGGATGATTCATGGGAAATATTAAAAAGTATAAGTCAAAAGTATATATCGTAGAATTATGAAATTTCGAATGGATTACTATGAATTTTAGGTGATATCGGTTACAATGTTTACTATAAAAAGAAGGTGACATAATGATACGATTGGCTACGCCCGATGATTTAGAAGCGATTCGTTTGATTGCATCCATTACGTGGAAAGAAGCGTATAAGGATTTAATCCCGCTTGATATTATTAATCGTTTTATTGAAGATGCTTATTCACCCACCGTTTTAGAGCGTCGCATTGAAACAACAAAATTTATGGTTGCGGTTCAAGATGATTACATCGTCGGATTTGCTAACTATGAAATTCGTGATAATGATTTATATATTGTCGCATTGTATGTACTTCCTACGCATCAACGTGCTGGTGTAGGTTCAGAGTTGCTATCATTTATTGAGGCAAGTGTTCCAGACACTATTAATCAAGCATATGTGGATGTGGAAAATGGTAATGTAAGTGCAGAAACATTCTATAAGAAATATGGATTTGTCCAAAAAATATGTATACCAGATACTTTGTACGGTTATCCTTTAAAGACCTTACGTATGGTTTACGAAGTAAAACGTTGATAATTCAACGTTTTTTTTTATTTATATATTTCAAACATCAATTAAAGACGAATTTTTTTATTCGCAATAATCTACTAATGATATCAGATTAAAGTATTTTAACTAAGACTGTTTATCAGTTGTGAACAAACAAGTTCAAGATTTTAAAATATATCTTACGAGAAAAGATGAGCAATTATTTGTTTTCGATTTTTTTTAAGAAATTATATTATAGAAACGAATATTAGGGTTGTAAAACACGGTGGTAAAATAAAAGAACATACTCGGACAAGAAAAGGGTAGCGCAACAAAAAAAGACTGAATGTATAAAAAAAACGAAATATTTAACGACCGCAGATAAACATATTATGAAATTCAAAGCAAATACTTAGAAATAGATGAAGTTCTATGCTATCTTGTTAGAGCGTGCTTACGGAATGGGGAGGGGAAATACAAATACGCAACTATGTAGTATTGATATGTAAAGGAGCATTTATATGATGAAAAAAAATAAACTAATGAACAAGATCATGACAATAGCACTGACATTTGTCTTGCTTGTAACAAGTATTTCAATGAATCAGAATTATACAATATCTGCACAAGAAACAGAGGAATTGTTTCCATTCCGAGGCAATAAATTACAAAACCCCTATTTAAGATATAGTGCAAATGAGAAATCAATTAAGAACTGGAAGATTACTTCTACAAATAACGTTTTTGGTGGTGAGCAAGATGGCGTCATCAATACGAAAGTCGTAGATGGTTTTAGAGATGTTGGAAAACCAAACTTTTTAGTTGGTGAAAAAAATGATACGGATCAATCTGTATTCAAATCAAAATCAATGCGCGAGTCCGGTGCGACTACCGAAGAGAATAGAGCGTTTATTCTTGTCGGTCAGACAATTCAACTTCAAGCAGGATATGAGTATTATTTCCGTGCAGAATTAAAGAGTCCTAAAGGATCGAACAAAGGTGTATTGAATATTTATCCCGATAAAAAGACTTCTGGAGATCCTGTATTAGCTAAGCAAAACTTTACTGTCGATAGTCAAATGCAGATTGTAAGCTTACCATTTACGGCACAAGGAAGCGGGGAAGTTACTGTTTCCTTACGTCATTTCGGAAACAACGATAAAAGTACACACTTAGAAATTCATAGAATGGGATTCTTCTTGAAAGATGACTATTTAATTCAAGAGGATACACATGCATTGTTTAATGACAGTGAATTCAAAGAATTAGTGGGTAAAGATACAACTGAAATTCAAAAAAATATTGATGCAATTCGTGCGAAAATTACAGCATCAGGAAACCCTTATGCAAGTGATGTAAAAGCATATGTAAATGACTTACTCGACAAGGCTCAAGCTTTATTAGATCAAGCAAAAGGGATTGAAAAAGCGATTAAGGATACTTTTGAGAACTTTGATGATAAAGTTCTTAAAGGTGAAGTAACACAAAGTACAATTGATGAACTTAAAAAGAATATTGATGAAGTTTCAAGTCCAGGACTTAACGAAAAGCTAACTAATGATTTAAAAGAAGTTGAGCGCGTTTATGAATTACAAGAATTAAAACCTGTTCTTAAAGATGAACTTGAGAAGAAAGCTAATGAAGCAATCAAAAAAATTGAGGACTTAAAAAACGTATCTGAGTCCGAGAAAAAAGAAAAAATTGATGCAATCCAAAAGGAATTAGAAGATGGTAAGAAAGCAATCGATAACGCAAAAACACGTGAAGATGCAACCAATTCTAAAGATAATTCTTCAGGAAACATCGATAAGATTGTTAATGATGTAACACTTGTTGATCGTAAAAACGACTCAAAAGCTGATCTTGATAAAAAAGCTGAAGATGCTAAGAAAGAAATCGATAAGTTACCAAACTTAACGGATGATGAAAAGCAAAAAGCTAAAGATGAGATTGATCAGAAAACAAATGATGGTAAAGATGCAATTGATCAAGGAACAACACCAAAAGATGTAGAAGATGCAAAAAACACAACCGATACATCGGTAAAAGAAACTGTAGATCAAAGTAACTTGCTGGATGCAAAAAATAAAGCGAAAAAAGATTTAGAAGCGAAAGCTGATGAAACGAAAAAAGCGATTGATGCACTCCCTGGAATTTCTCAAGAAGCTAAAGATAAAGCCAAAGGTGAAATTGATAATGCGTTAAATAAAGGACTTGAAGGGGTAGAAACCGGTAAGTCTGTTGATGTTATTAATAAAGTTGTAACGGACACAAAAAATGAGATGGATGCAATAAAAGATGCGATCGTTAAAGAAAACAACGATAGTATCGATGCATTGATTAACGATAAAAAATCAAATCTTGATGCTGAAGCGAAAAAAGCCAAAGAGGTAATCGATAAACTCGAAAACTTATCACAGACCGAAAAAGATGATGCCAAAAAATTGATTGATGAAACGGTCAGTGACACATCAAAAGAACTTGATAAAGCAACAACACCTTCAGATATCAATACAATTTACAATCAAGGTAAAACTGATATTGGAAATGTTGTTATAAAAGCAGAACTTGATGATGCGAAAACAAAAGCAATTAAAGATTTAAATGCTAAAGCTGAAGAAGTTCGTAAACTCATTGCTGATAAACCGGCATTATCAGATCAACAACGTAGCGATGCAAATGATGAAATTAATAAGACACTTGCAGAAGCAATTAAACGTATTGAAGATACAACGGTTATTAACGAAGTTCCTGACAACTTAAAAACAGGAATTGATGAATTAGATGCAATTGAACAAAAATATGAAGCAAAAAATAATGAAAATTTAGATAAGAAAAAAGAAGATTCTAAATCTGATTTAGACAAAAAATCTGAAGATGCTAAGAAAGAAATTGATAAGTTACCTAACTTAACAGATGATGAAAAGCAAAAAGCCAAAGATGATATTGATCAAAAAAATCAAGATGGAAAAGATGCGATTGATCAGTCAAACGATCCAAAAGAAATTGACAAAGTGATTGATACGACGGATAAAGGAATCAACGATATTGTTGACGACAACAAACTTCTTGATACAAAAAATAAAGCAAAAGATGACCTCGATAAAAAAGCTGAAGATGCTAAGAAAGTAATTGATAAGTTGCCAAACTTAACAGAAGATGAAAAGCAAAAAGCTAAAGATGATGTTGGTCAAAAAACAAAAGAAGGTAAAGATGCAATTGATCAAGGTACAACGCCAAAAGATGTTGAAGATGCAAAAAACACAACAGATACTGCGGTGAAAGATATCGTAGATCAAAGCACATTACAAGATGCAAAAAACAAAGCGAAAAAAGATTTAGAAGCGAAAGCTGATGAAACGAAAAAAGCGATTGATGCACTTCCTGGTCTTTCTCAAGAAATTAAAAATAAAGCAAAAGGTGAGATCGAGAACGCTCTAAGTAATGGACTTCAAAATATTGAAACAGGTAAGTCTATCGAAGATGTTAATAAAGTTGTTTCCGAAACAAAAACAGAGATGGACGCAATTAAAGATGCACTCATTAAAGAAAATTTCGAGTCACTTGAAAAACTTAAAGATGATAAAAAAGCAAATTTAAATGCTGAAGCTGAGAAAGCTAAAGAAACAATCGATAAACTTGAAAACTTATCACAAGCTGACAAAGACAAAGCGAAGAAAGTTATTGACCAAACGGTCAATAATGCTTCAAAAGAACTTGATAAAGCAACAACACCTTCAGATATCAATACAATTTACAATCAAGGTAAAACAGATATAGGAAATGTTGTGGTAAAAGCAGAACTTGATGATGCCAAAATTAAAGCCGTTGCCGATTTAAAAGCTAAAGCGGATGAAGTTCGAAAACAAATTGCAGATAAACCGTCACTTTCAAATCAACAACGCAAAGAAGCAAATGATGAAATTAATAAAACACTTACGGATGCAATTAAGCGTATTGAAGACACAACTGTGATTACTGATGTTCCTGAAAATTTAAAAACAGGAATTGATGAATTAAATGCAATTGAAAAGAAATACGAAGCGAAAAACACAGGCAATTTAGACAAGAAAAAAGAAGATTCCAAATCTGAACTTGATAAAAAAGCTGAAGATGCTAAGAAAGAAATTGATAAGTTACCAAACTTAACGGATGAAGAAAAAAATAAAGCCAAAGACGAAATTAATCAAAAAAATCAAGAGAGCAAAGATGCGATTGATCAGTCAAACGATCCAAAAGAAATTGATAAAGTGATTGATACAACGGATAAAGGAATCAACGACATTGTTGACGACAACAAACTTCTTGATACAAAAAATAAAGCGAAAGATGATTTCGATAAAAAAGCAGAAGATGCTAAAAAGGAAATCGATAAGTTACCAAACTTAACAGATGAAGAGAAAACTAAAGCAAAAGAAGAAATTGAACAAAAAAATCAAGAGAGTAAAGATGCGATTGATCAGTCAAAAGACTCAAAAGAAATTGACAAAGTGATTGATACAACTGAAAAAGGAATCAACGATATTGTTGAGGACAACAAACTTCTTGATACAAAGAATAAAGCGAAAGATGATCTCGATAAAAAAGCTGAGGATGCTAAAAAAGAAATCGATAAGTTACCAAACTTAACGGATGATGAAAAGCAAAAAGCGAAAGATGATATTGATCAGAAAACAGAAGAAGGTAAAAATGCAATTGATCAAGGTACGACACCAAAAGATGTTGAAAATGCAAAAAATACAACGGATACTGCGGTGAAAGACATTGTAGATCAAAGCACATTACAAGATGCAAAAAACAAAGCGAAAAAAGACTTAGAAGCAAAAGCTGATGAAACGAAAAAAGCGATTGATGCACTTCCTGGACTTTCCCAAGAAGCAAAAGATAAAGCTAAGGCAGAGGTGGATAAAGTGTTAAAAGAAGGTCTCGCTTCAATTGATTCAGGTTCAAAGGTTGAAAAAGTTAATAAATCGTTACACAATTCAATGGACCAAATGGATAAAATTGTTAAAGCCTTATCAAAACCACAATCGGTTCTTCCGGCAGCTGGGATTACTGCAAGTAGTATTCGTCTTTATGGATTACTACTAAGCCTTGTTGGTATGCTAATCTTTGTAATACAAACAAAGAAAAACCGTTATAATCATTAAAATCTTTTATTGAAAATATTCATTTATAAACCGAAACTCAAAGGATAATCTGAGTTTCGGTTTTTTATTAATTTATATTGCTTTAATTGTGTATCTACGCATTCTAAATGTGTAAAATATCAAGTAATATCACCCAAAACACTTTGACACCCAAAGGTGCATTTGTTATTATTAATACATAAAGGGAGTAGAAGCCTATTCTTTAGGTCCACAGTTTCGTCAACACGACTTTAGAGTCCGGAACGTGTATAAATTCGAGACTTTATCCAAGTTTTTTAAGGCACGGATAGGGTCTTTTTATTTTACTTACTATCCAATGTATAAGGAGGAAGCCTGTGAAAGATACAAAATGGTTTGCAAAGTCACTTGAAGAAGTGGCAGCAAAGACGGATATCGTCAACGGATTAACGGATGCTCAAATTGAGGCGTCTCGTGAGAAATATGGCATGAATAAATTGGCTGAAGCAAAAGGACGCAGTTTTATGATGCGTTTATTGGATCAGTTTAAAGACGTAACAATCATTATTTTGCTTGTTGCTGCTCTAATTAGTGGTATTGTGGGTGAACATGCAGATGCGATTTTAATTTTCGCAATCGTTGCATTAAACGCACTTATTGGAATGATTCAAGAAGATAAAGCTGAGAAGTCTCTTAAAGCGCTTCAAGATATGTCTACTCCAACCGCAAAAGTAATACGAGGCGGTGAAGAACAAACTATTAATTCTAATGATGTAGTTGTTGGAGATTTGATTGTAATGGATGCAGGGGATTTAGTACCTGCTGATTTACGAATTGTCCAATCAAATTCCTTAACAGTACAAGAAGCATCATTAACTGGAGAATCTGTGCCAGTTGAAAAACATGCAGATGTTGTCTGTGCTGATGATGCAGTCTTGGGTGATCGCAAGAATATGGCATATTCATCAGGAATGGTGAGTTATGGACGAGGTCAAGGTGTTGTCGTTGCTGTTGGTATGGATACTGAAGTAGGTAAGATTGCGACAATGCTAACTGAAACAAAATCAGATCCGACACCGCTTCAGCAACAATTAAATCAACTGGGTAGAATCCTAGGTGTTGGAGCGATTATTGCGTGTGGAATTATTCTCCTTGTTGGTGTATTGAATAATCATGATTTCTTACAAATGTTCTTAACAGCTGTTTCTCTAGCAGTTGCAGTTGTTCCTGAAAGTTTACCAGCTGTGGCTACAATTGTCTTAGCACTTGGTGTACAACGTTTAGTAGAACGTCATGCAATTGTTCGTAATTTGCCATCAGTTGAGACCCTTGGTTCCGCAACGGTTATTTGTTCAGATAAAACCGGTACCCTAACACAAAATGTTATGACGGTAAAAGAACATTGGACTGAAAGTGACGTGAATGAATTATCACGTGGTTTATTACTCTGTAATGATGCTCGTAAAGTTGATGGAAATTGGCTCGGAGATCCAACTGAAACAGCGCTATCTGCATGGGCAGAAGCACTTGATCTTGATGCAGTTGGTTTGATTCAAAAACACACTCGTTTAAATGAAGTACCGTTTGATTCAGGTCGTAAACGTATGAGTACGATTAACGATATTGAAGGTTCCGCAACGGTATTTGTTAAGGGTGGGGTTGATGAAGTTCTTGCAGTTGTAACACAGTACCAAGATGAAAATGGTGTACGTGCAATTATGCAAGAAGATATTGATCGTATTCAAAAACATAATCAAGAAATGGGTGTTAAGGCACTCCGTGTTCTTGCACTTGCTAAGAAATCTGTTTCAAATACGGATTTAGAAGCGACAGAAATTGAAAGTGAACTTACTTTTGTAGGGTTGGTAGGGATGATTGATCCACCACGTCCAGAAGTTACAGAAGCAATTAAAACAAGTAAAAAAGCAGGTATTCGTGTCGTAATGATTACGGGTGACCATGCTGTTACTGCATCCGCAATTGGTCGTGAAATCGGACTACTTGAAGATGGACAACGTGTTATCTCTGGAAAAGAATTGGATGCGATGACTGATGATGAATTGTTTGAACAAGTTCAACACATTGGTGTGTATGCACGTGTTTCTCCAGAACATAAAATGCGTATTATTTCCGCTTGGAAGCGTCATGGCGATATTGTGGCGATGACAGGTGATGGTGTTAACGATGCACCAGCATTAAAACGTGCTGATATTGGTGCTGCGATGGGTATTGTTGGAACAGAAGTTGCTAAAGGTGCAGCCGACATGGTTCTTACAGATGATAACTTCGCAACAGTGGTAACCGCTATTGGTGAAGGTCGACGCATTAAAGATAACATTATGAAAGCAATCTCATACTTATTATCATGTAATGTTGGAGAATTGTTACTGTTATTAATTGCGGTACTCCTTGACTGGGACGCACCACTACTACCAATTCACTTATTATGGATTAACCTTGTAACGGATAGTCTTCCAGCATTAGCACTTGGTGTTGATGGTGCAGAAGATGGTATTATGGAACGTCAACCAGATCGTACAGGCTCACTCATCAGTAAATCAATGCTTTGGCGAATTGGGTACCAAGGTGCTGTTGTAGGGGGCGTTGCACTTTTTGCTTACATGTACGGTGCAGGGCGTCTATGGGCAGCTGGCGATACTGAAACAGGTACGACAATGGCATTTATCGTATTAGCATTCTCACAATTAATCCATTCATACAGTATTCATTCAAGTGAAAAATCAGTATTCACATCATTTTGGAAAAATAAATACCTTATCATGGCAACGCTCATTAACGGGCTCATGATTCTTGCTGTATTATTCATTCCGGTTCTAAACGATCTGTTTAAACTGGGTACACTTGATGGTCATCACTGGATGATTGTGATTGTGTTGATGTTTGTACCAATGGTTATCGTTGAAATTATGAAACTTCTAAAACTTAATGGTAAGCATTAATTCAATTGAATATTTAAAGAGAGGAATAACCTCTCTTTTTTTTATGGCGATAATACGGTTTCACCTTTAAAGAGTAGTGTCTATGGTATAATAGGCCTATAAAAAGGGGATGGGTTTTTGATATGCACATAACGAAAATCTTTAATAATAATTGTGTCGCTACATTTATCGATGGAGAAGACATGGTTGTTACGGGTTCAGGAATCGGTTTCCAACATAAAATAGGGGACGAAATAGATGCTTCACGCATCGAAAAGATGTTTAAAGTGGTAAGTGATAGCCAAGACGACTTTGAACAACTTCTTAATAAAATACCAGTGGATTATTTTGAAGCAACGCGCGCAATCGTTGAATATGCACATTCTGTTTTAGATACATCACTAAGTGACACGATAAACGTAGCACTGACAGATCATATTTACTACGCAGTATTAAGATCAAAAGATGATGTGGAATTGCCAGGGTTATTTACAGAAGAAATTAAAATGTATTATCCTGATGAATTTAAAGTAGGAGCATGGGCATTAAATTATATTAATAAGCGGTTTGAGGTAACACTTCCTCAAGATGAAATTGGGTATCTTGTTATTCACATCGTCAATGCAAGTAACGGGAATATATCGCATCAAGCTCAAAATACCATGATGTTTTTAAAGGATGTTATGGCGATTGTTCAAAGTGAATTGGGTATCGAGATGAATAGCAGTCAACCTGCATATACACGTCTTGCAACGCACTTAAAATATCTCGCCCAACGTATTATTGGGAATCAAAGTTCCAACCATCCATTTGATGAGAGCATTGGTGAACTTAATTTATTTATTGCAGCGAAGTTAAAAAAGTATAACGACTGTGTCGCAAAGATTAACCAATACGTTCACACACGATTTGATTATGAACTCTCAATGGATGAGCGCATGTATCTTGCAATACATCTATACCAAATTATGAAGCATGAAAAAAACCGGTAGCGATACCGGTTTTTTTATAGAGTAGGATATTACTTATTCTATTATTTAATTAAGTTTTTGAATTCATCGGCTACGAACTGAACGTTTGTACCAACGATAACTTGGAGACTGCTTCCACCAGGTCTTACGATTCCTGCTGCTCCAGTTCCCTTAATTGCTTTTTCATCAATATTTTCGGTTTCAAAGAGTTCAAGACGTAAGCGTGTTGTACAGTAGTCAACGCTTTTAACGTTTTCTTTACCACCAAGCGCATTAAGAATAATTTCTGCTTGATGTGCAAATTTACTGTCCGATGCAGTGAGAATTGTGTCATCTAGCAATACTTCTTCACGTCCTGGTGTTTTAATATTAAACTTAACAATCAAGAATCGGAAGAGTACGTAGTAGATTACAAAGTATACAACACCAAATACAACGATCATATAAGGTTTGTTTGCAAGTGGTAGACGTGAACTTAAGAATAAGTCTACAAATCCAGCACTAAATCCAAATCCTGCCGTCCATCCAAAGGATGAAACAATAAATAATGAAAGTCCTGTAAGGAGTGCATGTACTAAGTATAATGCAGGTGCAACGAACATAAATGAGAATTCAATCGGTTCTGTTACCCCAGTGAAGAATGCTGAGAAACCAGCTGCAAGCATGAGTGATCCCACAACCTTTTTATTTTCAGGTTTTGCGGATTGATACATAGCAAGACCAGCTCCACAAAGTCCAAACATCATAACAGGGAAGAAACCAGCTTGGTACATTCCGGTAATTCCTTTAACACCGGTACCACCCCAGAAGTTTCCAATGTCATTAATACCAATTGTATCAAACCAGAATACTGAGTTTAAAGCGTGGTGTAATCCTGTAGGGATTAAGAGACGGTTGAAGAACCCGAATAAACCTGCTCCAAGAGGACCCATGGATGAAATTGCGGTACCAAAGGATACAAGACCACCATAAACAATTGGCCAAATATATAGTAAAGCAATTGAGATTGGCATCATCACAACTGCAGTCATGATTGGCGCCAAGCGTTTACCACTAAAGAATGCGAGTGCGGTTGGGAGTTCTGTTTTGGAGAATTTGTTGTACATTAATGCACCAACTACCCCAGAAATAATACCAATAAAGGCATTATCAATTTTCCCAAATGCAGCATTAACGGCTTCAGGTGCAATACCTTTTAAGTTTGCTACAGATCCTACAGATAGTAATGTGGTAATCATTAAGAAACCAACAAGACCACTTAAGGAAGCAGCACCATCTTTATCATTTGATAATCCATAAGCAATCCCTACCGCAAAGATAATTGGTAGTTTTTCAATGATTGCTTTACCCGATCCAATTAAGAATGCGGCGAGAACACTGTTAGCTCCCCATCCAACAGGGTCAATCCAATAACCAATACCCATTAATAAACTTGCAGCCGGTAATACCGCTACTGGAAGCATTAAGGCACGGCCTAATTTCTGTAAATGTTTCATCATATAAGTCACTTCTCCTTTTCTATATGATTTAGAAATTGTTGCGTGAAGATATAAAAAGACCTACAAAAATAGCGTATCGCCATATTTGTAGGTCTTGCCTTCTTCAGTAACAATCCTATCTTACAAGCACATATTAGCATGAGGTGTAACCGCTGTCAATAAAAAGTGAAAGAAATGTGTGTCTTTATGTGATGAGTGGTAAATGAGGATATGATGAGACATTTAGAGAATTGAATGTTTTGAATTGGCTGTGTGGTAATCTAAGGGTATCAACGCACGTTTCGACAGTATCCCCATAATATCGGTTATTACTGATAATTAAGTGTCGAAAGTGGCGTTCAGTGTTAGAGCTTGGTGGATTTTAAGTGTTTTTGTCGAAGAATGATGAAACTAAAGACGAAATCTCATCCCCTTCGTACAATAGAGACAGTTAAAGTCACCATTGAAAAAGAAGGAGTATCTATGAATACAAAAGAACAAATTTATCAGTATCTTGTTTTCGAAACACAAATTCTACTCGATCATGACTTTTCCTTACTCACAACCACAGTAATCTCAGAATCGTTACACTTAAGCCGTTCCTTAGTATCGCAATACTTAAATGAATTATTTCAGGAAGGGCTCTTGATTAAGGTATCGTCTCGACCGGTGTATTACTTCGATAAACACGAATTTGAGAAGCGCTATCGTGTTCAAAATGTATCGCGTGAGTATTTAAGTGTTAAAGCGCTCATGGATGAAATACAGAGCTCGGAAGGGTATGATTCTTTCCAAGATTTAATTGGCTTTGATGGATCATTAAGTCACATCGTTCAACAAATTAAGTCTGCCTTGCTTTATCCAGGACGTGGATTACCAATTGTTTTGTTTGGAAAACGGGGAAGTGGTAAGGCGTATTTATCACGTATGATTCATAAATTTTGTGTGGAACATAATCTAATTCAAACAGGACAAAGTGTCTACCATCTAAAATTTATTGATCCGCAATGTGATTATGAACGCCTGCTTTTTGGTGATGAAACACAAAGTGGTTTGCTTGAACAAAAAGATATCGGTGTTCTTTACCTAGAACATGCAGATCGTATGCGTCCTGATATCCAATATCAAGTTTCAAATGTCATTAAAGATGGCTATTACACTAAAGATCGTAAGGTTGTGAAGGTTCATTGCCGTTTGGTTTTTGGAACCTCTTATAATCCAGAAGATGCATTTGATTATTCCTTACTTCAAAGTCTTCCAATTATATGCAAGATTCCGCACTTTGATCAACGCGGAACACAGGAAAAGGAACATTTCATCCTCAAATTCTTTAAACAAGAACAACAAAAACTCGGCTTAAAGATCTTTATTTCATACAAGCTGTTAGAGGCATTGCTTCAACTTAAATTTGATGAAGACATTCATGAGTTAAAAAAATGCATTACACGCATTTGCGCAACAGCCCTAGAATCAGCGCAACAAGGTGTCATGCATTGTCACTTATATCATTTACCAGAAGATAAATTGAACTACAGCATTTCAAATGAACAAGATATGAAGCAGCTTATTGAAATTGATACTTATGTTATTCATGAGTCAACGGATAAAATAGTACATCTATTTAAAAACATCTTAAAAGCGTTTAACAGTTTCCAAAGCAATCAGATATCGTATCGTGAGATGTTAGCACAAGATTTTGAGTCCATGCGTAATTATTATGATTTGATGATTTTTGATCAATCGTATAGCCTTCAAAAAGTATATGGACTTGAGAAAATTATTGATGATGTGCTTGAAGATGTGAAACAAAAAAACAAAATCAACATTCCCAGCAATTGCAGTTTTGTCTTATCACGGGTTTTGTTGTCATCATCACATGAAAAAATAAAACTTGATCGGTGGACGTATAAACATCGTAAGGATATCAATGCTTTATTAGAGTTTTTAAAAGAAGAAATGTATGACATCTTTATGATTTCAAATGAAATTTCAAAAATGATCTACCAAGCTTTAGAGTTAAAACTTAATGATTTCAATCTAATCTTTCTAATTTTAAATATCTATTTTTATAACGACAACATTAAACACAAAGATACGGCGGCCGTAATTGTATCGCATGGCTACTCCACTGCAAGCAGTATTGCGGATGCTGCCAATCAATTGTTAGAGGAACATATCTTTGATGCCTTTGATATGCCACTGGATAGTAGCAGTGAAGAAATCATTATGAAGGTGAATGACTATATCGCCTTAAATCCGTATTATAAGAATTTGATTTTACTGGTCGATATGGGATCGTTGGAATTGATTGGGGACCGCATTCTTAAAGATTTAAATGTTGGTGTCATTAATAACAGTTCAACGGCAATTGCCTTGCATATTGGTTCAATGGTTCGTCAAGAATATCCGCTGGAAGAAATCTTAGCGAAAGCTTCGAAGCAAGCCGTAACCAAGTATAAAATCTTGAATCGTGCAGAGAAGACAAAAGCCATGGTCTTTGTAAGTGATGCAGGGGTATCCGTTGCAGATCGGATGGTCAACCTCTTTAAACAATCCTTGCCTAAGTCCATTGATCTTCGTTTTATCCGGTATGACTTTAAAGAATTATTAACAAATGGTTTAAAGGATCCCTTATTTGATAAGTTTGAAGTGATGTTGATGGTGAAACCACACTCATTACCGCTGGATTCGATTCGCAGTGTAAGTTTGGAGGATATTGTCAGTTTTAAAGATATTTCCATTGTGGATAAGGCCTTGGAAGATTATTTGGATGTAGATGAGATTGAGGTGTTTAACCGAAATCTGCTTAAAAACTTTTCACTTCAAAATGTGATGCAAAATCTAACCATCTTAAATGCAAACAAACTTTTGAACTTTGTCAGTGATTCCACATCTCATTTAGAACGCAAGATGCAAAAGACATTCCAAAGTAAGACGATTGTCGGTATTTATATTCATGTCTGCTTTTTAATTGAACGTCTGGTAACCAAAACAGCTATTGACGACTATAAGGACGTGAAGCGCTTTGAGAAAGATCATCAAGCCTTTATTCGTGATGTGAATGATAGTTTTGGTCCTATGCTCGAACATTATAATGTCATGTTGCCGGTATCAGAGATTGCGCTCCTTTATGACTATATTGAAAATGATAAAAATCGAGAGCATGGAGAGGATGATTCATTTTGAAACTATCAGCAATGAACAGTCACTATCGATATTATAGTTTGAATACATTTTTTAAAACCATTTCAAGTCTAGGCTTTGATGCATGTGAAATATGGACCAGTCCACATCACTTCTTTGTGGATTACCAACAGTATGATGATCCTTTTGCACTCAAAACCCATGCAGAACATTTTGGGTTACAGATTATCGCAATCTGTCCTGAACAGACAAATCCAAAGCCTCATAACATGGCGACAGGATCTCTTGAACAACAAAATCGTGTGTATGCTTACTTCCGCAATATGATTGATATTGCGCATACAGTCGGTGCGAAACTGGTGGTGGTAACAAGTGGTTGGTCATTTTATGACGAACCCCTAGAAACAGCCTATCAACGCAGTGTCGCAATGATGCGAAGATTGTGTATTTATGCGCAAGAGCAAGGAATTCTTCTTGCCATTGAAGCATTACAACCTTATGAATCACGCTTGGTCAATACCATTCAAGATTTGAAAGCGTATCAAGATGCTGTGGCGTGTGAAAACTTAAAAATTTGTCTGGACCTTGGGGCAATGACCCAGGCTGAAGAAACAATTGATGATTACTTTAATGTTTTTAAAGAAGATATTGTTCATGTGCATTTTGTGGATTCAGGACATTGTGCATGGGGGGATGGACATCGAAACATGCAGGAAGATCTTATGAAATTTAATCAATATAAGTATCAAGGTTATTACTCGCTGGAAACAGCCAAACAATGTTATGAAACAAAACCAGGTGATGCGGATTTACAAAGTTTAACGAAATATAAAGAACAGGGAGGGATCTAAATGAAACACTATATTATCGCAAGTCATAAACACCTGGCCGAAGGATTCTACAGTGCCGTCAAAGCCATTGTCGGAGATGTGGATTCCGTTCATATTATTTCCGCCTACGTTGATCATCATGATCTCACACAAGAAATTATGATGTGCTTAGAGGGAATCCCACTAGAAGATGATTTGGTGGTCATGACGGATATTTATGGCGGAAGTGTCAATACAGAGTTTATGAAGTTATTGGGTAGCCGTGATTTCCATCTCATTGCTGGCGTTAACCTAGCGCTTATTATTTCAATCATGGTTGAAATTCAAGGCCCCATAACGCGTGAAGAACTTATTGAAAAGATTGAAGAGTGTCGTATGACCTTACGATATTGTAATGACGATCTTGTTGGAACAGACGTCGAAGAAGAATTTTAGGAGGAACTTATGATTGTATTATGTCGTGTTGACCATCGTCTCTTACATGGACAGGTTGCATTCTCTTGGACCAATGCCCTTGGTGCAGACTGTATCTTGATTGCAGATGATGATGTCGTTTCCGATGATATTTGGAAGACCACATTGAAATTGGCAAAACCAGCCAATGTTAAGTTAGTCATAAAGAATGTTGAAGATGCAATAAACGCATTAAACAGTGGCGTTACAGATAAGTATCAGCTGTTAATTGTCGTACGGACTATTGACGTTGCGTATAAGCTTGCGCAAGCATGTCCACAAATTCAATCTATTAACCTTGGTGGAACGAAAAAAGAAGGTGATGATGAACAAATCAGTAAAGCCATCTTTGTCAGTGAAACCGATAAGAAATTGTTGAAGGAACTAATGGATGCTGGAAAAGAAGTAGAAATACGGATGTTATCCAGCGACTCAAAGCAGGTAGTAAAACTATAAAAGGAGGAAGAATTCATGTTACAAGCAATATTGATTGGTTTAGTAGCGGCATTGGGTGTCTTCGGGGATCAACTGGGATCACTGTATATTAATCGCCCAATTATTCTTGGACCCATTGTTGGACTTATCTTAGGTGATGTTCAACAAGGTGTTATTATTGGTGCTACTTTAGAATTATTCTTTATGGGGGCCGTGTCAATTGGTGCCTATATTCCACCGGATGTAATTGTTGGTGGGACACTGGCTACAGCGTTTGCAATCTCGATGGGATCTGGAACTGAAGCAGCGATTGCGCTTGCTATGCCTCTTGCATTAATCTCACTTGCAATTGGAAATATCTTTAACGTTGTTAATTCCTTTATCCTACGCATAGCTGATAAATCGGCAGAGGCTGGTAGTGTTGGTGGTATTAAAACAGCGCACTGGAGTATTGGAATGATTACAGTAGTTCGTCGTTTCTTGTTAGTATTCCTTGGATTTTACTTCGGTGCTGAAGCAATGTCTAATGTTATTGCAGCAATACCAGAACAAATTATTGCCGGTATGGATGCGGCTGCGGGACTTCTTCCTGCACTTGGATTTGCGATGTTAATGCGTATGATCTTAAACAAGAAACTTGTACCATTTTATTTCTTAGGATTTGTTTTATCTGCTTATCTCAATGTACCGGTATTAGGGATTGCGATTATCGGTGTCATTATTGTGATTGAGAAATTTGACTTCTTAGGGGGCTTTAGACAAGCGCCAGCAGGATTAAATGTGGAGGACGATGATGATGACTTCTAACAACAGTGTAATTACCAAACAAGACATTACCAAGATGGCCTTCAATGCTGGAAGTTTAGGCATGGAGTTTTCTTGGAACTATGAACGTCAGATGCATCTTGCATTTGGCATGATGATGGATCCAACCCTTAAAAAAATCTATAAGGATGATCAAGAAGGTTATGCGGAAGCGTTACAACGTCATATTGAATTCTTTAATATTACACCCCAATTAGCGCCATTTGTTGGTGGTATTGTGTGTTCGATGGAAGAGAAACATAAAGATGGAGAGGTCGATGCAACGGCGATTAGTGCGATTAAAACGGCGTTAATGGGACCCTTATCTGGAATTGGAGATTCGATCTTTGTAGGGTGTATTCGAGTTATTGCATTAGGTGTTGGTTTATCACTTGCGATGAGTGGGAATATCCTAGGACCGATCGCTTACTTTTTAATCTATAACATCCCTGCTTTCTTAGCTCGTTATTTTGGAGCACATCTCGGTTACAATATTGGTTTTAATTATCTTGAGAAAATGCAACAGAGTGGTGTGATGGATAAAGTTCTTGCGGCAGCAGGTATTTTAGGGATCATGGTTATTGGTGGTATGTCGAAAGAAATGGTTTATACAGGATTGGCCTTACAAATTGGTACTGGAGAAACGGCACAACCCTTCCAAGAAATATTGGATGGTATTATGCCAGGACTTGTCGGTCTAGGAACAACATGGCTTTATTATTGGTTACTTAAGAAAAAAGTAAATCCCCTTATTCTTATTGTTGGGACGATGGTAGTAGGTATTGCTGGTGTTTATTTAGGAATCTTTGGATAGGAGAAACGTATGTTAAAATTTGATAAAGAAAAGCAATTAGCGAGTTTTAAAGGGGGATTAGCCCTTCGACCTGAAATTGAAAAGGTTGCCGATGCAATTCATGATAAAGGTTATAACGGTATCTATTTTGTAGGGATTGGAGGAACTTATGCTTCTGCACTCCAAGTTGCTCATCACGTAAAAGAGATGAGTTCACTGCCAATTTATGTGGAACATGCTGCGGAATACTTAGTAACCGGGAATAAGAACATTACTAAAGATTCAATTATCGTTTATTCTTCTGTAACTGGGACAACACAAGAGGTTGTGGCAGCGGTTAAGGTTTTAAAAGAAGTTGGGTGTACGATTGTCGCATTCGTCGATGAACCTAATTCAATCCTTGCGGAATTGGGTGATTACACCATCTCTTTCGGTCTGAATGAACAACTTAAGTTCTTTATGTTTATGGATCGTTTAATGCAACGTAAGGGTGATTTTGATGATTATGAAGCAATGTATCAAGAATTTGATCAATACTTACCTGAAGCACTTGTTGATGTGGAAATCAAAGCCGATGCATTTGGGGAAGCTTATGCGAAACGTCATCACGATGATGCCATGCATTACTTTGTAGGTGCAGGGAATCAATGGGGTGCAACGTACTCCTATGCAATGTGTTATTGGGAAGAACAACATTGGCTTCCTACAAAATCAATTACAGCACCTGAATTCTTCCATGGTATGTTTGAGATTGTCGAACGAGACACCCCTGTAACGATCTTCGTAGGAGAAGATACATCTCGTCCATTATCAACACGTGTTGTCGATTTTATTCCGCGTATATGCGCAAACTATGAAGTCATTGATAGTAAAGATTATGAACTGAAAGGGATCAGTGAAAAATATCGCGGTCACATTTGTCATCTTGTAATGATGGCGGTTAACCGTCGTATTGATGCTCATATTGAGAAAATAAACTGTCATCCTACAGAAATTCGTCGTTATTACCGACAATTGGATTATTAAGCGAAAACCCACTTTAAACAAGTGGGTTTTCTTTCTTAAATTTTCAGTTCAAACGCATTGTTATTCGCTTATACATATGTTAGACTTATCTTCCATGGAGGTTTAGCTCAGTTGGGAGAGCATCTGCCTTACAAGCAGAGGGTCAGCGGTTCGAGCCCGTTAACCTCCACCATTTTTATTCTGGATCACCCACGACGAGGGTGGTTTTTTTATGCTTTCTCATCTGTGGATTTTGAGTGTGGGTAATGCGTCTAATTTCAGGGCAAATAAAAATGGAAGACAAGGAAATCCAAGAACAGTTTAACTCAAAATTAAATGCACCTTTGTAGGTTCATTTTTGACTTACGGCTCCTTTTATGACTATAATGAAACCGCTAAGCTTTTGTTTTTTAGAAAAACAAGAGTAAACTCGGTAATAAATAGCGCATCATTTTTTGGGGAAATGGATGCAAATAGAATTTGGATAAGTGGGTGGGGAATGTTTATTAAGAGAAGAAATGAATTTCGGTATTATGTTTTGCTTTTTTGTGTATCACTATTTTTATTTGGCTTTATGTTCTTAAATGAATTGGATATCTATCAAATCATCGTTTCGTATTTCCAAAATAGTAACGAAAGTTTATTTAATTCTGATGTCGGGATATTCTTCTCAGACAGCAGTGAAATCACATTTATCAAATATACTTCAATTGAACTCCATAACGCACTGAAGTATTCAAGTTTTGAAGCGAGCTTAACAAGGGCTCTGTCACTTTTCCAAATCGTGGTTCCTTTACTTGCTTCATTTGCGGGATTAATAATGTATCAAAATCAAACCAGTTGTAATGTTTTAAAATCATACCGTGTAAAAAAATATCGTAACTTTATTCGCAATGAACAGTTAAGAATCGCGATAAGCGTGGCGGGTTCAATTTTTAGCGCATACGTTTTATATTACCTACTCATTCTATTTATAGGTGGAGGACGATTTGACGCATACACAATTCACACGGATTTATTTTTAGATGTACTTGGAAATAAGTTTTACTATCAACACCTCAAGTTTTATTATTTTTTACTGGGGATTGTAAAGTATTTACTCATTCCATTTGTTTTAGCCTATTTATCAACATCGATTGCGCTCTTCTCAACTAAAAAGAGTACGGTGGTGTTTGGGCTCTTAATTTATTATTTTGGTCTCTCGGTTCTTATGTTTCCTCTGGTTTCTGTGGGAACAATTGATAAGTTTCCAATTGCCATGTTGTTTGCGCCATCCACTATTTTTTCTATTAGTGATTACAATACAGCGCCCACAATACTGCTTTTTATCACAAACTCAATGCCCCTTATTTTAGGTTATGTATTATTTAACCATAAGACGCGAGGTAAGCATCTTGAGATTAGTTAGAAAAGCAGCATTTGCAGGCTATATCATGTATATTAGCTTTATATTTTTGATCGGTAATGCAGCTTCATTCCAAAATCTTTTCAATGATATATATTTTGTTATTGGTACGATTGTCTTGTACTTTTCGATCTATATAAAAGAAGATTGTGAGATGATGACGGTACATCGATATGGCTCAAAAATAAATTTTGCTTTAAAAACAATTGGGAACGCTGTGTATCATGCTTCAGTGCTTTATTTTAGTTTAGTTCTATTTTATTTGATCCTATCAATCTATTTTTATTCGGGTTTCGATTTTTATTATTTTCTGAAAATAATGGTGCTGGTGGTAGTGTTAGGGATATCGGAAGTGCTCGTAAAACTTTTACGTCTTGGCTCAAAGTTACCCATAACAAGTTTTGTAGAATTTCTGTTAATTCTTTCCTCTACAAGTTACTATATGCCAATATTGGATAATCCCATGAATCCGTTATACATTTTTTATCATTTAGAAGGCTTAAATTGTGGGGTGATTATTTTAAACTATCTACCCTATGTATTCTTGTTGATGTTAGTTTTCTACTTAAAAATGGAGGATTTGGAATTATGACAGTATTGATTTATTTTATCACCTTGATACTTGGAATTATAATCTCTTCACTCCAAATGTTCCCAGGCCCGCATGGAGTCATAACATTGAGTGATCTTATGAATGTATTATATTTAAACTTTAATAGTTTTCCTTTGTACGGAATTGATCAAGCAAGCATTCAAAATGTCATTGTGTTTACGTTAATTACAATTACATTAATGAATACCGTTTTAAGGGAATTTAAAGACTTACAATCATTTTATGGTCTCTTACTTTATCGGAAGAATATAATCACTTCTTATACAGTTCTAGCGAAGTATCATGTTTTGAATGCAATTAAGATGATGGTCATGACCTTTTTATTTTTTGTTTTCATGACTTTAGTCTATAAAAGTACATTAACTACAATGCTTGTGACCATATTTTATCTCACCCGATTAACAAGTCTAATGCTAGCGATTGGACTGTTATTTGAAGCAATTAGTATCCGGTTCAGTGAGAATTTGGTTATATCAATTTTTCCATATTTTATGATTATGATTATGATATCAATTGATTATTACAGTTCAATAAGTATTGTTTCTTTTGTTGGTGTATTAGAACTTGAATTGATGCGAATGATTTTAGCTTTCGCTTTTGTTTTAATTGCCTTCGGAGGTTCCATACTTATTTTAAAAAGGAGTATTTATTATGATTCAATTTAATGCCGTTTCTAAAAAGTTTAAAGACCTACTTCTTTTTGAAGATGTCAATATTAATATAAGAGAAGGAAAAAAGACCGCAATCGTAGGTCCAAACGGTAGTGGTAAGAGTGTGTTATTGAAACTCATCGTCGGCTACTCTGCCCCAACATTAGGGAGTATTGTGATTGATGGGAAGAAATTGCAGCAGGATATCGATTTTGTACCCAATGGCGGTGTAAGTATTAATGCGCCAGAGTTTATTGGTTCATTAACAGGACTTGAAAACCTTCGTGAAATTGCACGCATTCGAAGATGTGTGAAAGAAGCGGATATTATCCTTCTCGCTAAAAAGGTTAATTTTGAAGCGGAGTTATCTAAGAAATATAAAACGTATTCCTTAGGAATGAAACAAAAAATGAGATTGATTCAAGCTTTAATGGAACGTCCTGATTACTTAATCCTTGATGAACCCTTTGATGGACTGGATCGATTAAGTAAAAAAATTGTGATAGAAATGTTGGATGAATATGTTGAAGAAACAGGATGTACCCTTGTTTTTACCAATCATGGGGAAGAAGTTTTTGAAATTGCCGATGTTGTATATGAAATTGATGATAAAAAACTAAGACTCATCAAAGGGGAATCGGAATGTTAATGAAAAGACGGGTTCTCATTTTTTCGTTACTTATAACACTCATTCTTGTTGGATGTACACATCAAGAAGAACCGACATTGTCATTAAATGAAGAAGTGTTAAAGGAAATTAGAAATTCCGCATTTATTTTTAATGATAACTATAAGGATCCGGTAATTAAATCCTATTCCGATCGTTATACTCAATATTATTTATCGCTTGGCGATCACAATAACGCCACAATTTATCAAGTAGTGATGGATAGCGAGAAAGATGAAATTCTTGAAATTGTAAAATCTGAAGAAGTGCCATTGATTGAGAAGCCAGGTTTTGGATACTATTTTGAGGCTGAATACAATGATACAAGTTATGAATCAGATTTTATCTACCTCGATTTTGATCGTCATTTTTTAAGAGTGTGTATTTTAGAGTCAAATCCGAGTGATTATCCAGCCACCGACATCCACGCTTACGGTCAAAATTTTTATCTAGAACCAACCGCTTTAGATTATTTAGATCAATAATGCATTGTTTTAATTGATTTGAATCCTGCAATTTTTCACAGAACCTGTTGTTAAGGTTCTGTTTTTTATAGATTTACAAACTTAATAATCTATGTTATTCTTTTATTGCTTTGAATATCAAAGTATATGAGGTGACAATGAAACATTTAAAAAAATTAATAATCGTTGCGGGTATATTGGTGGTACTACTTGGTTTTGCGGGTGGGTACTTCTTTAAACTTGCATTGATCCCGGGGGATAAAGATTTTATAGACGCTGATGTGAAAGCTGTATGGAAGCCCGATCAAGAATGGTTAAAATCGGTGAATAAAACGTCTCAAGAACTTGTCAGTGATTCCGGATTGAAACTTAAAGCGTGGTATGTTCCTGCGAAAACAGAAACGAAAGATACAATATTAGTTGCACACGGTTATAGCAATAACAAAGACCGTGTGGGTCATTATATCCGACTGTTCCATGAGATGGGATTTAATGTGCTCGCACCAGATGCACGATCACATGGTGAAAGTGAGGGAAACCTTATTGGATTTGGTTGGCCAGAGCGATTTGATATTGAAGCTTGGGTCCAAAAAATCATAAATCAAAATGGTGAAGATTCTCGAATTGCATTATTTGGTCTTAGTATGGGAGCATCAACGGTAATGATGGCAAGTGGTCTTGATCTCCCAGACAATGTCATGGCTGTGATTGAAGATTGCGGTTATACCAGTGTTGCAGATCAACTGTCTTATAAACTCAAAGATATGTATAATCTACCCGCCTTTCCAATGATTCCAATTACAAGTATGATTACGCAAGTCAAAGCAGGCTTTAATTTCTATGAAGCATCTGCAGTCGAGTCTTTAAAACGAAGCACGTTGCCTACGTTATTCATTCATGGGGATGCAGATGACTTTGTACCTTATGAGATGTTGGATACCTTATACCAAGCACATCCTGGTCCCAAAGAAAAGATCGTAATAAAAGGTGCAAATCATGCAGAGAGTTATGAAAAAGATCCTGTATATTACAAAAAATCCATTGAGTCATTTCTGACTCGTTATTTAACTCAAACACCAAATAATTCTTAACCTCAAAGAATGAAATACGGTCTTTTTAAAATATCAATTCTATGGTATTATATCCATGCATTGATATGCGTCCGTGGCGCAAGGGATAGCGCGTTTGATTCCGGTTCAAAAGGTTGCAGGTTCGATTCCTGTCGGGCGTGCCAATTTATAATTAATTAAGAGTCTCAAGATATTATCTTGAGACTTTTTTCTTTCGTTGAAATCATTAGGTTCTTCAGCTTTAGAGGGATTAATCTACACATAACTATAATATGAATAGGTGTGCGTTTATGGTACATTTAAGGAAAGGGGGGCCTTCTTATCAAAAAAATAAATATGGTTTTTACGATATTGTTAGCAATCTTAATTACTACAAGCAGCTTTCAAGTATTCAATTATGAGTATCAGGTAGGACTTGGGCTTTTAGGTGTGGACCAAATTCATAGAGAACATTCAAAAGCTTACTATATTGATATAACTCCGAGTGAAGTGAATCGTTCGATTGATGATTTGATCGAAGACGTTAGAACTTTTAGTGAAAGATACAAATATGATGTTGCGATTACAACTTCAGAGGATGACTATGCCAATCAAGAAAATGGCTACTTTTATTTTATAAGTGGTAATGAATCGAAACTCTTAAGCCACATTATTGTGAAAGAGGGGAGATTAAAGGAAAGTTTTTTTATTAATGACGATTGGGTTATATCTAATGATCACCTCAAAAAGCCAAGTTATTTAATTGATTATCTTGATCATCGTTTCTATGATTTTGATTCAACTTATAAAGATCCCATTTCAATCTATCCCTTGTCCAAAATAGAAGAATACTATCCATCAAGTGGTATTCAAACTTTAGTAACAATTTTTGTTGACGAATATTCAACACAGATACAAGAGACGATCTTTGATTATTTTCAAGTTTATAATTATATGAATGGCCCTTCCGGATTTTTTGTATCTGAGTTAGGACAAATGAATAATGTAAGTGTGGATAGAGAATTACAGCCGGCTACGGTTGTTGCTGTTATCAGCGTTCTTATGTTAATGGTACTTACAGTACTTAAAAATGGTAAGGAAATCGGGATACGTTATTTGCAAGGACAGTCAACAATACAAATTATTAAAAAATTATTTTTAAAAGACATTATAGGTCTATCAATTCTATTCGCTTTTACGATTTTTAGTACAGCCTTTGTCATCACGGATTCTTATGGAACGTTACTATTTATGTTTTTAGTAAAACTGATTCCATTTGTTCTTATTTATGTTTTTAGTATCTTAGGATGTTTATTCGTTACATATTTTTTGGTTGTTAAACGAACGTCTAATGAAATTTTAAAATCGAGTATGTCAATTGTACCAATATATATGTTAACGCTTATTTTGAAAGCACTATCCATAATTATTCTTCTTATTCCTATTTTTACTCGAATTCAAAGCATTGAATACAAACAGGGGCATATAAATTCATTGACAGAAAATCCAATGGTTTTAAATTCTAAGCGCATTGCTTATGCATCAAAATCTCCTGTGGATAAAGATTATAAGGACTATGAGAAAGCTTTGTTTGAGCTTGTAAGTCAAAATGATATTGCATACGCAAACCATAATGCATATGATTTCTACCTCACCGTGCTAAAACATGATCAATACAAGAACATTGAATTAGCAATGGACGGATATGTACCACCATCCGTTCACATTAATAATGCATATTTAGATTATATCAGCATCACTGACGAAACAAATCGAATGTTAAATCCTAAAATGTTATCAAAAGATAAAAATTATATCTTGGTTTCTAAGGAACGAGTTAATACGTATTATAATTACTTAGAGCCATATATGAGTAACTATGAAATTCTTTATATTCAACCAAACTCAACTTATGTATCCGCCAATAGAACGATAGCCATTCCAGCAGGGACCATAGATGATCCTATTTACTTTGTAGATAATGTTTACTCAAGAGGGATTGATAACTTTACTGTGAGCTTGTTATACAACGGAGAAACCAATAGCCTTACAAATATCTTGGAACGTATGGATCAAGAATATGATGCGAGCTATAAAGTTGTGAAATCGCGAGATATCTATGAATTAAGTATTTTTGAAATCAAAAATGATTATTTAGTTTGTTTACAATCGATTGGATTATATTTTTTAATACTTCTAATAATAAACTATACTTCAATTAAAATCTATGTTGATGGCTATAGCAAAAAAATTGCCATTAGATATCTCAACGGGACGAATTATTACAATCGCTATGCAATGCTCATTAACGGATCAGTCTTTTCAACAATTGCTGCCTTTACATATCTTCTCTACCAGGCTTCAGGAGACAAAGCAATTGCTGCGGTATTATTAGGAATATTTGTCGTGACATTAATCTTGGAATGGATCACCATTAAGGCGAGCATAAGAAAATATGAATCGACTGAAGTGTCTACAATTTTAAAAGGAGATGACTAAATGGAATCAATTATAAAGTTAGAAGGGATTTCTAAACAGTTTAACGATATACCAATCTTAACTGAAATTAATCTAGAAATGCCATCTCATGAAGTTATTGTAATCTCAGGCCCATCGGGAAGTGGTAAAAGTACATTATTAAATATTATCGGACTCCTGGATACGCCAGACGAAGGCACAGTGACCTTGTTTGGAAAAGCAAATCCTAAACCGTTTTCTAAAGAAGCAACGGCATTATTACGCACAAAAATCGGTTATCTTTTTCAAAATTTTGCGCTCGTCGAGAACAAATCCGTCGAGTATAATTTAATGTTAGCTTTAGAGAACGTTAAGCTAAAGAACAAAAAAGAAAAGGTGAATGAGGTCCTAAAAAAAGTAGGTCTCGATGGATTTAAAAATAAAATTGTTTATCAATGTTCCGGGGGAGAACAACAGCGTATCGCACTTGCACGAATCCTTTTAAAACCTTGTGAACTTGTCTTGTGTGACGAGCCGACAGGGAGTTTAGATGAGCGAAACAGAGATAAAATCATAGAATTATTGATGATGTTGAAGGATGAAGGGAAGACAGTGGTGATTGTTACTCATGATTCCTATCTTATGACACTGGCAGATACACACTTAGTCTTAGAAAGTAATGATGGTGAACCAGGTTTTTCAATCACTAAAAAATCCGGGACGATATCATTTTGAAGTGGCATGGAATCTTATAAGACCTTCAATTTAAAGTGATTAATAATAGTGTTCGTGAAAAAATCTCGAGATTTGAACTTGGGATTTTTTTTGTGGATATAAATCAAGAGTGAATCGGGTGGATGAATACGCTGTTTTTGACTTCGTGTTAAAAATGTTTAGATAGCGTTTACATTTTATTAATGAATGCTATTATAGAGTTAGAAAGAACGTACCAAGGGGGGAACTATGTTCAAAATAAAAAAGCTTTTATGCGTGGGATTATTGCTTCCGTTATCTGGTTGTGGGACAACATTAGGTTCAGATTCAATTCAGATTCAGCCATTTGATTTATCAACGCCTTTAATCGAATCATCCATTGCTAAAACGGATAACGATGTGTATTTTGTCGAGAATGCATCGCTTTATTACTATAATATCAACCGACAAAAAGTAGCACGATTAACCGGGATGTCCTTTGCGGATGACCAAGAAGTTGAAAATGATCGGATATCCTATACACGCTACTTTGAGAGTTTTGTGCAAGATAGCGATTTAATTTATTATGGGGATTATCTTTATGGACTTTTCGCGCGAATGAGTGCCGATGGTGGAAGTGCTTATTCGCTTGGACGCTTGAATCGCAAAGGGGAAGCTTATGAAGAAGTTCTCCGCTTTGAAACCTTACCGCTTCGTTTTCGAATTGATTCAGGCTTCATCTATGTTCTTTTTGAAGATGAAGTAACCGGGGAATCCATTATTGAAGTATATGACCATCATTTTAAACAAATTGAACGTAATCTGTATCCTGAATCCATACAGACATATCAATTCTTTATTGATAAAGGGCAATTGAGAATTCCAGAAGAACCGTTGACCGTTTATGAAGATGAGACCATGCGACTTTATTATGAGATCCATCGGACAACGGATGATTCAAACACTTCTTTAGAAAATGCTCGCGTGACGGCAGTTTTTTCAAAGGGTGATCACGAAATTAGACTTGATAATAAAATTATTATGTATGCAAATAAAGATTATTTCTATACTTCAAGTCTTGATGGCATACAAGCATATGAACAGTATGATCATAATGGAACGTTGATCAGTCGCGTAGTACCCGCTGAGACAATCACATCTCGCGGACCGGAGAGCGCGATGTTTATGCGTAGTGATTTTTCACTGATGTTACGCGTTGTGGATGATCGTTATGTTTTTGGGAAATCACAGGAAGCTCACTTTATGTGCGATTTGGCGATGAAGGAGTGTGATTATCTTGTTAAATAGGTTGGAAGTAAGGAATTTAAATAAGGCTTATGGCGCTACGAAAGCTGTGAATAATCTTAGCTTTGATATGGAGAACGGGATTTATGGGCTTGTTGGGCATAATGGTGCAGGGAAGAGCACTTTAATTAAAATACTTGCAACCTTGATGAAAGCAGATTCGGGAACAGTATCTTTTAATGGAGAATTGATAAAAGATTACACCGTATTTCGAAGTCTTTTGGGTTATATGCCTCAAAATCAATCGTTACCTGCACAGATGACTGTCGAGCATTTTCTCTTCTATATCGCATCCCTAAAGGCGATTCCAAATGATTTAGCGAGATTGCGGATTGAAGATCTTTTGACGCGTTTTAATTTGGAAACAAAGAAACATCATAAATTAAGTTCTCTTTCCGGTGGGATGAAACAACGGGTCTTGCTTGCGCAAGCGATGTTGAATGATCCCGCAGTTTTAATCTTGGATGAACCAACCGCAGGTCTTGATCCTGTTGAACGGAGCAATCTAAGAAATGTAATCATGGAACTTTCTGGTGATAAAATTGTTTTGATTGCAACGCATATTATATCCGATATCGAATATATAGCCGATAAAATAATGCTTCTTCAAAAAGGAAATATCATTGAATTTGATACACCGGATAGACTTATTTTAAAGATGCGTGTCTTTGAATCCACACTATCTTTTGAGGCGTATAAACGTTTCGCTCAAGAACATAAAATTATCAATAGCATTCGCATTGGGGACCAGGTAAGAATTCGCCATTTTAGTGATGACATTGAAGGGGTAAAGGTTAATCCGACAATCGAGGATCTTTACCTGTACGCACTATCATGATCCATCTTGAACTCAAAAATCTAAAAATGCGCATGAATTTTCGAATGCTCGTGGTGATTGTTTTGGCCTTTGTCTCTTTAAATATGGTTTATCTGAAATCTACAGGTGCGTATGATGCTCTTTATAAGGAATATTCTAAACATACAGACTTGTTCACAAATGATTCAGTAGATGATGCCACAATGTATTTTGAAGAACAGATTAATTACATATCAGGTTATCATGAAAACATTGATCAACACCTTCAAGAAATCAATGACAAACGTGAGACGGGCCTTTTTGATGATCCCAAAGATATTCATAAATTGAATAAGGAACATGATTTTTATGAGCAGCTCAAACTTGAACCCGTTGAATTTATAAACATCCAACGACATGAACTGATTTTACGCAGTCCAACGTCTAAGATTGTGATGCTGCTCTTTGGTTTTTATTTACTCTACTTACTTTTTGGAGAAGATCTTTTAGAAGGGACACTTGAGATTTATCAGCCAACACAAAGAGGTCTTTCAAAATTATTTCGTTCAAAAATGGTGGTACTAACGGGGTTACTCTTTGTTGTGACGGGTCTTCTAATATTATTTGATGGGTTTAGATTGGGGTTTTCAAAGGCATCCATTCACAGCATTCCCTATTTCAAACATGTTTGGCTTATGGGAAGTGTGTTTCACTATTCAATGTTTAGGTATATCTCAATTTTTGTAGTGACCCTAATGCTTTTACTGTTAACTTTAATTTTTATGACCCTTACGCGAAATACACTTCTTACAGTAATCGCAGGATTAAGTGTTCTCTTTGTGCAAGGCATGCAATATGCAATGATTCCGATTCATTCAAAATATGGCTTCCTCAAGTTATATAATATTTACTATATGGTTGTCCATGATAAAGGCGATTTCCCTTATAATTTACTTCTTTTTTGTGTAGTTCTGACTGGAATTTTGGGCATTGTTTCATATGAGTGCTATGTAAAGAGTGGACCAATCCGTAAGCATAAGGGGGCGGGGATTCCGATTCGAAGTACACATCGAATTGTACATAGCATGTATCAACTTTGGATAAGTTCTTATGGGTTAATAATTCTTGTTTTTGTACTAATTTTTGGTATCTATAATATTAAAACCTTTTCGATCAGTACGACGTCAAATGAACAGTCTTATCAATTTTATAAACAAAATTATCTTGGCCCCATCGATGATTCAAGTATCATAAGACATAAGCAAGCACTTGAGATAATTCAAGAAGCTGTAAGAGAAAAAGAAAAGATTCAAATAATGATTGAACGGGAACCTGAGCGCGCTCATGATCTCTACGTAGAGCATGATGCGGTATTTAAACGTGCCCATGAAATTTCAAATGCACTCCGATTTGATGAAGAACTTAAGCAGGCACAGATGTTGGGTGTTGATACCATGATTGATAATCGTGGTGCCTCACTCATCGTTATGAAGAACCAAGTCTTCTATCGTCTTATCTTTATGGGTGTTTTATTGGTCCCAATGTTTTTCTTAGGCTATCAACAATACCACCTTATTTATGACCGCCGTAATGAGAGCTTTATTCATATAAGTAGAACTGGAATGAAAAACTATCGAAAGACCCATAGATATTCACTCTTGATTTATTCAATGATGATGAGTTTCACTATGATTGCGATGCATATTTTAAAAATTTCCAAGGTCTTAAATATAGATTTTTCAAATACAATGAAAGACCTCCTCATTACATCGATTCCGGTCACGTTAAAAACAGGCGTTGTTTTAGTGTGGGTTATGTTGACGCTCATGAGTTATGGTATCGGACGCATTGGAAATTTGATGTATTTAATCCAAAGGAATGTATTTAATGATAGCCTCTAAGTGATTTATAATCTTTTTAAAATTCATCCGTAATTCTAAAGAATACGATATAATAGAAGATATTGAAATGAGGATAAGATATGCGATTGGATAAATTTTTAGCTCATAATGGATTTGGAACACGAAAAGATGTAAAAATTCTTGTGAAAAAGGGTATGGTTACGGTAAATCACGATGTGGTACGGGATGCAGGTATGGTTTTAAACCTTGAAAAGGATGAAGTCTTTGTTAAAGGGGAAAGTGTATCGTACCAGAAGGATATTTACTTTATGATGAACAAGCCAGCTGGATATATTTGTGAACATAATCCTGAAATGTATCCCTCTGTTTTAGAACTGATAGAATCGTATCATCGTGATTTGGTTTTTGTCGGTCGCTTGGATGCGGATACGGAAGGGTTACTCTTAATTACAAACGATGGCCAGTTTTCACATCGTGTTGCGCACAGTAAAAGTAATGTTCATAAACAATATTATGTTGAACTAGATAAACCATTTGACCTGCGCTTTTGTGAAGAATTAGAAAAAGGGATGATGTTAGGGGATGAACTTTTGAAACCTGCTCAAGTTGAAGTTGTAGGGGAACGCGCCATCCACTTAACAATCGGTGAAGGGAAATACCATCAAGTGAAACGCATGATGCATGCCTGCGATAATGAAGTTACGTATTTAAAACGCATTAAGATTGGTGCATTGGAACTGGATTCAAGCTTACAACCCGGTGCGTACCGAGATTTATCAGAGGAAGAAATCAACTTGTTTATCAAATAAATGGTAATCTGATGAGTCTTTTGTGATTTGGGTATCATTTTGAATCAAAAGGGACTACGATTAAAGTAATATGAGTTTATAAACTTGAAAGGAGCATTGAGATGGAACCATTAAAACGTTCAGACAAAGTGAAAAAGTTCAGATATGTTGGTTCAGTTGCGGTTATTTTGATTGTGGTAATTATTGTATTTGTTTATCAACTAACCAAACCAGCCAAACCAACAATCGTATTTAAAAATAATGCGCAATTAGAACAATACACTTACTTAAGTAATGCAGCACTACAAGATGCTATTGATCTCGAAAAGAGTAATTTTGGAACGTATCACGTTGAATTTTTAAGAGATGGAAAGATTATAGATCCTGAGACCATCCGACAAGAACAAATTCAGTTGTATACAACGATGCATAACATTCCCTATCCATTTCCAGAAGGGTTTGATGATAAGGGAATTATGGACTTGCTAGATAACGGGGATGAAATTCCTGTTGTCGGTGATTTAGAAATGCGCTTTATCGCATCGTTTTCAAACGGTGAAGAAGCAAGCTTTGAGAAAGTCTTTAAAGCCGTTGATACAATTCCGCCTAAAATAACGTATCGTGTGGATGATAAAGAAGTTGATAGTGGTGCACGCATTGTGGTCCAAACAGGGGATGATGAAGGGGAATTGCGTGTTACGGATACGCGATTTGATCACGATATTGAGATTCAATTCAATTCTTCAAAATCACCGGTGAAAGAGGCGACACAGCTTAAAATTGAAGCTTCTGATGGAGTCAACGAAACGCAGTATCAAGTCTATCTCTATTATGTGGATCTGGAAAATGTTTCCGAAGAGATGTATCAAATCTTAAAAAATGCCGGAGTTATAAATTTAGATCGTATCCAAGTCAAAGAGTCGTGAGACTCTTTTTTTATGGTTCTCATTAATGTCTAACACGTTGTTAGATATTTGTTGACTGAAAAGACCGCTTGTGTTAATGTTTATCTAACATAACATTAGATGAAGATATAACTAAGTGTAGGAGGATGGTTTATGATCCATAAATTAAAACGCGCATGGCGCGAAAGCAATCGTTTCAATCGATATGTGGTACTCCTATGTAGTTTCGTATTAATTGGTGCCATGGAATTAATGGCATCGCAATATTTTGGAGCACTAACCCAATCGATATTACTGCGTGATTTTACCCAAACTCAAGCCAGTCTAATAGGGTTTGGTTGTCTTACCCTTCTTGCGGTATTGATGACCTATCAGGCCCAAAAATACCAAACTCAAGTGATTGAAACAATGCGCAGTCAATTTAAAACAAAAACAGTTGATTGCATTTTGGAAAGTGATTATCGTGTCAGTTCACAACTGGAACAAGGTGATCTCATTGGACGGCTTGAAAATGATGTTTCAAGCATTGTTTCCGCAACAAATTTAAGTGTCACCTTATCTAAAGCGGTTGTACTTTTAATAATCTTATCCTTTGGGATTCTTCGTATTGATGTGCGTTTATTAATCTTGTATTTTATTCCCCTTCCATTGGCTTTTATCATTCAACGTTATGCTTCACAAAAATCCAGTGATTTCATCCTTCCATGGAAAACGGCTATGGGTAAAACCAATGCCCTCACGCAAGATGTGATGAATAACCGAACGACCATAAGAACCTTTGGTTTGTATGATACGGTTGCTTCATGGGTCGAGAAAGCACTGGTGGATTCACGGGATAAGGGAATCTATGGAATCCGTTCCCTCTACTTACTGCAATTTCCATTTTCAGTCTTTGCCATGCTTCCCAATTTCCTCATTGGTATTGGTGGAACCTATCTTATCGCACACGGTGAGCTAGAATTGGGTCAACTTGTCAGTGCCTTTCTTTTAGTTCAACTGATTTCAAATGAATTTAATGTTATTGCGAATATGGTTCAAAACATTCCGCAATTATTGGTTTCAACCGAACGAATTTATCCAATGTGGGATGCTGCGAAAGAAACATTCGGGAATGCGGTGGGATCAGAGGAAAGCGATCCTGTTATTGCTTTTAAAGATGTATCTTTTGGATATCCAAATACGGATACTCTCGTATTAAAGGGCTTCAATCTTGAGATTTATAATCAGGAACACGTCGGTGTTGTGGGAACCAGTGGTTCAGGGAAATCAACGCTGATGAAGCTCCTGTTAGGACTGTATACGCCTCAATCCGGAGCGGTTTATTATAAAGGGATTTCGATTCAAGATTGGGATAAACAAGCCTTACGTAATGACTTGGCGGTTGTATTTCAAAATAGTGAATTGATGAATCAAAGCATTCGTCAAAATCTTCAGTATGGCAATCAGATGGTATCGGATAAGCAACTTCATGAGGTGCTGGATCACGTTCATCTCTCAGACTTTGTGGATCAAAACGGCTTGGACTTTATCGTTGGCGAAAAGGGGAATCGTTTGTCCGGGGGACAACGTCAGCGCTTGTCGATTGCACGAGCGCTGCTTAAAGAGAGTGATGTCTTGTTGTTTGATGAAGCAACTTCAGCTTTAGATGTGGAAACAGAACAGCTCATCCAGCATGTTATGGATACGACAGAACGTACGCAACTGATTATTGCGCATCGTCTTGCAACCTTACGCAATTGTGATCGCAATATTGTGATGGATCAAGGGGCGGTTGTTGCGAGTGGAACGCATCATGAACTGATGGCTCAAGACGGGATCTATGCAAGTTTAATCGCAATTCAAAATGGAGGTGATCATCATGACAAACGTATTTAAAACCATGCGACGAATATCCAAAATTGGTTCGTGGGCTTTTGTTGGCGCAATTCTAGGCGGTTGTGTTGCCAGTCTCGCAAATTTCGGTCTTAACTTTACGTTTGGAAAGATGACGCAGATTTCCATCGAACAAGCTACAGCAGGAACTTTTGATTTACAAATCCTCCTCACAATAACCGGTCTATTTCTCCTTATGTTTCCACTTCTTGTAATGGGACAAACGGGAAATCTCATGGGGGGATTAAACGCAGAGAAACGTCTCAAAGAACACATGATTCATCATATCTTACGTCAAAAAGAAGCAACAATTCGTGCTTCACATACCGGCGATATGATGACCTTATTAACCAGTGATGCGGATGTCATTAATAATTATTATTTCCAAGGATTTAATTACATGTTTATTCATCCTACAGTGGGTGGTCTTGCAGCCTTAATCACAACATTCTTTGTGGATGTGCGATTTGGGGTGATTGCGGTTGTGTTGGGAATTGTGAGTGTATGGGTGGCAACACGGTATGCAGACGCAATTCAAACTGATTACGTATCAGCACGAAACTTCCAAAACAAAGCAACCAATCACGTATCCGATATTATCGCAAATGAAACAATGGTGCGTTTGTATAATGCACAGAATACGGTGGTGGATGATTATCGTGAATTAAACCAAGCGCATGCAAAGGCCCTCATAAATGCGGAAGTTAAAAAGCATCGAGTTACTATGTGGAATGATGGTTTTGGGGCTTTGGGTAAAATATTGTTTGTGGGAATTGGCTTTTACTTAGCATTGACCACTGATTTTGAATTTGCGAAGGTAATGTTGTTGTTACCATTACAGGCATCTATTGGATATATGTTTGGAAACTTTGGTGTTGCTTGGAACTATATTTTGGAAGTTCAAACATCTGCGGATCGTATCTTAACGATGTTGGACATGGAATGTGAAGAGGGTCGTATTGATAGACAAGACCTAAGTCTTGGGAAAGGTCATGATTTAATTACCTTTGATCAGGTTCAATTTGGATATCAACCAGATCATACCATTTTAAAGTCTGTTGATTTTACGATCAGTCCACAATCTAAGGTGGCGTTTGTGGGAGAATCGGGAAGTGGGAAGTCAACCATTTTTCAATTACTTCTTGGCTTTTATAAACCCGATCATGGGCGGATTTTGTTGGATGGAAAGGATGTGCAAGATTATTCACTGCAAAGTGTCCGAAATCAAATTTGTTATGTCCAACAAGAATCCCCCTTGTTCAACACCACCATCCGTGAAAACATTCGTCTAGGCAGTAAAGGCATTGTCAGTGATGCGATGATTGAGGCAGCCGCACACAAAGCCGCAATCCATGATTTTATTGTGTCGCTTCCCCAAGGGTATGATACACATGTGGGCGAACAAGGTGGAATGCTTTCAGGGGGACAACGTCAACGCATCGCGATTGCTCGTGCACTAATAAGTGAAGCACCCATTCTCATAATGAATGAACCAACATCCGCATTGGACAGTGAGTCAGAACAACTGATTCAAAAAGCCATCGCAAACATCCAAAACGAAAAAACAATTCTTATTGCGGCACATCGATTGAGCACCATTCGAGATGCTGATAAAATTATTGTATTAAATCAGGGTGTGATTGTGGAAATGGGAACCCATGATTCGCTGTTAACAGAGCACGGTGTCTATGAACGCTTTGTGCAGTCCCAACATATTTAAAGGAGTTTACGATGAAATTTGAGAAAAAACTAAATTATGAATTTGAAGCTTATGTAATGTTTCGACGTTTTTTGACCCAAGAGGCCCCTTATGCAGAGGATGCTCATGCAATTCATGATCGCATTGATTCAATTTATAAAGGGTGTGAAGCATCGATGCTTCAAGTTCAAAAAAATTACCCCCATGCAACTGAAATTCTTGAATTACTTGGCAATGAAAAAGCACAACTGTACTATATTCCCTTTAAATGTTTTCTTGAAATCCAAACACGTAATCAAAACGAGATTAAGGCATTATTGGTTGAAACCATTGAAGATATTTTAAAAGCATTTTTTAGTGAAGGATCCACGCGTCATGAAGGGATTTTCCAGGTAATCAATCATGCATCGTTAAGTTATTCTGAAAAGTGGGCATTAGTAAGTATGGTCGAGTCCGTTGACGTGCTGTATCACGAGTTTAAAGGTATTGTGACAGACCTTTCAAAACCGCTGAAACAAATGTTATCGGTGTTTGATCAAGAAATTGAGGTCTTAAACCAAGAGTGGACCGCGCGTCTTGAGTCAAATACTTATATTGAATATCTTCGTGATACGTTTGGAATTGTTTGGGATAATCATGAGGGGATTATTTATCCAAGTGTGATGGCTAATAATTCATTTGTGGATGTAACGTATTTGGGAATTACGATGACAGAAGCATTTTTAAATCGAAATCAACTCAGCGATAAAAATGCATGTAAGATGATGAAAAGTATGGGTGATCCAAGTAAATTTGCGATTTTAAAAGCCTTGAATCATGGACAAAAATACGGAAAGGAACTCGCGACCCTGCTTGGTTTAACACCCGCAACCATTTCCTATCACATCCAAGAATTATTAAATGATGGGTTGATTCAATGTGAACCCAGCAGCAATAAACGGGTTTATTATAATATTGCGAAAGACAGGGTTCGAGAATTGTTGGTGTTTGTGGAACACGAACTGGAACTCTAAACAAAAACACACTCTTAGAGTGTGTTTTTTTACGGAAATAGAGGAATTAATAATTAAACCATGGATATAGTCCGGGTTACGTCTTGGATTTTTCAAAGGAAAGGGTAAGTCTCTGTGTGGAAACCTCTAAGTCTTTCACAACCGGCGTTAATCCACAATTACGATAGACATCGTATAGATACAAAATGATTTGAGTTGATAATTCGATGAGAATACTCCAGTAGTGTATCAAAAACACAGTAAATACTTACAAGAACAACAAGCAAATCAACAAATAATGCGTTGTACACCATTGTCTAGAATGATAAACTTATTATTAATACGGGGGGAAAAAATGTACAAATCAAGTAAAAAAAATTTACTATCAATTATGTTACCAATAATTGTAGTCCAAGTTATTTTTGTTTTAAAGCAAGAAATATTTAATTTCGATGCCTCTTTCTATTATTATACAATAACAAATCCAGGATTCTTTTTTGTTTATTATTTAATAATAATTAGTTTAGAGAGCATATATGCTCTAAATTTCGAATATCTCATCACACAAAATAAATTTGATGATTTAGTAATATTAAGAACTGGATATTTTAAGTATTATTCGAGCAAGATCAAAAACGTAATAAAGCGAACTCTTTTTATTTCGTTGTTACAACAAATTACGTTATTATTAATCATTATATTTATCAAATCACCACTGACCTTTGAAGTCAATGATCCGACATTAACGCAAATGTTACCGTTTAGCACACATAATACGATTAATTTCTTTGTTTATTTTTTACTTTCAATTATCGGAACCACAGTTTATTGTGTCTTTTTAAGCAGTTTAATTTATTATATAAAAAACAAATACTTATATACTGCACTAAGTCCATTAATTTCTATCACAACTATTTTTATAGTTGGAGTTTTTATCATTCCATTTACGAATAAATTAAGTGCATTGAAGAACTTATCAATGTATTTCTACGGCTTGGTTATAGGAAATCTTCCAACAGTTGGCAACTTCTCATCGGGAGCAAACAGACTTAACATATTCCTTGCTTCTATTGTTCTGTACCTTTTAATATCGATTCTTTTTTATGTTATAACTGTTAAAAAGAGAGAAACAGAAGGATGAACCCAAATAGAAAAATACTTTCGTGTGTTTCAAAGAAACAGTATATCTTGTTGTTTATATTTATAATTCTAAATATATCTGAATACGCTCTTATTTATAATTCAGGAGCGCGTGCTATCGCTGTTTTGTTGAATCATAATTTTTATTGGATGAGTTTAAATGTTGTATGTCTAATAATTGGTTTTACTATAGTTTATAAAATCTCAAAAACAAAATTTTTTTTGTTGGCTCGTGTAAATGATCGCGAATTATCGATAAGGTTACAGAGGACTATTTTTTTTATTTTTTGCTATGGTACGCTAGCACATATAATACCCGTAATATTTTTTGTTAAATTTGAATTTCTCACAATTTTATTTATCTATATCTTGTCACTACTTTTACTGTACTACAGTATATCTTTACTCTTATCCTTCGTAATTTATTTTAATAACCGTTATTTTTTATTTGTCTCGCTCTTAAGTTTTTTGTTAACTTTTGGATTTCACGTTGTGTTTATGTCAGTTTTATAAAAAGGAGTAACCTATGTTAATATTAGAAAATATAAAAAAAAGCTATAAGGATTTAACTGTTTTAGAAAATCTAAATTTAGAACTAAACGATCATTCAATCATTTATATAAAAGGTAAAAACGGATGCGGTAAATCAACTTTACTAAAAATTATATCTGGAATACTAAAAGCGGATGGTGGCAGTATAAAAACAAATTATAAAAATATAGGGGCTCTTATTGAAAATCCCTCTTTTATAGAAGACCAAACATTAATAAAAAACCTCAAATTTTTATTTAATATAAAATCAAATTTTAATTATGAATATGTAAAAGAATTAGCAGACGCTTTTGATTTAGAGATCGATAGTAAAATCAAAATGAAAAATTATAGTGTTGGGATGAGACAGAAAGTGGGTATAATTCAGGCAATCATGGAAGATCAAGATCTTATTCTGCTTGACGAGCCAACACGCGGTCTCGATGATGAATCTATCTTAACTTTCACAAATATAATCAGTAATATGAAGGCGAAAACTATAATAATTTGTTCACATGATGAAATAGAAGACATAAATTTTGATAAGAAATTCGAGCTCGTAAATGGTAAATTGGAAAAAATATAGATTTTTCTTACTTAACCTATTATTAATACTGTCTTGTATAACAAAAAATATCGTAGAGAGTAGTCAGATTGAACACCTTATTTTTAAAATCCCTTCGAGTAATTTCACATTAATGAAACTTTGTGCTTCTCTATTAGTTTCTATTTTTAATATTCTATATGTATTTGATTTCTTGACTCCGTATTTGGATGTTGAGACAAATATTAAAATTAGAAAAAAAGAGAAGTATTATTATTTTATATTTGAAAAATTAATATTCTCAATCATAACAATTTTTACGACAAATTCGCTTTTTATTTATTTTGTTCAAGCAGATTCTTTAGGTGTTTTCAGACATTTAGAATACTACTTATTACTTTGTCTTTTTGGAATCATGTTTCTTTATAACAAGAAAAATTCACACATTACTTTTTTTGTGTCTTTAGTAGCGATGATTGCCTATAGGCTTATTTAAAGGGAATCAATTCATTTGTAATTACAAAATTAACCAAGGATTTAGTTCAGTGTTCACACATTGTTGTTGTTTGTGAAACATGAACTCTAAGCAAAAAACACACTTCTAGAGTGTGTTTTTTTTACGGTAATAGAGGTTTTAATGATTCAATCATGGATAAAACTGCGGTTGTTCCCCCTTCGGTTAGGTACCAAACTTCAGGATCCACATAGATGATATGGCCGTTTTGGTAGGCACGCGTTGCTTTCACAAAGGCATTGTCCATCAAGACTTCCGCATTTCCTTCACCACCGGTTACCCGGGAGCGATCCATTACAAGGATATAATCAGGGTTAAGGTCTTGGATTTGTTCGAAGGAGAGGGTAGAACCATGGGTTGAGACATCAAATTGTTTGGAAACGGGCGTAAATCCGAAATCACGGTACACATGATCATATCGGCTTTCAGGTCCGAAGGCTTTAATCTCATTGCCATTGGCCATTAAGAAAAGTAAGGTGCCCGTTTGTTTTTGTGCTTCATTCTTGAATGCATCTACCTGACTTTCTAAATCAGTCATCAAGCCTTCAAGATCACGACCTGGGTAGAGCTGATGAAGTATGTCAGTATTTGTTTTCATCGATGCGATTAAGCCATCGGGATGACTGTCTCTTCCCATATAGATTGTAGGGGCAATTTTTGAGAGGGCTTCGTAATGTTTGGCACTGCGACCTGAGATAACGATAAGATCTGGTTGTGCTTCACTTATGCGTTCATAATTGGGTTCAAAAAGGGTACCAATATCGGTGAGGTTTGAATCCAATTTCGACTTCAGTGTTGTCGTTAAGGAGGCAGTAGGCACCCCGGAAATTGGTAAATCATAGGATTCCATCATATCAATGATTCCCATATCAAAGACAAATACGTTCTGTGGGTTTTCGTTAACCTCGGTTGTTCCTAATTTATGTGTAATGGAAAGGGTGGTATCTTTTGTTTTTTGAGGTGTACATCCCGTCACGAAGATGAGGGCAAAGCACACGATTAATGTTTTAAAGTTCATAGTTCCTCGTTTCTACACAACATTGTTTGATTGTGTTATGGGTGAAAATTGTAAAGTCTAAATCATAAAGCTGTTTTAGGATGGGTTGTGTTAGCGTTGAATCGACGGCGCCATGCGCAATGCATTCCCCATCTTTTAAACAAACAACCGCATCACAATATCGATACACCATATTTACATCGTGCAGAATCATGACGATGGTTTTATTGCGATGACTTACGAAATGGTTCATGCATTGCATGAATTCATGGGCATGTTTTAAGTCCAAATTATTTAACGGTTCATCCAAAAGAATTACTTCGGTATCTTGAGCTAAGACCATCGCGATATAGACACGCTGAAGCTGTCCTCCGGAAAGGGTTTGGATGGATTGGTCTTTAAAATCCCAACATTCCATGTCTTGAAGGCATGTCCTCACAATTTGATGATCTTCTTCCGTTAGTTGACGTGGATTATGGGGGTAACGACCGTAGGATACAAGATCGTAGACACTTAAATTCAAGTTATGGTGATTGCGTTGTTTTAAAATCGAAACGTGTTTCGCAAAATTAATGGCTTTGAAGGTTTGGATATCGTTATCGTTAAGATATGTTTTCCCTGATGAGGGATGGGATAATCGTCCAATTAGATTGAGTAAGGTTGATTTACCCGATCCATTTTCGCCAAGAATGGCGGTCATAGCACCTTTTTGAATTGTGATTGCACAGTTCTCTAAGGCATTAAGGGTCCCATAAGTTTTAGTAAGGCTTTCTGTTTTAATCATGTTTACGCTCCTTAATCATAAAAATAATCAGTGCCAATGAGCCAATCAAATTAATAAAAACGGTGATGGTTCCGGTGAAATTAAAAAGACGTTCGAAGATAAGTTGGGACCCGAGAAGCAGTATAAAGGCTAGAAGCGTTCCGGTGATGATAATTGGTTTTGTCTTTGAACTTGGACACAGTTCTTGGGCTAAATTGCTGGTCAGTAGACCAAGAAAGGTCAGTGGTCCGACAAGACTTGTGACAAGGGAACTTGAGAGAATGACAAGAAATAAGACTTCCTTGTGGACCAAAGGGACATCCAGACCCAAACTTTGAGCAGTATCATCCCCAAGGACTAAAACATCAAACTGATGGCGTTTGTGGTTATAGATGCCGAGGATGAGAACCGTAAGTAAAACGGAAATACCTAAAAATTTCGGTTGGATGGCATTAAAGGATACAAAGTTTTGACTTTGAAGGATACTGAATTCCAGCGGATCCATCATCATTTGTAAGGTTGTGGAGAGTGCACCCATTAAGGTTGAAAAGACCGTCCCAATTAGAAGCAAAAGATAGATGTCATTTCCACATCGCTTTAAGATTTTTGGGTAGATCATGAGGCCGATGATTGACATGGTGAATAAGGCGATTAGTGGATTGAGCATCGGATTGTTTAGAATCATAAGACACCCGATCTGAATCAATAGGTACATGCGTTCAAAACCCAATAAAGCCGGAGAGACAATGCGGTTATGGGTTAGTCTTTGAAATAACGTTGTGCTCAGATTAACTAAATAAGAAGTGATGCACAGAGTGAGGATTTGGACGCATCGACGCTGAAAGATATACGCACTGGTTAAGCCACTTCCTAAATAATAAACAGCACAGAGAAACGCAATCCATCCTAAGATTTTTTTATAATTCATGGCGGATCATCCCTAGAAATCCTAAGGACCCAACAATTCCCAATATAAATCCTACGGGAAGTTCGTAGGGGAAGATTACGATGCGTGTAATGAGATCACATACTAAGACCAGGCATGACCCATAAAGCCCACACAGTAAAAATGAGTTGGATGAACCATAACGCATGGCAATCATATTGGGAACAATCAGACCTATAAAAGGCAATGTTCCCACCGTCACAACGACAGAAGCGGTAAGCAGCGATACGAGTACCAATGCAAGGTTCATTACGGACTTAGGTTTTAAGCCAAGATTACGCGCAAAGTCATCACCAAGTGATAGAATATCAAATTTACGGGCGGCAAATAATGCACACAATAACAGTGGAACGGCCGTAAAAAGTAACTCATAACGCCCTGCAATAATTTGAGTAAACGATCCCGTCATCATCCCTCCTAAAGCTTGCATTAAATCAAACTTAAGGGCTAAAAAGGTGGTCATCGATTCAATCATGGTTCCGACCATAATCCCAAGCAGGGGAATAAAGACTACATTCTTTAAGGGAATCAGACGTAAGAGCCTCAGAAAAAGGGCTGTACCTAAAATCGCAAATAAATATGCGAGTAAGGTTTTATGAAGCAATGATGCCCCTGGAAAGAGAATCAATGCGATGAGAATTCCCATCCGGGCTGCATCCATCGTAACAGCGGTTGAGGGAGATACAAACCGGTTACGCGTCACCTTTTGCATAATCATGCCCGAAATGGCTAAGGAACTACCGGTAAGAATAATCGCGCAAAGACGGGGAAGGCGACTTGTAAGCAGAATCGACCACGCATCGCTACTCCCTGTAATCAAGGCGTTAAAAGACAAGGGCAGTACACCTACAAATAATGATCCAAAACTAAGAATCAATAAGAACATTCCTGCCCATGTGGTGTGTCGATCTTTAAGCGTAAAACGAACAAACATATTCTCGATTCCTTTCTGTTACTGCCCTTTTAGTGTATGGAAGTGCTTTAGAACACACAAGCAAAACATTAATTAATTTTGGTTCTTTTTTCACAAACTCTTAATAATCATGTCTGATTACGATTGAAAATTTCGTTTTCGAGGTCTAAATGATACTGGTTTTCGTTATCTTGTGAAAAATTACGCTTCATCTACAAAAACCACCCTGATTGCGCTTCTAAAATAAACGTTTTGTGAAAAGCGTTCATTTTATGACAGAAATTGAATTTTTCAGGACAAGAAAGCGGTCTTTATGTGTGGAAATGATACGATGTCGTTGTAGAAAAGTGTTCGTATATGTGTTTAATGGATTGTAGGCAGTCAAAAAGGAGTTTTTTGTCTTTTAATTATTAAACGAAATTAGGATACTTTTGTGTATAATTGAAATTTTCAAACAGATGAATTTAGCATAATTATCCCATATAGGCTAATTAAAGCGATGAAATCCTTAATGTTGTATATGTCGATGAAAAAGAAGTATTGATTGTGATTCTTTAAAAAGAACGGGTCATTGAATATCATGGTGATGTAAAACTATTTCTTATTTAGAAACTGCTACGGATAAGTAAGGAACGCCATATAGAACACTTCAAAAACCATGGTGTGGATACACATTTAAACAAGCAAATGGCTATGATGTCGAAGGCTTGAATTATAGATTGATACTCTCTCTTAGCAATACAAAAATTTGCGGAAATAACATTAGCATCTATACCAACTCCTAAAACGCCTACATTATCTTAAACTGGAGTAAACAGTCACGTGCTACTTATAGCGGTATGCGTGTTTGTGTTGAATTTCTAATCGTTTTCAAAATAGAAAAGGTCAGTCTTTGACCGAGAAAGGAATAAAAAATGAAAAAAATAATGACTACGATCTTAATCGTTCTTGTTTTGCTATCAGGATGTTCAAAATCAAACAAACCAAATGATGAACAAAAAGCAAAGCTAAACGAAGCTACTGATCGTTTAATGAACGCAAATGCGGTCGACATTGACTTAGTGCTTGAGATGAAACCAGAAAAACGCGAACAGCTTAACGATGCCGTATCCGCAAATATGGGAATTAAATATGCGAAAGCAAGATTACCGCTTGATTTTGATTTAATTTTTAAAATTAACGTACCCGATGAAGACGATGCATCAATGAACATCTATAAAAAAGGTTCTGATGTTTATATGGACTTTATGGAACAAAAAATGAAAATTGATATTAAACAAATTCCACAAGTTGGTACAATCTTAGAATTTCCATATAGTGATATACAATCCAAAACTACGGATATTAATTTTGACAAAGCAACCGTCGTATCAGAAAACAATCAACTTGTTTATACCTTCGACCTAAATGACTTCTTACAATCCGATACATTTAAAAAAGCATTGGCAGAACAAGGTCAAGATGTAGACTTAGATTTCAAGCAAGGTCAAGCGATTGTGAAGGTAGGGGAAGAGATTGAAAACATCGACCTCAGCTTTATGGTAACTGAAAAGAATTCGATGGAATCGATGGAATTATTGATTACAACTGAAGTTGTTGGGTTAAATGATTCAGTAGAAATGTCATTCCCAAACTTTGATGCATTCATCGACATGACTCAGCTATACCAGTAAATATTAGTAAAATTTACGCAATAAAAAAAGCAAGAAAATAACATTTCTTGTTTTTTTATTACATTGCATTAATCTTGTAAACTGATAAAATAAACTTAGAAGAAGCCAAGAATTGGCCTTGGGAGGTAGTATGAAAGTTTTAGTTACAGGTGGTGCTGGTTATATTGGGAGTCATACATGTGTTGAATTATTAAACCAAGGATTTGAAGTTGTTGTGGTTGATAATTTAAGTAACTCAAGTGTCGAAGCACTCAAACGTGTTGAAGCAATTACTGGAAAAACCGTTACGTTTTATGAAACCAATGTTCTTGATAAACCAAGCCTAAATGCAATTTTTGAAAAGGAATCCGTGGATGCTGTCATTCATTTCGCAGCCTTAAAAGCTGTGGGTGAAAGTGTATCCAAACCTTTAGAGTATTATCAAAATAATATTACAGGAACACTTACTCTTTGTGAGGTGATGCGTGATAATGATGTAAAGAATATTATCTTTAGTTCATCCGCAACGGTTTATGGAGCACCTAAAACCGTTCCAATTAATGAATCATTCCCACTTTCCACAACAAGTCCATATGGAAGTACAAAACTCATGGCAGAAGATATGTTGCGTGATTTAAATATTGCGGATCCTTCATGGAACGTTGTGATTTTACGTTACTTTAATCCAATTGGTGCCCATGAGTCAGGAACGATCGGCGAAGATCCAAAAGGTATTCCAAATAATCTTGTTCCTTACATCACTCAAGTGGCAGTTGGAAAATTAGATCATCTATCTGTATTTGGAGATGACTATGACACGGTTGATGGTAGTGGTGTTCGCGATTACATTCACGTGGTTGATATTGCTTTAGGTCACGTAGCTGCACTTAAGAAAATGACAGAAACACCAGAATACCGTGTTTATAATCTTGGTACAGGTCAAGGATATTCTGTTCTAGAGATGGTTAAAGCATTTAGTGATGTAGTCGGTCATGAAATTCCTTATCAAATTAAAGAACGTCGCCCCGGTGACATTGCGGAATGTTATGCTGATCCACAAAAGGCTCGTGAAGAGTTAGGATGGGAAGCAAAACGTGATCTTCATAAAATGTGTGAAGATTCATGGAACTGGCAAAAATCAAATCCTAACGGATACGAACAATAATCAGAAAAAAGGAGTTCCAACTGGAACTCCTTTTTAACGTGCCGCATCAAGTTGGATGCGGGAAGTAATAATTTGTGGATAAATCTCATTACCATCCACCATAAATCGAAACTGATCAACACGCTCATTCACGTTTAGGGCCATAAATCCATCGAGTTTTGGTTCATCATAATGATAAACAAGATTTTTAGTGGTTGCCGTAAAGATCACATGTGGTTCTTTATCAACCATTTGGTTGGAAATACTCATCTGTTCAAAGTTACGTGCTTTAGAGTAAATATAGAAATAGGCATTGTCTTGGGTATCGCGTATGAAGTAAAATCCTTCATTGACCGTAGACAGTTCACTTTGAATGGTTGATAGACATAAATCGGTATGACTTACTGTACGAATTCCATCATGCATCGATTCAGGATTGCTTTTCGCATTACATCCTGTAAGTGAACCAAGTAAGATTAGAAAAACTATGAAACGCTTCATAATCACGCCCCCCTTTACAGTCATTGTATCACTAAGATATAACAGTTACTTTAAGGATATTGCTATCCTTGTGTAATTATGGTGAGATTTTAAATTTGTAGGTACTACCTTGTTGGCGTGCACCCAAAAAATAAAACGGACAATGTATAATTGAAAGTGTATAAGGAGGGCTTTTCGATATGCAATATGTTTACATGTTTTCTGAAGGAAGTGCAGCGATGCGTCCAACCCTAGGTGGTAAGGGTGCAAACCTCTGTGAAATGACGAATTTGGGGCTACCAGTACCCCAAGGTTTTGTAATCAGTACGGATGCGTGTCTCCATTATTATGAAAAAGATCATGCAATCGCACAAAATATACTGGATGAAATTTTCGCAAACCTCAGTAAATTGGAATCATTAACGGGTAAGACTTTTGGTGGAACGGATAAACCATTGCTTGTTTCCGTTCGAAGTGGTGCCCGTGTTTCCATGCCAGGGATGATGGATACCGTCTTAAACCTTGGTTTAAACGATGAAGTGGTTGAAGCATTGGCGAAAGATAATGAAAAGATGGCTTATGACTCGTATCGACGTCTGATTCAAATGTATGCGGATGTGGTTATGGGGATTGAGAAAGTGAAGATGGATCGAGAAGTTGCTTTAGTTGTCCATAAATATGGTGTGGACAGTGATCATGATTTAAGTGTTATTGCTTTGAAGGAATTGATTCAGCGTCTTAAAGAAACGTATCGAATTGAAGTAGGAGAACCGTTCCCTGATTCACCTCAAGTTCAATTGGTTCATGCCGTAGAGGCAGTCTTTAGAAGTTGGAATAATCCTAGAGCGAAGTATTATCGAAAAATGCATGATGTTCCCGATGATTGGGGAACTGCGGTAAATATACAAGAAATGGTTTTTGGAAATCGTGGTGAAGGGTGTGCTACAGGTGTTGCCTTTTCACGAAATCCCGCAACGGGAGAACATGAACTTTATGGTGAGTTTCTCTATGATGCGCAAGGTGAAGATGTGGTGGCGGGAACGCACACACCCTTACCAATTTCTACTCTAAAAGAAACTATGCCAGAAGCATATAATGAATTTGAACGACTCGCAGAGAAACTTGAAAAACGTTATCATGATATGCAAGATATGGAGTTTACAATTGAAAAAGGAAAACTCTATATGTTACAGACACGAAGTGGAAAGCGTACGGCTCAAGCTGCTGTGAAAATTGCTTATGATATGGTTCATGAAGGAACCATTACCAAACAAGAAGCCATAAACAATCTTGATGTATCCATTTTGGATGGATTACTCCATCCTCAATTTGATACCGAAAATTTAAAATCTATAGAGCCTATTGCGAAAGGGTTACCGGCTTCGCCAGGGGCTTCAAGCGGTATGATTGTCTTTGATACACTTACGGCTGTTAAATACACTCAAAAAGGTAAACCCGTAATTTTAGTTCGTTTAGAGACGTCTCCTGAGGATATTGAGGGGATGCATCTTGCGGAGGGTATCCTGACAAGTCGTGGTGGGATGACATCACATGCGGCGGTTGTAGCGCGTGGTATGGGGAAATCCTGTATTGTAGGATGTAGTGATGTGATCGTATATGAGGATAATACCTGTGAGATTGATGGTAAAGTTTATAATCTCGGTGATGAAATCTCAATTGATGGTGGAACCGGTTGTGTATATCAAGGACGTCTTAAAACTCAAGAAGCGACGATGTCTAAAGAGTTTGAAACACTTCTTGATTGGGCGGATGAATTGAGTTCGATTGATGTTTACACCAATGCGGATACGCCTGCTGATGCGCAAACCGCAATCGAATTTGGTGCGAAAGGAATCGGCTTAATTCGTACTGAACATATGTTTTTTGAACGTGATCGTATTCGTGCGATGCGTGAGATGATCTTAAGTCGAACCCCTAAACAACGTGAGGCTGCATTAACGAAAATCTTACCCATTCAACGTAAGGATTTCGAAGCAATCTTTACGGTAATGGAAAATCGAAGTGTTACCGTGCGATATCTTGATCCACCCCTACATGAGTTCATGCCAACCACAACCCAAGAAATTGAAGAGTTGGCAGCGTCGATGAATATGGGTGTTGCAGAGATTAAAACGGTTATGAGATCCTTGCATGAATATAATCCCATGATGGGACATCGTGGCTGCCGTCTTGCAATCACATATCCAGAAATTGCACTTATGCAAACTCAAGCATTGATCGAAGCGGCAATTAATGTGAATCAAAAAGGTCACCGCGTAAACCCAGAAATCATGATTCCACTTGTTGGGGATGTGAATGAGTTTAATTTCCTTGCAGGACGCATACGAAATCTTGCGGATGCGTTAATTGACAAGGCTGGTGTAGAAGTTCATTATCGTATTGGTACCATGATTGAGCTTCCACGTGCATGTTTACTTGCGGATAAGATTGCGGAAGAAGCGGAATTCTTCTCATTTGGAACCAATGATCTAACACAAATGACCTATGGCTTTTCCCGAGATGATGCCGGAACATTCTTAAAAGATTATTATGAGAAAGGGATTTATCAAAATGATCCTTTCGCTTCATTAGATCAAGAGGGTGTTGGGCAATTAATTCAACTAGCGATATCAAAAGCACGCGGCGTTAAGCCAGACTTAAAGATTGGAATTTGTGGTGAACATGGAGGTGATCCACGATCGGTTAAATTCTTCCGAGATGCTGGATTTAATTATGTATCCTGTTCGCCGTATCGTGTGCCAATTGCACGCATTAGTGCAGCACAAACAGTTTAATAGAAAAACACCACGTTTGAGACGTGGTGTTTTTTCATTGGTTAAGCATCAGGTGCGGTACAAGCTTTGGTACCATCACTAATGTAAATATTAATGTGGTCAGTTGTGGAAACAAATTGATTGTTTTTGGAAGCACGAACTACAGTTCCTTTTTCACCACATTCCGCAACGCGAGTCACATCATAGGTGATGTGTGCTCCTTTACCACTGAATTCATAGAAATAAGCTGGTAAATCACCTTCGGTAAGACCAACAAGTCCTTTAATATAAGGCTGACCAATGGAGTAGTATACAATCACAACAGTATCTGGGTCATCGTTTAAAATCGTACCCGGTTCTGTGTTTTGTTCAACAAATGCTCCGTAAGGGTAATTCATCGTATAAATTTGTTTTTGAATTACTTGAGCCCCCATGGAATTGATCGTATCGAAAGTATTTAGATCGGAAGAGGAATAATCCGGTACGCGTACAGCTTTTCCTTTTGAAATTACGAAGGTAAGTTCGTCATTTTTCGCAACTTTCTCTGCTGCACTCACACTTTGTGAGATCACACCGCCCGCTTCGATTTTGTCATCAAATTCTTCTTCATACGTAAAGGTGTTTACAAATTCTTTTTCTTTCGCCCAAAGTTCAATATCCATCTTTGTTCTGTTTTTAAAGTCTGGAACGATGATGTTTTTTTCGTAGTTTTCGGGTCCGTTCGAAATTTTGATAAGTGCTTTGTTTTTACGTTGGAAATGATCTTTTGTGACGTTTTTATCTTTGATTTCAAACGATATAAAATTACCTTTTGCGACATCTTTGGAGAATACATTTTCAACTTGGATGTAACGCATTTTTTGTTCTTCAATCCATGCATTGATTTCAGTTCCGTTGAGTTTCTCAAAATCAGGGAGTTTAATGACTTCTTCAAGATCGGGCCCCTTGCTTATGACGACACTTACCATGCTGCCTTTTCGTATTTTAGTTTTGGGTTCAAATTCTTGGGAAATGACAACATTTTCATCATATACCAAACTGAATTCGTCTTTGAAGTCAACTTCAACTTTATGTTTTTTAGCCCAAATCTCGACTTCTTGACGCTGTTTGTCCGTAAAATCAGGCATCATTGTATGTGATTGTTTATTCCAAATTAGACCTACAAGTAACAACGATAGGAGTACACCGACTCCGATTAGGACCATCTTTTTTTGTTTTTTTGCTTTATAGGAAGGGTCTAGTTCCGTTTCTTCTTCGCGAACATAGAAGCGTTCTTCATCTTGATAAGTGCTTGTGGTTTCAAGATCATCCATTTCAATAACTTTTTTTTCAGACTTCTCAGTTCCAATATGTATTTTATTTCGGTCATAAACACCGGGTTTAAATTGATCAAGAAAATTACTCATTCAAGTCACCTCTACTAATTTCTTCCAGTGATCCTTTTTTTAGATATAAAATTTTGTCTGCTTGTTTTGCGATTTCTTGGGAGTGCGTCACAACAATAACGCATTTCTGGTGGTCATGGGCAAGATGTTGGAAGATATTAATAATTTCAGCTTCCATTTCTTCGTCCAAGTTTCCAGTAGGTTCATCCGCTAGAATTACGTCCACATTGGTTGATAAGGCGCGCGCGATCGCAACCCGTTGTTGTTCTCCTCCAGAAAGCATGGTCACAAGACGATCAGCCTTACTTCGGGTAATCCCAATAAAATCAAGAAGGTTGTATGCAACTTCTTTTGTTTCTTCGGGAATTTGGTTGGTGGTGATGTTCATCGCTACAAGAACATTTTCGACAGCCGTTAAATGAGGAATCAGATTATAACTTTGAAAGATAATCCCAATTTGGTTACGTCGATATTCCGCAAGCCCAATTTCGGATATGTTTTTATCTTTATAGTAAACAGCGCCTTCACGCGGTGTATCAAGTGCACTAAGAAGGGATAAAAATGTAGTTTTTCCAGATCCGGATTGGCCTAAAATAGCATAAAAGGTCCCGGCTTCAAAACTGGTATTCACATCACGTAGAATAAAGCGACGTTGATCTCCATCTTGATAAAAATAGTTGATGTTCTTCGTTTCTAATAGTTTCATATTGGCTCACCTACATTAATATTTTCTTAGGTTTCATGCGTGTAACATAAAACATTGGAAGGATGCTTGAAGCAACTGCAACCCCTGCACCCAGAAGATAGACAGAGAGTACATAGGAAGGGGTTAATTCAATGCGATAATCTTCATTCACTTCAATCATATTAATTGATGGGAGATAAGAACTTTCCGTATCAATAAATACATCATCCATATAAGAATCCGAAATGAGAACATCAGAGACCTTATTCGCAAGCATTAAACCCGTTCCAAACGATAAGGTAAGACCCATAAGTGTAATCATGAGCACCTCAAGGGTTACTTGCCCTAATACACCCCATTGACGATCTCCTAGCGCAATATAAATTCCCATCTCATGTTTACGATCTCTTAAAAAGAGAATCACGACAAGGGAAAGCACGATGGTTGTGGTGATGGCTGCACCCTTTAAGGTATAGTCTGCCATTACATTCAACATTGCCATGGGTGCCGCAATCATTTCAAAAGATTGTTGGGAGGTGCGAACCGTGAGTCCATCTTCCAAGAGTTCTTTTGCCTGTTGTGTAAATGCGTTTAAATCTGCTTCCGATTCCATCACAAATACAGAATCTCGATAGTTATATTTTTCTTCGTTATAAATTGAGTCATTACCGAGGATATCAATCCCATGTGCTTCCGCAATCTTCGCTTCCTCAGCTCTCAATGTTCGTAAACGATGATTTGGAATATAAATTCGGTTATACATGGATACGAGGCTCCAGTTTTCATTATCAGCTTTTTGATTAAACGATACCGGTTTAAATGAACCTACAACTTTAATTTTGAAGTTTATGTTAGGTGTTGATTCCCCTTCGTTAACACCATAATTAGGGAGCATTGTTTTAAGGTCGATGACTTCATCAAGACGAAGATTATTTTCAGTCATCACAATGTCCGAAAGAATTACTGGATAGACATCTGACTTTAAGTCATCTTCGGTAAAGGTACGGCCAGATGTTAGTTCGATCCGCCCTGTTTTGGTATCAAGAAGATCTAGATATTCGACACCTTGAAATGAAAAATAGTGCGTCGGTTCTTCGGTATCAGAACGATCTCGTACATGTGGCATTTGATATGATTTTAAAGAACTTGATTGAATATCATGTTTCAACGAATAATCAAAAAATGCAACCTCGGGTAGTTTTCCTAATTTTTGAATGGTTGATTCGCTAATTTTAAGGGTTTCGAAATCAATACGATCAAACGCTTCGTAGTCAAGCGCTACGGTTGCGTTATAACCAAGTTTTTCTTTAAGATTTGTTTCAACACGTGATGTACCTTGTTTAATGGCAAATGTTCCTGCGATTAAGTTGCCGAGTATAAAGACAACAATTAAAAGGATTAATGATTTTCCTTTACGTCGAGAGACACTTAACCAGGCTCTTTTAAAATGATTCATGATACCTCCTACTGTACTACTTGCAATAGTACGCCTGAATTTATAATAGCGTTTACACTACCGTAAAGCAAGAAAAATAACATAAGAGGAAAAGATATTTATATTCTGTGGGAAATGAACCGCCAATTTGAGCTTTAGTGTATAAACATTTCAAAAAAATGGTGATTTTTAATAAAATTTCATTCCGCAAAATTAAATCTATGATATGATTTATACGGTTAAAAGGAGAAGGAAATGAAAAAAATAATTGTAGCAGTATTATTTTCTCTTGTACTTGTTGGATGTTCCGCAAATAAGAACGTTTGTACAGTAGAAGCAGATGGCATTAAACGTACACTTAAGTTGGATGTGAAAAATTCTGAAGTTGTTGGTTTAGAAGAAGAAACCGTAATCCAAATGGATAAAGCAACTCAGATGAATACCTATGATGACTTGTATAAGCAATTCGCTGAATCAAAAGTAACAGATGGTGTTACCTTTGAATATGAGAAATCCGATACCGCAATCACAGTTAAAACAACTGTTGATCTTGCAGTTGCTAAAGGTACTCAATTAGAAAAGTATTTCTCATACCTAAGCAAGTCTGGTCAAAAAATAATTCTTGATCAAGAAGATTTAAACGTTGATGCTGTTAAAGCAGTACTTGAATCTGAAGGTTCATTCAGCTGTTCAGGAAAATAATATAAAAAGCACCCGGATTCGGGTGTTTTTTATATCTAAAATAAATAGGTTGATAGCAAGCGTTACTTTGAAAGCGTAAATCCCTTATAATAAAATGTAAGGAGGGTTTGAATATGCATCATAAAATTCGAAATTTTAGAGATTTAGGGGGGATTCCTGTAAAGGGAGGCCACGTAAAATACCATAAACTTCTAAGAGGGGGTCCACTCTATAATTTAGATGAGACTACAGTCGCATGTCTCATTAATGAATACCACTTGAAAACGGTTGTTGATCTACGATCAGAACGTGAAATTGAAGAAAAGCCTAATATGGATATTGAAGGTGTTGAAGATGTACATCTTGATATTATGACTAAAGCACAGCAGAATGCAGATCCGGAAAAAATGGCACTTAAATATCGACGTGAGATTTCTACAGAACACATGAAAGGTTTAAACCGGTTGTTTGTGGAAAGTCACGATGCACGTGATGAGTATCGTACATTTTTTAAATATCTCCTTAAGAATAAAGAAGGAGCTCTTTATTTTCACTGTACTGCAGGTAAAGACCGAACGGGTTTTGCCGCTGCTCAAATTCTTAAAATATTGGGAGCCAGTGATGAAGCAATCTTAGCAGATTATCTTGAAACCAATACGATGACCCATGAACTCGTTGAAAAAGAATTAGCGGGATTTAAAGTTAAAGAAAATCTAACAGATGACCAAGTGAATAATATTCGTGGGTACATGACCGTTGATACAAGTTATCTCAAAGAAGCATGGGATGCGATTATAGAAATCTACGGCGACTTTGAAACCTATGTTGCGAAAGGATTGTTACTTTCAGATAAAGATGTGGAAACACTTAAACAAATTTATATTGAATTCTAACGGTTGCCAATGGCAATCGTTTTATTTTAAATTATGGTATAATATTCACGAAAGTTTCACAAAGTGATTTGAGGGGTTTAGATTCATGGCATCTCGTTTTAAAAAAAGTATCAATATTATTCTCGTATTCGCATTGATTGGGATTCAGCCCATCGATGCATTTTCGCGTACGGACTATGAGCGTGATGAAGGGTATTATCATGAATTGTGTTCGGGTGCTAAAGCTCGTGATCATCAAGAAGAATGTACCGGATTTACAGAATATATTAATGACAAACTTGCTGACTCGGAAACCTTATTGCGTCGTATTCGTGAGCAGAAAGATACTGTTTTAGAAGAAATTGAAGATAATAATGAATTGTTAGAAGTCTATCAAAAAGAGATTCTAGTTTTAAAAGAACGTGTTACAGAAATTCAAGAGAGTATACGAATGATCGAAGCAGATGTTGTTGAGACTGAAGCTAAGATTGAAGTGTTTGAGAAGAAAATTAAAGTATTGGAAGAAAAAGTTAAACTTAATATTCGTGCATCACAATCCTCGTTGTATGTTAATAATTATATCGAATTTGTATTTGGTGCTGCAGATTTTGTAGATTTAATTCGGCGAATGGAAGGCGTAACCCGTATTAAACAAAGTAATGATGGCGTTGTCAATGAACTGATTGCAGCCCGTAAAGCTTTTGATGAAGAGAAAGAACACCTACTTTCTCAAAAGGAACAAATGGAAGCGAAGGAAGCATCTGTAAAAAAAGAAGAACATGACATTAAAGTTTATCAGATGGAAGTTCGCGATTTAATTCAATCCTTAATGGCAAAACATCAAGTTCTCGAAGATCAAAGTAAAGAAGTTCAAGAAAAGTTGAGTTTTGAGAATAAACTTTTCTTAGACCTGCGTAACTTACCAAATGAAAATGGATTTGTACGACCGATTAAGACAAACTATTGGGTATCAACGGGTACGTGGCATTATGCGAAAGGTGGTCGTCATATGGGGGTCGATTTAGCACATATTGATGCCCGTGTTGGAATGGAGATTTTAGCACCTGGTTCTGGGATTATTACTGGAACGCAAGGCGGTTGTCCAACCTATGGTTCTTATCCTCGTGGAAATTGCAATGGGGGCTGGGGTAATTATCTAACAATGATGTTTAGTGTGAATGGAAAGATTTATGGAGCACTGTTTGCGCATCTTGAAGAGAATTCTTTCAAGTTATCACCGGGTTCTGTAGTTCGTGCTGGTGATGTGATTGCGAATATGGGATCTTCGGGATTATCATCGGGTCCTCACCTTCATCTTGAAATATATTATCTTGGATCAGATAGTATTGAGGCAGCTTATGATCGATGGGATGGAAACATTACCTTTGGTACGGGTGGTGCAAATTGGGGCAACGGTTGGGAGAAACGTTGTGAAATGAATAATCATGATGCTCCATGCCGAGAAAATCCTATGAAAATATTTAATTATACTTATGAAGCAGAATACTAAAAATCGAGAGAAAATCTCGATTTTTTATTTTTTTTGAACATATCCATTGACAAAAAAGAAGAACAAAGTTATTCTTTTGTTGCAAACGTTTCGCATTTAAATGAACCAATGTGAATTAAGGGTCACACCTAAATCATTCATATTTAGGAAATGCAAGGACACGAAGGTGAGGATTTAAAATGAAAAAATTAGGTTTAATGTTATTAGTCTTGATGATGCTTGCAGGGTGTCAGTCTCAAAAAAATGATGAAACTGGAAAATTAAAAGTAATGACAAGTTTTTATCCACTCTATGATTTTGCACAAAAAGTAGGGGGCGATAAAGTTGCGGTAGAAAACATCATTGAAGGTGGAGAAGCACATGGATATGAACCAAGTGCTAACGATATCATTCGTATTCAAGAATCGGATGTTTTTATCATGAACGGTGCTGGATTTGAAGGATGGGCACCTAAAACTTTAAAAAGTGTAAAAAATGATAAATTAAAGATTGTGGATACAAGCCAAGGTGTTACCCTTCATGAGGGCCATGATCATGACCATGACGATCACGATCATGAGGAACATCATCACGGAGAATATGATCCACATATTTGGATGAATCCGATGAATGCTTATCAACAAATGAAAAATATTAAAGATGCATTTGTGGAAGTTGATCCAGAAAATAAAGATTATTATGAAGAAAACTTTAAACGTTATGGTGCTGAGTTTGAGTCGTTAAGCAATGATTTTGAAAATAAATTACGAAATGTGAAAAACAAAGAAGTTGTCGTCGATCATACAGCCTATGGATATATGCTTGAACCTTATGGTATTGAACAAGTTGCAATTGCAGGAAGTCTTTTAAGTAGTGAGCCAACTGCAAAGCAAGTGGATGAATCCATCCAGTATATAAAGAATCAAAACATTAAGGCTATTTATATGGAATCACTCAGTAATGATAAATTACTCCAAACGATATCCAAAGAAACAGGTGTGAAAATTCTTAAACTTAATACACTTGAAAGTTTATCAAAGCAGGATTTAGAAAATGGAAACGATTATTTTAAAGTCATGAATGAAAACTTAGAAAGTCTCGTTGAGGGCTTGTCGCTCTAATGATTAATAAAAGAAAGAGTGCAAGTATACTCATAGTGCTTGCACTCTTTTTTTCAACTTCGACCATTCATGCTTTATCTGAAAATGACTTTAAAAAGGATGAAGCATATTTTCATGACTTATGCTCAGGTCCATCATCACGTGACCATGAAACCTTATGCAGTCAATTTACAGAATATATAAATCAAAAAATAAGTGATTCGCAAACCCGTCTAAAAAATATCGAAAAACAAAAGGACGATATTAGTACATCAATTGAAAATCAACAAGAAACGATTCGGGTGTATCAAGAAGAGATTCATGCGCTCTCGACAACCGCTCGCGAATTGAAGGCTTCTATCACTGCAATCAATGAGGACATTAAACAAACGCAAATCAATATTGATGTCTACCAAAAAGAAATTGATGTATTAAATGAAAAGGTAAAGAAAAACATTGCGACGTCTCAATCACAACTTTATGTAGATCCTCTTGTAGAGTTTGTTTTTGCGGCCGTTGACTTTGTCTCCCTCATTCGCCGTGTTGAAGGTATGGCACGGATTAAAGAAAACAACGATATTACCGTAAATAAATTAATTGAAGCAAAGAAGGTTTTTGATTTAGAAAAGGAACACTTGAAATATCAACGACTTGAGTTAGAGAAAAAGAATAAACTCATTGAAGAACAAGAAACTATTAAGAAAACATATATGGAAAAAGTTAAAAAGACGATTGCGTCGTTAATGGAAAAGAACAAGGCACTCGAACTTCAATATGACGAACTCCAAGAAAAAATTGAGCTCGATAGTCGATTGTTAAGTCGTGTTTCAAGTTTAGAAGAAACAAATGGTTTTATTCGGCCAGTTGAAAGTGGGTATTGGGTTTCGGCGGGAACATGGACCTATCCATGGGGTGGTCATCACATGGGGGTGGATTTAGCTTCCGTAACGGGATCAATTGGGCTCAATATCTTAGCGCCGGGATCAGGACTTATAACCGCAGTTAATGGGGGCTGTCCCACATATGGATCTTATCCAAATGGATCTTGTAATGGGGGATTTGGTAATTACATTACCATGATTTTTAAGACGAATGGTGTTGTTTATGGTGCGATGTTTGCCCATCTAAAAGAAGGAAGTACGACTGTGTCCCCGGGTGATATCGTTTCTGGTGGAACAGTTTTAGCGCAAATGGGTTCTTCAGGATTATCTATGGGTCCGCATCTACATCATGAGCTTTACTATCTTGGAGATGATTCAATTGAAGCCGCGTATGAGCGATGGGATCGTTCCGTAACCTTTGGTACAGGTGGTGCTTACTGGGGGAATGGTTGGAATATGCGCTGTGATACCAATGGTCGTAGTGTACCTTGTCGGGAAAATCCAATGACGATATACCAATACACACTGGGAGGGGAATACTAATGCGAAAATATTTACCACACGGTGTTATTATCTTAATCATCATATTATGTTCAATCTTAAGTTATACATTTCAAAATCATGCTGTTATAGCACAGTCTTTGGATCTTAAACATGATGCATTGTATCAAGGGACGGTGACTAAAGTGCGAACAGAAAAAGATGAGGTCTCTAAAATGACAAAACTATTTTTAGAAGTGTACTCCGAGTCCTTTCCTTACCTCAATAAAACAGTTTCAATCGAACAATCCTTGAGTGAAAATACGGCTCAGGCACTTCTTCCGTTACATAAAGGCGATTCTGTTTTATTAAATCAAACAACCAATGACGAAGGAGTACAGTACACATTGAATGGCCCAAGCCGTAGCATGCGTATATTTGTCGTGATTGGAGTATTTAGTATCCTCTTACTCCTTATTGCTCGAAGACAAGGTTTGAAAACGTTAATCTCGTTTGCGTCAACGGTTTTTGTGGTAGGAACCATCTTTATACCAGGTATTTTAGCACAACAAAATATGTATCTTTTGATACTAATTGTGTCTTTGTGTATAACACTTTTATCATTTATCACATTATCCGGATTTTCCAATAAAACAATGGCTTCGATTGTGGGAACACTGGGTGGTGTTCTGGTCGCAATTATATCAGCGATGCTTATTGTCTTTTTTTTGAAGATTCGAGGCGCGGCTTCAGAAGAATATTCCTATATTGCGATGATGAATCGCGAACAGCCTTTCAATGTAAATCAAATACTTTTTGGAGCTGTGATAATCGGGGGCCTTGGCGCGATGATGGATATTTCAATGTCCATTGCTTCATCAATGTGCGAGATGATTGAAATCGAAGCTTCATTATCTAGACATGATTTAGTGAAAGCGGGCATGAACGTGGGGATTGATGCGATTTCAACGATGGTCACAACATTAGTGCTCGCGTATACAGGAGGCGCGTTGCCATCCATAATTCTTTTGAATTTATATCAACGAAGTGGTACGTACATCCTTAATAGTTTGTGGTTTTCGGTTGAAGTCCTCCAAGCTCTTGTCGGTTCGATTGGTATGATGGCAGCCGTTCCGTTGACCGTATATTTTATGAGTTGGATTCAAAAACGATCACGTCAAAAAGCGATCACAAAAACGTGAATCTAAATGGTCGTATAACATAGTTTTTCATATCTATGTGTGGTAGAATTATCATCAGTACAAATAGATGATAAGGGGTGTTTATATGAAAAAAACTATTGTACCAGAAGGGTATCAGTCCAGACTTGGTGTTTATGACACACAAACTGCGATTGGTTTTATTAAGCGTTGCTTCGAAGAGGCGCTCACAGGAAGTTTAAAATTAAAACGGGTTTCTGCGCCTTTGTTTGTGGCACGAAATTCGGGTTTAAATGATGACTTAAATGGTGTGGAGCGTCCTGTTCGTTTTGACGTTCCCTCACTGGATGCAGAGGGTGAAGTAGTACACTCCTTGGCAAAATGGAAACGCATGGCATTACATCAATATGATTTTAGAGAAGGAAACGGTCTTTATACGGATATGAATGCAATCCGTCGTGATGAAGAGTTGGACAACATCCACTCTATCTACGTGGACCAATGGGATTGGGAACGTGTGATCTCACGTGAACAACGTACCCTCGACTATCTTAAGGATACAGTTCAAAGCATCGTGAACGCGATTGTGGAGACATCAAGTCGCTTGCATACGAAGTATCAAGATGTGGATGTCATGATTGACTCTAATGTGGCTTTTATTACAAGTCAGGAATTAGAAGATCTTTATCCAAACCTAAGTTCTAAAGAACGTGAAAATACATTTGTTAGAGAACATCATACAACGTTTATCATTCAGATTGGTGATAAACTGAAGAGTGGAAAACCGCATGATAATCGCGCTCCGGATTATGATGATTGGTCTTTGAATGGAGATTTATTGTTCTGGCATGAACCGCTTGGGATTGCACTTGAATTATCAAGTATGGGAATTCGTGTCGATCGTGATGCGATGTTATATCAACTTAAAGAGGCAAAGCAAGAAGACCGCTTAAAGTATGATTTCCACAAGATGATCGTCGACGATGAACTACCACTGACAATTGGTGGTGGGATTGGTCAAAGCCGTATGTGTATGTTGTTATTAGGAAATGCACATATTGGTGAAGTACAAGTAAGTCTTTGGGATGATGAGACTTTAGATACATGTAAGGGTAAAATAGAACTCTTATAAATCAACAAAAAAACCTCTCGATTTAAATTGAGAGGTTTTTTTGTTTTAGAAAGCTGGTGAGAGTGTTGCGCTGTGTTCTTCAGTTAAGAATTTACGAACAGCATCACTAGTCATTGCTTTTTTAAGTGCTTGAATTTTAGCGTCATCTTTATTATCTTCACGAGCTACTAATGAAATCGCGTAGTGTCCGTCTGATTTTTCTAAAATAAGGGCATCACTTGGTGTAAGTCCAACTTGTTTTATATAAGTAGGATAGTTGAATACAAGATCAACTTCTTCATATGCTTGATTTAAAGTTAAGAGATCAACTTCAATAAACTGATAGTTTTTATGATCTGTTACGTCTTTAATCGTTGCATCATATTTAACGCCATCTTTTAATGTAATGAGTCCAGCATCTTGCAAGATTAGAAGGGCACGTGCTTGGTTGACTGCATCATTTGGAATTGCAATTTTAGCGTCATCTTTAAGATCTTTAATGTCTTTAAGATCTTTAGAGTAGAAACCTACGATTGCGTCATAGATTGGCTGAATGCCGACAAGGGTTCCACTTTGACTCTTGTTGAACATTTCCATAAAGGGAACATGTTGGAAGAAGTTTGCATCGATTTCTTTATTATTAAGAGCAGTATTAGCTTGGGTATTGTCTGAAACGGATACAAGTTCAAGTTCATAGCCGTCTTTTTTCAATTCCTCTTTAGCAATTTCGACAACATCCGTCATTGGCATCATGTGTGATGCAACCTTTAACTTCATGTCATCTGGATTTTTTTTGGCGCCACATGCGGTAAGCATAAGCATTGCTGTGAGTAATACAATTCCTTTTTTAATCATCTTTTCTCCTTATCGCTTATCAATTCGTTTAGCGATTCTATTACCTGTAAATTGAATCATCAGTACAAGAACAATCATAATGAGAATGGTTGCATACATGATTTGCCACTCAAATCGCTGATAACCATATCGCATTGCGAAGTCCCCGATCCCGCCTCCTCCAACAACACCCATTACCGTCGAGTAGTTTACATAACTAATAATGGAAGATGTAAGTCCGAGGACAAGTCCTGATCGTGCTTCAACAAACAGAAATTTAAAAACAAGTTGAAACGGTGTTGCTCCAAGTGAAAGGGCACTATCAATAATCCCTTGAGGAACCTCAAGGAGTGCTTGTTCAACAAATCGAGCATATAACGCCGCTGCAACAAAACTCATGGGTACTGAGGCTGCATAAGTTCCAAGTGAAGTCCCAATTAAGAATCGAGTCACTGGAATCATAAACACAATAAACAATAAAAACGGAAACGAACGCACCACATCCACATATCCGTTTAAGATAAACGAAACAAATCGGTTTTCGTAATACCCGTCTTTGCGGGTAAGGTAGATAAGTGTGCCCAGTGGTAATCCAACTAAAAGTGCAGATAGAATTGAAAATCCTAAAAGAATAAAGGTTTCGCTCAGTGCTTTAAGCAACTCAGCATGAAATTCAGCGTATATCGATATCATTGTAATAAATAGTCCTTTGCATGGATTGCGTAAGAGGGTGTCGTAGTGTCTTCATCGTGACGATTTACTGAAATCACTTCATGAAGTGTTCCATTATCCAAAATCGCAACCCGATCACACAGCATCTTCGCAACTTCTAATTCATGAGTAACAATCACAATTGTTGTGCCGAATTGTTGATTAATCTGTTTTAAAACCTCAAGAATTTCTTTGGTAGTATGAGGATCTAAGGCAGATGATGGTTCATCACAAACCAGAATCTTAGGTTTTGTAATCAGTGCACGCGCAATGGCGACACGCTGACGTTCACCACCACTAAGTTGTGCAGGATAGTGGTGGATCTTTGATTCTAAGTGTACAAAGCAAAGTGCTTCAGACACCATATTACAATCTTTATTCTTTGCAAGTCTTAGTGGCAAGGCAATGTTATCAAACACTGTACGATTCCCCAACAAATTGAAATTCTGGAAAACGACGCCAATCTCTTTACGAAGTGAACGCAGTGCGTAACTTGATAGTGATTTTAAATCGGTGCCATCAATGAAAACCGCACCCTCATCGGGTAGTTCTAATCCATTGATTAAACGCAACGCAGTTGATTTACCGGCTCCGCTTTCACCAATAATTCCAAAAATTTCGGATTGTTTGATTTCAAATGAAACGTTGTCGAGTGCCTTGAATGTTTTGTTTTTACCTTGATAATGTTTAGAAACATTTTTAAACTCAATAATAATAAAACCTCCCAGCTCATTAACCCACCGTTATTATAGAGTCTTCACTCATCTTTTTCACTCAATATACTCAAAAAAACACAATTAAACAACGTGATTTTACTAACAAAATGAGCGTTCTGGAGGCTCATAAATACAGACTCATGTATAATAATAAAAAAGGAGAATGATAAACATGACATCGATTTATAAAACAACGGCTATAAATGAAACAACTGTGCCAAATCAAACGCGAATTGAAGATGGGCTTGCACTTACAATGACACCGCCTTTAGATCAACAAGAAGGTTCCAATCCAGAACAACTTCTTGCCATGTCATGGGCAACATGTCTTAATGCCACAAGTCAAGCACTTTTAAAAGCAAGAAAACTCGAACATAATTCAAGAGTACGTGTTGAAGTAGACCTTCATAAAGAGGCAAATGGAGTAGGATTTTATTTCAGTGCCTATGCCTACTTAGCCGTCGAAGGTTTTACACTTGAAGAAAGTGAACGCCTTGTACGTCAAGCTCATGAACGATGTCCTGTATCGAAACTGATACATGGTAACGAACATGTGGATGTGTTTGTGGAATCATACTAAGCAGTTCTAAAGACTGCTTTTTTGTATTATGTTATTTAGTGTAAAGTTTGGGAATGAGACTTAGTTTGCATTAAGTCATGATATAATCAAAACGTAAAAAGGTGGTATAAGATGAAATTAGAAAATGAATCGTTACTTTTAGAATTTGATTGTAAAGGTGCAGAACTTCGTCGCGCATTAAATAAAGAAACACAAAAAGAATTAATGTGGAACGGTGATGCTGCATTTTGGGGACGTGTTTCTCCAGTCCTTTTCCCCATTGTAGGAAAAGTATTTAATGGGAAATACTCAATCGATGGTCAAGACTATCATTTATCCCAACATGGGTTCTTAAGAGACCAAGAATTTGAAGTCGTACGTCATACAGAGCATGAATTTGTATTTGAGTTTCATAGTGATGATGTACTGTTGGATGTATATCCATTTAAACATAAAGTGCAGATTGCTTATAAATTAGATGGAAAGCGAATTACCGTAACCTGGCATATCTATAATAAAGATGAGAAGGAAATGTATTATGCAATTGGAGCACATCCTGCATTTCTTCTTGATGCTGAAGGTGATTATGAGTTTGTCTTTGAACAAACTGAAAATGTTCATCAATATGGTCTTAAAGAAGGATTTATTGATGGAAAAGTTCCCGTTCAATTAGATCGAATTGAAGTGAATGAAGCAAACTTCAAAGATACAACCTTAATCTATGATCATACTTCAGAGGTGAAGTTAATTAATAAGATAACCCAAGAATCCGTTACAGTAGGGTATGAAGGGTTTGACTATTTAGCGCTCTGGCGACCTTGTAAGGAAGGTGTTATGGCACCTTTTGTATGTATCGAACCTTGGGTTGGCATTGCGGATGAATACGGTGGATATCGTGATATTCGCGAAAAGCTTGGAATTAAGCGTCTTCAGAAAGGTGATGACATTGTCCATCAATATACGGTGACGTTTCAATGAAACAAAAATTTATTCAAATGATGCAGGGCCGTTATGGAACGGATAAGTTGAATCAACATCTTCTCTATTTGGGTGTTGTGGTAGCGATTGTTGGGATTTTTACCCGCCAGGTTTGGCTACAAGGGGTTTGGCTTTTACTCTTAGTTTATGTCTATTACCGTACCTTTTCGCGTAAGATTCAAAAAAGATATCAAGAGAATCAAGCTTATCTTACATTCCTAAGTAAGGTAAATGCGAAATGGGATCGTATAAAGTCATGGCCAAAGTACAAATATTTCACATGTGAGACGTGTAAAACGCGACTTCGCGTACCCCGAAGAAAAGGAAACATCGAAATAACGTGTCCAAACTGCAAAACGAAATTTAACGCAAAATCATAAAACTTACTAAATTCGTGATAGTTTTCACAATGAAAACGCTTAACTTGTTTCTTCATCACGAATTTAGTTTTTATTTGCGCATTTTTACGTTGATTTGTTTGAGTCAGCCTCTGATCCAACATACAATATGTATGTGAAAGAAATAACAAGGGAGGTCACATACCATGACAACTAAAAAAGTAGAATTGGACAACGAAGTCAATGAACTCGTTGCGAATGCTCAAAAAGCGTTAAAAGGTTTTATGGATTTAAATCAAGAACAAGTCGATTATATCGTTGCGAAAGCAAGTGTTGCTGCACTCGATCAACACGGTGTTTTAGCTCAACTTGCTGTTGAAGAAACAGGACGAGGCTGTTTTGAAGACAAAGCAACTAAAAACTTATTTGCATGTGAACATGTTATTAACCATATGCGTCACCTTAAAACAGTTGGCGTTATCAGTGATGATGAAATCACAGGAATTACCGAAATTGCTGATCCAGTAGGGGTTATTTGTGGAATTACACCCGTTACAAACCCAACATCAACTGCAATTTTCAAATCATTAATCTCATTAAAAACAAGAAATCCAATTATTTTCTCATTCCACCCATCTGCACAAAAATGTAGTATTGCGGCTGCGAAAGTTGTTTATGAAGCTGCAGTTGCTGCAGGTGCTCCTGAACACTGTGTTCAATGGATTGAACGTGGATCAAAAGAAAAAACAGATGAACTTATGAATCACGACGGTGTTGCGACAATTCTTGCAACCGGTGGTAATGCAATGGTTCGTGCTGCTTACTCATGCGGTAAACCTGCACTTGGTGTTGGTGCCGGAAATGTTCCTGCATATATTGAAAAATCAGCAGATGTTGCACAAGCTGTAAATGATATTGCCCTATCAAAATCATTTGATAACGGTATGATCTGTGCATCAGAACAAGCAGTTATTATTGACGAAGACGTTTATGATGAAGCAATTGAAAAATTCAAAAAATACGGTATGCACTTCCTCTCAGCTGTAGATAAGAAAAAAGTTGAGAAATTTATGTTTGGTGTTTCCAGTGGCGATGCAAATGTCCTTGAAGCAAAATTAAACCCAAATGTTGTAGGGAAAGATGCAACATGGATTGCTGAACAAGCAGGGATTAAAGTACCTTCAAATACAGTAATCTTAGCAGCAGAATGTAAAGAAGTAGGACCAAATGAAGTTCTAACACGTGAAAAATTATCACCAGTTCTTGCAGTCTTAAAATCAAAAGACAGTGACGAAGGAATCAGCTTAGCACGTCAAATGGTTGAATTTGATGGATTGGGTCACTCAGCAGCAATCCATACAAAATCAAAAGAACTTTCCGAAAAATTTGGAGAAACTGTTCCTGCAATTCGTATTATCTGGAACTCACCATCAACCTTTGGAGGAATTGGTAACATCTATAATGACTTTATTCCCTCATTAACACTTGGTTGTGGTTCATATGGACATAACTCAGTAGGCGATAACGTAAGTGCTGTTCACCTCTTGAATATTAAAAAGATTGGGAGACGTAATAACAATATGCAATGGTTCAAAGTACCATCAAAAATTTATTTCGAAAGAAACTCAATTCAATATTTAAAATCAATGCGTGATGTTGAACGTGTATTCGTTGTAACAGACCGTGCGATGGTTGATTTAGGTTACTACAACTTAATTGTTGAACAACTTAATAAACGTCGTAACAAAGTTCAAATTCAATTATTCTGTGATGTTGAGCCAGATCCATCATTAAACACCGTTAAACGTGGTTATGAAATGATGAAATCATTCCAACCTGATACAATTATTGCTTTAGGTGGTGGTTCACCGATGGATGCCGCTAAAGGTATGTGGATCTTCTACGAACATCCAGATGTAGACTTTAATGATTTAAAACAAAAATTTGTGGATATCCGTAAACGTGCATTCCGTTACCCAGACTTGGGCGAAAAAGCACAACTTGTATGTATCCCAACAACTTCCGGTACCGGTAGTGAGGTTACACCATTTGCAGTTATCACTGATACAGATGCAAATAAGAAATACCCACTTGCTGACTACTCACTTGTTCCAACTGTTGCGATTGTTGATCCAATCTTCACAACTAACCTTCCTGCTTCAGTAACTGCAGATACAGGTCTTGATGTGTTAACACATGCTACAGAAGCATATGTTTCAAACTTCGCAAATGACTATACAGATGGTCTTGCAATCCAAGCCATTAAAATGGTTTTTGAAAACCTTGAACGTGCAGTATATAACGGTAAAAATGACTTGGATGCACGTGAAAAAATGCATAATGCTTCAACTCTTGCAGGGATGGCATTTGCGAATGCATTCTTAGGTATGAGTCACTCATTAGCGCATAAAATTGGTGGTAAATTCCACGAAATGCCTCATGGACGTATTAATGCAATTCTCTTACCATATGTTGTACGTTATAATGGTACACATCCAGAAAAACCTTCATTATGGCCAAAATACAATGTATACCGTGCACATGAACGTTATGCTGAATTAGCTCGTATCCTCGGATTACCAGCAAGCACAACTGAAGAAGGTGTTGAAAGTTATGCTCAAGCATGTCATGACTTAGCAGTACGTTGTGGTATTAAGATGAGTTTCCAAGAACAAGGTGTAAATGAAAAAGCATTTATGGCTGAAACAGAAACCATTGCTTATCTTGCATATGAAGACCAATGTTCACCATGTAACCCACGTCTTCCACTTGTTAAGGATATGAAAGCAATCATTGAACATGCTTACTATCCTGCAGGAAAAATTCCTACAAAATCAAAAAAATAATATAATGATTTAAAAAACACCGCTCTACCGGTGCATGTAAAAAGCCCACTCTGTTTAATACAAAGTGGGCTTTTCTTTAATTATTTAAAATCTTTTTCGAATTCGTCAAGGCTTTCTTTAAGTAGTGTTACCGTATAAGCCATGCTTGGACCACCACCAAATGCAACAGAAACAAGTGCTGCTTCTTCAATTTCTGGACGTGTTGCACCATGTTTTAATGCTTCATGTGTATGGTAAACAATGCAGTATTCGCAACGGTTATATACCGCAATCCCAACACTGATTAATTCTTTCGTTTTAGGATCCAATGCTCCAGGAGCATAACTTTTTCCTAAAAGATTCATAAACGCACCAACACCCTCGCGTTGTGTACGTGATAATTCAGTTAAACCACCTGTAAAAGCTTTATACATTTCTCTAACATCATATTGTGCCATGATCGTTCCTCCTGTATGTATACGTCAATGCTAACACAAAAAGAAATATCTTCAATTGTTTTATCCATACTTTTTTTGAATTACGGATATTTGATATACTTATGAAAAATAAAATAATCGGAGACTGTTTGTGTAAAAGGTTCTTAACGTGAATAAATTTACAATTTCAGTGATGGCTTGATACCCTAAGGATGACTTAATGTAATGTAAAAAATTCTAACTTAAATGGGAGATGTCAAGGAATTTTATTAATGAAAATTTGTATCATCAAGAGAAGTTTCTAAATCTTTTAACATCTATTCCCAACATCTTCTAGTTTTAGCTCTGCATGCTGTAACTGGCTGATGGATTCAATTTAGGAACAAGAATATCATGAAATTATTGAATTTGAACCAGAACTACTAAACTAAGGAATTAATTACATTGTGGATATTTTTGTAAATAAAGCGTTTAATTCAATAATATTGACGGTATCTATAATGAGATGTAAACTAGAATTATATGGAGATTAAGCACTTAATCACGTATGCATTTTGGTTTAAAAATAGAGAAAATGCGAGATTATATAAATTTATAAATACAGTTTTAAAATTGGATCTCGTTTTGTGTGGCTGTAAGATGTATCTATAGTTATCTATTTCTCGATGAATATAAATTTTTTTTGTGGGTTTTATTTTGAATCAAATTGTTAAATTGTGACAAGGTTTGAATGATTTTATTACGAGATTTTTGATAGAAATTTAAAAGTAAGGGTATTTTTTTAAAATAGTAAAATAATGAATTTGTATGTATTAATGAGAATTTGATGATTTCCCCAAATCGCATAATACAACAAAGTGAAGCGATTGATATAATTACTTTGAAACAATTGCTGGTAAGCGACGTAATCATGCAGCAACATGTTCCATTCTTGGTGCACCTACATTCCCTAATTGGAAGAGTCGAACGTGATTATCTTGCTGAAAATCAATCAAGAAGTGAAATTTTACCTGAGGTATTCCAACATGATTTTGAAGATTGTTAGCGTGTTGCAACTACTTTATTTGAACGATCTTATAAGGTCTCAACAAGCAATGAAATTTACATAAATCATTAAAATATCCAAGTGTTTCGGGTGATTTTCCATGTATGAAACAAGGTGTTCAAAAGGTGCTTCCCATACTCGAAGTATTAACGAATTTTAATGAACCAAGGAGGAAATGATGAGTAAACGAAAAATTATTATTGATACAGATCCCGGAATTGATGATGCAGTTGCACTCGCAATCGCTTTATTTTCAGAAGAACTGGATGTTCAGTTGATTACAACGGTTGCAGGTAATGTAAGTATTGAGAAGGTTACAAAAAACACATTAAAGTTGTTGCCTTTTTACGGTAAAAAAATTCCAGTAGCTATGGGTGCATCCCGTCCCTTACTAAGAGAACCAATTGATGCAAGTGGTGTCCACGGTAAAACAGGGATGGATGGTTATGATTTCCCTGAGGAAGATCAAAGCCTACTTCTCGATAAAAATGCGGTGGAGGCAATGCATGAGGTCATTATGAACAGTGCGGAGAAAATTACGCTTGTTCCTATTGGTCCACTAACCAATATAGCTCTGTTAATTCGTGAATATCCGGAAGTCATCAAACGCATTGATGAAGTGGTATTAATGGGAGGTAGTGTCGGACGTGGTAATGCGGGTGTCTATTCTGAATTCAATATTAAAGTAGACCCAGAAGCTGCGAAGATTGTCTTTGAAAGTGGTTTAAATATTGTGATGGCAGGTCTTGATGTAGGTCTTAAAGCGCTTGTTTATCCGGAAGATTCTGAATTGATTAAAGATATGAATCCTGTTGGAAATATGTTTTATCACTTATTTAAAACTTATCGCGGTGGAAGCTTTAAAGTTGGTTTAAAGATGTATGATAGTTGTGCGATTGCATACTTACTTAAACCAGAAATGTTTGAAGTGGTGGAGACATTTGTGGGGATTGAGACCCAAGGGGAATATACAGCAGGGGCTACCGTGGTAGACCTTAATGGATATTGTGGTCGTCCGGTTAATGCGAAAGTCACAATCGACATTGATGAAGATATGTTTAAATCATGGTTCTTAGAATCTATTCGAGAGTGTCAAAATAATATTTAATGTAATGAAACATGTAAAGCCATTTGCAAACTATGAACTTAGTCTGATTTGATTATTGAATAACTGCTGCATATTAAAGTTTTCATTGCTAAGTAAAGATTTTCTATGGTTTGGAGTATGTAGTAATATCGCGTTTTATAGTTCCCATAATTTTCTATAAACATAAAAAAACACATTAGCGTTTAGGCTGGATGTGTTTTTTGTGGATATCGAACTCTAAAATATTCTTAACGGTATCGTCATTGATGCCCATTTTTTGATCGTATTGTCCCAGAAATGAAACAAAATAATTGAGAAATTCTTCAACATGATCGTTATCGTTTGTATAGGATCCTTTGAGAATACGACGGATAATCCCTTGATGCATAATATAAGCAAAATTCACGATCGTTGAAACATCATCGGCTTTAAAATATCCCACTTCGACACATGGATCAATTGAAAGTTGATTACGCCGTTTCATTCCTTGCCCCAAAACAAGATCACTGATGTGTTTTGCGGGTTTGGTTTTATGCATTGGGAAAGTTGCGTTGTAAGCATCCATATGACTTAGAATTTCATCAGATTTTTCAGAATCAAATACATAGGTATAGATTTCCGGATCTTTAAAAGACCAATCTGAATAACAACGCCACATTAATAAATACTTATCAAGTGCATTGAGGTCTAAGTTGATAATGGTTTCAAGATCACTGAGGTAATCGGTGATGGTATGGATCATGGCGAAAGCAATAAGTTGATCCAGATTTTCAAAATAATTATAGAGGGTAGCGCTGTTATAACCGGCAATGTCTGCGACTTTTCGTATGGTGATTGCTTGCATGCCTTCCGTATTCACAATTTCTTTGGCTGCCTGCATAAAATAGAGCATGGTTCGTTGTTTTTTTATTTTTTTATGGCTCATTGTCATGACAACCTCCTTACTATGTGAATTATATAACATAAAGAAATAAATCACAGTGGGTTTATGGTTTTTTTGGTGCTTTTTCATAATGTTTATCGATATTCTAAGGTTTTATTGCTAAGTTGGTGAATTATTGGCATTTTCGTTCTTTACACCAAAGGTAATGAATCTCTTGGAAGGCTATGCTATAATTAAAGAAATTAATGGGAGGAATTTATATTTATGGCTACACCACATATTAATGCTGAAAAAGGGCAAATCGCTAAGGTTGTATTAATGCCAGGAGATCCACTTCGTGCAAAGTTTATTGCGGAAACATTTTTGAAAGATGTAAAACAATTTAACGATGTTCGTAATATGTTTGGATATACAGGAACCTATGAAGGCGTTGAAGTATCAGTAATGGGTTCAGGAATGGGACAACCAAGTATTGGAATTTATTCTTATGAACTTTATTCACAATTTGATGTTGAAGCAATTATTCGTATTGGTTCAGCAGGATCTTATGTTGAAGGACTTGATGTTTATGATGTAATTCTTTCAGATAGTGCATACAGTGAATCTTCATTTGCGAAGGTTGGATTTGGATATGAAGAAGATGTCCTTGAACCAAGTACTATGTTAAATGATCAATTACGTGCTTCTGCACAAAAACTAGAGATTCCTATGCAAGAGGGACGCATTCATTCAAGTGATGTCTTTTACCGCGACTCCGGTGTTACATGGAAAGAACTTGCGAAGAATCATGGTGTAACATGTGTTGAGATGGAATCATTTGCACTTTTCGCAAATGCTAAGAAATTAAACAAACATGCAGCATGTCTTTTAACAATTTCAGATTCATTTGTAACACAAGAAGTAACTTCAGCTGAGGAACGTCAACTCTCATTCACAAATATGATGAAGATTGCGTTGGATGCAGCAATTTCTTTAAAATTCTAAAAAAAAAGAAACTCATCGATGATCGGTGAGTTTTTTTAATTTCTTATTGAACTACATTTGTAGTCATGATACTTGATATCGAAGAATTGTCATGATAAACTACAAATGTAAACGATGAAGGAGGACCAAGGTTATGGATAAAAAGACATATAATATAATTGGGATGATGTGTGCATCCTGTCAAAGCCAAGTCGAAAAAGCATTACAAGGTGTTGAGGGGGTTGATCATGTGGAAGTTAACTTGCTTACCAATCAAGCAGTTGTTTCTTTTCAAAGCGACATTCCCGAAGCAGACCTAATCCAAGCCGTTGAAGATCAAGGTTATGGCCTTGAAATCCCCAATCCAATTCAAGAAAAAACGGTGGATCTAAAACTTACTGACATGACCTGTGCATCGTGTGTTGCGAATGTGGAAGGTGCACTCCAACACTTAGAAGGCGTTATGTCCGCTAGTGTTAATTTAATGACGGAACGTGCACGTGTGACCTATGACCCTCATAAACTAAAACTGGTGGATATGATCCAAGCCATTGAAAATCAAGGCTATGGTGCTAGCCGTTTGGATGAAGCTGAAGCGATATCCACGGATTCTCAAAAACACCAAGATCAAAAAGAGAATCGTGCGCTTTACTTTAGTTTAATCTTAGCTGCAACCATGCTCTATATTACAATGGGTCAAATGTTTACCTATAAACTACCCTTACCATCCTTTATCGATCCTGATATTAATCCTTTGAACAATGCGCTCTTACAAATTGTTATTACCATCCCCATTGTTTGGTTAAATCGTGATTACTTTAGAAGAGGCTTTAAAACATTATTTAAAGGGCATCCTAATATGGATTCTTTAGTAGCGATTGGAACCGGTAGTGCAATGCTTTACAGTTTCTATGGATTCTTCAAAATTTTAAATGGAGAACCTCATTTTGTACATCATCTCTACTTTGAGTCTGCAGCGGTGATTTTAGCGTTGATTCGTCTTGGGAAAACCATGGAGTCACGCAGTAAAGCAAAAACAACCAGTGCCGTTAAGGCTTTATTAAATCTTAAACCAGAAACGGCACTTTTGATTCGTGAGGATGGTGTTGTGGAGATTGATGCGGATGAAATCCGAATTGGTGATCATCTGCTGGTAAAACCAGGTACATCCATTCCAATGGATGGTCGAATTTTAGAAGGTGAAAGTGCGGTCGATGAGTCGATGTTGACTGGAGAAAGTATTCCAGTTGATAAAACGCTCGATGATGATGTTGTGATGGGGACGATGAATCTTAACGGTCGTCTTGTCATCGAAGTGACCGTTGATGATCAAAATACAAAACTTGCACAAATTATTCGTTTGGTTGAAGATGCGCAAAATGAAAAGGCACCCATCTCTAAAGTAGCGGATAAAGTAGCGGGTGTGTTTGTTCCGGTGGTAATGGTCATTGCGCTTATTTCTGGAATTTTATGGTTTATCGCTACCAAAGATCTAGAACGTGCTCTCACCATTTTCGTAACGGTACTCGTTATTGCTTGTCCATGTGCACTTGGACTTGCAACGCCAACGGCCATTATGGTCGGAACCGGAGTGGGCGCACAAAATGGAATTTTTATTAAGTCAGCAGAAGCATTAGAGGCTGCGGCTCATATTGATACCGTTGTTTTCGATAAAACAGGAACCTTGACACATGGGAAACCTGTTGTGACGGATATCATCACGAACTTGCCTGAAAATGAATTCTTAACTATTGTGGGTTCACTTGAAAATGCTTCTGAACATCCCTTAGCACACGCGCTTGTTTCGGAGTTAGAAGAGCGAAATCTAGATATTTTAGCCATTGATTCATTTAAATCAATCTCAGGAAAAGGTCTTCAAGGAAGTGTTGGTGGAAAATCCATTGCAATTGGAAATGAAGCGTTGATGGATTCGTTAAATATTTCTACAGATCGTTATGAAGCGGATGTGAAACGTTTATCTCAAGAAGGTAAAACGGCTATGTATGTTTCTGATCAAACAGCATTAATGGGGATTGTTGCAGTTGCGGATACCCTTAAAACTGAGTCGATTGAAACCGTAAAAGTATTACAAGATATGAACTATGATGTCATCATGCTTACTGGTGATCATCGTGATACGGCACATGCAATTGCCGATCAAATTGGCATCTACCATGTTTTAGCAGAAGTGATGCCTGAAGAAAAATCCGCAAAAATTAAAGAACTTCAAAACCAAGGTCAAAATGTCTTGATGGTTGGAGATGGAATTAATGATGCGGTCGCCTTGGTTCAAGCCGATGTAGGGATTGCAGTCGGTACGGGAACGGATGTAGCGATTGAATCTGCGAAAATTGTGCTCATGAAAGACAATTTGAAAGATGTTGTGAATGCACTGGCCTTAAGTAAAGCAACAATGCGTAATATTAAACAAAACTTATTCTGGGCATTTGCGTATAATGTTGTCGGAATACCATTTGCAGCGGGTCTTTTTAAAGTCTTATTCCAAGGTCCACTTCTTGATCCAATGATAGCCGGTGCCGCAATGGCACTAAGTTCCGTAAGTGTTGTTTCAAATGCATTGCGTTTACGTCGCTTTAAGATTAAAATATAAGAGAAAGGCGGTAACTATGAAGCATATAATTTTTGTCGATAATATGAAGTGTGAGGGATGCGTTAAACGTATTTCAGAAGAATTGGATAACACACGTGTGGATTATACGATCAGTTTGGCCAATAAATCCGTAACGGTTGAAGGATCAAACGATACCGTCCATGCAGCAAAACAAGCAATTCAATCAGCAGGCTATTCTGTAAAATAGCCTGTTTTTCTTATTTTCGAGTAAAAATAAAGCAATTTAGTAAAAAAAATCATGAATAACTATATGAAGCAAAGACAGATTTGCACAAGCAACAAACATATAAGTGTGGAAATATTGGTTTTAAACCGTTTTCATGTGTGAAAGCGTAAACTACTGCACATGATTTCATTGAGAAACCCATTTGTATTTGTTATAATGGGAAAGGTAAATAAGGAGGCAATTATGACAAAAAGAACTGTCAGTGATTTGGATGTTGCTGGTAAGAAAGTCATTGTACGTGTTGACTTTAACGTTCCATTAAAAGATGGCGTTATTACAGACGATAACCGTATCAATGGTGCACTTCCAACAATCAAATATTTGGTAGAAAACAATGCAAAAGTTATTCTTATGTCACACTTGGGGAAAGTAAATCATAAGGATTCAGAAAAAACTGAAGCAGACAAAGCTAAAAATGATATGGCACCTGTTGCAGTAAGACTACAAGAATTAATGCCTGAAACAAATGTTAAGTTTGTTCCGGTTACTCGTGGTAGTGCGTTAGAAGATGCAGTTGCAGCTATGGCTGATGGCGATATCGTGTTAATGCAAAACACACGTTATGAAGTTGGCGAAAGCAAATGTGACGACAACTTATCACAATACTGGGCAAGTTTGGGAGACTTATTTGTAACAGATGCGTTTGGATCTGTTCACCGTGCACATGCTTCAACTGTAGGGATTGCACAACATCTTCCTTCAGCACTTGGATTCCTCGTTGAGAAAGAAGTTAAGTTCTTAACAGAAGCAATCTATTCACCAAAAAGACCATTCGTAGCGATTTTAGGTGGTGCTAAGGTAAGCGACAAGATTAATGTTATTGAAAACTTATTAGACGTAGCTGACAAAGTTATTGTTGGTGGTGGAATGGCTTATACATTCTACAAAGCAAAAGGTTACGAAATCGGATCATCACTTGTTGAAATGGACCGAATTGATGTAGCGAAAGCAATTATGGAAAAAGCAGGCGATAAATTAGTATTGCCAGTTGATACTGTTGTTGCTAAGGAATTTGCGCCAGATGCAACACCTGTTGTTGTGCCTTCAAATGAAATTCCTGCAGATATGATGGGACTGGACATTGGTCCTAAGACAATCGAATTATTCGAAAAAGAATTACAGGGTGCGAAAACTGTTGTTTGGAATGGTCCAATGGGTGTGTTTGAATTTGAAGCATTTGCTCAAGGAACATTGTCAATCTGTAAAGCAATTACAGAACTTCCTGATGTATTGAGTGTTATCGGTGGTGGAGATTCCGCAGCGGCAGCAATTCAATTAGGATTCAAAGACAAAATTACTCACATCTCAACAGGTGGGGGAGCAAGTTTAGAATTTATGGAAGGAAAAGAATTGCCAGGTATTGCAGCAATTCAGGATAAATAAAACATGAGAAAACCGATTATCTTTGGTAACTGGAAAATGAATAAGACAATTGCAGAAGCAACTGAATTCGTTCAAGGTATTGATGCATTTGTTACAGATAAAGCAGACTTTGGTGTTGCCGTGCCTTTCACAGCATTACAAGCATCCATTGCAAATGCTAAAAACTTAAACATTGCAGCTGAAAATGTTCACTGGGCAGCTAACGGTGCTTATACAGGTGAAATCTCAGTTGAAATGTTAAAAGAAATTGGCACAAAATGGGTTGTTATCGGACACTCAGAACGTCGTCAATATTTCAATGAAACAGATGAAGACATCAATAAAAAAGCTGCTGTTTTAATCGAAAATGGTATGACTCCAATCGTTTGTGTTGGGGAAACATTGTTTGAATTTGAAGCAGATAAAACAGAAAAAGTTGTTCGTAAACAAGTTGCGGGTTGCTTAAGTGGTTTAAATGCAGAAGATGTACAAAACATCGTGATCGCATACGAACCTGTTTGGGCAATTGGAACTGGTAAGAGCGCTACTGTTGAGATTGCTCAAAACACATGTGCTTTAGTTCGTGATGAAGTTAAAAACTTATTTGGAGCAGAAGTTTCTGATAAAGTTCGTATTCAATACGGTGGATCAGTTAAACCTGAAAACATTGAAGAATACATGTCACAAGAAGACATTGATGGTGCATTAATTGGTGGAGCTTCACTTCAAGTGGATTCATTCAAAGCAATCATCGATGCAATTAAATAATTTATTAACAAGTTAATAAAAGAATAAATAGAGGCTCAGGAGGATATAACATGCCAAGTATTATTGATATTTATGCACGCGAAGTCATGGACTCACGCGGTAACCCAACAATTGAAGTAGAAGTAACTACAGAATCAGGCGCATTCGGACGCGCAATGGTACCATCAGGTGCTTCAACTGGTGAACGCGAAGCTTTAGAACTTCGTGATGGTGACAAATCACGTTTCGGCGGTAAAGGTGTGTTAAAAGCTGTTGCTAACGTTAACGATATCATTGCTGAAGAATTAATCGGCTTTGACGTAACACAACAAAACTTAATTGACCAAGCTATGATCGAATTAGACGGTACACCTGATAAATCAAAATTCGGTGCTAACGCAATCTTAGGTGTTTCAATGGCTTGTGCTATCGCTGCAGCTGATTTCTACGATATGCCACTTTACAAATACTTAGGTGGATTCAACGGAAAAGAATTACCTGTTCCAATGATGAACGTTATCAATGGTGGTTCACACGCTGACTCATCAGTTGATTTCCAAGAATTCATGATTATGCCAATTAGTGCAACAACAGTTAAAGAAGCAATCCGTATGGGTGCTGAAACATTCCACGCATTGAAATCAGTATTAAAAGAAAAAGGTCACGTTACAGCTGTTGGGGACGAAGGTGGTTTCGCTCCAAACTTAGCATCAAACGAAGAACCTTTAGAAGTTATTGTTGAAGCTATCAAACGCGCTGGTTTTGTACCAGGTGAAGATATCGTTCTTGCAATGGACGTTGCTGCTTCAGAATTCTACGATGTAGAAAAAGGTGTTTATGTATTAAGTAAATCAGGCGGCGAAGAATTAACAGCTGACCAAATGATCGATATGTATGAAGGATTCTTAAACAAATACCCAATCGTATCAATCGAAGACGGTTTAGGAGAACGCGACTGGGATGGATGGAAACGTCTAACAGATCGTATCGGCGACCGTTGCCAAATCGTTGGTGATGACTTATTCGTTACAAACCCTGCAATTCTTGCAGAAGGTATCGAAAAAGGAATTGCAAACTCAATCCTTATTAAAGTTAACCAAATCGGTACTTTAACAGAAACATTTGACGCTATGGAAATGGCAAAACGTGCAGGATATACATCAGTAGTTTCACACCGTTCAGGAGAAACAGAAGATGCAACAATCGCTGATATCGCAGTAGCATTTAACGCAGGTCAAATCAAAACTGGATCAATGTCACGTACAGACCGTTTAGCTAAATACAACCAATTAATCCGTATCGAAGACGAATTAGGTTCAGCAGCTAAATACTCAGGTGCTAAAACATTCTTCAACATCAAAAAATAATTAAACTTTGATGAAACTCACTCGTAAGAGTGAGTTTTTTTATGCGACAGAATCATCCCAACTGAATAAATGAAACAATAAAATCTCATAAATTTGTATTGATATCGTTTTCAGCCAAGTAATACAATAAATAGCAGTTATCAAGGCTTGCATGTTACATCGGCTCATGGTAGGCTTAAGATATGAAAAAACTCCATATATTTCTGGTAATAGGGTCCGGAAGTTTCTACTTACATCCCGTAAAGATGTAAACTATGGCAAAAGAGCCTTATCTTCATGATAGGATATTTTCACGTCTCTTTCTGCCACATATAATGGCAGTTTTTTTATATATTGAGGAAGAGGAGGACATTACGTGAAAAATATTCTCAATAAATATTTTGGGATTGAAGAAGCAGGTTCGACAATCAAACGCGAATTTGCAGGAGGGTTAACGGCATTTCTTTCAATGTCATACGTTATTTTCGTTAATCCAATTATTTTAGGACAAGCAGGAATGCCGAAGGATGCAGTCTTTATCGCAACCATTATTTCCTCGGCAATTGCAATGTTAATTATGGGGCTTTATGCGAAGTTTCCATTAGGGCTTGCACCGTGTATGTCGATGAATGCGTTCTTTGCTTTTAGTGTTGTCATGCAAATGGGAATTTCATGGCAAACAGCTTTGGCTTCGGTGCTTGCATCATCAATTTTATTCATTATTCTTGCTGCTTCAGGGGTTCGATCGAAGATTATTAAATCGATTCCGTTAACCATTAAGCAAGCAGGAACGGTAGGTTTAGGAATTTTTATTGCTTTTGTAAGTTTTAAAAACTCAGGGATTATTGTTCCCGACCCAGGTATGTTTATTACATTTGGTGGTTTTGATAATCCTAATGTTATTATTGCTTTTGTAGGGATTATTACGGCTGCGTTTTTCTTAGTTCGTGGAAATCAATATGCTGTATTTCTCGGTATGGTTGGTGCAGCGCTTTGTGGCTTGTTGATGCGTTTAGGGGTAAATATGGGCGTATTGTCAATGACACCGGATGTAGTTGCAACTTTACCTCAATTGCCAGCAGGAAGCCCTATAGTGTTTCCTATAGAACCGATTCAGACAATGGTTAATGAAACGATGTTTGTGGCGGTGAAGGAATTACCGAACTTATTAAATCCACAAGCAATTATTGTGGTCTTAACATTCTTATTCTTAGACTTCTTTGGAACTGCAACAACATTATCCGCTGCAGCATCACAAATTCCACATATTCCACAAGAAGAATTTGAAAACAACAATCGTATTTATATGGCTGATGCCCTTGGTACTTTTGTAGGTTCTCTTTTTGGAACGTCAAATCTTTCAACCTATATCGAATCGGTATCGGGAATTATTAATGGTGGACGAACAGGGCTTATGGCAGTTGTGACTGCGGTGTTGTTCCTATTATCGATGTTCTTTTATCCTTTATTGTCACTTGTAACACCAGCCGTTACAACACCTGCGATGGTTGTGATTGGAATCTTTATGATGCAAAACATTACAAATATTGAATGGCACTCAGGTTTTGAAAATATTATTCCTGCCTTCTTAACGATCGTGATGATGCCTTTAACCGGATCGATTGCTTTAGGGTTAACTTTAGGATTTATTTCCTATGAAATGTGTATGATCTTTGCGGGACGTGGTAAAGAACTTCCTAAGATTATGCACTTTATTACCCTGATTTCAATAGCATATATTTGTACGTTGTAGTATAATACTAAGTAAAATTGAAAGAAGGTACCCATGAAATTACTCGAAGAAATAATTCAAGAAAAAGGTAAAGTTAAATCTGAAGAAATTGTGGATGTGAGTTCATTCCTTAATGCTCAAGTTGATCCTAAAGTTATGGAAGCGCTTGGGAAAGATTTCGCAGATTTCTATGCAGATTATGACTTTGATTTGTTTGTAACCGTTGAGACATCGGGAATTGCTCCCAGTGTTTTCGCAGCTTTGTATGCAAACAAACCTCTAATCATTATCAAAAAAAGTTTAACTGAAAAAGATGACCCTAAGTTTATCCAACAATCATGTTTTTCATTCACAAAGAAAAACGGTTATCACCTAACTGTTCCAAAACATCTTATTGAAGGAAAACGTGTTATTCTTCTTGATGATTTCCTTGCGAAAGGAAGTGTCGTTCATAATGTGGATAAGCTTCTTACTCAAGCAAATGCATCCCTGGTTGCTACGGGTATTTGTATTTCAAAGAATTTCCAACCAGGCTATCAAATGCTCGTAGATGAAGGACATGATCTTTATTGTCAGGCTCAAATTGAATCAATTGATGTCGATTCAGGTATTATTACTTTTAAATCATAAATAAAGAAAACAACGTTAATCAACGTTGTTTTCTTTATCTTCCAGTGGTTCATCTACGGTAATGTCATTGAGGTGAATTGAAGGCGTTTTTTCAGTTTGGGACGCTAATAATTCACGCTCGGCTTCAAGACGTTCTTGCTTAAGCGTTTCTTTTGTGGCTTTCTCAATCCGTTTGGCTTTACGTTTCGATTTCCAGACTAAATCTAAAATCAATCCGATGATGTTTGAACTTAACATCACAATTATCCAAATAAACAGACCGTTAAAGGCAATTGCATTGCCGCCAGAACGTTCTACAGAGAATGCGAGTGCCCAAAATGATGCGACCATCCCTAAAATAAAAATTACAATACCAACCCATGATCCATATTGAATCATAAAAAATGCATAAAGCGATACGACGAGTGCGAGGACTACTTCGTTAAATAAAATGTCCATTTGGAAGGGCACTTTAAAAACGAAGAAGGTCATTACGATAAAAGCGAGGATGGTAATGACGAGAACTGTAAGACTTACCATCAGTTTTTGTTTGAAATTTAATTTTTTCATTGTTGACTCCTTTATTAAAATATAGCACATTTAACTTTTTTTTCACCTATTATACTGTATTATTAGAGAGAGAGGTGATTGATATGAGTAATAAATTAACGATCGAAGGATTGGGAAGTGTGTATGTAACACCTGATATGATGCGCTTTAGTTATGAATTAGTGCAAGATGGTGCATCGTATGCGAGTTCATTTGATGCCTTAAAAACTCAATATGAGAATATCGTGAAAGCATTTAAACGTGTGGAATTTAATACCAGTTTGATTAAGACATCAGGGATTGAAGTTTCAATCCTACAACCTACAGAGAATCAGCCGAAGATGTTCCGTTGTGTCCAACGACTTGTATTTGAAGATAATATTAATCTTACGAAAATGTCGGAACTGTTAGATCATCTAAGAACCAGCGATGACTTTAATTTCAGTCTTTCGTATTTCTTAAAGGATTCAACGAAAGCGGATGATGATGCTTTAATACTGGCAATAAATCAAGCTACAGATAAAGCAAAATTGATTGCGGATACTTCAGGTATTCGTTTGGGTCATATTTGTGATATGGAGTACATGAATCATTCCAGTGCAAGACCGATGCACCGTATGGCAAGCGCAGATATGATGGGTTCAACCATGACCGCAAACGACTTAGCCGTTACACAATCAATTCGCATAAGTTGGGATATTAAGTAAGAGAGAACTTGTTGGCAATTCGTCTTGTGTTTCCAAATAAAAATACTACAACCGCTTCATTAGGGTTGTAGTATTTTTTATGTTTTTATTATGATATTTCAAGAAGAATGGGTACTTGTAACCGAATAAACATATCACGGCGACCCGAATTGGTGTTAGGCATTTCATAAAGGACTTCACAAATATAATCCCCATTAATGATTAGGTTTTGTTCGCGGATTAGGCGGTGAAACGTATGCATTGCTTTCGTTTCATCCTCAAAGGACTGACAGAAGAAGACAGCGTAATCACCTTGTGGTAGGCTGTCATTTGCTTGCGTTGGATCTTCAACAAAAACAAATAGTTCTTTGGAATCAAATTGTTGATGAATAAAGTTATTTTGAGACATAATTGAACCAACACGATTAAATGCAGTGATGGCTTTAAGGTGGTGTTTAAAATCTCTGAGCGCATATTCATACTCATCAATGGACATTTCATATATATTTTGAGTAATGGGATATCGGTAGATATGACGTTTGTGAAATGAACTGATTTCCATCCAATGCTTATCCATGTTTTGTGTATACAAGTTTGTGGTTTCCATAAAACGATGAATGGATTGAATTTGATGAATAATCGTACGATGTGCTTCAAGAAGTGTTTCTTCTTTCGTTTTTAAAGAATTTTTTAAAGATTCAAGACTGATTTTTTGTTTGAGAATGTCATGAATCTCAGAAAGATTGAAATCAAGACTTTTGAGAAATTGAATCATATCCAGGGTGGCAGACTGTTCAATTGTATAATAGCGATAATGTGTTTCTGGGTCGATTGAAGCCGGTTTAAGAAGACCGATTTCATCATAATAGCGTAATGTTTGAATGGAAACGTCATTTAATCGTGCAATTTCACCAATTCTCAACTTTTGCATAAACCCTCCTTGACTCTCACCTTACTAGAGACATTATACTATAGTTGTGAAATAAATATCAAGAAAATAGGAGGCTTAGATATGAAACACGAAAAAATACGCGTTGTACAATACGGCTGTGGTAAAATGGCTGAAGTTATTGTTCGTAATTTGGTTGATCATGGAGCAGAAATCGTTGGAGCGATTGATGCGAATCCGAAATTAGTTGGGATGGATGTTGGAGACTTTGCGAATTTAGGACGTAAAACTGGCGTGCTTATTTCCGATGATGCGGATAAGGTATTGTCTGAATGTGATGCGGATGTTGCGATTGTGACCGTATTTAGTTATATGAATGATATGTATTCAATTTTTGAGACCTGTGCAATTCACGGTGTGAACGTCATTACCACATGTGAAGAAGCAATCTATCCTTGGACAACCGCACCTTCGGAAACAAACCGTCTTGATCGTCTTGCGAAAGATTATAATATTACCATTACGGGAAGTGGTATGCAGGATATTTATTGGATTAACATGCCATGTTTAGTAGCAGGAGGCGTGAATCATATTCAAAAAATGTATGGAACGGCTAGCTATAACGTAGAAGATTACGGACTTGCATTGGCGGAAGCTCACGGTGCAGGTTATGATCTTGAAAAGTTTGAAAAAGAGATTACGCAAGCAGAAAGTTTACCAAGCTATATGTGGAATGCGGGCGAAGGAATTTGCGCGAAAATGGGATGGACCATAAAGTCAATCTCACAAAAGAGTGTTCCTTATGTGCTTGAACAAGCTATTTACTCGGAGACTTTAGGAAGAGAAATTCCGGCAGGTGATGCAATCGGTATGTCAGCCGTCACCACTATCCTGACACATCAAGGTCCAGAACTTGAAGTCCAATGTATTGGGAAAGTTTATGATGAAAATGATGGGGATCTTTGTGAGTGGAAGATTGTCGGAGAGCCAGATGTTGTATTCTCTGTAGAAAAACCTGATACTGTAGGTCATACATGTGCGACGGTTGTGAATCGTATACCACAAGTCCTTGATGCACCTGCAGGATTTATAACTGCCGAAAAACTTGAGGAAATTCATTACCTCACTTATCCAATGGATCATTACAATTAATAAAATAGAAAAAGCATACTCAGTGTATGTTTTTTTTATTTTATAACATCTGGAAAATTTCCCACATGCTTGAATATCTTTTGGGAAATTTTCATCTATAATAGAAATGTAAACGATAACATTAATTATCGTCAAGGAGGAGAGAATGGATCGATTTATTCAATTTATTGAAGAAAAAATGGTTCCACGCGTTGCAAAAGTAACGAATACACGCTATTTTAATGCACTAAAATCGGGATTTTTGGTAATTATGCCACTCACGATTATCGGATCATTATTCTTGTTGATTACTGATTTCCCTTTACCAGGCTATGCTGAATTCATGGCTGGAATCTTTGGTACAGAATGGACATCATATTTGGACTCTGCTTATCGAGCAACGTTTAATATGATGGGATTCTTTTTAACAGGGACGATTGCATATCGACTTGCAGAAGATTATAAATTGGATGCATTATCAACAATGATATTAGCGCTCGTATCGTATATAGTAGTATTGCCGAAATCAGTTGTGGCTGAATCGGGTGAAGTTATAGGTCGTGTATTATCTTTTACATGGTTAGGAACACAAGGCGTTATAACAGCTATTATTATGGGTTTTGTTACTGTTGAGATAGTCCGGTTCTGTGTTGAGAAAAAAATGGTTATAACGATGCCGGAATCAGTACCCTCAATGGTATCTCAGTCTTTTAGTGCATTAATTCCGGGAATCGTAGTTGTAATTATTAGTCTTATTTTTGCAGGGATTGCAAAAGTTTTTGCTGGTTCATTTCCAGAATTAATATATCAGATTATCCAAATTCCGCTTGAAGGATTAACATCTTCGATTGGTGCCATTACAGTTGTAGCTGGTTTGAACGGATTCTTATGGTGGTTTGGAATTCATCCAACTGTTGTAAACTCTGTGGTCAATCCACTACTAAATGCAAACTCAGTTAAAAACTTAGAATTGTTTAAAGCTGGAAACTTGACTATGGCTACTGGAAATGTTGGTACAATACAAATGATTGATCAATTTGCAACAATAGGGGGTGCAGGGTTAACACTAGGATTAGTTATTGCAATGCTGGTAGTAGCACGCTCCTCACGTTTGAAAGCAATGTCAAAACTAGTTGGAGTACCGTCATTATTTAATATTAACGAGCCTATCATTTTCGGATTACCAGTCGTTTTTAATCCTTTGATGTTAATTCCTGTAACTATTGCACCTATGGTGTCAGTTCTCATAGCATATTTTGCTATGATGATTGGTTTTATGCCTATGTTTAATGGTGTTATAGCTCCATGGCCAACTCCACCAATTTTTTCAGGATTTTTGGTAGCCGGATGGCAAGGAGCAGTTGTACAAATAATTTGTATTGCTGTCTCAACAGTTATTTACTATCCATTTGTTAAGGCATTGGATAACCAATATCTTGAGGAAGAACATATTCAATAAAGTTAATGTATAATTTAAGGGAAACGGAGGAGTTGCTATGAGTTTACAAAAACAAATTTCAATTCATATACATAGTCTTACTTTTATGGAGAAAGAACTTCTCCGTAATCTCTTAGATAATTTTGAATCATTCGAATATAGGTATTTTACGATAGAAAATATTGCAGATCGATTTAACGTATCAAAAACAAGTGTTCATCGCTTTACAAAAAAACTGGGTTATGACAGTTTTACATATTTTAAAGATGATTTTTTTGGGCGTGTCGTTCAGGATGAGGTTTTTGCATATACACGAATCCCATATGTAGATATGCTTACACATACTTATGAACTGGCAACAAAGACCATTACTGATGACATTGTAAAAAAAATGATTAATTCAAAAAGAATTACTATTTATGGAATGGGGATGAGTAATTTTCTTGGAAAGATGTTTCAAATAAAATTACAACTTTATGGAAAAACAGCAGAGCAATACGACGATTCTCGTTTTATGAGACTATCAGCACGTGCACTGGTCCCAAAAGAAGATGTATTATTTGTCTTATCTCGTAGTGGAAGACCGCCTGAAATTGTTGAAGCAGTCGTTGAGGCAAACTTGAGGAAAATTGATATCATACTTATAACTGAAGTTCCAGATTCTCCAATAGGAATGATGGCTACACATATTATCCAAACATCACAAAGTAAAGATCTAGATAATGATATTGATACAAGATTAAATGCACATATTGCGATGGATCTATTAATGGCAAGATTTATTGAGTTTAGAGAGAAAGAAGAAGTTAGTAATGAAGAAAAGTATTAAAACCCTCGAACGAATTGGAAATGGTTCGAAAAAATGGGATAAAACCTATATTTCAAAAAGGTTTCAGATAGAGGAACCGACACAGATTTATCCAATGTTTATTGCTGATATGGATTTTCGACATGACGATAGAATTATTGAACATTTGAAATCAATAATTGAACAAGATGACTTTGGATATTTCGACGTTACGGATTCATATTACCAGTCAATCGTCACGTGGCATAAAAAAAATCATAATATAGCTATTAAGCCTGAGTGGATTATTCCTGCCAATGGTACAATTACATCACTACATTTTGTTATGGATACGCTGAATCAAAAAGGTAATATACTATTGATGACACCAGTCTATGGCGTTTTTCAATCTATTGCTGATCGTTTTGGTAAGCGTTTTGAGTTTCCGTTAACATTTGAAGACAATAATTATGATATTGATTTTAAGGAGTTAGAGAATACAATTCTAACAAGTTCTATTGATACAATATTGTTTTGTAATCCACATAATCCCTCTGGAAAAGTTTGGTCCTATGAAACCGTAGAGTCATTGGTTAATCTTTGTAAGAAATATGATGTGCTTTTGGTATCAGATGAGATTCATGCTGATTTTGTTCATGAAGGATATACCTTTAATTCAATTCTTACATTCAGAAATGATTACGACAAAATAGTTGTTAGTACTTCAGCCAATAAAACATTTAATCTATCAGGACTGAATAGTTCCTATTTGATGTGCCCTGATGAGTCCCTTAGAAATAAAATCCGATCTCATTTTAATCGTTACCATATTTCGATTAATCGTATCGGAATGGAAGCAACACGCATCGCATATGAAGAAGGTTATAACTGGATGGAGACCGTTAAAGATTGTGTGGTGGCCAACATCTCATGTCTATACAACGTTATTCAGAATACAGACTTACAAGTAATTAAGCCAGAGTCGGGGTACTTAGTCTGGGTATATTGTCCTCGAATTCAAGATATGGATGCTTATGTGATTGATCTTGCTCAGAGTACAGGAGTGTTGTTGGAGACTGGATCCCGTTTTGTTGGTAACTATAAACACTGTTTACGAATAAATGTTGCAATGGACACTGAAAGTGTAAACGAAGCAATGAAGAAATTTGTTGAGCATTACGTTAACTATGAAGGAGACACAAATGAAATCAATTAGTACGGAAAATGCACCAAAAGCAATTGGTCCCTATGTGCAAGGAAAAATGTTCGAAGGATTAATATTTACGTCAGGACAACTTGGAATAAATCCCAAAACAAATAAGCTTTGTAATGGTATTGATGCTCAGACTCGTCAAGCTCTTGATAACTTGAGTGCAGTTCTTTTAGCAGGTGGAAGTAATATGGAATCTGTTATTAAAACAACTGTTTTATTAACGAATATAGATGATTTTAACGTAGTAAATGAAATCTATTCAGATTCGTTTAGAGGTGTGTTCCCTGCTAGGGTAGCTTATCAGGTAGGAGCACTACCTATGGGCGGGCTAATAGAAATAGAAGCTATCGCAGTACAAGACAAATAAATCTAAGCACCTTGTATTCTTAAATGAAGAATATGAGGTGTTTTTCTTATGAAGTGATGTGTTGTGATACGCAGTGAAAATCGTTATAATGTGCGTAAGGAGGGTCCATTATGAGTAGTCAAGATTTTAAGTCGGTATTTGATATTATTGGGCCAGTTATGGCCGGACCAAGCAGTTCTCACACTGCAGGTGCGGCACGGATTGGAAAGATCGCACGCAGTATTTTTGGAGAATGTCCAGAGCGTGCTAATATTTATTTGTATGAATCGTTTGCGAAAACGTATAAAGGACATGGTACAAACGTTGCTTTAGCGGGAGGTCTTTTAGGGATGGATCCAGACGATGCGCGCTTGCATGAATCTTTACTTATTGCGCAAGAAGAAGGCATGAAGGTTACCTTCATTCCATTAGTGGATAAGGTGGATCATCCAAACACAACAAAAATTGTAATGCATAAAGACGGCCGTAAATGCACGGTTGTTGGAATATCCATTGGTGGTGGAAATGTTAAGATTACCGAAATCAATGGAACTAAAGTTGAAATTGATGGTGGTGTTGCGACAATTCTTATTTTCCATGAAGATTGTCCGGGAATGATTGCGAAAGTCGCAACCATCTTAAGTGAGATGCATATTAATATTGGATCTATGAAAGTAGATCGCGAAGAAAAAGGCAAGAAAGCCTATATGGTTATTGAATTGGATCAAGATGACTTAGAAACTTCACTTGATCGCTTACGATGTGTGGAGAATATTTATGAAGTTCTCTACATTGCGAAATAGGGGATATTATGTTTAAATCAATCCAAGAATTAGTTGATACAGCCACCAAACGTGGAAGTTTAGCCGAAACAATTATTGAACTTGAAATGATACGTTCTGAAGAATCCCGTGAGGTGATTGTAGCGCGTATGGGATCTCAGTTAGACGTAATGAAGCGTACGATTGAACAGGGGAAACGTGGTGTAAAATCCACAACAGGTTTAACAGGTGGCGATGCTACAAAGATTTCTGAATATATTAATCGTGGTGAATCGATTTGTGGACCTACGGTCATGACTGCTGTTCAAAATGCGGTAGGAACCAATGAAGTGAATGCTGCGATGGGAATTATCTGTGCAACACCTACTGCCGGAAGTGCAGGTGTTGTACCGGGAGTATTATCCGCAATATCAGAGCGATATAACTTGACCCGAGAGCAGGAAATTAATTTCTTGTTTGTAGCTGGAGGGTTTGGTTTGGTGGTTGCGAATAATGCTTCTATTTCGGGAGCTACGGGAGGATGCCAAGCAGAGATTGGTAGTGCGAGTGCAATGGCAAGTGCTGCAGTTGTGGATGTTTTAGGTGGAAGTCCGAAGATGTGTGCTCATGCTTTTGCGATGACCATTAAAAATATGCTGGGTCTTATTTGTGATCCCGTTGCAGGTCTTGTGGAAGTACCCTGTGTTAAACGGAATGCCTTAGGAGCATCCCAAGCTTTAGTTTCTGCGGATATGGCTCTTGCAGGTGTTGAGAGTGCACTCACCCCCGATTCGGTTGTGGAAGCAATGTATAAAGTAGGGAAAGAGTTACCGAGTAAATTCCGAGAAACCGGAGAAGGTGGTCTTGCCGACACGATTGAAGGTAGAGCGCTTGCGGAATCAATATTTGGAAACGAAAAGACTGAATAATCAGTCTTTTTTTTCATTAAGCACAAAAATACACCTGTTTAGGTCGTATGAGCACTATTGTATATAAAAATTTGGTAGGATACCCTTATATTCTAAGGAGAAGATGATGATTCAAATTAAAAATTTACAGGATAACAGTAATATTGTGGAAGTAGCTTCCATGGGATGCTTTAAAGTATTGGAATACCAAAAAGACTTAAGTGTTAATGCAGAAAGTGCAATTGCAGCATACTATGCATCCGAAATGAATATACGTAAACGTCAAGTCTATATTCAACTTCAAAATCAAGCCGTTACGGTGAGTGCCGGTGCCATGCAATGGTCTGCAGGTGATGTGAAAATGGGGGCAGACGTAAAAGGTGTTGGTGATTTTATTGGGAAAGCAATCAAAGGTTCTGTAACCAAAGAATCTGCAGCAAAACCTCGCTATTCAGGAATAGGATATGTGATGTTAGAACCTACATACAAACACATCTTGCTTGAACGTGTAGAAGATTGGGGTAAGATTGTGCTTGAAGACGGCTTATTCCTAGCCTGCGATTCAGATATCAAACAAAAAGTAGTATCACGTGGTAATTTCTCATCAGCAATGATGGGTGGCGAAGGTCTATTCAACCTTGCGTTAGAAGGTCACGGAGTAGCCGTTCTTGAAAGTCCAGTTCCACGAGAAGAACTGATTGTTGTGGAACTTCAAGATGATGAAATTCGAATCGATGGAAACTTTGCGATTGCTTGGTCAGGATCATTGGAATTCCGTGTAGAAAAATCAACAAAAAGCTTAATGGGTTCTGCTGTTTCGGGAGAAGGATTTGTGAATGTATATCGTGGTACAGGTAAAGTATTACTTGCACCGATTGCCTAAAAGAGTCATTGACTCTTTTTTTTGTATCCTTTGTGTACATATTGATAACGGACGCTACCTAAAAACCTATCATTATGGTATATTTTCATTAGAAAAGAGGTGATGTGATGAATTCGAATAAAAAAAGTCTAAATATTCAGATAGAACCTACAATGGAAAAGGATTTAAAAAACCTCCAGCAGTTATGGTCGGACCCTAAAATAATGTATCACGTGGGTTTTGAAGAGGGATTGGTGATGGATGATGAAGCGATGTCCACCTGGCATAAACAGATTAACGCGAACCCAAACACGTTTCATTTTAGTGTTTACCAAAATACGGAATATGTTGGTGAACTTTTTTATCGTGTTGTGAAATCATACGCGCAGCTTGATATTAAATTGTATCATCGTTTCCATTTAGGTGGGTATGCACTCAGTTGGTTGATTCATCACGTTTTAAAGAACACCTCTTGCACAAATCTTTATGTCGATCCAAGTCTAGATAATCACATCGCGATTCATTTGTATAAATCACTTGGTTTTATTGAAGTTGATCCTCCTGAAGGATATCGACCAAGTCAAATGGTTCTTGAACTTAGATGGGAACGCTTTAAACCAAATCAATTATTTTTAGAATCAATCATTAAGTTAAGACCCTTCCGCCATGTGGATTTACCGAGAGTATGGGAGTTATCTGCAAAGGAAGCACATTATGCATGGTGTGAACTGGATGCACCTTATTTTGAGGAATACCAACAAATGTCTCTTCGTGAATTTATTGAAAATGAAGCGCCTTTCTATCTCAACAATCCAAGATCCCTGGTGATTCTCTACGATGATGTTATTATTGGTCGTGCTTCGCTTTATTGGCAAGATCAACGAACCCGTTGGATGAATAGTGGTTTTGATATTTTTGATGAAAGGTATTGGTCAAAAGGAATTGGAACTGTAGTAATGAAACAATTGATTCAAGAAGCATTTATGTATTATGAAATAGAACGCATTGGCTTTGTAACATGGTCTGGGAATGCGGGAATGCAACGCATTGGCGACAAATTAGGATTGAAGCGTGAAGCAGTTATCCAGAAGGCACGGTATTATAAAGGTGTCTACTATGATTCAGTATCATATGGTATAACCCGTACGCAATGGGCTTTAAGAAGTCACGAATTATATCGAGCTACTGACTGGTCGATTTATCAAATTCCTGAAGTCATAACGCATCTCCAAAATGATTTTCAGTCTTCAACACTTACCGAGGATCAAGGTCTTATCACTGTAGGATCACCTCAAGCATACCTAGGTTTTCTAGTTTATGAAATTGATGGTGAAACAAGTCTTAAAATTCATCAAATTGAAACACTAATAACTTCAACCGATTCAGTTTTAATTCAAATTATGCTAGATTGTGTCGAACAGATTGCAATACGCCGACAAATTCCTTATATTATTATAGAATCGTCGTTTAAGAAGGAACTAGAAGGTTTTATGCTGCTTAAAACAGAAGGTTTATTCATTAAAACGATGCATTACATTGAACCAAGGAGTTAAAGACATGTATACAATCACGATTATTAGTCATCATCAGGATCTTGATATTTTGGATTATCTAGATCCGACATGGTGTGTGAAATACGTACATACGTTTCCACTTCAGTCAGAGGATACGGATTGTTTTTTAGTTGATATTGACTATTGTGATCATGATGGTGCAGCATTAATTTCGTGGCTCAATCAAAATTACCACAAACCCATCGTCATCTTAACAACACGATATCGTCCGAAGCGCACCTTAGAACTTTTAGTTCAAGGGGCACAAGATTATTTGGTTGAACCTTACAATTGTGAGATTGCAAGCCAACGTATCACAACATTAATTGAAGCTTATGAGAAAAGAAAACACATCTAACGATGTATTTTCTTTTCTTTCGGTCGCTTTTGTGTGAACTTAAGATTATCGTGTGTATAATTAGATCAGGGGACCTATTTAATAAGGTTTGATTTACGTTTTTTAGCAATGGATATTAGTTCAAAAAAATTACATTAAGGGGATAGAGATGAAGAAAATTATAGTTTTATTAACAATGATTTTAATATTAACAGGATGTGGATCTAAGTCAATTGATGTCACGTTTAAAAGTGACGAACCAAAAATGATTGGAGATTTAACTGGAAAAGTTCTCAACACATCAGAAGAGACTTGGAAAGATGGTATTCCAACATTCGATGAAGAATATTTACCGTTTTTCTTGGGTTGGATGTATAACGATGAAGTTATTAATATTGAATCGTTTAATTTTGATGAGTTAAAGAAAGATGTAGTCTTAGTAGCTAAATGGGATGAAGAAGCACTTCAAAAATCTGTAAAAGATAAAGAAGAAAAAGAGAAAATTGAAAAAGAAAAACGTTTAGCTAAAGAACGTGAAGAAGCAGCAATTAAAGCCAAAGAAAAAGAGCAAGAGAATGAGGAAAAGGCTGATGAATTCATTAGTATGGCAAGTGCTATGTTGGAAAAAAACTTTGAAGGAAGAGCAACGCATGATGTTTATAAAGAAACTCTTGAAGGAAAAAAAATAATCAAAATTAGAATGAATGTTACAGATTCTGATACAATTGATGCCTTCGCATATAATATTACTAAAGGAATGTTTAAGGATGAGATGAAATATTTCATGAAAAACCTAAAAAATATGGAACGCGAAATGGTTTCTGCGAATAAATCGGACCGTAAAATCGTTTACATAATTAACAATCCTGCTAATGAAGATAGTATGTTGTATTTTAGTGTAGATGGCATTACAAGTGAGAGTTTATTTCAAGAATAAGAAAAAAAAACATCTAACGATGTGTTTTCTTTACGCTTTCTTTAGCGTGAATCATATGAGTAATTGCCAAACATACGGGGGTAGCGATACCATGTTTCGTTCCAAGACGTGCAATGGCACCGTTGAGATAGTCAATCTCTGTTTTGCGTCCTGCAGCCATATCTTGATATAGGGAAGGATAATGATTGCCAGCCTTTTGAGGGTCGTATACAGCTTCGATTTTTGATACCAAGGCATCTTTATCAAGCACAATTCCTTCTGCATTCGCAACCGCAATTACTTCATCGACCACAAGTTCAGTGAGGATGCGATTGTTTTCATAATGTCCATACTCTGCAACATTACAGTCAATCAGTGTACAGTATGTATTCAGTACGGAATTCAAAGCAACTTTATTCCATATTGATTGTTTTACATCATCACTGTAAATAACATTGAGACCTGCTTGGTTTAAAGTCTCTAGGAGTCTTTCATTAAATAATGATGGGATTTGATGAACTTGTTGGAGTTCGATAGCACCGGTTCCCACAGCATCAACGATTCCTGGACCACCAAGACCTGAAGTCCATACCGTAACACCTAAAAAGATATTCTCTTTGGGAACATAACGTTCGATCACCTCTACATTACCCAATCCATTCAGTAAACAGATAACACGTGTTGTATCTGTAATTACGTGTTGTATGTCTTGCATCATGGGATCAAGATGCATCGCCTTGGTAAAGACAAACACAAGGTCAAAGGTTCCTTCGACTTGTTTTGGTGAAACGGCGGGAATATGAACAAACCCTTCATCAACACCATCAATAATCATCTTGAGTCCATGTTCGTTGATTGCGTCTCGATGTGCTTGCCATCCATCCGCAAAAACAATGTCATTACCACTACGGTGCAATAAGGCACCAAAACGAGCACCCATGGCACCCGCACCTGCAAATAATATTTTCATTACAATCTCCTTTTTATTTCACAAGTATTGTATCATCATCCAGGAAATTAAGAATGAGGTGTGCACATAAAAAGCAGCCGACGGACTCAGCTGCTTTTCAAAATAAGGACTAGACGACAGTTTTCTCCACATGTGAAGGAGGATAGCCAAATAAGTGTTTAAATATTTTGGTAAAATAAGAAGTAGAATTATAGCCACAGGCTTTAGCGACCTCTCCCACACGTAGGTTTGACTCACTTAATAGTTCATAAGCATAATGACACCTTACCTCATTGAGGTAGTTGTTGATGGTGGTATCGGTTTCCTCTTTAAAAAGACGACAGTAATAAAACTTACTGATACCAATATCACGACATATTTGATCAAGTGTTAATTCCTCTTTGTAATTTTTATGCATATATTGAATTCCTTGTTTCACAATATCAATTTTAGAGTGTTTTCGATCGGTGTGAACAGGGATTCGTGGTTGATATTTAACCAGCATATCAAAAAGGGAATACGTTAAGGGACTGAGTGATGATGTGGCGTCATTAAGGCTTGCATCGTATTCAAGTGATATAACATGCAACATGGCTACAAGTTCTGGCCTCAGTGATACCGTTTCAAACTGTTTGTGTTCTAAATCAAGATTAAAATTCTCAGGATAACGATGATCAATGATATAGCGATCAAGTGTTATTCCTTCTGTTCTTGGTACAATACGTCGTGTTTGACCGGGATTGATAAAAACAACGGTGTCTTTCATTGCTGTAAAGACCTCATCCTCAATATCAATCTCACAAAGACCGGTTTTGACTAAGATGATTTCAAAGTCATTATGCCAGTAAAAAGCATTGGTTGCAGTTGAAAGATCAAACTCACAATGTTCCACAATCAATGGCGAATCTGCACGACTAAAACTATAATGTTCGAAATAAAGATTATTCATACCCTAGCACCCCTAAACAATTCTTTATATATCATTATCTTATAATTTCAGTATAGACTTGCTTTTATCAAGTGTCAAGTAAACGCTTACAATTTTCAAAGTGTTCACAATAAATGCGTAGTATATTATCTATTTTAGCGGTAAATCGATATATTTTGTCTTTTCTTTGATTCATTTCACAAATTGAACATGCATTAAAAAGATAGGAATCTTGCTCTTAAAAAAAACCAAATCTTTTGATTTGGTTAGAATTTTGAACTGAGGTAGGCAATTCCGAGATCAATCGTTGCTTTGATGGCTTCTTCATGCGTACGTTCAAAGCTGTGAGATGCATCAACACCAGGACCGATGAGTCCTGCTTTAAAATCATAACCTGCACGTAATGCAGCGGAAGCATCTGATCCGTAGTAAGGATAAATATCAATTTTGTGAGGGATATTGTTTTGTGAAGCAAGCGCTACAAGACGTTTACGAAGTTCGTAATCATAAGGGCCGCTGCTATCTTTTGCACAGATTGTTACTGAGAATTCGTCTGAAGTTTGTCCTTGTCCGGGTGCTGCCATATCGACTGCAATGAATTCAAATGTCTTTTCAGGGATTGCGGCACTGGAGCCATGTCCTACTTCTTCAAAGGTAGAGATAAAGAAATTGGTCGTGTAGCTGGGTTTTGTTTTTGTGGATACAAAATGTTCGGCCATACCAAATAACGCGATAACACATGCTTTATCGTCGAGATGACGAGATTTGATAAAGCCACTATCTGTAATCTTGCAGCGTGGATCTAAATGAACATAGTCTCCAACATTAATACCAAGTGCAACAACATCATCATGTGTCTTAACTTTTTCGTCAATACGTACTTCTAAGTTTTTTTGTGTACGTTCTGTTGTTGAGGTTAAAGCACCATGGACATGAGACGATGCGACATTGGTAAGAATAGTACCGGAATAAAAACTTCCTGATAGGGTTTCAATTGCGACATGTTCACCTTCAATGGTAGACCAAGCATAACCCCCTAATTGAGTAAGACGAAGCTTACCATCAGATGTAATCTCTTTTACAAGACAACCAAGTGTATCCACGTGTGCGGATAAGGTAACTTCCTTTTCAGTACATTCCCCCTCTAAACTAGCGATTAGGGCCCCTTTGACGGTTCTACGTGTTTTTAAACCGAGCGCTTTAAAGCGTTCTTCACAGAATAACACTGCTTCTTCAGTGTTCCCAGTAGGACTTTTAATATTTAAAAGTGTTTCTAAATCATGGATAAGATGTTTCATACGTGTCTCCTTTATAATACAAGTATTATGCCATAGATGAAGTTTTAAGCATAGGTTATCCATAAAAAAAGAGCATGAAGCACGCTCTAAATTACAAATCCAATAATCATAATTGTTTTTTCTTGGCTTGGGTCAAAATATTCATAACGTTCCAAGATTACCTTCGGTTGACGCTCTGCCTCTATGACATTTGCCTGTTTTAAATGATCCCATGCGAAATCAACCAGGGGTGTTTCAAAGAGTTCACCATTTTGTGTTGAACCTTCTATAAACACATTAACAAGGACCCCATTGGGTAAAGGATAACTGTCATAGGATGCCGGTACTGGTGCATCACTTCTGAAAATTTGCCCGATCCAATAAGCATCATCTTCCGCCACCAAACCGATGGGTGATGCATAATGGGGTGCACTTTCCTTCATGACATCTTCAAATAAATCCCCTTCAAACCACGTTTTCCATTGGTTTTGATACATACCGTTTTCTTGATCTACCTCTGTATATCGTGTTCCAATTAATTTTAGGGAATGATGTACAACTTCATTTTCCAACTCAACAACCTTTAACATAATCAAAATCTCCAATCTCTTTCAATTATCATACGCTACATGAGGCGGTCCTTCAATTATTATTTTAGGTTTTGAGAGGAGGGTGTTATAATACTTATAGGAGTGTGATCACAATGAAAGATTCAAAAAAAATCATGATTTGGTCCGTAGAAATTCTTGTTTGCGCAATCTTTTTTATGGTTTTTGACCTTGAAGTTAAGATAACAGGAATTGTGGTAATTATTTTTGTGTTTATTATGTTGAATGAACATTTTCTTTATGGCTTATTAGGTCTGAAAGATGAAGAACGCAAGTAGTTAATTTTTATAATTGGTATTCTATATTTCTTGTGTTTTAAGCAATCTTGTGTTAATCTCATATATCAAAGAGGTGATTTTATGGGAACAATCGTAACAATCGGTGGGGGCACCGATGTATTTGGTAGTGCACCCGCAATTGAAAAGAAATTAGTGGCCATGACACGTAAGGCGAAACCACGTGTCTTGGTATTACCAACCGCAAGCTCTGATGGTGTTGAATATATTGAGGCGCTTACACAACGATTTGAAGCACTTGGTTGTGATGTGGATGTTTTAAAACTTGTTTCGGAGTCTCCATCCCAAGCTGTGATTCAGTATAAATTATTGAATACAGACTTAATTTATGTTGGTGGAGGCGATACACGCATGATGGTTAAGGTTTGGCGTCAACGTGGTGTTGATCATGTTTTAAAAGATGCATATCATCGTGGGATTATTCTTGCTGGACTTAGTGCTGGGTCAAACTGTTGGTATCAATACAGTCATAGTGATTCCGAATCGTTCCATAATAAAGAGGATTGGAAGTTTATCATGACTTCATGTCTTGGTTTTATTCAAGCAGTTCATGTACCCCATTATAATGAACCGGGACGTGATACCTTTGATGAGTTTTATAAAGCTTATCCGACAATGCCAGGGATTGCTTTGGAAGATGGAGTTGCAATGATTTATGAAGGTTCAAAAGCTCATATTTTTAAAGAACATAATCATTGTAAAGCGTATGTATTTACACATGTTGAAGGATTAATTCAAAAGCATGAACTTCACGAAGATGATGTCCTTGAAATCGAAATAAATATATAGAAAACAGTTAGTCGTTTCAAATGGAACGCTAACTGTTTTTTTTGTATATAAGCATAAAAAAACCACTCGAAAGTGGTGTAATAAACTCAATGGTGCTCCGTCACGGGCTCGAACCGTGGACCCACTGATTAAGAGTCAGTTGCTCTACCGACTGAGCTAACGGAGCGTTTGCCTTTATATTATAACGCTATGATTTTTAATTTCAATAAAAACTTTCACTTTTTTAAAAAACATCAAACTTGAATGCGAAAATCATATATCATATAATTGAAAGAGTTTGAAGGAGATATCTATGAAAGAAACCGATGCATTAATAATTGGTAAGGGACCAGCAGGGATACAGGCTGCCGTGTATCTTAAACGTGGGAATGTGGACACGACTGTAATAGGAAAAGATTTGGGTGCTAGTGAAACGGCTCGTGATGTGGATAACTTCTATGGATTCACATCCATTGGTGGTGTTGAATTGGTTGAACGTGGGATTAATCAAGCCATTGAACTTGGAATTGATGTGGTGACAGATGAAGTGTTATCCATTAGTTTTGATGGTGAAGGGTATTGTGTTGAAACAATCCATGAGACGTATAAAGCCATCAGTGTTTTACTTGCGACGGGATCACATCGAAATATACCGAGAATTCGTAAAATTCGAAATTATAATGGACGTGGTGTTTCTTATTGTGCAGTATGTGATGCGTTTTTCTATCGTGGTAAAACCGTTGCGGTTGTTGGGAGTGCAGAGTATGCAGCCCATGAGGCAGCGGAACTTGTCGAGATTGCATCCAAAGTATACGTGCTTACAAATGGTGAACCGATAACCGGAACCTTTGACGAACGTTGTATCATCCTTGAAGAAAAAGTAAAAACTGTTGTCGGTGAGGAAAAAGTTTCTGGAGTTGAAATGGAATCAGGTATTATTGATCTTGATGGTATTTTTGTCGCAATTGGCTCTGCAACGACAACAGATTTAGCGAATAAATTAGGCTTAGGTGTTGAGAATGGTCGCATTCTTGTGAATGAGAATATGGAAACAAATATGCCAGGATTGTATGCTGCTGGGGATTGTACCTTTGGTGTCCAACAAATTGCGAAAGCCGTTGGAGATGGATGTATTGCGGGTATGAACATGATCAGTTATATTCGTGGTATTAAACGCGGTCTGAAAGCATGATCCAAGTTTTTGCCAGCGATTATGATGGAACGCTTTTTCGAAATTCTAAAGTCAGTCAAAAAGATCTTGAAGCGATTAAGGCATTTCAAAGACGAGGCCATAAGTTCGGTATTGTGACAGGACGTACAATGCATTCAATATGTGCGGAAATTGATAAATATGGGATACCCGTTGATTTTATTGTTGGGATTAATGGGGGTGTTGTCTTAAGTTATGATCATCAGGAGTTGTTTTTAAGCAATCTTAATCAAAATGTCGTGGATTCACTGATCGTAGATATTGAAGCTTTTGGGGTTTTGTTTTATGGTGTTAATGATGGATATCGCTTAAGTCGTGTGGTCATGGATGCATCAATTCAACCAGTTAAACCTAATATTCCACTTACTGATTTATCGGATTTAAAACACGAACGTGGTGTTCAAGCGATGTATGTCGTGACACAATCGCAGGATAAGGCTTTAGCCCTTACCCATGACATCAATGAAAAATACGGTGATCGTGGTGTTGTTGCCTATCAAAATGTGAGTGCTGTCGATATAGGTATGCGTGGGATTTCCAAAGCAACGGGATTACAAGAAATTCTTGATTTCTATCATTTCGAAGGACCTGTGTATACCATGGGTGATAGTTATAATGACCTTCCAATGATTGATGCGTTTTGTGGCTTTGTGGTTTCTGATGGCGAATCATCGGTGAAAGCAATGGCACAAGCCGTTTTTCCAAGTGTTGGGGATGCGATTTGCTCACTTTTAGATAAAAAATAACGAAACAAGCATTTTTGCTTGTTTTTTCTATGTTTAAAGTGCTTAAAACTGTTATTATAGAGGACGAAGAGGGGAATTCTATGAAGATTTTTAAGAGGTTTCAGATGCTTCTTGGCTTTATTGTGTTTTTAGCCGGAGCAATTCTTGCTTTAGGTGCATGTTTTTATTTCCTCGCACCAGGAAAACTTGAGATATCGATTCAAATGCATGGCTTGGGATTAATGTTAATGATTCTGGGTTTTATGATCAGTGGTGAATTAACCAAACTCGGTCAGAAATATGAGATTTGTATGTGTATCCCAGGACAAATTTTACTTGCATTAGCGTCTTTATCCGTCATCATGTGGATTTTGTCATATTCTGTTTTACGCGTCTTTGACTTATACTACATCTACATGGGACTTATTATTGTTTGGAGTATTGGTTTAGGAATTTTAAATTGGTGGCGTTGGCCCGGGAAATGTGTTCGTCCCAAACGTCCTGTGAAACAACAAACTCATTTTACCGAAGAACAAGCGTTTCGTAATGCACTGGAGTCACAGTCATACCAAACGATGTGTCAGATATCTAAAATACTGGATATTCAACGTCAAGTGGAAAACCAAGCTAAGCTGGTAAAACCAATCCGCATTGATACATGTATTCAAAATGTTTATAGTCACAGTCTAAACTTTGATACCTATGAAAACTTTTTAAAGGGTTTGGATGTCCGTTATTTAATTACTTTAACGCAGTGGATCTTAGATCCATCTGATTGGAATCGTTTGAATAAAGAAATTGAAAATGATCGCTATAACTTTAATGGTCCGAAAAGTATGTTTGATAATCGCTTCTTGGAGATTCATCGTCTCAGTGATTATCTTTTAAATGAGTCGATTGAACTACCGGGAGGAACGTCTGATTTTTTCCGAACAACACGTGTAAATACAGTTTTCGTAACCATTGCGAGCGCCATTGCGATTTCAAAACTTCTATTCTTTGAACGCATTGCAATGACTTTGGATGCACGTCATCCTTTATATAAGATTTTATCGGAAGCGTGTTTTAAAACCGATTCTGTAGTTGGGGTTTATCATGAAACACATGAAATCTATGCATTAGATCCTTTACCGGGAATTCGGGTTCAATTTGAATACCGTTATCTTGTGAATGATTTTTATCATAGCAAATATGATCAAGACGGTCGATCCATCTTTAATGATGTGGTTGTGGATCCTGAGAAGAGTCTTCATGATAACATTTGTATTTGGCTGGAATATTATGCGAAAAATCCAGAGTGTGCACATGAGAGTATTACACGTCCAATTGTGCATGCGTGCATTCGCCGTGGTTCGCTGATTACAATGACAAAAACAAAAGACATTATTTGGATTTTAAGACAACTTGAAAACTATGAGGCATACTTTAAAGATTATCAGTTAAAATATGCGGATTCCTTTCAAGCTTATGAAGAAGAAAAAGAACGTGATCAATCCTTAGACCTTGCATGTGCTCATATAAAAACTGATTTACAGTTTTACCAGTATACTAAAGACTTGCTCAGTAAGTTTTGTTATACGGTGTTGGGACGTGATCAAGAAGTGAACCCATCGGAGATGGTGCTCTATCGTGCAGATGGCTTTACGTATTATGTTCGTATTCTGTATATGAAGTCTTGTGTCGATCAACAATCTGTGATGGAGGGCTTAACTTCTCCCTATTATGATCGTGCAGATGCACATGTTATTCTTTCAAATGCAGATTATACAGAAGAAGCACGAAGTCTTGCGGAATCAAAACAAATTCAATTATTAAACGGTAAGGACTTAGGCATGATCAAACATTATGCAACACGAAAGAAACGCATTCATGATTTAGATATCATTAAGCGTTTAGGGGATTTAGAAACAGTTTAAAAAAGTGGTGATGCGAAAGAATGGCATCGCCACTTTTTTCCGTTTTGGGCTTGTGATTTTAAATAAAGCAACGTATAATATGAACACATGAACAACTACTCATATGAAAGGAACCCCGATTATGAATCAAAAAGAATTAGAACACGATGAAATTAAAATTCTTCAAGAAACACTTTTAGCCGAAGATGAATATACTGATTTATCGATGCTATTTAAAATGTTCGCCGATCCAACCCGTTTAAGAATCTTTACGATCTTGTCACATCAAACGGTTTGTGTTGATGATTTAGCGGAAATTCTTGGTATGACGCAATCTGCTGTCTCACATCAGTTGGCATCACTTCGAAAAATGAATCTTGTAAGAAGTTCAAAAGTTGGAAAAAATGCTTACTATCAACTCGCAGACAGTCACGTAATGCAAATCTTTAGTCAAGCACTCGATCACGTAAAGGAGTAAACGATGAAAACAATAAAAGAAGTTAAATTTGAATTGGATGGCTTACACTGTGCCGATTGTGCCGGTAAAATTGAACGTGAGCTTCAAAAACAAGACTATATTGAAGATGCACGCGTTGATGTTGTTTTAGGAAAAGCAAAACTGAAAATTAAAGAAGGTGTTGATGTGGATGATGAATTTGTAAAGAATGTAACCCATTCCATCCAGAGTATTGAAAACATCGGTGTCAGTTTAGAAGGCGGTCTTCAAGAGCATCCTAAAGATGAGCATAAAGGTCATGATCATGGTGATGCAGGGATGTCTCCCTTTATTTGGTTGGGTGGTTTTATCATTGCATTACGACTATTTATGGACGCACCGTGGTTAAATATCGTGACAATTGGGGTTTATTTTGTAGTTGGATGGCCAGTCCTTAAAGCCTTTGTCAGTGGTTTATCACGAAAACAATTTTTTGATGAAAATGTTTTGATGTCGGTGGCTACACTTGGAGCACTTGCCATTGGTGAATACGGAGAAGCCTTGGGTGTTATGGTTTTCTACAGTGTTGGGGAGTATTTCCAACATAAAGCTGTCGATGATTCCCGTGCTTCGATTAAAGCCCTCTTGAATAAACGTCCTCAGTTTGCACGCAAACTTGTGGATGGGGTTGAGGAAATTGTAGCGTGTGAAGCGGTTCAAGTTGGTGATCGCATTCGCATTAATCCTTCAGATCAAGTTCCTTTAGATGGACTTGTAGTTTCAGGGAATACAACATTCGATATGTCATCACTAACCGGTGAGTCGATGCCTGAAAACATTTTTGAAGGGGATACGATTCTTTCGGGATCGATTAACCTTTCATCTCCAATTGAAGTGGAAGTAACAAAAGAATATTCAAATTCCACAATCTCGAAGATGTTAACGCTGATTGAAGCATCTTCAGATAATAAAGCGAAAACAGAAATCTTTATGACGAAATTCTCACGTATTTATACACCAATCGTATTTGTACTCGCGCTTGTGATTATGCTTTATGTCGGTATAACAACAGGGGTAGCCTATGATGGTATCTACCGTGGTCTCGTCTTCTTGGTAATCAGTTGTCCTTGTGCTTTAGTTCTGTCCATTCCGCTTGGTTATTTTGCAGGGATTGGTCGCGCAAGTAAATCGGGTATCTTAATTAAAGGTGGCGAATCGATTGAAGCGCTCGCAGCAGTTGATGGTGTTGTCTTTGATAAGACGGGAACGCTTACCAAAGGGGAACTCGTCGTTACCAATGTTTCAGGACGTGAAGACGTTTTAGAAATTGCAGCACATTTAGAATCGTATTCAAATCACCCAATTGGGAAAGCGATTGTGAATGCATACGACAAGCCTGTAAACTTAGAACGTGTTTCGGAAGTTAAAGAAGTGTTTGGTAAAGGGATTCGAGGACTTTGGGATGGTGAGCCTGTTTTTGTAGGATCGCTTAAAAACGTAAAAGAAGAAGGTTATGATGTAAGCAGTTATGAAAGTGACATGACTTCGGTACTTGTTGTCTTAAATGAGGTCTTAATTGGTGGTATTGAATTGGATGATACACTGCGTGAAGACAGTAAACAATTAATCCAAGATTTACATAAACGTCATATCTTCAGCATCATGTTAAGTGGAGACCGTCAAAGTGTTGTGGACCGTGTCGCCAAAGATATGGGTATTGATGATGCTTACGGGGAATTACTCCCAGAAGATAAAGTTTCTCAATTTTCAAAAATCAAAGCAGAACGCAATGCAACCTTGGCTTATGCTGGGGATGGAATGAACGATGCAGCAGTATTAGGACTCAGTGATGTTGGATTCTCAATGGGAGCAGTCGGAAATGATCTCGCAATTGAATATTCAGATGTTGTCTTAGTGAATGATAACCCGCATCAAATTCTTGAAACCATTGATATTGCGAAGAAAACGCAACGCATTACATACATGAACATTATCTTGATTATGGTTATTAAGATTCTAGTCCTTGTACTTGGTAGTTTAGGACTTGCGAAAATGTGGATGGCCGTTATTGCGGATGTTGGTGTAAGTATTCTTGCAGTTCTTAATGCAATGCGAATTATGCGTATCAAACGTTAATTAAACAGAAAAACATGAATCTTAAGATCCATGTTTTTTTGTGGTCATGCCGGTAAAGTGAAGCAGGATTGAAAATCACAGTTTGAGTAAAGTGTGATTGATTGTAAACATTTTTCATGAAAAATATCATATATTTACATTTTATGAAACAAAGGTTATAATATCACCAGTAGAGAGATAAGGATGATGTACATGCAGGAATTATTAAACAATGGTTATTTTTGGCAGAAAATCGATTCACTCGTATTATCAACAAATGTAGTAATTTCTCAAGTCAAAGGGTCTCACCATCCTAAGTATATGAATATGGTGTATCCCGTTGATTATGGGTATCTTGAAGATACAGATCAAATCAAGGTATTTAAGGGGAGTTTAAAACGTTCAAGTGCAGACGCTGTGATGATTGTCGCTGATATTTTAAAGAGAGATTTAGAAGTGAAATTGTTATGGGGTTGTACCGAAGCGGAAGAACTTGAAACCATTCGTTTTATTAATCAAACGGATTATCAAAAAGGAATTTTAGTTCGCCGTGGGAATGTGTTACCGGAATGGGCAATGACTGATTAAACTACACCCAGTGTAGTTTTTCTTATGTCAACATGAATTGAAATAAAGTCTTTAAGTGTTTAAAATGTAGTGTGTGCATCACCTAGTTGGTCTGATGTAGATGGGTAACTTTAAATGAGGAGGACATATCATGGGTCGTAAATCACGTGAGAAGAAAAATCGTGTTCCTGGAGAACATGTAAGTAAAAAACAATTAAAACAAGCTGTCGTAAAGGAAGCAGAGGCGAATGAGAAAACTGAAATCGCATCACTTGCGTTAAGCATTGCTTCGTTGATATTTGTGTTTATTGGAGTCTTTACAAAACAACAATGGTATTTATACATTGCGATGGCCTGTGTCTTGGTATCGCTTGTTCTTAAATATCTTGGAAAACGTCGAAAATAATCAATTAGCGACAAATTGAAAACTGGGAAACCAGTTTTTTTTACGTTTGTCCGTGAAGAAACTATGAAGTTTATTGTAGAACCTTGCTATGTATTTCACAAAGTAAGGTGTATTTTGAGTGTTTTCTCCTGGATTTTATAAATTTCATGGTTTTTGGGTGTTGAAACGCTCGTCAAAAATTCATGACGATGACTATAATAGTACCTGTAAGTAGCTACTACAAAAAATGAGGTGATTCAATGGAAAAAGCTGTTTCATTGTTGAAGAGTTTAAACTTTTCAGAATCAGAGTCAAAAGTCTATTTAACGCTTTTACAAAACAATCCCATGACGGGATATGAAGCCAGTAAATTATCAGGGGTAGCCCGTTCTAAGGTGTATAACATACTCGAGAGCCTTAGAGACAAAGGTGCTGTATTGGTTTCGAAACAAACAGATCCGGTCCATTACAGTGCAGTGGATATTCAAGAGGTTATTGATAACTTCAAATATCAGATGAATGATCGTCTTGGAGATGTATCGCATGAATTGCAACGTTTTAGTCATAAGATTGAATCAACGGAGTTGTGGAGTTTAAAAGGTTATGAGAATGTCTTTAACCGATGCCGCCGTTTGATTTCTGATGCGAAATCAACAATTCTTTTACAAGTTTGGGAAGAAGATTTACCGCTTATTTATGATGAACTTAAGCAATTTGAAGCACGCTCAGGAAATCTTGTCGTGATTCTTTACAGCAAGGATAAGAACTACGATGTGGATTTAAAACACGTTTACGCCCATGGTTTTGAGGAAGCGATGTTAGCGGAAAACCGTGGTTGTCGTTGGATCAATCTTGTTGTCGATGATGAAGCACTCATCTTTGGTCATATAGAGCCGCAAAACGTAGAGGTCTTGTGGACAAAAGCACCCAGTATGGTGTTTTTAGCTAAAGAGAATGTGCGTCATGATGCGTATTGTTTAAGATTGATTGATGCGTTAGATGAAGAAGCGAAGAAAGAATTTGGACCCGATTTACTCAAAATAAAAACACTATTCTAAGGGAGAAAACATTATGTTAGGAATAATTTTAGGAGCAATCGTTTTAATTAACGGAACCTTCTTAGTGAAATTTGTTATGGATTTATTAGCTCACCGTGAAGAAACAAAAGCAGAACCTGCACCAACTGTAGGTCTTGCAATCTCATCATTTATTATGTTCTTCTTATCAACATTTGGAATCTCAGACTTTGCGATTTCAACTGTTTTATACCGTAAGTTAAAATGGGTAGATGACAAACGTTTACCAGGTACGCTTAATACACAATGTGTTTTACCGGTAGCGGTAATGGCATTATCATACATCTCTGGAATTCAAGTCGATCTTACTACTTTACTTGTATGTATTGGAGCACAAATTTTAGGTGCTTATGTCGGACCACGTTTTGTTGTGAAATTACCGGTAGAGTTAATCCGTAAGTTTATTGGTATCGGACTTGTGATTGCATCAACATTAATTGTTGCAGGTAAAATGAATATTATTCCATCAGGTGGAACGGCTACTGGACTTTATGGCGTGAAACTTGTTGTGACTGCAGTTTTAATCTTTATCTTCGGTGCTTTAAATAATATTGGTATTGGTTCTTATGCATTAACAATGGTTACAGTTTATGGAATGGGTCTTAACCCAGGGGTTGCCTTCCCAATTATGATGGGTGCTGCAACATTCTCAGTTCCTGTTGGAAGTATGCAATTTATTAAATTTGGTGAATACAGCCGTAAGATTACGCTTTTCACTTCAACACTTGGAGTATTAGGGGTTCTTATTGCGGTTTTCCTTGTGAAGTCGTTAGATGTAAGTATGTTACAATGGCTTGTAGCGGGAATTCTACTTTATAGTGGAGCAAGCATGATTTATGAAGAGTTCTTTAAATCAAAAAAATTGGTAGAAGCAAACTAGGAGGCTATGATGTTAGTTATTAGTAAGAGTGATATCGAAAATATATTTTCAATGAAAGAAGCAATTGAAGCGGATAAAGAAGCGTTACGCATGTATACAGAAGGTGGTACAACAGTACCCCTTCGTACAAATATTGATGCGAAAAATGGGCAAAACTTATTTATGCCTGCTTATGTTTCAGAGTTAAATACTACAGGTATTAAAATTGTTTCAGTGTTCCCAAATAATCCAAGTCTAGGAAAACCAGCAGTACCTGCACAAATGGTGCTTCTTGATGGGGAAACGGGTGAAGTTTGTGCCATGATCGACGGTACATATTTAACACAATTAAGAACGGGTGCTGTTCAAGGTGCGGCAACGGATTACCTTGCATGTGCGGATGCGAAAGAAGCAGTTTTAATTGGAGCAGGTGGACAAGCGGAATCTCAACTAGAAGCGATGCTTGTTGTTCGTGATTTAGACCGTGTGGGTGTTGTGGATCTTAACCGTGAATTTGCGGAAAAATTTGTAGCACGTATGAATGAAAAATTTGCGTCATACAATACTGAAATTTATTTAGTTGAAGATGTTGATGCAGCCATTTCAAATGCGGATATTATTACTGCAGTTACAACATCAAAACGTCCAGTATTTGATGGTTCCCTTGTGAAACCAGGTGCTCACGTTAATGGTGTGGGTGCTTATACTTCTGAAATGAAAGAAGTTCCTGTTGAAGCGATTGCGAAAGCAGATGTTGTTGTGGTTGATACATTTGATGGTGTTTTTGCAGAAGCTGGGGATGTCTTGAGTGCTCTTGAACAAAATCTAAAAACAAAAGAAGACTTTGTGGAAATGGGTACCTTAGCACTTGATGCTTCAAAAGGACGTCAAAGTGATGATCAAATTACATTCTTCAAGTCTGTAGGAACTGCTGTTCTTGATGTTGTTGTGGCTCATAAGATTTATGAAAAAGCACGCGAATTAGGAATTGGTACTGAGATCTAATAGAATTGATATGTTTGTAGATTCAATCAAACAAAGCGATATTTTAAATTAAACAAAAAAGCCTTATCCATGTTTATGGAATAAGGCTTTTTATTTGTAATGATATTTTTTTTAGGGGGTTTTTAAGTGCGGGTTAATTTAGAAATGGACACAGTTGTTTTACCTGAACCATCATTTCACTTTCCTTTTCGTGTCCATAAAGGACTCGCATGCATCAAACGGATTCAAAGCATGTTAGTTCCTTCGCTGTCCGTTTTCATTCAACAAGGAGGCTATTATGCGCCTTAGCGTTGATTTAAAAACAACTGTGTCTACTAAAAAGGATTAATGAGCCCCTTGAGGGATAATCGGTTTTTCGGAATCTTTAAAAATTTGATCTACATAAGCGCTTGAGTGGGGTTTTCCATACAGAAGATCCGGTGTGATAAAATATCCGGCTACCGATTCCGCAAAGGCTTCATAAGTGTTTGTGGAGCCATAGGTACCATCTTGCCATTCTTGCAAATAGATTTCTTCCCATTCTAAAGTATCATGAACACCTGTAGCAAATCCGTATAAATGAGCCATCTCATGATACATGCTTTCTGTATCCATAATCATCCAATCTTGAAGTAAATAGATATATGGTTCATGTGGCATAACATACGCGTAGGAACCTTCAGGAACTTCGTGATAACCACGACGAAATGCATAGAAATATTGACGCAGTTTGCTAGGCATGCCTGCAATCATTGGGTGAGAAAGATCGGGTTTGTCGCCACTATAATTATAATTGATGCCATAGGAAGAAATATCCGTTTGTTCTAAATTCGAATCCGAATCATCTTCTGTTTCCGTCTCTTCAAGAATGGCTTCCTCAATGGGTTGCGTATCAACGACACTGATGTTTTGGTAGCGCTGTAAAAGTTCAGGTACGACCACGTTTTCGAGGTGCTCAACTTCTAAGACATCCGAGCCAATTGACCCTTCTGTTTTCGAATACTGTTTTGTTTCTTTGTGGCACCCACTTAATAAAAGGAGTAGGCAAAGTGTAAAAAGTGTTGGTTTCATAGATCCCCCTTGAAAGCAATAAAACGCCGGGTACGGCGTTTTAGAATAATGTATGAATTGCGTTATAGATGCCGTTATCTAAAATATCAGTTGTGACATAGTCTGCTGCTTCCTTAACATGTTCGGGTGCATTACCCATGGCAACCCCAATAGCAGCCATTTCAAGCATTGTAAGGTCATTGGCGGCATCACCAAATGCGATGACCTCATCCCATGTTAATCCAAGACGGTCTAAAACAATTCCGATTCCAGCTATTTTACCAGCACGGTTTGAATATATATCATAGGCATCGGCATAGGCTTTAGCGTAATGACCATCTGGACATAGCGCTTTTGAGGCTTCGATCAGAGCTTCATCACCCATTAAAAAGAGACCCATAGGGACTTCATCGCCTTCTTCGATAGACTTAGCATCTGTATAATCCACAAGAATGTCTTGTTTTTCACTGCCTTGCATATAAACTGTTTGAAATATTTCAAGATTTCGATAGACACGCATATCCTTTTGCATCTTCATAGCTAAACCAATGTCGTGGTGATTGCAATAGTCAATAATTGCATTGACCTCACTTCGTATCATTGGCACATTAAAAATTACATCCTTATTATGATCATAGACACACGCTCCATTAATTGTGACATAGTAATCAGGATTAATCGTTTCGTGGATATCATCATGGATGAAGTAAAAAGCACGTCCGGTCGCAATCATCACTTCGATTCCTTTCGCTTTAAGATCGTTAATTGCTTGAACTGCTGTTGATTCTATTTTGACTTTTCCGCGTTTGATGAGGGTATCATCAATGTCAAAAATCGCGAGTTTTATTTTTTTAGTTTCCATATTCACTATTTTAGCACATTTTGCTTTCATATTAGCGTTCTTTTATGTATAATATACCATAAGTTTATGGAGGTAGATGAATATGATGAATGGTAAAGTAATTAAAGAAGCTTACACATTCGATGACTTGCTTTTAGTTCCTGCAAAGTCAGAAGTTGTGCCAGCTCAAGTTAAATTACAAACGCGTCTAACGGATAAAATTACACTGAACATCCCTATTGTTTCAGCTGCAATGGATACTGTTACTGAAGATGCCATGGCAATCATGCTTGCGAAATTGGGCGGTATGGGATTTGTACACAAAAACATGCCTGTAGAAGCTCAAGCTGCAATGATTAAAGCCGTTAAAGAAACTGAAGTTGAATCATCATTCGAGGATGCAAACATCGACCCACAAGGACGCCTACGTGTAGGTGCTGCAGTTGGCGTTGGCGAATCATCATTAGAGCGTGTTCGTGCACTTGTAGATGCAGGTGTGGATATCGTTGCGGTTGATAGTGCTCATGGACACTCACAAGGTGTTATTGACACAGTACGTATGATTCGTGCCGAATTCCCAGAATTAGATATTGTTGGTGGTAATATTGTTACTGCACAGGGAGCAACAGATCTAATCTATGCGGGCGCTAACGTCATTAAAGTTGGTGTTGGTCCTGGATCAATCTGTACAACTCGTGTTGTAGCAGGTGTTGGGGTTCCCCAATTGACTGCTGTAAACGATGTTTACTCTGTAGCACGCCAATATGGTGTGGGTGTTATTGCCGACGGTGGTATTAAACTATCCGGAGACATTGCAAAGGCACTTGCAGCCGGTGGAAGTTGTGTTATGCTAGGTGGGTTACTTGCGGGTACTGAAGAAACACCTGGTGAAGTAATGGAAGTATTTGGTAAAAAGGTTAAAGGTTATGTTGGAATGGGATCATTAAGTGCGATGCAACGTGGTTCAAGTGATCGTTATTTCCAAGGTGGCGTTTCTGAATTGAAGAAGCTTGTACCAGAAGGTATTGAAGCGACGGTTCCTTTTAAAGGATCAATTCGTGATGTTATTTATCAAATGCTTGGTGGATTACGTTCTGGAATGGGTTACTGTGGTTGCGGAACGATTGAAGAAATGCACCAAAAAGCGCAGTTTGTGAAAATCACAGGCGCAGGACTTCGTGAAAGTCACCCTCACGATGTTGACAACGTGAAGGAGGCACCAAATTATCATGGCAAATAAGATTATTGTTTTAGACTTTGGGTCACAGTATAATCAGTTAATTGTTCGTCGTATTCGTGATTTAGGCGTATACAGTGAATTATTAGATAATGAGATTACAGCTGAAGAAATCCGCGCAGATAAAGATATCGCTGGTATCGTTTTATCCGGTGGACCCAACTCAGTGTATGCAGATAATGCATATCACATTGATCAAGAAATTTTTGAACTTGGATTACCAATTTTAGGTGTATGCTATGGTATGCAACTTATGGCGCACCAAAATGGTGGTAAAGTTGAATCACATTCAAAACGTGAATACGGCTTAGCACCGATTGAAGTAAAACAAGACAACCCAATTACTCAAGGATTACCATCATCATACAATGTTTGGATGAGCCATGGCGATCAAGTTAAAGCAGTTCCTGCTGGATTTGATGTATATGCTTCATCAGAAAATACAGACATCGTTATGATGGGTAATGATGAAAAGAAACAATATGGAATCCAATTCCATACTGAAGTACGCAATACTGAAAACGGTATTGAAATGTTAGAAAACTTTGTAGTTAACGTATGTAAAGCTGAAACTGGCTGGGATATGGAACACTTTGTTGAAGAACAAACTGCAATCATCCGTGAAAAAGTAGGTAACGAACATGTTATCTGTGCGCTTTCAGGTGGTGTTGACTCTGCTGTTGTTGCAGCACTTTTACACCATGCAATCGGCGATCAACTCACATGTATCTTTGTAGACCATGGTCTACTCCGTAAAGGGGAAGCTGACAGTGTAGTTGAAGTATTCCAAGATCACTTTAAGATGAATTTAATCAAAGTTGATGCACAACGTCGTTTCTTAGACAAACTTGCAGGTGTTGATGATCCTGAGAAAAAACGTAAAATTATCGGTAACGAATTTATTTACGTATTCGAAGATGAAACTAAAAAGCTTCGCGATGCGAAATGGTTAGCACAAGGAACTTTATATACTGATGTTATTGAATCGGGAACAAAGACCGCTCAAACAATTAAATCACACCATAATGTTGGTGGATTACCCGAAGATATGGACTTCAAATTGATTGAGCCACTTGATACACTCTTCAAAGATGAAGTGCGTAAATTAGGACTTGTTCTTGGATTACCAGAACATATCGTTCACCGTCAACCATTCCCAGGACCTGGAATCGCAATCCGTATTCTTGGTGCTGTCGATGAAGAAAAAATTAAAATTGTACAAGAGAGTGATTACATTCTCCGTGAAGAAATTGCGAAAGCCGGTCTTGACCGTGAAATCTGGCAATACTTTACAGTACTAACAAACTTAAGAAGTGTGGGTGTCATGGGTGATCAACGTACTTATGATTACACACTTGCAATCCGTGCCGTAACATCAATTGATGGAATGAGCGCAGACTTTGCACGTATCCCATGGGATATTCTCCAAAAAATCTCAGTTCGTATCGTAAATGAGGTTCAAGGAATTAACCGCATCGTCTATGATTGTACTTCAAAACCACCAGCAACAATTGAGTGGGAATAGTACTTTAGATATTTGTAAATTAAAAAGTCCACAATTTAGTGGAGTAGTAAACTAAAAGTAGACAAGTAAAAAGACTTGTCTACTTTTTTTGTGTAATAATAAAATCAGAGATAAAACGGAGGTATTAATGATGGGAAGACCTAAAGGTGGATTAAATAATAAATGGACTTAGGAGGATCGTATTAAAGTCGTTGCACGTCATGTTGATGAACATATAAGTGCTGCGAAACTATCACAAGAAACAGGAATACCTAAAGGAACGATTAATGGATGGATTGATCGATTCATGCGCGATGGTAAAGAGGGTTTAAAAAACAAGAAAAAGACAGGAAATCATTTTTCTGCGCTTCATACGAGTAAATCATTAACTGAGATCGAACGACTTCAACTCGAAATTCTAAAACGAGATATTGAGATTGCACGATTAAAAAAAGGGTACCAGGTGAAAGGAGTTGGTGTAAACAAGGAGTACGTTACTTTAAAAGACAAGAATTCCAAATAGCACATGACTTATCTTTTAAACATCCGATTACGTTCATTCTTAGATTTATGAATTTGAACCGATCTGGTTATTACAAGTGGTTAAAGCATAAGGATGATCTCAATATTTATGAACACAAAAAGAGCGATTCTTAGCTTTGTGATTAAAGACTGGCATCGCCGTTTTCCAAGTTATGGTTATCATGATATCGCTGCAGTCATGAGAAAGCAAAGTGATTTAGGGATTGAATTTTCCGATAATTTAATCCACAAGTGTTGCAAGTTTTTAAATATTAAATCAAAAGTTAAACACTATTCCTATAAAAAACCTGGAACGCAAAGTCGAATTTATCCTAATATTATAAAGAATCAATGGAAGGCAACCAAACATTTAGAAATTATTGTTTCAGATATAACACATATTCGAAACAAAGGGATTAATTATGAATGGACCTTAATGGTTGATATCTTCAACAATGAAATTATAAGTTCTGCATTATCGCGTACAACTGGTGATCCTAAGCCTTACTACAAGTGTCTCGAGGATCTCCTTGCGCTACTTAAGAATAATAAAAAAACAGCTCCCACGATTCTTCACACGGATCAAGGAGCTGTCTACCACTCTAAAGCTTTCGCTAAAGCGCATGAAAATTATAACATAATTAGATCTATGTCGCGAGCTGGAACACCTACAGATAATCCAATTATCGAATCATTAAATGGATGGATTAAAGCAGAAATGGCGTGTGATTATCAATACTGGTCCGTAGATAACTTTGAAAATTTTATCGAAGAATATGTACATTATTATAATTTTGAAAGACCTGCTTACTGTTTAAATTACAAAACCCCTATCCAATATAAAATGGATAAGGGTTTCTAGTCTTTTATTAATGTCTACTTTTGTTTGACAACTCCAGAACAAAAAAACTCTATAAATGGACAAAGAGTGAGTGGTATAATAAACCGAGAATTCGAAAAGAGGATTACGTATACGATGGAAGATTGGTACTTCTGATAGAATCAAGTAAATATGATTCGGAGTTAAAGTATAGACTTTGGGAAAAAGATAAAATTCAATCTTAGATCAAATAATGGAAATCATCATCGCGATGTATGAAATCAGTGAAGAAGAACGGAAAATTAGATTAGAACGAGAAGAAAATGAAAGAAAAGAAAATCTAAGAAGAAATGCAGAAGAAATATACTATGATTTATACAATAAAGAGTTAAACAAGACTAAAGAATTAATCAAGGAAGCATAAGACTTTTTCTTAGCAAAGAAGGTTTTTGAGTATATTGAATATAAAAAAGAAAATGACTCGGGTACAAATAATGGTTGGGTGGACGGGGCTTCACAGATAGCTCACTGGATTGCGACAGGAAAACCGGAAGTAAATAACTTACTCGGTAATAAGGAAACTGGTACTGATATTTTAGAAATTAGAGAAAAATATCAAAATAGAAGATAATAAATGAATTACATACGCACAGGAGGTCAATATGAGTTATGTAGATTTTAGAAAATCATCAAATCATAAAAAAGAGAATGAAGCAGAAATAGAGGAAGATAAAAAATTACTCATGAATAATTTGATGACGAACACATCCATACAAAAAGAAGAAATTATAAATCGATTATATGAGGTTGCTGACATAGGATCATTGAATATTGAAAAACACTTAGCTTTAATTCTAGATGAAGCAGAGCTGTTATATGCATATGGATTTTATTTAGGATGTATATCAATTGTAGGGCTTGTTTCAGAGGAGTTTTGTAAAAAGCTCATCAAAATTAATAATATTTCAAGAGAGAATGTAAACAATGAAAAAACTAGAATAACTAGACTTAAAACTAGTAAGGTTATAACAGTTGATGTGGCAGGAAAGCTCGATTTCATAAGAATAGCAAGAAATAATTGTATTCATTATAGCGATAAATTCAAACAAATGAATGAAGTAGATATTAAGCAGACAGCATTAAAAAACTTAAATTCATTTAAAGAAATAATTAGAAATTTTTATGAACAAGCTGATCCATTATTTTCATACGTAACATTAAAATAAAATAAAGATGAAATTGAAAGAGTTTTAAGAAACTCAATGCTAAAAAATGAAGATATTGACTTTACAATATCTGGAAGTAAATTCTTGCTAAGAAAACGAATTTTCAAAATTTTAGAAATAGATATAGATGATAGTTACAAAGAGGTAACTTTATTAGATATTGAAGTAGGTATTCCATGTATCGTTGATCTGACATATTCTCAGGCCGAATATATTAAGGAAACTAAATTAATGAATCAACAATATATCATAGCGTCGTACATTTCAATAATTGGTGATAGTGGTTTATCCGGAGAATGGCAACTGTGAAAGATTAACGAGCTAATATTTTAATGAATGTTCTTACTTTGAAAATGACAGTATAAACAAATGTTTTAAACTTATAAATACAAAGATGGAATAATATATGAATTTTAAAATATATTTTAGACCCCAGATATTTAGAATCTTGAGTTTTTCTTAAAAGTGAAATGTCTGGTATTCTGTTTAATGATGTCAAAGTGATGTCAAAATTTTTTCGAAATCAGATAATAGAGATAATGTCGAGAAAAACAGAGTGATAATAGCCTTTAAATAGGCCCTTAGATAAACTGTACTAAGATTCTGTTGCAGAGTGGGAGTAAGTATAAATTGAAATATATAGTAAATCAAGGGTTTTTAGAACTACATTGTAGGTATTAAAAAGTATAAGAAGTATAATGTGGGATAAAGTGTCCCTTGATTATCCCAATTCAGAGAGCAGCACTTAACCGCGGTGCTCTTTTTTATAGAAATACTATTCTGAAAAAATAGGCAATCAATGACGAGTTGCTTTAATTAATGAAAACACATACAATGTAAAATATAAAGGAGGTAAGAAATGCTAACAAAGTATGAACAATATTATAACAAAATCTCAGATCTTGTTGAAAAAATTCAAATGGAAGAAGACTATTTAAATAAGTCTATGGCTTTCAATCACTGGTTCTTACAATCTATGTATGATTTTACAGATCAAGAAATCGCGGAATCAATAGTTGATGGAGGTGGAGATAATGGCATAGATTCAATAATCTGTGATGAAGAAAACAAAAGTTTAACTGTGTTTCAATTTAAGTTTCCTAATAATCCGGATCAACTCGATAAAGAAATTAGTCTCTCTGATATTCTGAAAACCTTGAGTGGGTTTGATATTCTTAGAGGGAAACTGGAGATGGATAATTCTAATAATAAATTTAAAGAGTTTAAAGATCGCCTAAAGGGTGTTTTTATTGAAAAATTTAAAATTGTATTTGTTTCTTTTAATAATGGTGTGGTAAATAATAAAGAACAAGTAGAGTCTTACAAAGAAAGCTTCATAAGAGAGACTGGGTCTTCAATGGAAATTGAGTATATAGATAAATTGACAATTTCAAATTTATTTGAAAAAAAGACAAGAACAACCTCAGTAAAGGCAGATGTACCATATAAAATAGCGCAGCAAGCATACAGCACAGGAGTTATTAACTCGTTTGTAGGAGTGCTCGATGCTATAAAACTAATTGAGTCTATTGAGGATAAAATGTTAACTATTTTTGATGAAAATATTCGATTGTTGGAAAACAATAGTTCTGTTAATGATCAAATTAGAGAAACAGCATCTGATGAAAATTTTTCGGATATGTTTTATTTTTATAACAATGGTATTGTTTTTATTTGTGATCACGCGGTAAATAGTCCAAACTCCTTAACTTTGAGTCTTGAAGGAGCTTCTATAGTAAATGGATGTCAAACGGTGAACTCATTATATCAAGTTTATAAGGAAGGGAAACTTCACGAAAATGTTTCACTACTATTTAGAGTAATTGTAATTGCTGATTACGATGAAAGATCAAGAATTACTAGTTATTTGAATTCTCAAAATTCAATTAAGGGTAGCTACTTTATTGCGAATCACTCAATTATAAGAGACTTGCAAGATGACTTGAAACCGTTGGGATACTACTTAGAAAGACAAAAAAACGAGCGGAATTATAAGGTAGCCTTCGGCGAAACGATTGACTCAATGTTGAAACAAATAAAACTAGAAGATATGATTCAATACTATTCAGGCTATTGGATCGACAGCTTAGCTTCATTATCAAAAAGAGGAAAAGGAGCGTTATTTGAGACTGATAACATAAATGAGATATTAAGTAATATTACTGCGGATAGAGTAATTGAGTCATTTGATATGTACAGTGAAATAGCACTTGTTATAACTAAGTATAGAAAAATGAGACGAAACGAATTAAATGAGGAGTTTAGTGAGTATTTAAACATTGAACAAGAGAACCTTATAGTATCAATTAATGAATATTTATTTATGAATACAGCTGATATTTTACTCTTAAATGTATGTAAATCATTAAAGGAATCGTTAGACACAAGGGGAAAAGAATATTCTACGGCTGAGCTAATTAGAAATGCTATTTATTTATCACGAGATGTTATTAAACCGCATTTAACTATAGATTCACCAGCGACATTAACTAAAAAGAGTGATATTTTTGAAGAAGCACGATCAAAAACTAGAGAATGGGTAATGTTGCAATAAATATAAAGTATTAATAGATCTTAAAAGAAAGCAGAAGATGCCAATCATGATAGAAAATCAAAGAGCAGTTATTGCATTTATTGTGTACAAATTAGTTAGAGGAATAAATCATTCCAGCGTGTATAGTTTTACACTTTCCGATCATATAAATGTATCAGGTAAAATAAGCGAAGCAAGAATCAATGTTTATGATAATAGTAGAGGGTGTCACATTAGTGGAAGCTCTTCATCGGAAAACAAATATAGTTTATATGATTTTGGAAGTGGATATCATTTTAGTGGGGATGTAAGAAATAATTTGATTAGTTTATATGATTATGAAACTAATGAGCATTATAATTATTCAATATAATGAAAGCCTATTGAGGGTTATGCAAAAACATGTTTTAAGACATATGGTCAGGCTATAACATTTTTAAGAAATTCAATAAGTGGAATTCAATCATTGAGTATTGATTATGATTTGAATCAGGTTAAAATTTCCTAAGATTTATTAGTATTTAGGAAGCAAAACAATAATAGTGTAAACATATTAATGTCCATTCCATTCATAGATAAGGGATCGTTTCTATAGAAAAAAACTTTATGGACAAATAGAAGGAATAAGAAATCATAGTGATGGATAGTCTTTGAAATTTATCGTTAATGGTAAGGTATTGAAGGATGATATATCTCTATCAATTTTGATTATAGCGAATTGATGTCAAATTGATATCAAAAAGTCTACAAAAACTGATAATGAGGAGAATATGGATAAAAGTAGAATCAAATGTGCCTGTAATCCCTATTATAGATAAATTTTATTAAATTTGTGTAGCAGAGTGGGAGTAGTACTTTAGATATTTGCAAATTAAAAAGTCCACTAAATTGTGGACTTTTTAATTTGTTTTTTTTAGAATGAAAATCAATCATTTGAGGGGCTTTAGTGAACGATAATTAATAAAGTATACTTCATAAATTATCTTGTTTTCTAGATTAGTAGGTAAACAATAATTTCCGAAATTTCATGTTAACATTTCTGAAAACTTTTACTAACATTTTTAATGCTATAATAAGAGAAATAAGTAGTAATTTAAAATATAAAAGGTTTTAAAGAATGTAGTTCGTATTCCGAGAATTGATTGATTTGTTAAAAAGAAAAGAGGGTACAAATGATTGAATATATAGAAGAATCGTCTTTAAAACGAGAAATTACAGAAAAAATGTTGAATGAGTTATCTCTCTGGTTTGGCTTAGAAGATTCAATAAATGAGTATGTTGCTAACGTATCTGATTGTACTTTTTTTGTCTATAAAAATATAAATGGCAAGTTATTGGTTTTTATGCATTAAAACCAACAAGTGACGTAGTACTAGAAATATATGTTTGTGGTGTATTAGAAAACTATCATAGACATGGTATTGGTAGATTGATATTTGAAGAGGCGATTGATGTGGCTAAAAAGGATAACTATAAGTATATTCAAGTTAAAACTGTACAAAGTGGATATTATGATTCATATGATAAAACAAATTCATATTATCAATCTTTAGGCTTTGATCAATTTGAGGTCATAACTGATTTATGGGATGAACATAACCCTTGTCAAATTTATATTTATTCAGTTTAATACGAAGACCACTTATGGAGAGTGTTGTTAATTCTTAAGAATATTTTTAATAGATTTTAGTTTTATTTAAACTTCCATCATGGAAGTTTTTTTTGATGTGTGACAAAATTACAAACTTAACTCTCTATTTACTGATGGCGAAGAAATAAAAGCCAATTATCCGTTACTGGCAAAAATGATCGATACTAGGAGTTAGCAAAACTTTATTAATAAGTAGCCATTGAAGTAGTGGTTAAAAAATAATCTTGAAATATATTTTAAATCGAATTACGCTTAAAGAAGAAAGCGTAGGTTTTGTCTATGAAAAAAGAAGCGTTGAATACTTTTATAAGAACGAATCATCCTAATATTTGCCAAGTTGTTGCATATAGAGATGGCAAAGAGGTCTATTCTAACGAATGGAATCATTAAAAAAAGAATGACACCTGCCATATTGCATCAGCAACAAAAAGCAATGTATCTTTACTCGTTGGAATAGCCGTAGACCAGGGACTCATTAAAAGTATCGACGATAAAGTATTGGATTATTTTCCTGAATATACAGTAAAACGAAATGAAAAACAATATATGATGTAACAATCAAGCACCTGCTCACAATGAAAGCCCCATACAAATGTAAAGGCAATCCTTGGACGAAAGTCTGCTCAAGTGAAGACTGGACTAAGGCTTCTTTAGACTTTCTAGGCGGGAGAGAAGGTTTTACAGAGGTGTTTAATTATCAAACAGTTTGTTTGCATATATTTACAGGACTGTTATATCAAGTTAGTAAGATTTCTACTGTTGAGTTTGCAAATAAATATTTATTTAATCTTATCGGAATAACTAGTCATAATAATTATTATGTGAAAACAGCAGAGTAGCATAAGGAATTTATTATGAAAAAAAATTCTAAACAAAACATTTGGCTTTGTGATCTTGTCAATGTTGCTACAGCAGGATACGGATTATGCTTATCTGCAAAAGACATGGTAAAAATTGGTAATTTATGCTTAGATAAAGGAATATATCAAGAGAAACAAATCATTTCAACGAAATGGATAGAGGAAATTGTTGAACCTACAAGTTGTCCTCTAGAACGCTTCCAAAATAGCCAATATGGTTATTTATGGTGGATTCTTGATACCCAGAAAAATATTTATGCAGCTATTGGTGATAGCGGAAATATTCTCTATCTTGATTCAGAAAACAAAGTTGTTATAGCGATTACTTCTTATTTCAAACCTTCAGTACTCGATAGAGTAAATCTTATCGAGGAATATATTAAACCGTTAATTCTAGAATAATACAAAAAAGAATTAAGTTTGATTTATGAACCCTATACAATCTTGAGAGTCATAAATCACAGCCTAATTCTTTTTTTCCTTAGATAACGAAATGAATCATCTGGATATATAAATAATCATTCTATTAAATATCAACACTCAATTACTTCTATTGTCCATTATTATGTTTATACATTCGAATCATATTACCATCATTCTCTTCTATCATGTCGTAAAATTCCCAGCCACATCGCTCATAAAAATTAGTATGAGATGTTATCAAATACACCTCATCAATGCTTGATAAGGATAAATTCTTACAGACATTATCAAGAAGCTTTTTTGCAATTCCTTTATTTCTATATTCTTCTTCGACATAAAGTGCACAAACATTCGGGGTCAAGTCAACTTGTGTATGGAAATCATTTTCTATAACACCAACACCTGCGATAATTTTTTCATTCTGATCCGTGACAATAAACCAGCTTGGGACACTATGCTTTGCCTTAAGACCCTCGTTCATACTTTCAAGGTAAGCTTCTTGTGGAACATCCCATTTCGAATGAAACCAAAGTGCTGCGGCGTCAATAAGATCCGGTTTGTTTTTTAGGTCAATAATTAAATAATCGTTCTTCATATAATATGCTCCTCTATAATGGTAAATGTGTATTCGGTTGTCTATTATTAATCTTTGTAGCTTATAAATATTATATGTTTTGTAATGTTTACCAGGCTGTACTTAAATTTCTAAAGTTTTCTTCATGTATAATTTAAACTCTTCGTTCTTCCAAAATCCTAAACGAATACCATCAATTCCACGTGTCATCAAGACATAGTAGATATTTAACACAAATAATGTAAATTCTCTCTCATTTTCTGGGTTAAAATCATTTTTAGAAAATTTACCATTAACATTATGAAAATTATCGGGATTTCCGAATAGATGTCCGTTTGCATCAATTTGAAGATCATTACCAATTAAAACACCACATTTATTCAAGTCAATTCCTTGAACGGCGAAAACCGATCCGATTTGATCCTCTGCATCTTCGTCCTTGGAATTAATCCAGTTTTCTTGGGTTGAATTCCATCTTCGGTGAATTTCATTCTCATGCCAGTGTTTAATTGAAGAATCTTTTCCATGAGACTGTTTCCAAGGCTCAACCAAACCGGCTACAATTCGATTTATATGATTACTATTGAAATTTCGGTCCTCTTCAATCCAATTGATTAAGTTTTCCAAGGGGTTATTTTCGAAATAACCAAAATATGAATCGATGTCTTTATCCATAAAAACACCCTTATCGAAATGGGGATTGAAATTTGTCTGATCTAATAATCCTGTATCCTTATATAAAAGATATTTAATGCCATTAATATAATCATCAGATGTATATGATTTTCCTTTAGGAGTTTGTATACGAAATTGGGTTTTGAGGTACCTTTTTTCAAAATCGACGGTTGCATCCTCAAATTGATTACGAGTCATATTAGCTGGACGAATTGCCTGAAGCGCATCATACATTAAGATTAACTGATTTCCTTTTTTTTGAAGGCACTGCAGATGATTTTCATCGTTTTGAAATTTTCCTTTATAGACGCTATTAAAAGATGCCATCTGCTTTGAAAATTTTCTCGATAACTTATGGGATTCATCAATTATGATTGTGTCATATGTATCGCTCTTATTAATGAGCTGTGTCGATGTCGCGATTGTCAGATTGCGTTTATTGAAACCATAAACACTAAAGATTTCTCGTGCTGTCTTAATCCAATTTGGTTGAAGTACAACTGCTATTTTTTTATCACTGTTTTCTGTTAATAGTTTTGCAACAAGATGGGTAAGAAGAACTGTTTTACCGGTACCTGCATCACCATTAATTACATAACTTGTGGCTTCATTCAATTCTATTTCATTGATTAAATTCATCTGTTGCTCAGTTAATTCTTTGATGGGGCTATACTTAACTAAAACCTCACTTTTTAAAGTTTCAAGTGTCGGTGTTTTAACCCAACCTTTTCGGAATAAGTCTTCCCAGAATGGGATAATAACCTCCGATGCAACTTTCTCACGTGTGTTATATTCGTTTATACTATTTCCGCTTGTTTTGTTGATAATCTCATGATCATCAAAGTATATTTTTTGATTCTTAACGTTTGGGGAATCTGCCATGAAGTAGGTAATAAGTTGATTCTCAACATCATCTAAAGCAGAACCATGAAAATAGGAAGAAAACACTATAATTGCTTGATTGAATTGAGCATTATCAAATTTTTCTTCACTCCCGGAATAATGTTGGTTATTTCGTGTTAAAAAGTGTTTCGTTTGTCCAATATAGATTTGCTTAGTCTGTTTACTTTTATAGATATATACAACGTAACCATTTTCTAAAATATTTTTTTCTGGATTTCTTAGTGACTCAAAATTGAGAATGTCACCATTTTTGAGATCTAATTCTATATAGTTATATTTTGCCATTTTATTTTTCGTTGTCCAATTCATCGTACTTCTTTTTGTTACCAAAACTCTTTGATATTGGATACTTCTTCGCGTTTTTAGTAAGTTTTTCTGAAATAATCTCATCGATATCGAGATTCATATTGTCTGCCATCATATATGCATAAATTAACACGTCCGCGAGTTCTTCCTTAATTTCATTAACGAATTCTTTACCTTCGTCTGCTGTTTTCCATTGAAACAGTTCCAAAAGTTCACTTGCCTCTAACGAGATAGAAATAGCCAGGTCTTTTTCATTATGAAACTGTCGCCAATTTCGTTCATCTCTAAATTTATTAATTGCTACCATAGACTTATTCATAATACCCTCCCATAATTTGTTAAGTATACTAGATAAATTATAACAAATAATTCTGATTTAAATGCATTATTTGTAAATCATAAAGTACATTACTAAATGGAATTCGTACGATGAAGCTTTGAAACGAATCAAGACCTTGAAAAATGAGTCTATTCACTACTTTGAAAATGCTTAAATAAAAGCTTCGGTTTCTTGCTATTTATTGCATTGATTGATTAATGACCATTTATCCGAGCATAAAACAGAGAAATATGATAGTGTAGATTGTAGAAGTTTATAACTATGAGGGGAAAGCACATGACTAAATATTATTATAGACAAACAGTAACACATGAGGGGCTTAATAAACACAGAATCATTAAGGCACCAAACAGACGTGAGTTAAAAAATAGAGTTGCACTGTTAGAGAACCAATGGGACGAAGAGTGGAGACGAAAACAAGAGGTTGCCTCTCGGAGATTAATGAATGAACAAGTTCGAGAGGAACATGCATATAATCAAGAAGAAGCCATTGCACTAACGTATGAGGCAGAAGAAAAACAAAAAATGCTGGAATCAATACTGGAAAATGATTTTCTTTTTGGAGGATTTGATTGGGATACATTAAAAAATTTTGAGAATTTTGATGTTCAGAAACCTGTGAAACCACAAAAGCCAGAACCAGAACCAAAACCAGAACGAAGTGATTTTAAATATAATAAAAAACTCGGTTTCATAAAATTATTAAGTAAAGATAATCGTGAGCGAAATCAAAATGAAAATTTAGAACTCTTCAATGCTGATGTTGAAAAATGGTCGCAATTCGTAGAAAATGAGGAGCAACGATACCAGTCGAAAGTTGCTTTATATGAGGGCCTTGTTGAAAAATGGAAGCATGATAAGCTAAACTATGATAACGAAAGAGAATTAGAAAACAAAAACATAGACTTATTAAGAGAAAAATTTTCTGAGGGAAACCAGGAAAGTATTGAGGTATACTTCCAATCAATTATTGATGAGCTAATTTTCCCAGTCGAATATTCTCGTGATAGTTTCGTAGAATATAATGTGGAAGGAAATTATTTAATTGTAGATTTAAAACTCCCGACTATCGAAGATCTACCAACCATTAAAGAAGTTAAATATATTAAATCGCGTAAAGAATTTAAAGAAGTAGCTTTTTCAAAGACGTATATTGATAAACTATACGAAAAAGTGATTTATAGTTTAGTTCTTGTTGTTTTTAAAAAAATATTTATTTCCGATAACAGATATAATTATGTAGAGAGTGTCATTATTAATGGATTTATAGAGACGGTTGATCTATCAACTGGATTAAATCATTCGCCTTTCATCTTGTCTACAGAGGTAAAAAAATCTGATTTTGAAATCATTAATCTAGCAAACATTGATCCTAAGGAATGGTTCAGAAAAAACAAAGGGATATCTGCTACAAAATTAACTACGTTGACTCCAGTAGCTCCAATAGCGCGAATCAATAGAGAGGACGATCGATTTGTTGATGGCTATGAAATCATTAATACTATGGATGATGATACAAATTTAGCGAGTTTAGACTGGATGGATTTCGAAAATCTAATTCGTGAATTATTTGAGAAAGAGTTTAACAGTAATGGTGGCGAAGTCAAAATTACACAAGCAAGCAGGGATGGTGGCGTTGATGCTGTCGCATTTGATCCAGATCCTCTAAAAGGTGGAAAAATAATTATTCAAGCGAAGCGATATACTAATGTAGTGGGGGTTTCAGCCGTTCGAGATTTATATGGGACGCTCTTAAATGAGGGGGCCAATAAAGGCATCTTAGTCACGACTTCGAATTATGGTGCAGATTCATATGGATTTGCCAAAGATAAACCGATCACTTTAATTAATGGCTCAGAGTTATTATATATGTTGCAAAAGCACGGTCATAAAGTAAAAATTGATCTAGAAGAAGCAAGAAAACTGATGAAGTAATATAAAAAAGTTGATATCTTGATGTAGCCGTAAATCTAGCAATCACCTAAAAAATCAAAGTGGATATCTACGGTTAAGATTGAATTATTCGGTGATAGTGTTTATTGAAACTCTCTATATTGATGCTTATAATTGAGATACAAAAGCAGGGGGAGAATTCATGACTGAAAAAAAATCAATTTCATTTCTTTTAATATTTCTAGGTTTTGCTCTTGCAGGTTTAGGAGGAAGTACCTTAGGTAGCTTTATTATTACAGATGTTATTTTTTACAGAGTCTTAAATATACAAGGTAATTTAGGAACGGTAGATCTAGTTGCGAGAATTAGTTTGATAGTTGTTGGCTTCTTAATTTCAGGGATTGGCGTTTTATTATTCAGAAAATCAAACAAGAATTAGTGCCAATCTAACACATTTTAACAATTAGAGCTACTTCAGATGTAATTTATAGTAGGTCAATTTAGATTGATAAAAAAGAACTATCCCACGGAACTAGGTCAGTTCCCAATTCAGGAGATAGTTCTTTTTAGTCGTTAGACCTTCAAATTCTCGATAAAGCAATCAACCGTCTCACTCAGTAAATCATCAAAGATATAATACTTGTATTCAAAGTCCTCATCTAAATCATGAATCAGTAATTCAATTCTACCAATGTATTCAGGATCGACAACTCTCTATTAATACTCTATGAGGAGTATAACTTTATTAACTTCGCCAAATTTGATAAAAACAAGATCACTGTCCAAAGAAACAATATTATCCTTGAGATAAGGAATCTGCTAAATTTCATAATTTTGTTCTTTTACCGTTTTCCTCGGAAAAGGACGATTAAATCCTCGTTAGCTATTTCTTTTTTTTATTCTCAAACTTCATAGCATTTACCTCATTTTAAAATTTCTAACATAAGATACCCTCTAGTACTGACCACTGATGATAGATACCATTTCAAATTATTGATTTTATAGGAAGTCTATGGATGAAGAAAGGAAGCCTTTTATGGGCTTCCTTTTGATTTGTTAATACATTGGCGGCATTTCAGGAGTGATTTGTTTCTCTTCAACTGACGATGCAACTGCAGCTTCTGTTGTTAGGAAGAGGGATGCAATCGATGCAGCGTTGAGCAGTGCATTGCGTGTTACGCGTGTAGGATCAAGGATTCCTGATTCTTGTAGGTTTTCCCATTGTCCTGATTTTGCGTTAAATCCAATATTCACCTCTGATTCAAGTTGTTTTGTAACGATTTCGTCTCCATCAAATCCGGCATTTTCAGCTATTTGCCAGAGTGGTTTTAGGATTGATTCAAAGACGGTTTTAATACCTCTATTTTCGTCTTGATTTTCTGAACTTAGGTTATCTTTTAGATCCGTGTAGGCACGAGCAAGGGCATATCCACCACCAAGCACGACACCTTCTGCAACCGCAGCTTTGGTTGCGTTGAGTGCATCTTCAATGCGTAGTTTTTTCTCTTTCATTTCGGATTCAGTTGCTGCTCCAACTTTTATGACAGCAACACCATTTGTAAGTTTCGCAAGACGTTCTTCAAGTTTTTTCTTATCAAAGTCGCTGCTTACATTGTTTATTTGAGAACGAATTTCGCTTGCACGTTCTTCAATGGACTCTTTGGTTCCTGCTCCACCAATTAAGGTTGTTTCGTCCTTGCGGATGACTACTTTAGAAGCCGTTCCAAGCTGATCGATTTCAGTTTCTTTGATGTTCATTCCAAGTTCTTTACTGATGAATGTAGCGCCTGTTGCAATCGCAATGTCCTCAAGCATCATTTTTTGATTATCTCCAAATCCTGGTGCTTTTGTTGCTGCTACATTGAAGGTTCCACGGAGTTTATTGACTACAAGTGTTGAGACAACATCATTGTCAATATCTTCAGCAATAATAAAGAATGGTTTATTTTGTTGAACAATTTGTTCTAAGAGGGGAAGAATTTCTTGGATTGTTGAGATTTTATGATCTGTAACCAAGATATAAGGGTTCTCCATCTCAATTTCCATGGTCTCACGATCTGAAACCATATAAGGTGAAATATAACCTTTGTCATATTGAAGTCCTTCCACAACTTCTAATTCAGTCTCAAATGTATTGGATTCATCTACTGTAATGACACCATCATTTCCAACTTTCTTCATTGCTTCCGCAATAATTGTACCGATTTCTTCGCTACCAGCACTGATTGAGGCAACGTTTGCGATATCGCTGCTCGTCTCTATTTTACTGCTGTTTTCAAGCAGGTAGTCAGCAATTACCCGCGATGCTTTTTCAATACCAAGACGCATTAATACGGGATTTGCGCCACGATCAACATGCACTAATCCTTTATGAATCATTTCTTGTGCAAGTAATGTAGCGGTTGTTGTTCCATCTCCAGATACATCATTGGTCTTATTGGACACCTCATAAAGTAGCTTTGCCCCCATGTTTTCAAAAGGGTTTTTAAGTTCAATTTCTTTAGCGATGGTAACACCGTCATTAGTGATAAGCGGTGAACCAAAACTACGTTCTAAAACAACATTACGTCCCTTAGGACCAAGTGTTACACTTACCGCATTAGCAAGTGTATCCATTCCTTTTAAGAGTAAATCTCTTGAGTTTTGTCCATAACGTACATCTTTAGCCATTATTTATCATCCTCCACAATTGCAAGTACATCTTTCATGTCGATAATTAAATAATCTTTGTTTTGATAAGTTACATCTGTTGTTGCATATTTTTTATAGATGACACAATCCCCAACCTTTACATCAATGGGAAGTGTATTACCTTCTTTATCTTTCGTTCCATTACCTACAGCAACAACGCGTGCCATAGAAGGCTTCTCTTTGGATTCCGGCAATAAGATTCCGCTTGCAGTAGCGGACTCTGCAAGAATCTCTTCTAACAAAATGCGGTCATACAATGGTTTAATCATGATGCGTTTCCTCCTTTATTTCGACCTCTGGCACTCTCTTTGTATGAGTGCCAACACCTATATTCTAGGATTGACTTCAAATTTTGTCAATCCCTTTTTGTTTGAAAATGCTTATAAAATACAGAGTAATCAATGAAGACTACAATCTAGTCATTTTGTCTTGAATAATTGATCACAGAGAATAAAATCAAGGTGAAAGGGGGGATATTTTGCGACGAAGCATAAAGAAAACAGTACCGATAATGCTGTTATTTGGACTGATGATCCTAGGCGCACAGTTAACCGCACTTGCCAAAGTAGGTTGGGAAAATGTAGGTTGGTCAGGCGCAAATTTTTTATCGAAGGCATGTAACTCAAAAACTACCGTTTTTGATGAAGCTAAATATTCATATATGTCAGCGACAGCAAAAATAGGATCAAAGCAAACTAAAAAACAAGCTTATCGTCCAAGTCCATATACATCGGTTCATGCAGTTGCTTTTTCAGGATATAACGAAACCTGCTATACCTGGGGTAATGCATATTAATCGATGGAACTCCCTAATAAACTAGGGAGTTATTATAAGGGGTGTTAAATATGAATAAAAAAAAATTATTGACAATTTATCATGTGCTTTTATCACTGTATATGATTGTATGTACTTCGTTCTTTTTCAATCAATATTGTGATATAGCGAAAAATAATGTTTCCAACTTATCGAATCTCATTTATTTCATCAAGGATAATCTGTTCTTATTGGTTTTATTTTCGATTGTATTCGTTTCAATCGTCTTGAATCTCTTTTATGTATCAGAATATTGGATTTTTGTATCTAAAGAAATACTCGAAATTAAGCGTATTGTTGGTTTTACCTACTCAGAAATACTACGCTCTTTCACCTTAGATTATATGGTGCAACTCGTCGCAACGTTTCTCTTCTCATCACTACTGTCAGTTCCTTTTTTGAACTATTTTAAATTGCCGATTGGAATGCCAATTATCATAGCGGGAACAATCATGATTCTTGTGATGGGATTGATCATCAATATTTTATTTTGGAGATGTTTAAGGGCATATAGGAAAAATAAAAGTGTTGGTCTTAATATCACCAAGAAAGTGGGTTTAGTATTTCAATTTTCAACCTCTTTGATGTTGTTGTTTGTATCGCTCATTCTTTTTGAGGATTTAAACCGGCAAGTATCACCTTATAAAAACTATGCTCAATTAGATTCGGCTTGGTCCGTGTCTGCTAAGTATCCGGAATCTCTTCAAGAAACCATGAAAATAGAACAAAATCCCGAGCTCTATCGTGGTGATATCCTCAATAAACTCGCTACCACCTACGAAAAATACCACGATCATATGATTGTGTTCTATCTTGATTCCCATTCATCAAATATACTTGGAAATCTTATATTCCTAAATGAAACGGCCTTAAAACTTAATAACATAAATACAGAATCCGTGAAACGGTATCAGAATACCGATACGATACCAATCATTACAAGTGACTCCCAATACAGTGTGGGGGACCAAATTCATTCAGAAGGGTTAAATTATGTCATTGCGGAAGTTGTGGAAAAGCCATTTACATTCCTTGGTCCTAGCGACTATACAGAACTCTCATCAAAGGACTACCAAATTGCGTATTTCGATATCTCAAACATTAATCAACATCTCCAATTAACCAACAGTAATTTTATTGATGAACTCTTTTTTATGAATCTTTCAGAAGATGAGGTGGAACACATTAGGAATGATTTAAATGAACCGACATTTAAGTACCAAGTATCATCGATTAAAAGCATTCAAGAAGGATTCTATCATCAGAAAATGTTGATGTTGGCGAGTTATTTAGGCGTGGGAATGATTAATATGATTTTTAGCTTATTTGGCTTGATTTGCGCGGTGTTTGTAGATATTCATTATCGCTCTCTAGATTTTGCTTTATATCAAGTTGTGGGATACTCGAAACAATATCTTATCCGTTCATATCTAAAATCGATATTTTGCCTTATCTTTATATCGACGTTAATTGGAATTGAAACGATGCACATTACCCTCGATTTAACGTGGACTGTGCTTGGCATTGGTATTTCAATCTTAATCGTACTTGTTGCGCTATTAAGTCAATTTATCACAAAACGCATTAACGCAATTCAAATTTTAAATATTATTGGAGGAGAAAATGTCTGATACAATATATACCATTAAATCACTTTCAAAAACGTATGGAGATCATGACGCGAAGGTACATGCTTTAAACAATGTAAATGTCGAGATTAAACGCGGCGATTTTGTTGCCGTAACGGGATTATCCGGTTCAGGAAAAACGACATTTCTCAATACCCTTGCTGGTTTAATTGAAGATGCACAGGGAAGTGTCTTGTTTGAAGGGAAGAATATCCTTGATTGGAATGATGCTTTACGTGCTAACTATCGCAATAAATCCATTGGATACATTATGCAAAACTTTGGTTTAATTCCAACGATGACGGTGATTCAAAATGTATTACTGCCCGTAAAACGAATTCGAAAAGAACATCAAGAAAAAGCGCTTCAATTACTTGAAATGTTAAATATCAAAGATAAAAAGAATGCATATCCACACCAACTGTCAGGGGGACAAAAACAACGCGTCGCTATCGCAAGAGCACTGATTCAAAGTCCTAAGGTTATCCTTGCAGATGAACCTACAGGCGCATTGGATGTTGAGAATGCGCACATGATTATGCGTATCCTTAAAGATATTCATGAACAAGGCGTCACCATCATTCTTGTTACCCATGCTCAATCACTTGCAGTTACATGTCCAACCCAACTTATATTTCAAGATGGTTATCTCAAAGAAGTCCTTAAAACGTAAAAAGCCAAGTTTCCTTGGCTTTTTTCATTTAAAACATACCTTTAATGGTTCCTTCGGTTGCCGCTTTCACTGCGACACCTAAAAGTGTTTCAAGGTAACGCAACGGATTCTTGGATGCAATAAAAGCCTCACTCTCGGGTGTCGCGTAATAGTAAGCAATCTGATCATGATAGACAACGGAAATTAAATTGGCTTTAAGAAGTTGCTGGATGTAAACATCAAACTCTTGTTGACTAAGATGATAAAGCTGAGGTAGGACATGATATCGATCCATACAACCTCTTACAATACTTACGTAAATGGCAGAAGTGTTTTTAGCACGTGCTTTTGTATAAGGTGGTCGTGCTGCATCCGGAATTATCCATGTTTGTTTCGGCTTATCAAAATAGGCACCTGGAATAAGACCATCTTGAATCCAAGCCAGAATGGTTTCTTCGTGTTTAATCTTAAAATTTTTTTGAAATGTACGGATATTCATAACATCCCCCTTAATCGCTTTTCTTAAGCATAACATATCGTTAAACAAGACAAATAAAATTTTATTGAAATCGTCTCGGATTGTAGGGTAAATGGTTTACGCGTATAATCAAAGATGAAGCGAGGTTCTTATGAAAACATACATTGCATTATTACGAGGTATTAATGTTGGCGGGAAGCATAAAGTTCCGATGGCTGACTTGAAACAGATTTTTGAATCACTGGGTTATACTTCCGTTAAAACGTACATAAACAGTGGGAATGTTATTTTTAAAAGTGAAAATGAAGCGTTAAAATCAATGCAAGAAGCATTAGAAGGAACCCTCAAAGATTTTTTTCAATTTGAAATTCCGCTTGTCATTATAACGCTTGAGCACCTAGAACAAGTTTTAAATGAAGCGCCTGCTTGGTGGGATAAGACCAATAAAGCTAATTATCATACTGCAATTTTTGTAATACCACCTGCAAAACTCGATGATATTATTGAAGTCATGGGTGAAGCGCATGTGGAATTTGAATCGGTTCAATCGGGACTCGATGTTATTTATTGGTCCGCAGACCTTCAAAACTATTCGAAATCCCGTTGGTCCAAAACTGCGAGTACTTCAATCAATAATTGTGTAACTCTTCGAACGGCCAATACCGTTTACAAGCTTTTAGAACTCTCCCAAAAGTTGAAGGATTAGAAAGTTGTTGCAAACCATTCGCAATTAGAATAAAATAAGTGCGAAAGGAGTATGCTATGAATCAATACGAAATCTTAAAAAAACAATTGGATTTAAATCCTGATTTTAATGAGCGGTATCAAGCACTTTCATCCGCACTTCAAAAGGAGTACCAAGAATTTGTGGGCCGACTTTTGGAAGGGAACCTTGCTGATGAAGCATGGTTATCATGTTCGCAATCACTTTACGATTGTGACTTAATAAATGCCTCTTGTAAGGCATGCTATCCAATATCGGGTCAGAAAACCGCTTTTAAAGTTTCAATACCCGGTGTTGAAGAGGTCTACGCAATGTGTGCATTTGATGCCATGTGCTTTTTATCTCTGAAGGATTCAGAAATTATTTGTCTTGATGGCACCAGAATCACACGTGAAAACCTCCAAGACGTCCCACTGAAGGTTTGGGTTCCAAATGCGAAGTCCGGTTGCTGTGTTGCCTCTAAATCGTGCAGTTCAATCAAATTCATTGCTAAAGATGACGTTCCATGTAGTGGTGGCGTGAGTTATACATTACCGGAGGCATTTGTATTGTCTGTCCAACTTTTTGATTATGCACTGGATGTAATTAAAGCGAAGATCTCAGTTTCATGAGATCTTTTTTTTACCACTCGTACAAATGAACTACTCAATTGAATTGTTTCTACGTATTATTTAAAAAGTAGTGTATAAAATTTTTAGGGGTTTTATATGTTTATAGCGTATTAAGTAATATTCTAAGGGGGGAAACAGATGTATCATATTGCAGTTGTTCATGAGTGTGAAGATGTTAGGCACCGGTTTTTCCAAAGACTCTTACTGATAAAAAAACGCCATAGCATTAAGGAGTGTTTCTTATACACAAAATTTGAAGATCTTCAAAAAGATCCATTATGTTCAAGGATTGATATTCTAATCATCAGTGTAATGATACCCGATCAATTAGGAATCGAATGCATCCATGCGCTTGAACGCTTAAATCCAAAGCTTATCGTAATTTTTATATCGTCACTTGATGATGTAATGCATACGGCTTATGGAACCAATATTTATGGATCAATGTTTCAAGAAAATTTAGAATCAACTTTAGAGGAAACATTACGCGCTGCGATTTTAAAGATTAAAAATTGTGATCAAAGCATCATCTTTAAGACACGAGAGGGTGTGGTAAGACTGGTACAAAATCAAATTAAAGCAATCATCTATGAGAAGCGTCACCCCGTTATTTATACCGATGCAGGAACTTATACTGTTATGAATCAATCTCTTAAGTCGATTGAAGCGTCATTAGATGAGCTGATATTTGTACGGGCGAACCATGGAACCATTATCAATTTGAGATATCTAGTACAGTTAAGCAGCAAAGAACTTAAAATTATAAATTTTGAAGAATCGATTGTAATAGCACGTGGACGCTACTCAAAAATTGTATCGAAGTTAAAAGAGTCCCAAGGATATTTAAAAAAAATTTAAGATAAACATTGAGAATTATTAAAAACAAAAACTTGAAGTGGTGGATATAAAAAGATTCGACATGTGTTTATAAGAACGGTTTTTAAAAAAATCGTTCCATTTCATTGATTAGATTAAGGTATTAACTCCAGGTTTTATCAATTAATCAAATGGCGTTGTAAACATTACTGCGATAGAGAAGAATTTGCAAGAAATTCTTTGATTTGAGAAATAAATGCTTCTATGCTATGTTATTTATATATAGACTTATTATTGTGTTGAGTTCTGCGGGAAAAGTTAATTTCTTTTATTATCATCATATACAATTGGAATCCATTATTATCATAATGATGTACTGAATTCTTTTAGAAAGAGGATATTATGAAAAAAAGATATCGTTTTTTACCGCTTTTTTTAGTGGGGTTAATGATTAGCTCGACGATAATTCCTGCCTCAAGCATAGAAAACAATGAGGCTACACCAGTACTTGAACAATCTCAGTCGAGTGAGGTAAAGAAGACACTTGATGAAAATGAAGAAAAAAATTCTGAACCAAAGCAAGTTGTGGTTGATGAATCTTCAGAGGAAAGCACAGAATTACAACAAATTGACGAGACACAAGAATTGGATACTGATGTATCCGAAAAACAAGAAAACACAAGTATAGATGATGAAATACGGACCGAAAAAAAAGAACAATCAAGTTTTAGTCTTCTTTTTCAGCCGGTTCTAAAAGCAGTTGATGTAGGGCAAACCGTAAAGTATAAGTTAGATGTAAGTTATCTTGCTACATCTGGAATATATGATTCTCATACTTTGGTTGTAAGTTTGCCGGAATCCATTGATGATACTAACATCGTTTTTAATCAATCTTTGGAGGAGATAGGAATTCATGATCGAACACCATCCTACATAAAAGAAAAAAATCAATTGGTATACAGCCTAGATGGACTTGATAAGTCTTTTAATCAAAGTATTATTATTGAAGTAAAAACAATTAATGGTATACCATTTGATCAAAAGAAACTTAATGCGTCGATTGAACTATTTAAAGATGAGGAATCGGTCTTTAGAAAAGAAGCTGATGAGGTTATCCTTTTGGCAACAAAGAATATTTCAGTAACGAATAAAGTAAAAAAAATTACGACACCCGAAGGCGAAACATCTCAAGAAGGATTACGCATTTTGGATAAACCGACTTATGGACTTGGATTTTCGATAAATAAATATGAATTTGGGAGTATACGTCTCAAATCTAATTCGGATATCGTTCTTAAATATATGATTCCGGAAGGTGCACGTTATATTTCCAATAATTCGGGACTTGAGCCGGACCTTACAAGTGATGGTAAAATGCAAACATTAACTTGGACTTGGAATGTTATAAACCTTGATGAAAGCGACACTTATTATGCAGAAAAAGAATTTGAGGTCGTCTTTGAAATTACAGATACGAAATTATCTGCGTTTTCCAAGTTTGATACGACTGCAACCATTACTGCAAATTATGATGATAATAAATCATTAACTCAAAATGCAGTAGCATCAAACTATTTATTACCAGATAAAAATAGTGAAAAAGACATAGAATCAAGCGGAACACTTCATAATCTTGGTTTCTTTGGTCCTTTAGATGAAGAAGGAGGCATTCAAAGTCCTGGTAAATTTGATAACGAACCACCAGAGGTTTTTGGTCAAGGGATCTTACGGTGGAATATCTTTGGAACACCAAACTCTAATACTAGTCCAATAAAACGGATGCATTCCTATGACCTGTTTTTTCATCCTGATGAAAAATTAAATGTTGATAAAGTACATGTTGGTGACGTTACCTATCGTCCGAATTCAAAATTTAAACATGAAAGTTTGGGAGAAACAGTGTATGTGTCGTTGAGTATACTTTATGAAGGCTCAGAATCTTGGCAGCCCTTTAAATCTGGACTTCAACCAGGGAATACTTATGATCTCAATGAGTTGGGTATTGATAATCAACGCTCAATTCAAAGTGTTTGGATTCATTTTTATAAGTATGATGACGACGCATTCACGGATACGATTGGCAAAAATAACGATCGACCTGGCACTTGGAGTGCTTTGCCACCTGGCATTACAATCGCTTCCCTAAATTTCGACACATCCGTAAAACCTGGATCGAAAGGTAAAATTAAAAGTAATATGGGATTCGCATCAACAGGTTATAACATGAACAATACAGCGATAAACCCAAATGCTGACTATGTTTCGATGTATTATAATATTCCAGAACCAATTCTGGATACTTTAAAGATGGATCCACTTATGAAGCCAGCTGTTGTCAATGAAATTTATCGTTATGCAATGTGTAAAAGCGCTGATCTCATTGAACCTGCAGAAGGTATAAATCGTGTTATTCAAGCAGATGTTCAATTTGAAGGTGCTCATGAATCGTTGATAACAGAAGGAAAACACGATATTGTGGTGACATTAAAAAATGATGCCTCGAGCCTTGCAGCGCTAAAAGGTCCGTTTAAGGGATATCTTTTATTACCAGAAGGGGTTGAGGTCACGGATACATCGACGACTCATAATTCTTATAAAATTGTTGAAGAAAATTATCAAGGGAGTGGTCGAAAATTACTGGAAATTACATTTGCTCATCAATCACTCATTGTCAAAGATCAAGCTATTCAAACACGAATTCCTGTTAATGTAACACATGGAGTTCCACAGATTATGTCTTTGGATTTTTACGGTTATTTGGTTGATGATTTTGAACTTTCATCAGTGAGCGAAATAGATGATCACTTTATATGGAAAGTTGAAGACGTTTGGGATTTTAATGGAAACGGTGATACAAAAGAGATGATTTTTCATACACGACGATTCTATGCTAACCATACGAATGCATTGTATTACGGAACTGCATTATTAAAAGGTCAAGGCTCTGATGAGTTTGTGAAAACATTAAAACATACAGATAATAAAGATATAACATATCGTGTTCAAGTGAATAACTTAAAAGAAAAAGCGATTACACATCTTAAAATAATAGGAACACTGCCGCATGTTGGAGACCGGTTCTATTTAACCGACGCAGATTTAGGTTCAACAATCGATTATAAATTGACCGGGCCAATTCAGTTTGATCCATCTCTTGCATCTAAATTAATAGTTTCTTATACTGAAGATGATATACAATTGGTAGACCAAAATCTTGCTTTAGGAACAGTACAATGGATTGGGGAGCGGGAAGTTAAAGACTGGGGTAGAATTAAAAGCTTTCTTATCACGAAACGACCTGAAGTAAGTAGTATTTACGAAAAAGAGTTTAATATTGATTTAACACTAAATACTTTAAAGCTTACAGACGATCAAGAAGACATTGCTTTCCTAAAATTTGTTTTGGAAATTAATGAATTTCCGCCTATTGAAACAATGCCGGCTAAGATTATTCGGATAGCGGAAGAAAAAAAACCAGAGGAAACGAAACCAGAGGAAACGAAACCAGAGGAAACGAAACCAGAGGAAACGAAACCGGAACAAAACGTACCAGAAACAGAAACACAATTAACCCCTGATTCAAGTGATCTGAAAAAAGAAAGAGATCAAGTTTTACCTAAAACAGGTGTTGGATTCAAAACAATCGAATTAGCGGGAATTCTTATTTCTTGTGGTGTCATAATGAGTCATCGTCGCAAGGAATAGAAATTGTATGGAGTACACAAGTAGCTTATTGGGACTACATCAAGATAATTATTTAAAGTAACAAGAGATTACCCCTACGAGTTCACAGCTCTTCTTAAGTTAATTATAAATCAATAAATGTATACAAATCTGTTTTAGTTATAAAAACAAAAAAAAGAGAGGAAGCGTAAATTCTCTCTTTTTTGTTTAAAAAAGCACACGCTTTCGCATGTGCTATATGATGATTATTCTTTATCCAGTAAAGGAATGTAACGGGGTGTATAACCAAGATGATCAAGGTAACGTTCAAGATCTTTAAATGCAATGGTATACGTAATGGAATTATCATTTGGGTGAATTCCAATTGTATCATCACGATTAATGGCTTCATCCACGATTACGGTAATTTCATGATTTTTATCCGCAATTACGGAAGCTGCAGTAAGGCTTCCAAATTCAACGCCAATTAATTCGCTCATCTCTTCACTGGTAGGGAAGGTTAAGCGTTTGGTTCCAAGTTGAGCTTGTAAGTCTTTTAGATCGGGATGTTTTTCATCATGTGCAAGAATTAAATAGAACTCATGTTCCGTTTTTTTAGGTTTCACAAGAAGATATTTTATTTGTGGTCCAGGAAGCTCGGGGATTTCAACTTCTACTGAAAATATGGGTTCATGATGATCTTCACGATATTCAATATTCAGTTCGTGCAATAAGTCTGTAATCTGTTGTCCGTATTGATTTTTCATTCTATTGCTCCTTTTTCTATTTGTACCTCAATCGTAACGCAAATATAACGTGATTACAAGGAACATTCTTGCTAAGTGGTGTGTCTTGCGATGTAAAATATATCTGCTATACTTATCATTATGCTTAGAAAATAATAGAGGTTTATGATATGCGTAAAGATTTTTATCGCAATGTGTTACCCGCGATGTTTGCGTTCGCATTTTCTGGCTTATATGCCATTGTCGATGGGTGGTTTATTGGTCAAAATGTAGGCGATTTAGGAATTGCTGGAATTAATTTAGCCTATCCGATTACGTCCTTTATACAGGCTTTAGGAACAGGAATTGGGTTAGCGGGTGCGATTCAAATAGCGATTGCACTGGGGTCGAATGATCATGAAGACCAGGCACGTTATCTCAAAACAACGGTATGCTTACTGATCGTTGCTTCCCTTGTAGCTTTTGTTTTACTCTTTAAAACCTACCCACAGATTTTAACGTTTTTTGGAGCGCAAGGACGTCTTTTCGATTATGCAGCCGATTATATTCGAATTATTATCCTTTTCTCAATTTTTCAAATAATGGCAACTGGTTTGGTTCCCATTATCCGTAATTATGGTGGTACCCTCTTCGCGATGGTTGCGATGATAACTGGATTTATAACGAATGTTATTTTGGATGGTTATTTTGTATCCGTTCTTAAGTTAGGAACAGCTGGAGCCGGTTATGCTACAATTATCGGCCAAGCTTTAACCATGCTTTTATGCGTCGGCTACATGTTTAAACACGTGCCATTTGGTGGATCTGAGAAAATCAAAGTTAAAATGAGTTCTGTGGTTCAGGTCCTAAAGGTTTCGTTATCACCTTTTGGATTAATCTTATCCCCCAATCTCATGATTATTGTTTTAAACCAATCTGCCATTCAATATGGTGGTGATATCGCAGCAGCAAGCTATGGTGTCATCTGTTATGTTGTTTTTAGTGTTCAATTATTACTTCATGGAATTGGCGATGGCTGTCAACCTTTAATCAGTCGTTATTATGGTAATGATAGTATGGACAAAGTTCATGAGATTGTATCAATTGCGATTCGATTTGCGTTAGGGGTTGCACTGACATGTATGGTAATTCTATACAGTTTAAGATTTATGATTCCTGGATTTTTTGGTGCATCAGAAGAAGTTGCCTTGATGATTGCGGAAGTCATGCCATTATTCTTATTAGGATTAATTCCGATTGCATTTCTTCGTGTTTCCACATCTTACGCCTATGCAACGCGAGACAACCATACTGCTTATCGTCTGATCTACAGTGAACCTATTTTGACCACAGTTCTTCTACTATGGGTGTTACCGGGTATGTTTGGATTAAAAGGTGTTTGGCTTTCTGTCCCACTCGCTCAATACTGTGTTTTAATGTACTCAATAGTGGTGTATTGGAAACAGGTAAAGCAATACAAACACGATTTTCACGTATAATCCAACTGAATTTGATATGATAGCGGTGAGGTGAATTATGGAACTCAAAACACACAAATGTATTATTAGACCCTTTTGTAGGGAAGATTTTAATTATGCGAAAACATGGCTTAAAGACTCCACGGTCATGCAGTTTATTGAACCGGTAATGGATGATGAAACCATCAAAGGATTTCTAAAGACATATTGTTTAATTGATAATCCTCCCTTATTTGCGATTGAAGATCGTGAGAGCCAAGAAGCGATTGGACATGTGATTTTTCATGAATTGGAAACTGAGGATGTCGGTGACGACCTTAAAACGTATGAAATGGGTTGGCTTTTACGTCAGAGTGCCCAGAAACAGGGAATTGGTCGTGAAGTCAGTGAGGCCCTTATTGAGTACGGTTTTAGAACTTTAGCCTTGAAACGAATTGTTGCTTATTCCATCCCACATAATACATCTGCCATTCATTTATTGACAGATCTCGGATTTACCGTAAAGATGCAAGATCATGAAATGATTGAGTTTGAACTTGTATATCATTAAAAAGACCTCCTAGGAGGTCTTTATTTTTGTTTTAACTCAAGATAGCGTGGTGTATACCCAAGGTGCTCGAGGTATTTCTCTACATCACGAACTTGTAAAGTTAAGGTGATGGTGTTGTTGTTGGCGAGAAGGCCGATGGTATCATCACGATCAATCGCGGTATCAAAAATTGGTGTGACTTTGTGGTCTGTATCCGCTATGAGTGAAAGCAAGGTCAAGGAGCCAAACTCAATGCCTAATAAATCTTTCATTGCCTCATTCGAAGGAAATGAAAGACGCTTAGTTCCTAGGTCTTGTGCAAGTTGTTTTAAATCAGGATGTGTTTCATCGTGAGCGACGACTAAGTAATATTCATCCGTTTTCTTAGGTTGTAATAGTAAATATTTTACTTGTGGACCTGGAATATCGAGATCATCGGATTCAACGGAAAAAATTGGTTTATGATGATCTTCCCGGTAAGAAATGTCGAGTTCATGGAGTAAATGATAGATTTCTTCTTGATATGGTTGTGGATTCATAAAAACCCCTCCTGTTTCTTTATAATCATCATAATTGATTTTGAAACAGGTTTCAAGGCAGAACCATGCAAGTATGATAAATGCGTGAACTCATTGCTTTTAAAACGTGCCTAAGCTATTATTTTCTTACATATTGGAGGACGTTATGAAAAAAATATATGGAATCATCCTGGTTATGTTAAGTCTTGTGCTAGTGGGGTGTGGCACGAATTCGCAAGGGTCGGGACAAAAAGCAATTGACGCTTTTTTTGCGGGTAAAACTTATACAGCCTATATCTCAAGCATGGAGTCATCGAGTGAATTGGATACTTATTTAAATCCATTGGATTATGCCTATGGGAATATGGATGATCTTAATGGTCGTGTTTACTATAAAGAAAATACGGATGGAGATTTGGTAGTTGGTACCGTGACGATTTTAAACGGTCAAAACCTAAGAACTGAAAAGATTCACATATTGAGCCACCGTAAGAATCCAGATGGAGTTTTTGTCACTGAAAATATTAAAAAATCAAATGAAATTGCCTTAAAGAAACTGACAGAGAAACCACCCTTTTCGACGAGTTATGAGTTTCTTGAGTTGAAGAATGGTAAGCGTGTCTTACTTCAATACGATGAAGACACGAATTATGTAGACTCAATCTATATGTTTGACGAACTGATGGATCACTTATTAAACATCTCACTGTCAAAGAGTGATTTTGAAGATGTTATCGATTTAACAAAAACAAGAGGAGGCATTATTCGATCTTTAGATCGTGATGCTCTGAAGGAACTGCTTCAAGATGAGAACAATCCATTTTGGGATGTTCTAAATAAAAATATTAAGGCAAGCCGTGATTCGTTTACAAGCTCTGATCAAAGTGAAACAAACTCAAATGGTATTCAACGTTATTTCGTAGCAGATAATGGTAAAACCGTTGAAGGATGGAAAGAATTCTTAGGTGGTTTTGACGTTAAAAATATCGACTAGTATTTAAAATAGAAAAGAGGGGTTCTATGGGAAAAAGCGGTGAGATGGTCGATGGCACAATCTATTCACCATCATTAGGATTTGATTGGAATTACAGTGCTTACTGTCCATATTTAGATGGTGAGGCATCAATCAGTACGCTCCCTGTTGTTTATTTATTACACGGGGCAACTGGAAACCATCGTAATATGACGGAACGGTTTTTATTGCCGGAATTTCTGGATGAATGTATGGAACTGGGTGAATGTCGTAAATGTGTTGTGATTTTTGTAGATGGCTTTAACTCGTTTTATCTAAACAGTCGTTGTTTTCAAATGGAGACGGCCGTGATCGAAGATCTCATTCCGACGCTTGAAGCACGTTTAGAGCTTAAGCCTACCCGAGACAAGCGCTTTATTGGTGGTTTATCTATGGGAGGTTATGGCGCAAGTAATTTAGCTTTACGCTATCCTGAGTATTTTTCAAAGGTAATGGCTTTATCACCTGCAGTTTGGTATTCCATGACACCCTCTACCGTAACTTATGAGTGGCATGTATTCCGAGATCAAAATGATGTATTTGATCATGAACTTTGGAATCGCCAACATCCAAGTGCAAGTCTTGCGTCATACCAATCAAAAAACCTACCTGTGTCTTTTTTGGTTATGACAGGCGGAATGGATGACGCCGTTTCGATTTCAGAAGTAAAACGCTTTGTCACCGATTTACAAGCCTATACAGAGGTGGATGTTCATTATCTTGATGATGGAGACCACTCTTGGCCTTTTTGGGAGTATGGCACCTATTATGCGTTTAAACATTTTTTCTAAAACAGCCTAGGCTGTTTTTTTATAGTGTTTAAAAAGGATTAATGAAACGACTAGGGTAAGCAATTCGTACGTTAGGGGAGCAAACCAAATCCCGCTTGCACCGAATAAGTAAGGAAGGATGATTACACACAGCGCTACAAGAAGATAGCCACGCATCATTGAAATAAGCATTGCCGGACGAATACGTTCCAGCGCAGCAAAATAGCCGGCTAAGACAATATTAATTCCCGATAGAAGGAATCCAAAACTAAAGATCGGTAATGCTTCAACCGCAAGGTTGAAAGGTTCGATGTTCTTTGCATCAATAAAGCCACTTACAAGGACTTTTGGAAAAGCCTGACAAAGGATGAAGAACCCAAGTCCACACAACACACTGACAAAAAGTGCATCGTTTAAAATCCAATTAATAAGTTTTGGTTGTTTTTGACCGTGATAGTAACTGATTAAGGGTTGTATACCTTGATTGATTCCAATCATGGTAACCGTAACCAGATTGGTTAGATACATTAAGACTCCAAAGGCCGCAAGCCCATTGGATCCAAAATAGAAGGCAACTCCAAGGTTAAAGACAAAGGTAATAAATCCAGAAGAAAGTTCTGTTAAGGCATCAGGAATTCCAATTTGAATCATTTTTATGAGAGTCTGAAAATTCCAAGTAGGCTTGATAAATTTTAGGGTTGATTTAGAAGATAGGAAATACGATAAAAAGAAGATAAAGCCGAAGACTTGCGCAATCCCTGTCGCAATTGCCGCACCTTGAATGCCCCATTGAAACTGAATTACAAAAAGATAATCCAGGATAATGTTCACAAAGGCACTTAAGATGATACCCAGCAACGATAAACCAGGAGCACCATCGGCTTTAACCAATACCTCAAGGTAATAGGTCAACATAAAGAATGGACTAAATAGGATCATCATACTTAGGTATTGAGAAACAGAGTGCATGGTATCAGGTGTTGCCCCTAACAAAAGAATTAAGGAGTCACGGAATAGACCCATAAGTATGGCTAAGGCCAAAGCGAAAAGCCCTAAAAACCAGAAACCCAGTGAGAAGATGACGTTACTTTCATAGAGGTTCTTTTTACCGAAGTAATAGGTGATGCGGGTTGATGCACCGACCGCAATCATTAAGGCAAACGCAAAAATCATATTGATGTAAGGCATTGAAAGGTTTACGGAGGCTAAAGCTTGTGGTCCGACGCCTTTACCGACAAACATCCCATCAACCATGGTATATAAAGAAAAAAAGATCATCGCTCCGATTGAGGGAAGGATGTAACGGGCGAGATTGTGACGCAATTGCTTGCGTGTGGTTATTGTATTCATAAAAGACCTCCGAGATTCTACTTTGAAACGTTGAATTTAAGCTCATCATATCATGTTTGTCTTTAATGTATGATAGAATAAAGAGGATTTGGAGGACATTATGACATATACTACATTACTATTTGATATTGATAATACCTTGTTAAATTTTAAGGAATCTGAAACGATTGCGCTTAAACAACTTTTTGAAACGTTAAAGGTACCGTATACCAAAGAAGTCTTGGATTACTACTATGATGTGAACCATAAGTTATGGGAAGCACATGAACGTGGTGAGATTAATCAACAAACCATTCTTGACGAGCGCTTTGGTGTCTCCCTAGCATCTTTTAATTTACCGTATACAGGTCGTGAGATGGATCAAATGTTTCGAACACTGATTGAAGAAAATAATATCTTTATGCCTGGTGCAATGGAATTACTGGAGGCAGTCAAGGATGACTATCGTTTAGGCATTGTGACCAATGGGATTACGGATACACAATATAAACGACTGGATCACGCAAACATTCGTGATTGGTTTGGTCATATCTTTATTTCTCAAGAACTTGGGTATGCGAAACCGATGATTGAGTTTTTTGAGATTGTCGCCAAAGAAATGCAACCGTTTAATCCTGCAGAAACAATTGTATTGGGTGATAATATTAAAGCAGATGTTTATGGTGCGATGAATGCGGGACTTACTGGATGTTGGTATAACCCTGAAGGGAAAGCCAACTCAACAGATATTAAACCGGATTTTGAGATTAATAATTTGCTTGATTTCCTTGATATTATTAAATAAGAACGTAACGATAAAAAATATATTTACGAAAATGATTTTAATGAAAATAATTTTCGATTGAATTCAAAATTTAAAAAACAAACAGAAGAACCACTATAAAGTGGTTCTTTTTATATTTGGTAATCATTTACAAAGTTAAAGATAGTATACACTGCGTTGTAAGGGCTTACGCAAACGGTATTTGTTTTCAATAAATCATCTTGATTAAAACAATTTTCGATGCTATACTCCAAATGTAAGCGATACCAAGATAATCGCAGAGGTGGAAAATGAAAAAACTATATTCAGCATTACTGGTTGCCTTTGATGAAAACGGGGATCTTTCCGAACAAGGATTACGTGAAATTGTCCGTTACAATATCGATCATAATAAAGTCGATGGGCTTTATGTCGGGGGAAGTACGGGGGAAAACTTCTTAATCTCTACGGAAGAGAAAAAACGTATCTTCGAGATTGCCTTTGAAGAAACTCAAGGTGCTTGTGATTTAATTGCGCAAGTAGGTTCCACAAACCTTAAAGAAGCAAAAGAATTGGCTCGATTTGTAACTGATCTCGGATATAAAACGATCTCAGCCGTTACGCCTTTCTATTACAAATTTGATTTCGAGGAAGTTAAAAACTACTACAACCGCATTTTAGAAGATATCGATACTGAAATGATTATTTATTCAATTCCTTATCTAACCGGTGTATCCCTTTCATTGGATCAATTTGCAGAGCTCTTTGAAAACGAGAAAATTAAGGGTGTTAAGTTTACGGCAGCAGATTTCTATCTTCTTGAACGTATGCGCACAACATTCCCAGAAAAATTAATTTATGCAGGTTTTGATGAGATGTTGTTGCCAGCATGTGCATTGGGTGTTGATGGTGCAATTGGTTCAACCTTTAATGTGAATGCATTAAAAGCTCGTCAAACCATGGATGCCGTGGATGCAGGGGATTTAAAAACTGCATTACAACTCCAAAAAGAAACTAACGATTTAATCAGTGCGGTCTTAGATAATGACCTATATAACACATTAAAATTAATTTTAGCGGAGGAAGGGGTTCATGCAGGTATTTGTCGCGAACCGATGAAAGCACCTCAAGATGCACAACGTAAACGTGCAATTGAAATTCACCGGATGTATGTAAAGGCATAAGGAGGTTTGTCATGAAGCGTTACCGTTGCATTGATATCGGAGGCACATCGATAAAACATGCATGTTATAACGAGTTGGGTGAGGCGTTAACTGAAACTGAAACCCTTTCTGTAAAACAAACAGCCGGTAATCATGAAATTGTTGATACCTTGCATCAAATTTTAAAGCAGGATTTAGATGTCGATGGTGTTGCGATTTCAACGGCCGGTGTTGTGGATTTAGAAACCGGATCGATTCAATATGCGGGGTATACCATTCCTGATTACACGGGAACCCCGCTTAAAGAAATTATCGAATCAACCTATCACATTCCATGTTTCGTAGAGAATGATGTGAATTGTGCCTGTATGGGTGAGTATTGGCAAGGTGCTGCACGTGGTGCATCGTCGGTGGTATGCCTTACCATTGGTACAGGGGTTGGTGGTGCATTAATGTTTGAAGGAAATCTTTGGCATGGTGCAAGCGGTACGGCAGGGGAAGTCGGGTACATTCCAATAAAGAACGCATATTTTCAAGATTTAGCGTCCACAACCGCATTGGTCGAAGATGTGATGAAACATCATCCCAGTGATCAAATATTTGATGGACGATTGGTAATTGCCAATGCAAAAAGAGGGGATCTTATTTGCCAACAAGCACTTACACGATTTGTAGATCATTTAGTTCAAGGTCTTGCTACCATTCAATACTTAATCAACCCCGAGGTAATTGTCCTTGGTGGGGGAATTATGGCACAGCAAGCTTATCTTGAACCGATGATCAAAGCTGCACTTGAAGAAACCATGATCCCATCCTTTAATACCGCAAACATCCAGTTTGCAAAACTTAAAAACGATGCGGGCATGGTTGGTGCGCTCTATCACTTTTTAAGAAGAAAGGAAGGATAACATGGATATCCTCGATGAAATACAAAAACAATATGTCAATTTTTCTCAGAAAGAGAAACAAATTGCCATGTACATTCTGCAAAAAAATAATGAAATTAAAAATATAAATATTGGCAAACTGGCAGAACAAACGGGAACTTCCAGTGCAACGATTACACGCTTTTGTCGCAAAATTGGGTGTGAGAGTTTTGTTGATATGAAAATTCAAATTTCTGCAGCAGAACAAGATGGGATACCACTTGAGTCTTCGGATATCTTTGATAGTGTTTATTCTTACTACAATCGCGTGATTGATCGTACAAAGAAAAACATCGACAAAGAAGAGTTGGAACGTGTAATTACAGCTTTAAAAGATGCTCAGAGAATCTTTATCTATGGCGTTGGGAGTTCAGGGCTCACAGCGATGGAAATGACGCAACGATTATTACGTATGGGGTTCAATGTCTCCGGTATTACCGATTCCCATATGATGTTGATTAATTCAACCATTACCAAAGAAAAAGATCTTGTAATTGGTATCTCCACATCGGGGAAAACAATTGAAGTACTTAATGCTGTAAAGACAGCTAAAAATAATGGATCAAAAATATTATCCATGACCAGTTTCTCAGAAAGTGAATTAGCGCATATTAGTGATTACCAAATGTTTGTATACAACAGTTTATTTATCGACAACAAACGTTTTGTGAATTCACAGTTTGCGATTATGTATCTTGTTGATATTATCTCCATGAAATTATTGGAAGATGATCAATACAGTTATGTTATGAGTCAAACTGTGGATGCGATTATAAAAAAAGCAAATGAAAAAATGGAAGAATAAGGTAATTTAAAGCCGTTTTTTACGAAAACTGTTTTAATAAAAGCAAAATCTAAACTGTGTTTACGAAAATGAATTTCATGAATTATGAAATTGTAAATAATTTTATGAAAACGCTTGCAAAGATACAAATAGATGCTATTATGAAATTACGTACAGCATATTCAAATGCTTGATATGCATGTTAGAGGAGGAAAAGCATGAAACGATTTACGAAAGGTGTTATCACAACAGCAGCATTAGCGTTGTTGTTGACAGGATGTGGTAAGAAGAAAGATTCTGAAGAAGTAACCATTAAATATTGGAACTTCCCAAACTTTACCAATGATCAAGAATTTCCAGATTCAGCAGATTACGATGCAGCGCTTATTAAAGCATTTGAGGAAAAAAACCCAACCATTAAGGTTGATTACCAAAAAATTGACTTTACAGATGGTCCTGCAAAAGTTGAAACCGCAATTCAATCAAAAACAAATCCTGATGTAATCTATGATGCTCCAGGTCGTGTTATTGACTGGGCTTCAAAAGGATACCTCAAAGAATTTGCAGATGTTGATACAAAACAACTTGATGCATCAGCAGTAAAAGCAAGTAGTCTTGATAATAAACTCTATCTTTACCCACAAGGGATTGCACCGTTCTTAATGGCTGTAAATACCAATGTAACAGATAAGTTAGGAATCACAGATTTACTTCCATTAGATAAAGAAGATAATCCAGGACGTAATTGGACTGTTGATGAATTTGAAACATTCTTAAAAGCAGTTAAAGAAAAAGATCCAGAAATGATTCCGACATTACTTTATGCGAAATCAGCTGCAGGGGATCAAGGTCCTCGTGCCTTTGTTTCAAACTTATACGGCTCATGGATTACAGATGAAGCAATCTCAGAATATACCATTAATAACGAACAAGGTGTTAAAGGTCTAGAATGGGTAGCTAAAGCTTCAAAAGAGGGATTACTTGGAAGTGGACAAGGTCTTGAATCAAAAGATGGTCAAGAATACTTCAAATCCAATAAAACCGCAATTTCAATTCTTTCATCTCCAGGACTTCGTACACAACACATGCAAGGTTCAGACATGAATGCACGTTTCTTACCTTATCCAAATGATGCGAAAGCACCTAAATATGAATTCTTAGTTGCAGGTCCAGCCGTATTTGACAACGGTGATGATGCGAAAGCAGCAGCAGCTCAAAAATTCGCAGACTTCATGATCAATGATGAAGTATGGGGTAAACGTACACTTCTTGCAACAGGAAACTTCTCAGCACAACAAGGTCAAACTGGATTATATGATGATGCAGAACTTAAATTCGCAGAATCACTAACACCTCAATTTGGTCCTTACTACAATACCATTGAAGGTTATGCAAAAATGCGTCCTTACTGGTTCCCAATGTTACAATCTGTAATGAGTGGTGAAGCAGAACCGAAAGCCGCAGCGGATGCATTTGTAGAAAAAGCAAATAATACAATAAAAGAAGCACAATAGGTTATCAATCATAGTGATGGGAGATGGATGTTTGTTTCATCTCCCATTTTTATTAGAAGGGGATATGTATGAAGGCATTAAAACAGAAAATTAAAAAGAAGCATATTGATACAAGTGGATATTTATTCTTACTCCCTGCATTGTTATTCTTCGTGACATTCGTTTTATATCCCATGGTCAAAGGGATCTACTTATCATTTTTCAGATTTAGAGGACGTAACCAGGTCTTCTATGGACTCAATCATTACGCAAACTTAATGCATGATGATATATTCTTAAAATCAATGCGTAATACAGCAGTTATTACCTTGGTTGCTGTTCCAATTGTGGTAATGTTGGCACTGTTTATCGCAATTCATATTTATAATAAACACGCTGCAGTTCGTTCGTTCTTTAGAGGTGTATTCTATATTCCTGCAATCTCATCCGTTGTATCCATTACAGTTGTTTGGTTATGGATTTATAACCCTGATTTTGGAATCTTGAACTATATCCTAAAAAATGTAGGACTCATTAGTGAAAATGTACAATGGCTTGGAAACTCTAAGACCGCAATCTATGCAATTATTGCAGTTCTGATTACCACAAGTCTTGGACAACCCATTATTCTTTATGTCGCAGCTTTAGGAAACGTTCCAGAAGAGTTATTGGAATCAGCACGTATCGATGGTGCTGGGAACTGGGTTATTTTTAGAAAAATAATCTGGCCACTGATCAAACCAACCACACTTTATATTGTGGTCACCACGACCATTAACAGCTTCCAAATTTTCTCACTGATTCAATTAATGACAGCCGGAGGACCAAACTACTCTACCTCAACCGTAATGTATCTGGTTTATGAAACGGCGATTATTCTACAAGAATATGGAAAGGCGTCAGCGATGGGGGTTATTCTTGCGGTAATTATCGCAATTATCTCAACTCTACAATTCAAATTCTTGTCCGATGACGTTAATTATTAGGGGGGAACATATATGAAGTTTAAAAAATTTGGACTCTTTAATATCATTTCAATGATATTCTTAGTCGCACTCACAATATTCTTTATCTTTCCATTTTACTGGATTGCATCCGGTTCATTTAAATTACAAGATGTTGCGATCGCATTGCCACCCGAGTGGTTTCCTTTAAATCCAACATTTGATAACTATAAATTATTACTACAACCACTAACCGCTCGCTGGTTCTTTAACTCAGTCTTTGTGTCCTTAACCACAACTTTGTTAGTGTGTACAACGGCTTCGCTTGCTGGATATGCCTTAGCGAAGAAAAAATTCCCTGGGGTTAAGCTGATCTTCGCAATCTTTATTGCTGCGATGGCTCTACCGAAACAGGTAATCTTAATACCACTTCTACGTTTCATAACTGAACTTGGGTTAATGGATACCTATGCAGCTTTAATTCTTCCAGCAGTTGGATGGCCCTTTGGTGTCTTCTTAATGAAACAGTTCTCTCATGCAGTTCCAGATTCTTTGTTAGAATCTGCGGACATTGATGGCTGTAGTGAAATTAAGAAATTCTGGCACATTGTGCTTCCAATTGTGAAGCCAGGAATTGGTGCACTTGCAATCTTTACCTTTATTTCAAGTTGGAATGATTACTTCTCACAACTTGTCTTTACAAACTCGGAAGTTATGAAGACACTTCCATTAGGCCTTGCTTCCATGGCACAGTCTGCAGAGTTCTCATTAAACTACGGACTTCTAATGGCAGGGGCATTACTTGCATCCTTACCGATGATTGTTGTGTTCCTCTGTTTCCAAAGCTTCTTTACACAAGGTGTTACAGTAGGTGCTGTGAAAGGATAAGCATATGAAAAAGCATAGTATTTTTAAACAACTCGAGAAGGGTCTTGTCGTTTCATGTCAAGCACTTCCCGATGAACCACTTTATCGTGAAGAGGGTGGGATCATGGTTTTAATGGCTCAAGCAGCAGTCCGTGCGGGTGCCGTAGGGATCCGCGCACAAGGGGTTACAGATATCAAACAAATTAAAGATGCTGTAGAACTTCCAGTAATTGGGCTCATTAAAAAACCTTATCCAAATTATCAACAGTATATCACGGTAACAATGGCTGAAATTGATGCACTTGTTGAAACGGGCTGTGATATCATTGCACTTGATGCAACCTTAAGACCAAGAGGTGATGGGAAATCCATCGAAGCCTTTATTCATGAAATTAAAACAAAATATCCAAATTGTATTTTAATGGGTGATATTTCAACGTTAGAAGAAGGGATACATTGTGAAGCAATCGGTATGGACTGTGTGGGCACAACACTTAGTGGCTATACGGATTATTCACCACAACAAGAAGGACCGGATTACCAACTTATGGTAGATCTAGTACAACAGTTGTCGATACCAGTGATTGCGGAAGGAAGAATACATTCTCCCGAAGCAGCACGTAAGGCTATTGAATGTGGTGTACATTGTGTTACTGTAGGGGGTGCAATTACGCGACCTCAAGAAATAACAAATCGCTTTGTGAAAGCGATGAACGATAACTAGAAGGAGTTGGTTTGATGACTTTAAGTCAATTAATTATTGGGTGGTTCTATTACGGTATTGTATTTATGGGTTTATCCGTATTAGCGACATTCCTCTTAAATAAAGTAACGACAAAGCGATGGTTACCCCCCTTAATTATTAATGCGGTAGCGATTCTCTTGCTTTTAGGACTTGCAGCGAAGGGACTTGTACCACCAAACCAACAAGCTTATGCACTTTACTTTATTTATATGCCTGTTGTTGCCGCAAGTGTCTTGTATAATGGATCCCTTGTCGCAATACAACGCATTCGTATTTTTATGAAATAATTCTCCTAAAAAGGCAAAGTCACCATTTGCCTTTTTTATTTGTAAAAAATACTTGATATTCTAAAATCATTTCATGTATACTCTAATGAAGTGGGAACGAATGGAGAAGGTTATGATTAATTTATTTTTGTATTTTGCCATTCTACATATACTTGCGGATTTTCATCTACAATCCAATAAAATGTTTGAGAACAAGAGCTCATCATTTTCATGGTTAATTGCACATATTAGTGTCCATGCGATTGTATTTGGAATGTTTGCGTTTATGTTTGATGGAGAAGCCTGGATTTATGTAGCAGCCATGGTTTTTGTTCACTTTATCTTAGAGTTGATGAAAGCAATCATCATTCAATGTGAATTTAAAGGTGTTTGTAATCGTCTAGAGCTTGTGGAAGTGATCAGTCAATTGGTTCATTTTGGAGTGCTTTATGCATTCTCTAGTTATTTATTTAGACATCAGTTCTTCTTGGAAATTACGCAAATGCATACTGTATTTGGAATGGATGCAACCGTTGGTTTAAGTGTTGTGGTGGCTGTTTTAATGCTTACACGACCTGTACATGTTTTATTTAAAATTAAAAAAGGTTCACTTGAACTTGTGAACATCTAACAGGCTTATGTCTGTTTTTTTTAAAGGAGTCTTAGAATGATACGAAAAACTCAGTTGGATGATTTACCTGTAATTTGGGAATTAATGAATGACTTGGAATGTACTGAATTTCCTTATGAATTATTTTGTGATGCATTTGAAGCTGTGTATTCCAATCCATATATGCATATGTTTGTCTATGAGGCAAATAAGACGGTTTTAGGCTGTTTAAATATGAGAATTGATGTCCAACTCCATCACAGTGGTTTCATCGCAGAAATCAACGATTTTGTCATGAATGCAAGTTGTCGTGGTAAAGGATACGGATCTGCATTATTAAATCATGCGGAAGCCTATGCAATCGAAAAAGGTGCATTACAACTTGAGCTGACAACCAACAAAAATCGCATCCGTGCTCATGAATTTTATACAGCTCATGGCTTTGAATCAACACACTATAAATTTGTGAAAATGCTTTAGTTTTTACGCGTTGGTCTATTGGAATAGATGTGATACAATGACAGTCAACGTAACCCGTAAAGGAGTCTTTGGTGATCATATTAATGAGTACATGGTTGGACGCGATTCGCAATGGTCCTGTTCAACTGAATACTGGAATTTATCTCTACATTGCTTTATTTGTTGTATGTTATTTTACTTATTTTAGAAAACAAGAGCGTAACGAAAGTGCCATCAACATACTTCTCTTTATTTACTTTTGTGGTGTCTTTGAGGTAGCGTTGTTACCCATCCCGATGAACGATAAACAAATTCTTGCAAATCAAGCCCTTAAGTTTGGACTAAATTATAATACACAACCTTTTTTTATTGATCTTTTTGTAAGCCAATATTCCAGTTATATGGATTATCTTATTCCAAATATTGTGATGTTAGTACCGTTTGGATTTCTTATGAATTATAAACTTAAAAAACCGAGTTTTTTAAAGATTGTGCTTTTAAGTATGACCTTCTCCTTGTGTATTGAAATGACACAACTTATGATGCAGTTAACGCTGTATACACGTCGTGTTGCGGATATTAATGATCTTCTGTCCAATACCTTTGGAGGAATGCTTGGGTGGTCCTTGTACATGCTATGTGCTCCTGCAATTGAAAAAATCTTCGCTCTTATACCCGAACGAAGATCTCATAATATTTAGACGCATTGCGTCTTTTTTTTATTGCATGTGATGCAAATCGTTAACAATACCGCGAACACTATGAATTAAACCATCAAGTTTTGAAAGGGCATTGTTTATTTTTGTTTGAACCATATAATCCGCAAAAAACCCATCCATAAAATAATCTGCAAAGGTCCAGAAACCATTCAAATCACCTAAGTCATCAAAGGTACCATGCACATCCCGTAATTCTTTACTAAATCGTTGAAGTAGAAACTGTGCATCATTCATATGTTGTTTTGCTTCATTAATACGGTTATGTTTGATCATCGTCACAAACATCCCACCACCAAACATATCAAAAAGTCCCCAGTCTGATGCTTTCTTTAATTGAGCACGAGATTGCTCCAGTTGATAGAGCAGTTGTTCTCCAGCACTGATTGCTTCGCGTATTTCTATGTTTTGTTGTGTCATAACCATGCCTCCATGTTGTATAGCTTGAGTATACCGTTAAAGCATAATGGTAGGCATGAAGTGGGCTTAATCGACGTATAATCGTCCTAATTGACCCGATTTCGTAAGAATATAATCTCGGACAAGCGTCCTTCATGATTGATAAGCATCGCACCGACAAGAGAAATTAACCCCACATCTAAGAAAACATCTTTAAGATCAAAAGAAAATTGAGATAAGGATTGTGTCGTGTATTGAATCCAGTTGAGTGATCCACCCCATAATGTTTGATCGAGAATCGAGGCTAAGGTAGCACTGGTAATGAGTGCAACACTAATACGATAATGACTGTCTAAACGTCGATTATCAATCCCGATATGATAGATTAAGTACATGATGATAATAATAAACAGGGCAATACGCATGAGTAAGATAAAATGCGCTGAAAAAGTTAGATTAAACGTATCTTTCATAAAATGATTTATCCAACTTAAATCTTGACTGAATTGTGGATGGATTTGTAGTGAATCTCCCCACAGATATAGTGTCGATTGATTTAAGGTTGATGCAACATAATACTTACTTCCTTGATCAACAATTAGAAAGCTTAATACCCATAGCATTGTTTTCATAAGAATCCCCCCCTATGTATGTAAATTATAGGGGGGACGTGTGATATTTATGTGCAAAAAAAACACTAAAGTGTTGTACTTTAGTGCCGCTTACGCGCCTTTAACCAAATCAAAGGCTTTTTGAGTGATGGTATCCATAATAGAACCACGTGTTTCTTCTTTGACATCTTGTGCAGATAAGGCATCATTTAAATCATTCACAACATCAAACGATTTATTGCGAATCATTGTTTCCATAAGTGATTTTACGACTTTTACGCCGGTATCAACACTTAATTGTGATGTAATGGTTTTGATTATTACATCGAAGAATTGATTTCCTTGTGTACTATCCGTTTTTGTGAAATGAGATAGTGCTTGGTTCATCAGATTTTGGACTAAATCTTCTTGACTTGTTTTCTTCAACATCTCCATAACCATTGCGGAAGGATTATTTGCTAGACCCATTAAGGACTTCACATCGAAGTTATCCATCAAAGCATCTGTTGTTTCGTCTTGCGGTAGAAATTGCTTCACTAAATCTTTTAAATTTGCCATATTGGTCTCCTTGTTTTATCTATTATAACGGATTAAAACATGAACAATGAGTGAAACGCTAGAAAAATCATGAAATTATTACCCAACCTTTGTTGAGAATCATCAAGAGCTTCAAAATATTGATATAATAAGACTAATATTTGAGGGGATATTTATGAAGAAGATAACACATATTTGGTTTTTTCTTGCAGTGCTTGCAGGTGGATTTACCGCGCTTATAATACCAGAAAGAAGGATTACAGGTCTTTACTTCTCAACTGTTTTCTTGAGTTTAGGTTATATTCCACATGGGGTTTTTGAACTCAAAATGGAATATGGAACGCAAGATCCTTGGTACCACGAGGCAACCTTGAAAGCTGTATTGCTTTTTATTGCGTTTAAATACAGAAATATAACAACGTATCGTGAACTCGGTACACTTGTTTTTGCTTTCTTTGTTTTGTGGATTACGTATAAAAAACTCTTTGGAATTCGTATTGATTATCGTCGTAAACGTCGGGCAGAAACGCATTCGTCCCGAGAACTAAAATTAACCCGTAGCGATTATGTGCACAATGAAGGTTCATCATCAACTTGCGAAGCAAATCCAAATCAACCAAATCTTGAAAGACTCATACATCAATTTGTTTTGGAGTATCAAGACTTATCATCTTTGAGTCTGGTTCAAATTGGAAGACTTTATGCGTATCATGAAGCGAATGGCTTGGATGTATTTCCTTTGCATCAACTCGTTGTAACGATAGCACTCGCACATAAGAAAACGAAAGATATGGCGATGTTTTATCGTGCAATTGAGTGGAAGGATATTCTAAGGTTTTTAAAGCGAAATTTAGATCAAGATGTCTACCGTGAATTTCGGAAAACATACCGCATGCATCACGATAATTTTAAGTACAGACAAGCATTTCTCATGACTGATGTTTCAAGTTTTTCGTTACTGAATAACGTTCTCACGAATAAACATGATGAAAACATCTATTTAACGCAACATAGCCTCTCTGACCAAATATTAGTTTCTAGCTTTGTAGCTTATGCAATCAATGCTATTTTTATTATGGATCGAATGGGTAAATACATCTATTCCACATCGGATTTGGGAGTGTATCTATTAAATAATGAGAATCCTGAAGAACCTGTTGGAACCATGTGTTCACACGAAAAAATCGAATTATTGGAACTGTTTTCGGATGTATTACCCGGTATAACGGCGTGTTTTTTAGACCTCGTTCTCAAATCATTTTTTGAAAAGCAAAATGCATTAACTTGGGACTATCAGATAACAGCAGATTTAGATTTATTTGCGAATATGAAGAAACAAGTAACCGATAAAGTTTTAGCGGATTCTAGACAAGCACCAACCATTGCATTTGAATGGGCGATGTTGATGAAACATTCTTCCAAGCTGACTTCCGTATCACTGTGGGATTTATTACGTTTTTCATCGACACTCTCATCATTTGAGACAATGTATATTCGGGAATGGCAAGAAAACGCAATGAACCCATAAAATTAAGATGATTATCAAAGACGCCGGAAATAAAACTTGTTATAATGAGGAAGATTAAGGAGGACTTATATGCGAAAATTTAAATTTAAATGGCTTCTTTTAGTCAGTGCTCTTGTTTATGCGTATTACTCATTTTTCTATAAGTCACCTGAAACTGGAATGCCATTTGCGCTTCTTACGATTTTGCTTTCATGGTTTGTTCTGGAGTGTTATTTTGAATTCTTGTATAAAAAACGAAAGTTAACTTTCAAATTCAGTGAACGAATTATTATCGGGTCATCCTCAATTTTAATGATGATTGGGATTACCGGTGGGAATTTAGGCATGTTGTCTCGTTATCATCTTGTAATATTCACAAGTCTATGGCTTGGACTCTTGATACTGAGTGCGGTGTATTTATTACATCATGTGGATGTTGACCCACGTAGCCGTGTTTTAAAAATGTTTGTGGAACAAATGAACCAGGTTTCCGAATTTGGTCTGCAAAGGATGCATGCGCTTTATCAAGCGATGGTTTTGACCGCACCGAAATTCCCCATTGATAATCTTGTATTGACGCTCTATGCAGACCTAATACAGTACGATCATCTTAATTTCGAGATACCCTCTCAAAAATTAGAACACTTTATCAGTCACAATGTTCCTCAAAATCAAATCATCGAACTGTTGAATCATCATAAACTTGAAAATCATTTTGAAGGCATTCAAGAAAGTATTGGGAAGACACTGAAAGATGTTCTTGAAGATGGAACGTTTGAAGTGACGGGTGTATCTCCACTCTATATGATGGTTGTATTTGCCTACACCTTTAATGAAATTCTTATTGTTGATCGTATGGGTATGGATGTGTTTTCTTATCAGGTTCAAAGTTCTGAAAATACATCGAAAAAAACACCGTATCATAAATCGCTTCAACGAAATGATGCCTTTGGTATTTTACGTTTGTTGCGTGAAAAGTCTATAGACTAGCAGATAACTTGAAACAAAAACCCCCATATTCATCACCAAAGTGAATATGGGGGTTTTATTAAGACCCTATTTGCTTATAAACCAAGATAATTTCGCGATCATAATGTTTTGCCGTCCAACCCGCTAAACGCTCACGTGAAGTACGGTTTGCATGGGAATGCCCGAGATACTCAATATCATCTTGATTAATGAATAATTCCATTTGTTTTAAGGCGTCTAATGGTTCTTCGTCTAAACTACTGTGGTCTTGGAAAACTTTAGTTTTAATCATATAACCTCCTCTAAGATTGATGATTGATTGTTCTTATAATATTCTCAGTACAGCGCATCATTTCACGTAATGCTTCTTTTGCTTCCGCAATATTTCCTTGTATTAAGAAATCAGCATAAAGATTATCAAAGAAATAATGTGAAATGGTATGGAACGGTTTTACATCAATGATGTTTGGCCTACTTTGATTAAAGGTTTCCAGTTCACATTCAAATTGGCGTGCCAAATCTTTTACATGTGCAAGATTTACTTCAGCGGATTCAATTTTATGATATTTTGTGTATGTCATATAATAATTTCCACTTAAAAGATCCAATAAGCCCCAATTAGAAGCACCATCCATCGTTGAGAGTGCATTTTCAAGTGCTTTCCTTAAATCATTGCCCACACGTATGAGTTCATCACTAAGATTTTGTTGCATGAGAATCACCTCTTGTAAATGTATTATACCATAAGATTTTTGCTGTTATTCACACAACATTGTGAAGATATTGTTAAAGTAGGAACAGGAGGTTCATATGGAAAATTTCAAAACGATACGCAATCGACGTGATGACCGTTCCTATAAGTGGATGGAGATGGATCAAAGTGCTCCACATCACGGTGACGATGCGTTCCCTTTTACAGTAGCAGATGTAGATTTCTTTCATCCTAAAGCATTAACAGAAGGATTAAAAGATTATCTTGATGATATGGTTTTTGGTTATACTGCACCAAGTAATGCGTATTATGATGCTGTTATTCGTTGGTATCAAAGACGCCACCAATGGCATTTAAAACTAGATTGGATTCTTCAAGCCCCAGGTGTTGTCGTAGCGATTAATAATGCCCTCAAGGCCTTTACACGTACCGGAGATGGCGTCTTGATTATGACCCCAGTTTATTATCCCTTTAAGCGAAGTATTGAAAATTTAGATCGAAAGGTTGTTGAGACAAAACTTGTGGAAGTGGATGATGTCATGGTGATTGATTTCAAGGATTTTGAAGCAAAGGCTTCAGATGAAAATACGAAAGTGCTTTTATTATGCAGTCCGCATAATCCAGTTGGGCGTGTATGGAGTCATCATGAACTAAGTCGCATCGAAGCAATTTGTTCGAAACATAATGTTTTAGTGTTTGCAGATGAGATTCACGGTGATTTGATCATGCCAGGCTATACCTTTATTCCGTATGCATCATTAAGCGATAAAGCCTGCAGTCATACGATTACGTTTGCTTCCGCAAGCAAGTCGTTTAATCTTGCAGGGCTTCAAAATGCGCATGTGATTATCGCATCGGAATCGTTAAGAAATCAGTATAAAGAGCATGTTTCTCGTGCCAGTGGGTCGTTAAGTACTAATATTTTGGGATTAGCTGCAACACAAATTGCGTACACTCAATGTGAAACGTGGTTTGATGAATTTGTTGAACTGATTGCTCAGAATCATCACTTGGTTCAAACATTTGTCGAGAAAGAACAACTCCCCATTCGTGTTTTTCCTCTTGAAGGGACTTATCTTCAATGGCTTGATTTCCGAGATGTTGGTTTTTCTGAAGATGTATTAATAGAGAAATTGATAGCACACGATGTGTTTTTAAGTAATGGTTCAAAATTTGGGGATTCGGGAGATGGATTTATGCGCATGAATCTTGCTTGTCCTCAGTCAATTTTAGAAGCTGCGCTCAAGCGAATCCAATCTGCTATTCAAGAGTGATGAATTCATCACTCTTTTTATGTATAATAAGAGAAAGATTGGAGTTTTATATGAAAAATATTGTTGTTATTGGAGGCGGTCCATCGGGGATGATGGCTGCAATTTCTGCTAAGATAAATCATCCTCAAGCTCATGTTATATTACTTGAACGCAATGAACGATTAGGAAAAAAATTACGGATGACCGGAGGGGGACGCTGTAATGTTACCGCAAATGTAAGCAATGAAGAGGTTATTAAGCATGTGCCCAAAAATGGTAAATTCTTGTTTTCGAGTTTAACGAATTTTAACCCACAAAGCATTCAATCCTTTTTCCCTGAAAATGGTTGTCCTTTAAAAATTGAAGATCATCATCGTGTATTTCCAGAAAGTAACAAGTCTCAAGATATTGTAGAGGCATTGAATCGTAAGCTTTTGAATTCAGATGTTGAGGTTCATTTACATGCCTTTGTAACAGGGATCGACACTGCAAGTCAAGTTGTTCTTACTGAGACACGAAAATTTCCTTATGACCATCTAATTCTTGCAACAGGAAGTCGTACACTTCCTGGAACGGGTTCGGATGGAAACGGTTATGAACTTTCTAAATCACTGGGTCACTCAATTACAGATCTTGTACCTGCAGAAGTTCCTTTGGTTTCTAATGATCTTTTTGTTCAAGAGAAAACGTTACAAGGTTTATCGTTTCATGATGTAACGGTTCACGTGTATAAAGGTACTAAGATTAAACACAGTATTACTCATGATCTATTGTTTACTCATTTTGGAATTTCAGGTCCCGCTGCTTTACGTGCAAGTTTTTATGTTATGCGTATCTTAGATAAAGAGAATCCTGTAAACTTAAGCATTGATTTTTTACCGAAGATTTCGTTAGAGCAATTACAAGCTCAAGAAGACTGGGAAGCCTTTGTTCAAGAACAAGGCATTCCAAAGCGTTTACTCGCTTATTTTAAAACATTTTGCAAAGGGGATCATGAAATCATTCAAACCCTTAAAAAATTCCCAATGACGGTTTATGCTACACGAGGATTTGCACATGCATTTGTGACGAATGGTGGCGTTAATCTAAAAGAAATTGATCCAAAGACGATGCGTTCTAAGATTAATCCAACGATTTCTTTCTGTGGCGAGTTGATGGACTATAACGCCTACACAGGTGGTTTCAATATAACTTCAGCATTTTCAACAGGTTATACAGCAGGACTTTTTGCACTTGAAGATTAGTACACTACGGTGTACTTTTTCTTTGTTCATTAAAAGTATTGTAAAGGACAGTATATAGGTACAATATCAATTCATTCCATGCTATTATTATAGAAAAGGAGGCCGTATGTCACAACAAAATCAAAATAATCGTACTGTACCATCGTCATCTGTTGATAAGACACAAACCTTTTTGCCGAGTGATTCCAATAAGAATCGTACCCGTTGGATCATAATCTTATTGATTCTTGGTTTTATTTCGGTGGGTGGTTATTTTCTTTGGGATCATGTCTATCGTATCACGAAAATTGATCCGTTTGAGAATGTGAGTGTTCGGTTCCAAGGTGATGGTGAAGGTGCGACTGGCTTTATTGAAATCAATAAGAAGTTAATCGAATCAGATCCACAACTAAATCGTGTGCATAAGGCAATTAAATATTCTCTTGAACCGAATCAGGATTTGAAAATTGGCGATCGGGTCGTCCTAAAAGCGAAAGTACCAGAATCGACACAACGCTTTATGGATTCAAATAAACTTCTATTTACGGATACCGAAAAGGTTTTTGTAGTTCAGGAAATTCATAACGAAGTGGTCTTTGATCCTTTCGATGGTTTTAAGTTAAGATTCAGCGGATCCAATGGTGAAGGTATTGCGGAAATGGATACTTCCGGTGTTCTGTTAGCGGATGATGTTATGTCTGAATTGTTTTCGATGTTAGATTATTCAATTGTGAATCCAAGTGATTTATCGATTGGTGACTCGGTGACGGTGACGGTTAAACCTTCGACAGCAGGTAAGACCTTTATGTTAGAACACAGAATTATGCTCGCACAAACAAGTATGGCTTTTGATGTGGATACCTTGGCTAAAGTTCCGAAGAATACAGATGAGATTAATAATCTAGATCGTCTTCGTATTGACGCGAAGAAGCGGGTTGAGGATACGGTTAATGCGGATACGCAAGAGGTTTATGTCTGTTATGGCATTTTACCTAAGAATATTGCGAATGCTCGAGATCGTGATTCTCAACAAGCTTATGTGAATGGAACTTTAATGTTTGTTTATCAGTATGAGTATAATAATCGAATGTTTGCGATCGCTTCAGGCTATACCAACTTGATGTTGGAGAGGGATTTAATAGATGAGTCGATGTTGATGCCAATGCAACCTGTCTCATACCAACAGTCGCTTGAAAATGTATTGCTGGAACTTCAGGATAATAATCTTACGTGTTCACCGACTTCTTAATGCCTTCGGGCATTTTTTTTGCATGAGCGGTTTTGATTTAAGATTGATTAATGAAATTCGGTGCTATACTTGTCGTCGAAAGGAGTTAGTAATGAAAATCAAAGCACTACTATTAATGATTTTTTGTATGATGCTTGCGCTTCCCATTGCAGCAGATGATGGGATGGATGATGCAGCACGTCAGCATTTATGGAACAAATATACAATTCCAGCTGATAGTTTTAGACCGGTAATCCAAATTTTTGAGGATGGTTCACAGACTTTTGTCTGTGATAAAGTTGAGTTAAACTACTACTATACGCTTCTAGAAGATGATTTGGATGAGGGGATTGATAACTACCAAAACTATGCTTACATTATTGATACAGCACGCGAAGAACCAGTAATTCGAACGAATCGTTATGATATGCGAGGTATTTTGCGTAAACAAAAGATTACAATACCTCAATTAGATCTAACACGTCCTAAAAGACTTCCATTTAAAATTAGAAGTCTAAAGAAAGATGAAGGCATGACCCAGTGGTATGTCGATGTCAATGATGATTTTCGTGGTGTTCAAAAAGATGGAAAGGGTATGGTTGGCTACGATCTTTATTTAAGTCCATTTCATCTTGAAAATTATGAACACAACAATCTACTTTTTAATGAACTTGTTGATGTAACCGTTTCGGTGATACGGGCTCAAGATGGCAAAGAACCGGATATTAAACGGTATACCTTAACAAAGTCCAAACCTCTAATCACATTTGAAGGTGGTCGGATCGAAGTTAGTCATGAACAAGGAATGAAACACATTCGTTTGGTTGATGATGGTACATTTGGTTACGGTCAGCTCAAATTTGAGGTGGAAGGAAGCGGTGCTTCCATAACAAAAGACCCAGACAAACCCTTAGATGATTTACCAATGGGACTAAGAGCTCGATTTGATTTGTTTGATTCAAAACGCAAAAGTATTCGTTTTAATGAGTTGGATGAAGTGCGTATTTTAGAAGAACATAACACACCACGAGGAACGGTTGTACATCATGTTTATAGTGATGACCGGAACTATGGATGTAGTTTAACGGATTTGAAACAGAAACATGATAAGTATGTTGATACGATTGTAAATCGTATGGTGAATCGATTCAATCAACTTGATGAAAGTAAAAAGCAAAGTTTACTTGAAAAACATGACGTTAAAACAAGTCAAGATTTGGCGGATTTAATGGAGCATTACGACCTTAATATTTATCCTTTTGAACTCAATACAAAGAATGATTTATTTCCGCAACAGGGAGCGTCAAATACCGCTTTGAAGGATGTTGAGGAATCAACTGAGATAAGTTCAAAAGAAATGAAAGTTCCAGTAGGAAAAATCCAGTCTGATAATCATCAGCAATCAGACTTAATCTCTGAAAAAACAAAAGACCTGCAAACTGAACCTCTACCAGGTAACGTCACATTAGATGCTTCAAAACCAAGCGAGTCCAAGTCTATACAAATAGGGGCGATAAAGGACACAGAGCAAATAATGGAGAAAAATCATGACATGCATACAGAATCTTCGCTTTCAAATGCGGTAACAAATGAGCCCAAACCAAGTGCTTCTAAAACATTCGTTTCTACCCAAGTAGAGCCGAACAAAGAGATAAAATTGATATCACCTTCAATGGATATGAAAATGAATCGGTTGATTCAAAATGAGGAGGTCATGCCTGAGAGTCATTCACATCTCGAACAACTATTACCTAAATTTAGACCATTTGAGTCGGTAGTTAAAGATGGAATCGTAACAAACCAACAGGATAATTCTGAACCTATATTGATGCGAAGTCCTAGGTACGTAGACTCTAAGCCTGCGAATAAAACACATGATTCCTTAATGTATCATGTAGTTAAAGAAGACAAAGATATGGACGTTAATACAAGTAGTTCACAGGCATTAAAACAAAGTATACCGCAAGATGTGGAAAGTCCTGTTCTAATGAACTTGATGCATAAGCAGGCGGTAGAACATTTAAATGATCCAAATCATCAGGACTTAGAAGTACAAGCGCCTCTTTCACATGAAGTACAAAAGGGCACTGAATATTCAAAGAATACAAGAGACGATCTAAAACCTCTTCACAGTAAGCCAAAATACCTACCGGCAACCGGAGTGCCTGAGCAATCATCATGGTTACTCGGATCTTTACTTTGCATTCTCGGAATCCTATTCCGTCATAAACGATAAAAAAAAAGACCCAGGAAGCAGGGTCTTTTTCAATTATTATATTATGTGTACTTTCTACTAAGACGGGATATAGTAGGAAGTATTGCGCTTACTGATAGCAGTGTAATTAAGGAAGAGCGACGTAAACGTCTATCTGCTATCATATCTAAACCTTAACTATATCGGAGAATTAAGGCTTAGTTGACCTTCTGCGATTGGAAGCCGGTAGAAGGGCACTGAATTGTGATAAAGGAGAAATTACAAGTTGTAAGACACAGATTCAGTGTAATATTTGGAGAAATGTTTATACGAACGATTTGTGGAGCCTTCGTATAAATTAATTATTTTATTAAGCAGCTAATACTGAAGTAAGGTATTCAGCGATTTCTGCATCTTGACAGCTTGCAAAGAATAATTCTTTGAATTCAGGGTAGTCAATTGTTTCTTTTAAGAAGTCTTGATCGATTTCTTTAAGAATTTTGATTAATGGTTGGTGTGTAACTTCTTTAACACCATCTAAGATTTTTTTGTTGCGTTGTTCAGGGATAACGCGATCTTTAGGATATCCACCACCAAATGATTCTGAGAATAATTTTTCGAATGTGTAGTTAAGGTTTAATTCTCCACCCCAACCGAATCCTTGTGCAAATGGCATTGCAATACAGTTACCATCGTTTACTTGACCGAATAGGTAAGCGTCTAATGGGTTTGTAACGTGTCCGCAAAGTACATTTGGGAATGAGTTACATGCTAACATAGCACCTTGACCTGTTCCACAACCTGTAACAACAAAGTCTACTGCTTTTGTAGTTAATAAGATTGAAGCAAGAAGTCCGTTTTTAACATATGTTAATTGGTGTTCTTGTTCACCGTTGTACATACCGTAGTTTACAACTGTGTGCCCAGCTTTTTCAGCTTCTTGTGTTAATGATGCTAAGATAATTCCGTTTTTAGCAGCTTGTGAGTTTTCGTTAATTAATGCAATTTTCATATTAAATCCTCTTTCTAATAACCCACGTGGTGTGTCCACCACGTGGCGTTCGATACATCGTTTAAATGTTCAATCTATGCTGGTTGTTTACCAATGTAAGCTAAGATACCACCATCAACGTAAAGGATGTGTCCGTTTACGAAGTCTGATGCTTCTGAAGCTAAGAATACAGCAGGTCCCATTAAATCTTCTGGTTTACCCCAACGTGCAGCTGGTGTTTTTGAAATAATGAAGCTGTTGAATGGATGTCCATCAACGCGTAATGGAGCTGTTTGAGGTGTTTCAATATAACCAGGTCCAATTCCATTACATTGAATATTGTGTTCACCGTATTCTGATGCAATATTCTTAGTAAGCATTTTTAAACCACCTTTAGCAGCAGCATAAGCACTTACAGTTTCACGTCCAAGTTCACTCATCATTGAACAGATGTTAATGATTTTACCGTGTCCTTTTTCGATCATTGAAGGAAGTACAGCTTTTGACATGATGAATGGTCCGTTAAGGTCGATGTCAATAACTTGACGCCAATCTTCAACTGACATTTCGATCATTGGTACACGTTTGATGATTCCTGCGTTGTTTACAAGAATATCGATTGTTCCAACTTCTGTTTCAATTTGTTTGATCATTGCTGTAACTTGTTCTTCATTTGTTACGTCACATACATAACCATGAGCTTTAATGCCTTCTGCTTCGTATGCTGCAAGTCCTTTGTTTACAAGGTCTTGATTAATATCGTTAAATACGATTGTTGCGCCTGCTTCAGCATATCCTTGAGCTAAAGCAAAACCAATTCCGTATGATGCTCCTGTTACAAGAGCGATTTTTCCGTCTAAACGGAAGTTTTCCATTTTAAAGTTACTCATATTTAATTCCTTTCCTATCGTTGTACACGACCTGAACCGTCACCTTTAGCAAGTGTTTCCACTTCCTGAACAGTAACACGGTTGTAATCACCCTCTACAGAGTGTTTTAGACAGCTAGCTGCTGTAGCAAATTCAATTGCATCTTGCGGTGTATAATCATGTAGCATTGAATAAATTAATCCAGCACCGAATGAGTCTCCACCACCAACGCGGTCTACAATACGAACGTTATATTTCTTTGAGAAATAAGCTTGATCGCCTGTATAAAGCATTGTTGACCAATTGTTATCACTTGCTGAGATGCTTTCACGTAATGTGATTGCAACTGCTTTAAAGTTAAAGCGCTCGTGAAGTTGTTTTGCAACATCAATATAACCATCATGGTTGATTTCACCTGTTGTGATATCTGTGTTTGAAGCTGAAATTCCAAATACATCGTGTGAATCTTCTTCGTTTGCGATGACAACATCAACATACTCCATTAATTCACCCATTGTTTTATTTGCTTGTTCATTACTCCATAACTTCTTACGGAAGTTAAGATCACAACTCACAGTTAAACCGTGTTTTTTAGCTGCTTTTGCAGCTTGTAGTGTAATTTCGGCTACGTTTTCACCTAAAGCAGGTGTGATTCCTGTGGTATGGAACCAGTCATAACCTTCAAAAATTGCATCCCAGTCAAAATCTTCTGGCTTTGCTTCAGCGATTGCGGAATGTGCACGGTCATAAACAACTTGACTTGCACGTTGTGAAGCACCTTTTTCCAAGAAGTAGATACCTACACGATCACCACCACGTGTGATCTTGCTTGTATCAACACCATAACGACGTAAATCGTTAACAGCGTTTTGTCCAATTGCGTGGGTTGGTAATTTTGTTACAAATGCTGCGTCCACTCCAAAGTTTGAAAGTGAAACAGCAACGTTTGCTTCGCCACCGCCGTAAGTCGCTTGATATCGATCAGCTTGCGAAAAACGGAGGTAACCTTCTGGAGCAAGACGAAGCATAATTTCTCCAAATGTAATTACTTTTTTCATTTAAATACCCTCTCTACATCTTCACGTCAGGATTGATCAAATGAATGGCAAATCCTGCGATTTCTTTATCTAAGTATGCAAAGTTGATTTTGTTTGTTTTCTTGTTGCGAGTAATTGTTTCTTCTACAACATGGATACCTTTTTTCTCTAATTGATACAGAGCACGTTCTGGGTAAGGGGTGTAAATTCCAAAGTGTCCGTGTTTGCCACGTCCCACTGAGTTTAGGAATTCAAAACCACGACCTGCGAAATGACTCTTAGGTTTTCCATAATACTTAAATCCAAACAAATTACATAATACTTCAGCATTTTCTTTGGCTTCTTCACTAGTGTTGTTATTGAAACCAATATGAATTAATTCATATGATAACAATGCATCCACTGCTTCACGACTAAGGCGTTCAACGGTATCCCAATCTTTAGCTGCAATCGCATCAGCAGGTAACATGAAGCTACCACCAATAGCATTAATGCAAGGTAAAGCTAAGTAATCATGCATGTTCTTAGCATTAATTCCGCCTGTTGGCATAAATGTAATGTCAGCATACGGTGCACTGAGGTCTTTGATCTTCTTAGCACCACCACTTGATTCTGCAGGGAAGAACTTAACGTTTGTCAATCCGTAAGAGATTGCTGTTTCAAGTTCTGATGCTGTAGAAATTCCAGGTAATACAAGAACATCATTTTCAACACACCATTTCACAACGTCATGATTAAATCCAGGTGTTACAATGAACTGTGCCCCAGCCTTGATTGCAGTTTCGGCTTGGGAAACTGATGAGACAGTACCCGCTCCAATTAACATATCTGGTAATTCTTTAGCGATGATTTCGATTCCGGGTAACGCAAATTCACTTCGGAATGTGATTTCCATACAATCGATGCCACCGTTATAAAGTGCTTGTGCCATTGGCAATGCATCTTCGATTTCAGTTATTTTAACTACGGGAACGATACCGATTTTTTCAACTCTATTTAAAACTTCACTCATATAGTAGTCTCCCTTTTATTTTGACCAATGTCCAGTCGGTCTCTAGCAAACCAGCTAAGACAATAATAGGTGAGTAAACCGGTTTTGTCAACTGGTTTACTAAAAAAATAAAGTTTCGCCTATATATAAGGACTAAATTGTGAAAAAAATGATAATTTCACATGAAAGCGGTTAGATTTATTAAAAAAAACCGTTGACATGACAAAAATCAAGGGCTATAATGCGTATGTCCAGTAAACCAGTTTATAAACGTTTTTCAAGGAGGTACTTACATGGAAAAGCATATTAAGCAAGTGACCATTGAGCCAATCCGCGATATTGATATTTTCAAGAATGCAACACTGCTTACAAAAGAAGAAGTGAAGCAAGCAATTGAAGATACCATTAAGAAGATTGATCTCAATATGGAGCACATTGGTGAGCGCTTCCCATGGTCAGCAACAAAAGATCTGAAATATCCGATCATCGATAATATCGAATGGACAGACGGATTTTGGACTGGTCTATTGTGGTTGGCGTATGAATACACAGGTGATGAGAAGTATCGTGAGCTCGCAGATAAAAATGTTGATTCTTTCCACCACCGTGTTGTAAATGATATTGAAATTGATCACCATGATCTTGGATTCTTATATTCATTATCATGTGTGGCAAGTTACAAACTAACAGGTTCTGAAAAAGCGAAAGAAGCTGCTGTTTTAGCGGCTGATAAGCTCATTACCCGTTGGCAAGAAAAAGGTGAGTTTATACAAGCCTGGGGCGAGTATAACAATCCTGAGCATTACCGTTTCATTATTGATTGCTTATTGAACATCCCATTATTATATTGGGCAACAGAAGTAACGGGTGATGACAAATATGCGAATATCGCAGAGCGTCATTTCTACACGAGCTGTCAATACGTAATTCGTGATGATGCAAGTGCGTTCCACACATTCTACATGGATCCTGAAACAGGTGGTCCAGTACGTGGTGCTACACGTCAAGGTTATAACGATGAGTCATCCTGGGCAAGAGGCCAAGCTTGGGGTGTTTATGGAATTCCATTAAACTACCGTTATACACATGAAGATGAAGTGTTCCCACTACACGAAGGAATGACAAATTATTTCTTAAACCGTTTACCAAAAGATTTCGTATGTTATTGGGATCTCATCTTTACAGATGGTGATGATCAATCACGCGATTCAAGTGCTGCAGCAATTGCAGTATGTGGTATGCTAGAAATGATCAAATATATGAAGAATGATGAACTTAAAACTGTGTATGAGGGAGCATCACACACAATCTTAAGATCGTTGATCGACAACTATACAAAAACAACACATGAACCAGGAAATCCAGTGCTTTATCACGGTGTCTATTCATGGCACAGTGGAAAAGGTGTGGATGAAGGAAACATCTGGGGCGACTACTATTATTTAGAAGCTCTAATGCGTCTTTATAAAGACTGGGAATTGTATTGGTAAGAAAGAGGTAAATTATGAGTACTCCAAATATTGTAATGACACGTATCGATGAACGTCTCGTTCACGGTCAAGGTCAGCTTTGGATTAAATCACTTGGCGTTAACACCGTTATCGTGGCAAATGATGAAGCTGCACAAGATGTCATGGCTCAGACTCTCATGAAAACTGTAATTCCAAAATCAGTTGCAATGCGTTTCTTCCCCGTTGACAAAGTTATCGAAGTTATTCATAAAGCGTCACCACAACAAACAATTTTCTTGATTGTTAAGGATACAAAAGATGCTTTACGTTTAGTTGAAGGTGGTGTTCCAATTTCAGAGATCAATATTGGAAACATTCACAATTGTGAAGGCAAAGAAAAAGTTACACGTTCAATCTTCTTAGGTGAAGATGATAAAGACTGCCTAAGAAAAATGGTAGCAAAAGATATTGCTTTCAACACTCAAACAACACCTAATGGTGGAGACGGTGCAGCACCAGTTGACATCCGTAAATATATTTAAGCATTAAGGCAATAACTATTTATTTCTAAAAGGAAAAGAGAGGAATTTAATAATGAATATTACATTATTTCAAGCGATACTAATCGGTCTATGGACTGCATTCTGTTACGCAGGTATGTTATGGGGTATCTACTCAAACCGTGCTTTATTCTTAGCATTTGGTGTTGGGTTAATCTTAAACGGAAGTCACCCAGGTGCACTTCAAACAGCTTTACAAGTAGGTGCTATTTCTGAATTAGCATTTATGGGATTCGGTGTTGGAGCCGGAGGAACTGTTCCACCTAACCCAATCGGTCCTGGTATCATCGGTACATTGATGGCAATTACAAACTCATCAATTACACCTGAAAGTGCATTAGCATTGTCAATTCCATTTGCTGTTGCAATTCAATTCTTACAAACATTTGTTTACACAATCCGCGCTGGTGCTCCTGAGAGTGCTGCAAAAGCATTAGAAAACAAAGATTTCAAGAAATTCCGTATGACTACAAACTTTACAGTATTACTATTTGCTATCGTAGGTTTCCTATTAGGATTCTTGGGTGCTTACAGTATGGAACTTTTAACACAACTTGTTGAATTAATCCCAGCATGGTTATTAAAAGGTTTAAACGTTGCTGGTGGTATGTTACCTGCAATTGGATTCGCAATGATCTTATCTGTAATGGTTAAGAAAGAATTAATTCCATTCGTAATCTTAGGTTATGTATGTGCAGCTTACTTCCAATTACCAGTAATCGGTATTGCTTTAGTAGGTGCTATCTTTGCAGTGAAACAATACAATGATTCACAAAACACAGTAAATGTATCAGGAACAGAAGTGGAGGCAGGTAACGATGACTGGATCTAATAAATTAACTAAAAAAGATTATTTCAAAACAACAGCACGTTCATACTTTTTACAAAATGGATTTAACTACAGTAACTACCAAGGTCTTGGTTATGCTTTAGTTCTATACCCAGCTTTAAGAAAAGTACATACAAATGATGATGATTTCGCAGCAGCACTTGGTGCAAACTGTGAATTCTATAACACAAACCCTCAATTACTTCCTTTCATTACATCATTACACTTAGTAATGGCTGATGAAGGACGTCCTGAGTCAGAAATTCGTCCAATCAAGATGGCTTTAATGGGTCCTCTTGCTGGTATTGGTGATTCATTATCACAATTTGCGATTGCACCTTTATTCTCAACAATCTTTGCATCACTTGCAATGGATGGTGTTGCAATTGCTCCACTACTATTCTTAATCACTATTAACGCTGTATTATTCGGTATTCGTTACGGAATGGGTGTTTATGGTTATAAAGTTGGTACAAGCATTATTGATAAATTAAGTGAAAAGATGGAACAAATCTCAACAGCGGCAAACATTGTTGGTGTTACAGTTATTTCAGGTCTTGCAGCCACATTTGTTAAGATGAAAGTTGATATTTCATTCGCAGCTGGAGAAATCCAAGAAGGTGTTAAACAATCAACAGTTAACATCCAAGGTCTTTTAGACAAAGTTGCTCCTGCATTGTTACCAATGCTTTATACAGGTTTAATGTACTATCTAATTAAGAAAAAAGGTTGGAATACATACAAACTTGTTATTCTTACAGTAGTACTTGGTGTTGCCTTAAGCTTCTTCGGAATCTTAGCTTAGTATTTAACTTTAGAGAGCTACTTCGATAAGTAGTTCTCTTTTTTATTCATAAGGAGAACATAAGATGGTAAAGAATTCTTTATATCAAACAATTGAACATAAATCACAAAAACTTGATCTAGAACGTTTAAAATTATTATATGATTTTAAGAAAAATGATGTGGTCGCTTATGCAGATCAACTGATGATGAATATCTTTACATTCACTCGTGATTGGGATATGGAGCCATGTGATACACCTTACACCTTAAATCCATTTGGGTGGACAACCACACCAAATGGCGATGATGAGTGGATATTTATGTTGAATCGAATGGATTATCTTCCATTATTAGTAATGGCTACGGTATTGACGGATGATTTAAAATATATTAAACATGCCCACGATTTGGTATCGAATTGGATTGGTGCCCATACACCACTTACATCCGGTCCATCAACACGCACGCTTGACACTGCAATGCGTATGAATAACTGGTTGGATTTATGCCCTTATTTAAAGGTCTATAATCTTCTGGATGAGGCAAGTTTTAAGTTGATTGAATCAAGTCTTGAAACCCAAGCATTGTATCTCAAAGATCATTATCTAACTAAGTATACCTTAAGTAATTGGGGAAGTATTCAGACTTGTGTTTTAGCGAAGTATCTTGGATGGTTACAAACAGATGCGGATTTAGGGTTTAAAGCATGGATTGAAGATGAAATCACCACACAATTTGAAATCCAAGTCTATCCCGATGGGATGCATTGGGAACAATCAACGATGTATCATGTTGAAGTTTTAAATTATGGTTTAAAAGCGTTGCCATACGTAAACAATCAAGAAGGATTAAAACATACTCTCGATAAAATGGCTTATGCCCTGTATTATCAAGCAACACCTCATAATGACATGATTGCTTATGGTGATAGTGATCGAACGATGTTGAGTGGTATCATGGGAACTTGCGCAGTTGCTTTAGATAATCCGCTTTATAAATCACGTGCGAATTCAGTTCTTGATTTTGAAGTGTGTTATGCCTATGGTGTTCAAGCTCAAGATGAATTTGATGCGTTTGAGATGGAAGTACCGATCTCACTAAATTATGATGGTGAGGACAGTGGTATTTATACAACTCGCAGTCACTGGGGTACGGATGCGCATTTCACCATGTTTACAAATGGTTCTTTAGGAAGTGGTCATGGACATGCAGATAATCTTCATGTTTCTACGTATTTCCGAGGAAAACCTGTCTTGGTTGATCCCGGTCGTTTAACCTATCGAGAAGATGATCCTCGACGGATGCATTTAAAAGGTATGGAAAGCCATAATACTGTAATTTTGGATGGAAAACCATCTGCAGTACCGGATACATCATGGACGTATGCTTCTTTTTATAAGCCACTTAAAAATTATGTCCGCCATGATGGAAACTGTCATTATTATGAGGGTGCTCTTCTTGCGAAGGATTCGGTGCATCAACGTAAGCTTATTGTGATTGATGACGGTATTTGGATAATTGTAGATGCGATACAAGCTCAAGGAAGCCATGTTGCTACAATGAAGTATCACTTAGATGAATCATTAGTGTATCAAAATGGTATAATAGAGTTCGAAGATGAAACAAAATTGAATGTCATAAGCACGCAAGCAATTGAGCTTACATCGGATGTCATTGCATATACCTACAACAAACCATCGACACACCCTGTTTTAGTCCAAGAACAGCGCTTTGAGGATGAATGCGTTAATGTTACATTATTTGTAGATCCAAAATGGGATGTTAAACGAATTCCTATTCTTCAAAATGGTGATACGCCCATCGATGATACTCGTGGCTGTGCTTACAGTTTTAAAGCAGAGGGCGAGGAAATTGAAGTTAGTGTGCTTCATGAAGAGATCTGGCAAGGTAAGAAAATTATGTATTGTAATGGCAAACCGTTCCATGCGAAATGTGTTATACGCTCAAATCGCTTTGGACAAAAGGTTATGCGCGCTTAATTGTGAAAGTTAACAACTTGTTAATCGGTTTACTTAGTAATATAATAAGTACGTTATGATGTAAAAAAATAAGTTGATGAAAGGAATTAAACATGACTCAGGAAAAGAAGTTAACGATTAAAGAAATCGCTTCGTTGGCGGGTACATCTAAAACCACCATCTCATTCTTCTTGAACGGAAAATTTGATAAAATGAGTGCGGAAACACGCGAACGCATTGAAAAAGTAATTGAGGAAACAAATTACAGTCCCAGTGTTGTCGCGCGCTCATTAAATGCAAAAAGCATGAAGCTTATCGGTGTAATCATCGGTGATATTACGAATGCATTTGCGAATCAGATTGTTAAAGGAATTGATGAAGCAGCGAAAGAGGGGAAATATCAACTTATCGTAGGGAATACAAACTACGATATTGAAAATGAAGAAAATTATGTTAACCGTATGCTTGCTATGGGTGTTGATGGGTTTATTGTCCAACCAACGACAAGTTTTCATAAGTTGATTAAGAAAATTCGTTCTCAAAATAAAGAAATTGTTTTTATTGATTCACAAACAAATGTTCAAAACAACCCTTGGGTTAAAACGAATAATTATGAAGCCGTTTTAGAAACAACCGAGGAAATGATGAAACTTGGCTATGAGGAGTTTATTCTTCTAACCGCAGATCCAAGCATCCTCTCAACACGTCAAGAACGCTCACAAGGCTTTATTGATGCGCTAGCACTTAATGGGAAACAATGTAATATGCAAATCGTATCGGATAATGTAACACCTGCTGAAATTACAGAAATTATCAGCAATAACATTATGTTAAACCGTAAAACATTGATCTTTGCAGCCAATTGCTGGCTTCTACCAATTGTTTATATGGGTTTAAAAGAATTACGAAATCTAATTCCTACAACCATCGGTTTACTTGGCTTTGATAATACAGAGTGGACCAATGTCGCATCGCCATCTGTTACCACAATTGTTCAACCAGCATATGATGAAGGCTATCAAGCCGGACGTATTCTTATTGATCGTATTGAAGGGGACTATATGGAAGCACCCAACCAAATTCTTAAATGTAATATTAACTGGCAAGAATCAACATGCCAAGGAGATCTTCTGTAGATCTCTTTTTTTAATTTGTATTAAATTGAATGAGTGGAATTAAAGGCATATGAAACAGGTGGTATAATAAAAAAAGAAGAGGAGGATGTTATGGATAAATCAAACACTTTAAAATGGATGGTTCTTACTGCAATGATGAGTGCCTTGATAACAGTTGTTACGATGATGATTAAAATTCCATCGGCAACAGGAGGTTATTTAAATCTTGGTGATTTTGTGATTATGATCTCAGTAGCTGTTTTACCCTTTCCTTACGCTTTGTTTGCTGCAGGGATTGGAAGTGCGGGAGCCGATCTAATGGCGGGGTATGCCGTGTATGCTCCATTTACCTTGTGTATTAAAGCGGGTGAAGTGGTCATCTTATATTTATTCAGAAATCATTTGGAGTCATCACGTCGTTGGATTCCGTTTGGTTTGGCGGGGCTTTGGATGATGGTGATGTACGGATTTGTTGCAGTATGGCTTGCGCAAAGTTGGGCAGCGATGCTGATTGCTCTTAAAGGTGATGTCTTCCAAGGACTTCTTGCAGCCGTATTAGCGACACTGTATTATCCAAGAATGGTAAAGCTTGTTTCAAGTTTAAATCCAAAAAAAACACCTTGATACGTCAAGGTGTTTTTTCTAATCTTTTTTAATTTTATTCCGTTTGGAACGTGCAGCTGATTTCACATCTTCAAAGAACTCGCTAAACTGCTCTGCTTTCATAGTCGGGAATGAGCGAATAAGACGACGTTCTGTAAACTTGTATTCCGCTTTAAGTTCCGCAATTCGTTCTTTAATTTCTTCAATGCGCAAGGTACTCTTTTCATTAAATGTATGAATCAGTTCTGCCATTTCAGTATGTAATACTTCCAAGGACTTAAGACGTTTCTTAAGATTCAATACAGATATAACAGATACAACGAAATCAACGGCTATAATTACACCTAAGACACTTGATGCTAAGAGTATTGTTGTGGGACTAAAGCGTGCAATAATATTAGTAACAATAGGGTGAATCCATTCAACTAATACAACACAGAGAACACCAAACATTGTACTGTTTAAAAGACAAACACGGCCTTTAATATTATATTTATAGTCGGAATAATCCCACCAACGCATCCCAAATGCTTTTTCCATAATATAACTTGTAATGTACTCTAAAACACTTGTTAAGAGAAACCCTAAAACAAATACTAGAATTGGACTATCTAAAAATGGTTTCAAGATGCTTAAAACAAACAATGCACCAAATCCATAGATTGGCACAATTGGTCCATTCAAAAAGCCCCGTTCCACAAACTTTCCTTCTGGTATCGAGCAGTATAGCGTTTCCATGATCCATCCAATTACACCATAAATTACCCAATATATAAAAAATGTTGGAATCATCTCATTCATACAATTACCTCAAATTTCTAAACGATATTGAAAGTATACCATATTTTCAATAAGGGTTCGTTGAATCGTGTCGTTTATCCACGAATATTTCGAAAATCGCTTAATTTGTTCTCTTTTTCCTATACTTTTGTCCTAAATTCCAATATGATAAAAGTAAGAAGTGGGATTTGAGGTGACTTATGCAATTATTTATTAAAGCCTTTGACGACACGGAATTAAAAGTTTCTTTGAGTGAGGTAAGAAATCCTAAAGGGATTGTGATTATCAGTCATGGCTTTTTAGAACAAATTGTTTATTATAACTCGGTAGCTTACGGACTTAACCAACGTGGTTATACGGTAATTCGTTATGATATGCGAAGTCATGGTGGAACAAGAGCACCTTTGGGTGATTTAAACGATTATCGTGATCTGATTTTAGATTTGGATACGCTTGTTTCTTATTCAAAAACACTTGATTCGGATTGTCCAATCTATACGATGGGATTTAGTTTAGGTGGGATGGTAACAGCGTTATATGGTCTGGATTATGGACATCGTATTGATGGGCAAATTTTACTTGCACCCGGTCTTTGTGTTCAAGATGAATGGGCTTCACTTGACCAATCCTCAATCTCAGTTTTAGCGTTATTTACTTCATTAATTGAAGATGATTTGTGGCAATTAAGCATGATTGAACAGGCTTTGTCTAAAGGACCGTTTAAGCGTGTTACGCAGTCGTTTGTCTTAGAGACCCTAATCCATGCACCAACAGTTTTTAAGTCCAGGATGAGCAGCTATGCGTGTCCTTGTCTTATTTTCCATGGAGATAGCGATTCAATTGTTCCCTTAGAATCGTCACTAATGTTTTACGAAAGCATGAGTAGCAGTGCAAAAGCATTGAAAGTCCTTGAAGGTGTAGGTCATAATATATTTCAAAGTCGAAAAAAGGAAATGGTGATGGATGCAACGAATACATGGCTCGAAAATTTGAATAGGGTGGGATAATATATGAAAAAAACACTAACAATACTAGTCATACTGATTAATTTGTTTGGTTGCCAATTTGTATCATCACCCAGTAATGATGGCACAAACAAAGATTTTGAGAGTGCATTAGATACAGCTTTAGTGTCAATGATTGGAACAACCGACCCATCAAGTAATTATCTCTTAGAACATCCTGAAGAATATGATGTGGATGTTGAACATTACGCATTTCGACTTGGAAGTGAAGAAGATTTTGAAATGTCGAAAGACTTAATTAAAGATATTCAAAAGAATATCCGTAAGTTTAAAGATCGAACGTTATCAGACCAACAAATTATTGATAAGCGTGTGCTTCTCTATGAATTGGAACGCATGGCCTCGGGTTATCAACCATTTCAATTTCAAGTGGATCCAGAGTTGGATGCCATTCCCCAATATCTCGAAGGGTTTACCTTTAGAACTGAAAGTGATATTCGTGGCTATTTCTCTTTAATTGACTCAATACCAACGTATTTTGATGAATCTATTGCATTTTATAATAAGACAGAAATGATGACTCAGTTTGAACATGAAAAGTTAACGGATTTCGTAGCAGTTATGAAAGAACAATCCCTCTCCGATGATTTTTTCTTAATTAAAGGATTTGATTCAAAAATATCATCCCTAGAATTTCTTAAAGAATCCGAAAAGACCGCAACCATCCAAGAGAATCGTGAAGCCATCCGAGATGTCTTTTATAATGCTTTTGTGAAGTTGGAGAACGATCTTAAAACGGTAAAGACTCGACCCAATCGAGGCCTTGCCCATCTTGAAAACGGAAAAACTTACTATGAGACCTTAATTCCATCATTAAGTGGACGAAATTTAACAATTCCAGAATTTCAAATGTGGATTAGTAACCGTCGTATTGAAGTTTATCAACGTTTGAAAGCCGTGGAAACCAGTAACAAGCTTCAAGAATACCAGGACTTTGAATCCAAGCAAAGCGCACCTGATTACAAAGATGCTTACGCTTTAATTGATGACCTTTATAAGAAAAGTCTAAGAGATTTCCCTGAGATTCCTGAAATACCCTATAAAGTTTATAATATCGATGCATCATTAGCGGCTATATCTAATCCGGCATTCTATTATGTTCCGCCAATTGACAGCAATCCAGATCACACGCAACGCATCTACATTAATAGTACTTTTGATCCTGCAAACTTTACAACCTTTGCTCATGAAGCAATTCCGGGACATATGTATCAAACACAATATATGCGTGGTATTAAAGGGATGCATCCAATTCGACTGTACATTCGAAATAATGCGATGACCGAAGGTTGGGCACAATATGTTGAACTACTATCCGTCCGATACCTAGGTGGTCCAAAAGGATATGAAGATTATATACGCGATCTTTATGAATCCATGTACTTAATTCTTCTAGAAGTGGATATCGGTATTCATTATAATGATTGGAGTCGTGAGGAGATGGGGGCCTTCTTTGATTCGGTATACGTAAACAATACTGAGGAAGAACGGGATGAAATCTATCGTCAAATCATTTTAGAACCAGGAAATATCTGGAGTTACTATTATGGAGCCATGTCAATTCAAAGCATGAAAGAACGTGCTCAAAAAGAACTCGGGGATGCATTTGATGAGAAAACATTTCATCAAATGATTCTTGATTTAGGCAGTGCAAGTTTTGATACAATGGATATACTGTTTGATGAATATTTACAAACTCAATAAAAAAACACCAATACAATATGGAACTGACCAAGTTCCGTCGTATTGGTGTTTTTTTTAAGCTTCATTGCGTAATAGGGTGAATAAATACATAATTCCAACAGTTAAGATAATGTGACTTAGACCTGCTAGACCTGAAATGGCAGCGGACATTCCTGAAGATAAAGAAATATTTAGGACCTCAGTAAGACCTCGTACCAAAAGCATCAGTGTTGTGGTAATCACACCTAAATTATAAGTAATATAGAAGCGATTCCACTTAGGGTTTTTATCAAGATCAAATTTCATAAAGAACAAAGCCACAATCAGGGATAAAATCATAC